>NZ_BAUA01000068.1 GCF_000710915.1 Nocardia brasiliensis IFM 10847
CCAAGGGCTCACGTTGGTGCAGCAGAACTTCACGCCCGGTCTGGTGTCGCCGATCGAGGTGGTCGTGACCGGCGCCGCCGACACCCCCCTCACCGCCGACGCTCGCGCCGAAGGGGACCGGCTCATCGGCGAGTTCTCCCGCGACCCCCGGATCGCGGCGGTGCTGCCGCAGTACGCGCAGGGCAGGATGTTCGCGGCGGTCGTGCCCAAGGCCTCCTTCGAGTCGACCGAGTCCGCCGATCTGGTGACCGATATCCGGTCCCGCGCAGCGACTCTGACGCATGCCGAGGTGAGGGTCGGCGGCACGTCCGCGTTGTTCGTCGATGTGTCGCACCGGATCACCGACCGCTTCCCGTGGGTGATCACGCTGGTGCTCGCGATCTCGCTCGGCTTCCTCGTCGTCGCGTTCCGCAGTATCGTGCTCGCGCTCAAGGCGATCGCGATGAACCTGCTCGCCACCGGCGCGGCGCTCGGCATCACCGTCGCGGTGTTCCAGCACGGTGTCGGCGCGGGCGTGCTCGGGTTCCAGAGCACCGGGTTCTTGCAGATCTATCTGCCGATGCTGGTGTTCGCGGTGCTGTTCGGTCTCTCGATGGACTACGAGGTGTTCCTCATCCGGCGGATGAAGGAACACTGGGATGTGCACGGGGACAACGCCGCTGCCGTCGCCGACGGCCTGCAGCGCACGGCCCGGCCGATCACCGCCGCGGCCGCCATCATGGTCGCCGTGTTCGCCAGCTTCGTGACCGCGGACGTGCTGGAGCTCAAGCAGATCGGCTTCGCGCTCGCGATCGCCATCGCCATCGACGCGGTGCTGGTGCGACTGGTGCTGGTGCCGGCCTTCATGCGGCTGTTCGGCCGCTGGAATTGGTGGCTGCCGCAACGCAAACCGCGCGCACCGCGGATGACTACCTGAACATGGTCTCGACCTGATCGATGATCGACCCGAACGCCTCGGTGTAAACGTCTTTCAGCCGTCCGGCGAATCCCGTTCCGGCCCAATGATCCAGCGCGGCGACGCAGCCCCAGACCGCGGTGGCCGCGGCCATCCGCACCCGAAGATCGTTGGCGCCGAAGCCGGTTCGCTCCGCGACCAGCGTCCGGAACTCGTCTTCCAGCTCACGCATCTGCTTGGTCTGCCCTGCCCGGATCTCGGGCACCGCCGCGATGAACTGCAACCGCTGCCGGATTCGGTGCTCGGCCTCCGCGGTCAGCAGCGACTCGAGCAACACCGGGACGAGCAGCCGCCCGACCGCGATCAGCTCGGCCGGAGCGACGGTCTGCGGCCCGCCCGCGGTCCGGACCGCCTCGAGCACCTTCGGATCGGCCTCGTCGTACAGGACGAGCATCTCCTTGGTGCCGAAATAGCGGTAGACCGAACTCGGTGACACCTCCGCCGCGGCGGCGACCCGTTCGATCGTCACATTCCGATACCCGTGCGCGTCGAACAGATCCAGGGCGACCCGCTGGATTCGGCCCATCGCCTCGATCTTCCTGCGTTCCCAGGAGGTCGAGGAAAGCTCGGCAATGGCATCGGACATCACACCAACGATACCGGCCGCCGCTACCTGCCACGGCATTCCGCAGCGGTCCGGCCACCTGCGAAAAGGGCGAAGGCCCCGGTCCAGCGGACCGGGGCCTTCGTCGTGCTTGTTCTATCAGGCGTTGCCGGAGAGCTTCTCCCGCAGAGCCGCCAGCTGCGCGTCGCTGGCCAGCGAACCACCGGCCGACTCGGACGAGCTGGAGGACGAGGACGCCTGCGAACCGCTCTCGGAGGAGTAGTTCGAGGAGCCGCCGCCGTTCGCGGCCTCGGCCGCGGCGTCGGCCGCCATCTTCTCCATCTGCGCGGTGTGCATCTTGTGGCGACGCTCCGCCTCGGCGTAGCGGCCTTCCCACTCTTCGCGCTGCTTGTCGAAGCCCTCGAGCCACTCGTTGGTGTCGGGATCGAAGCCCTCGGGGAAGATGTAGTTGCCCTGCTCGTCGTAGCTGTCGGCCATGCCGTACTTCGACGGGTCGAACTCGGCGTGGTAGTCCTCGTTCGCCTGCTTCAGCGACAGCGAGATCCGGCGACGCTCCAGGTCGATGTCGATGACCTTGACCATCGCGTCGTCGCCGACCGCGACCACCTGGTCCGGGACCTCCACGTGGCGCTCGGCCAGCTCGGAGATGTGCACCAAGCCCTCGATGCCCTCTTCGACACGCACGAACGCGCCGAACGGAACCAGCTTGGTGACCTTGCCCGGCACGATCTGGCCGATCGCGTGGGTGCGGGCGAACTGACGCCACGGGTCTTCCTGGGTCGCCTTGAGCGAGAGCGAAACCCGCTCGCGATCCAGATCGACGTCGAGCACCTCGACGGTGACCTCGGTGCCGACCTCGACGACCTCGGACGGGTGGTCGATGTGCTTCCAGGACAGCTCGGAGACGTGCACCAGACCGTCGACGCCGCCCAGGTCCACGAAGGCACCGAAGTTGACGATCGAGGAGACCACACCCTTGCGGACCTGGCCCTTCTGCAGCTGGTGCAGGAACTCGCTGCGCACCTCGGACTGGGTCTGCTCCAGCCAGGCGCGGCGGGACAGGACCACGTTGTTGCGGTTCTTGTCCAGCTCGATGATCTTGGCCTCGATCTCCTTGCCGACGTACGGCTGGAGGTCGCGGACGCGACGCATCTCGACCAGCGAGGCGGGCAGGAAGCCGCGGAGACCGATGTCGAGGATCAGGCCGCCCTTGACGACCTCGATGACGGTGCCCTTGACGGCCTCGTCCTTCTCCTTGAGCTCCTCGATCGTGCCCCACGCGCGCTCGTACTGCGCCCGCTTCTTCGACAGGATCAGGCGGCCTTCCTTGTCCTCCTTGGTGAGAACAAGAGCCTCGACCTCATCGCCCACGGAAACGACCTCGTTCGGGTCGACATCGTGCTTGATGGAGAGTTCGCGGGAAGGGATGACGCCTTCGGTCTTGTAACCGATGTCGAGCAGGACCTCGTCGCGGTCGACCTTGACGATGGTTCCTTCGACGATGTCGCCGTCGTTGAAGTACTTGATCGTGGCGTCGATGGCGGCGAGGAAATCCTCGGCGGAGCCGATGTCGTTGACGGCTACCTGCGGCGAGGTGACGGTGGTGGGCATATGTCGGTTTGCTCCGGACGGATTGTGGTCGGTTGCGGACATTGGAACTTTCGGTACGCTGGCGAATTCACCGCGGTGAAGTGAAGACGGACACAAGGAACGTACCGCACGTAACGCACGTGAAACTCAGCACGGGTGGTTGACTCCGGTACGGCTGTACAGAAGGCACTCGCGCGTTCAGCGTACGCGACCTTGGTCCGGCCGGGCAAACCGGTCCGGCCGCCACGCCGTCGAGTCATTCCCCGGACCGGGCACAGCAAGCGGGCGGCTATATATATGCGCGCACTCCCTGGTCCGCGCGCCGAGTGCCACACCCCCGGTCGATAAGCTGACGCCCGTGTCGGAAGATCGCCATGCAGAGGCAAACACACTGCTCGGGACCGCGGGAACGGCGCGAACCCGGATCGGCTCGGCCGCCAGCCAGCAGGCCAGCCGGCGCTGGTGGGACGCAGACGCCGGCCAGTACCACCAGACGCATGCCGCGTTCCTCGGCGTGGATTCCCCAGACGGCGAATTCGTCTGGTGCCCGGAGGGCCTGCACGAGGGCGATATGCGTTTCCTCGGCGAGGTCGCGGGCAAGCGGGTGCTCGAGATCGGCTGCGGTTCGGCGCCGTGCGCACGCTGGCTGGCGGGGCAGGGCGCACACCCGGTCGGGCTGGATCTCTCGATGGGCATGCTGACCCGCGGGCTCGACGCGATGCGACGCGGCGGACCGCAGGTGCCGCTGGTCCAGGCGGGCGCGGAGGCGCTGCCGTTCGCCGACGAATCCTTCGACCTGGCCTGCTCGGCGTTCGGCGCGATCCCGTTCGTCGCCGACTCGGCTCAGGTGATGCGCGAGGTGGCCCGGGTGCTGCGGCCGGGCGGCCGCTGGGTCTTCTCGGTGAACCACCCGATGCGCTGGATCTTTCCCGACGATCCCGGCCCGGCCGGGCTCACCGCCGCCATCCCCTATTTCGATCGCACCCCGTATGTCGAGGTGGACGGCGCGGGCGAGCCGACCTACGTCGAACATCACCGCACCGTCGGGGATCGCGTCCGCGAGATCGTGTCCGCCGGCCTGCTGCTGGTGGACCTCGTCGAGCCGGACTGGCCCGAATGGCTGGACCGCGAATGGGGTCAGTGGAGTCCGCTGCGCGGGGAGATCTTCCCCGGAACCGCGATCTTCATCGCGCAGAAGCCGGACTCGCCCGGACTTTGATGCTTCGCACCCGCTGTGGCCGGCCATAGCGGGTGCGAGAACACGGACGGGGTGCGGGCGTTCAGATCTGCGGCCCGGGGAACGGGGGCAGCGCCGCGAAACCGGGATCGACCTTGGCGGTGGGGACCGTCCGGGCGACCCAGCGGCGGGCCCGGCTCACCGGATGGTCGGGAAACTGCTCGTCCCAACGAACTTCGTCGGCGATGTTGTAGGGCAGCTTGCCGCGCAGGCCGGGCGCGTACGGGTGCGGCGGGAACATGTGCTGCGGGCCGAGCTGGGTCATCAAAGCCGCCTCCCGCAGGCCGGTGGTGCCGAACTCGGGGCACAGGATCTGGAACACCGCGCTGCACCGGTCTTTCGGCACCACGATCGAGGCCGCGAAGACCAGACCGCGATCCCGGTTCGGCAGCGGCAACTTCTCGACCCGCAACAGGCCGGGCAACTTGTCGACCCACACGAGGAAAGCCTCGACCAGACAACCCGATTCGGCCGAGATCTCCGCGAGCCGGGTGCGCAGCGTGTCGAGGTCTTCCAGTGGCGCGGGCAGGTCGGGCACCACGTCGTGGTAGGTCAGCGTGACGATGTCGCCGGTGCTGTGATCCCCCCAGGTGTTGGTGTCCATCTGTTGCAGTCCGGTGATATCGAACGAGATCGGCACCCGCCCACCGTAGCGGCGAACACGGCACGGCCGCACACCGAATTTCGTCGGTGTGCGGCACAGTGCCCTATTTCGGTTTGCGGCCCGCCTGTTCGAGCGCCAGCCGCAGCGCGTATTCGATCTGGGCGTTGACGCTGCGCAGGTCGTCGGCGGCCCACTTGGCGATTGCCTCGTGGATGCCGGGATCCAGTCGCAGCAGTAGCTTCTTGCGCTCAGCCATGGGCTTCGGCGCTCAGCTGTAGAGCGAGCCGGTGTTCACGACGGGCTGGGTCGCTCGGTCGCCGCAGAGCACCACCAGCAGGTTGGACACCATCGCGGCGCGGCGTTCCTCGTCGAGTTCCACCACCCCCTGCTCGGTGAGCCGGTCCAGCGCGAGGCTCACCATGCCGACCGCGCCCTCGACGATCTGCGTGCGGGCGGCGACCACTTGTGCGGCCTGCTGCCGGACCAGCATGGCCTGGGCGATCTCCGGCGCGTAGGCGAGGTGGGTGATGCGGGCCTCGAGCACCTCGATGCCGGCCAGCTCGGTGCGGTCACGCAGCTCGACGGTGAGTTCCTCGGCCACCTCGCCACCGTCGCGCAGGCTGGTGCGGGTGTCGTCGTGCGAGTCGTACGGGTGCGTGGTGGCCAGGTGGCGCACCGCGGCCTCGGACTGGGTCTGCACGTACTCCTCATAGTCGTCGACCGAGAAGGCGGCCTTGAAGCTGTCCACCACCCGGTAGACCACCACGGCGGCGATCTCGACCGGGTTGCCGTCGGCGTCGTTGACCTTCAGCTTCTGCGTCTCGAAGTTGCGCACCCGCAACGAGATCCGCTTGCGATCGGTCAGCGGGAGCACCGAGAAGAAGCCGGGTTCGCTCACCGACCCGATGTAGCGGCCGAAGAACTGGACCACCTGGGCCTCGTTCGGGTTGACGATGGTCAAACCGGTCGCGCCCAGCAGCAGCACGAGCACCAGGAAGCTCGCGACGATCGCCCCGACCAGGGCGGGCACGTTCTGATCGTGCGCCATCGCGAGATACCCCAGTGCCGCGCCGCCGCCGAGCAACAAGGTGAGCACCAGCCAGGCCACCAGCACCAGGAAGCCGTTGACGTGGAACGCGGGACGTAGCTTCATGACATCCTCCAACTATCAAAGTGATATCACCAAGATAGCAGACGGTCGCTCCGGATCCAGCATCACGAATTCGCATACAGCTCGGGTGCGACGAACTGCCGGACGGTCAGCGCCGCGCCGGGCGGATGTTGCGGTTGAACCGGAACATGTTGTGCGGGTCGTACTCTGCCTTCAGCTCGGCGAGCCGGGCGTAGGTATCGGCGCCGTAGCCGCCCCGGGTCTGCGCCTCGTCGGCGTCCGCGCCCGCCCCGTAGAGGAAGTTGAGGCTGTGGCCGAGCGTCCACGGTGCGAGCGCCGTCCGGATCGCCGCGTGGCTGTCCGGAGCGGTGCCCGCATTCCCGGCGTCCGTGATGACCCGGACGACGTACGCGGCTTCCCGATGGTCCACCGCGATCTCGGCACGGGGCTTCGCCAGGGCGCCCCCGAGGTGGCGGATATCGATCACAGCACCGGTATCGGAGTCCGGCCCGGCGGCGGAAAGCAAGGCGGACAACGTTTCTCCGGTGAGCGCGCCGAGCAGCGCGTTGGTGGCCGCGTACGCGTGCGGATGATCGGGATCGCTGTGGATGGTGTGCGATTCGGTGTAGGGCATGACGCGCAGGTCGTCCTTCAGCCGCTCGCCCACCGCCCGCAGCGGAGCGACCAAGCGCTCGCCGTCGGCGGCGCTACCGTGGTACGCGATCCGGAACGACGCCACGAACCGGCCGCGCAGCGGCGCGGGTACCTGCGGGATATCGGGGAAACGCAGCATGGCCACGGTGGAGGTCAGCTCGTCGGGCACCGTCGCGGTCCAGTCCCGCCAGATTTCCAGTGCCCGCTCCACCAGCGGCGTATCGAACATCAGCTGGCCGCCGTATACCTCGGTGATCGGCAGCAGGCCGAGCACGACCGCGGTCACCACGCCGAAATTTCCGCCGCTGCCCAGCGCCGCCGCGAACAACTCGTCACCGGGCTGCACCCGGCGCACCCGCCCGTCCGCGGTGACCAGCTCGAGCGCCTCGACATGCTCCGCCGCGTAGCCGAATTCCCTTGCCAGCAAGCCGATTCCGCCGCCGAGCAGATAGCCCACGACACCGACCGACGGCGAGGAGCCGATCAGCGGCGCGAGCCCGTGCGCGGCGGCCGCCTCGACCAGCTCGCCCGCCCGCACACCGGCGCCGAGCCGTGCCGTGCACGTCTCGACATCGACCTCCAGGATGTTCATGCGCCGGGTGCTGATCAGCACGCCGCCGTCCGCGGGGACCGACAGCCCGTGGCCGGTGGCCTGCACCGCCACCGGCAGCCCGTGCCGCGCGGCGTATTCGATGGCGGCGCGGACGTCCTCGGCGTGCCGGGCGCCGACGACCAGCGCCGGCTGATGTGGGTAGGCCGTCTGGAAGCCCGCGATCTCTTCGTCGTATCCGGCGTCGCCGGGACGGAAGACCGGGCCGGTGAAGGTATCGGTGATGTTTTCTGCGGTGTTCTCCATGACTTCGACCCTGCCCGCGGGGCAGTGAGAAGTACAACAGATAGATCTTCTCGCAACTAGAATGAACAGTTATGGAACTGCGTCAGCTGCGCTACTTCGTCACGGTGGTCGAGGAGGCGAACTTCACCCGGGCCGCCGCGCGACTGCACCTCGCCCAGCCGGGACTGAGCGCGCAGATCCGGCAGCTCGAACGCGAACTCGGCCAGCAGTTGCTCGACCGTGGCGCCCGCACGGTGACGCCCACCGAGGTCGGCGCGGCGGTGCTGGCCCACGCCCGCGCCGCGCTCGCCGCGACCGAGCGCATCACCGCGACGGTGGACGAATTCACCGGGCTGCTGCGCGGCCAGGTCCGTGTCGGCTTGATCTCGGGCGCGGCCACCGAGGAGTTCGACGTGGCCGGCGTGCTCGCCGACTTCCACGACGACCATCCCCAGGTGGGCATCAGCCTCACCGAGGACACCTCCGAACGCATGCTCGCCGCGCTCGGCCGCGGCGACCTGGATCTCGCGTTGATCGGATTGACCGGCGCGCCGATGGATTCCGGAATCGGCATGGATGTGGTGCTGGAGACCGCGGTGGTGGCCGCGGTCGCGGCAGCGGACCGGACGCACGGCGCGCAGATCGCCCTCGACGCGCTGCGCGAGCAGCCGCTGATCTGCCTGCCGCCCGGTACCGGCCTGCGCGGCGTCTTCGAACTTTCCTGCGCGGCAGCCGGTTTCACACCGAACATCGCCTTCGAGGCGGCCGCTCCCCCGCTGCTGCTGCAACTGGCGGCCCGTGGCCTCGGCATCGCGGTCGTCCCCGAGCTCACGGCCGCGGAAGCGGCGGCGTTCGGGGTCCGCGTGGTCCGGATCGTGCGGCCCGAGATGCACGGCAGGCTCGCGCTGGTGTGGCGGGCCGACCGGCCGGGCACTCCGGCCGCCAAAGTGCTGCTGGGTCAGCTACGGATCGCGCTGGGCGGCAGAACAACCCCGTCCGAGGCTTAGGGCCACCGCTCCCGCACCCGAATTCGAGTGCGGGAGCGCGGCGTCTCAGAGCAGCCGGGACAGGAACGTCTTGGTGCGTTCGTGTTTCGGGTTGGCGAGCAGCTCGCGCGGCGCGCCGGCCTCGACGATCACGCCGCCGTCCATGAACACCAGCTTGTCGGCCACCTCACGGGCGAAACCCATTTCGTGGGTGACCACGACCATGGTCATGCCCGACTCGGCGAGCTCACGCATCACCGTGAGCACCTCGCCGACCAGTTCCGGGTCCAGCGCGGAGGTCGGCTCGTCGAACAGCATCAGCTTCGGATCCATCGCCAGCGCGCGGGCGATCGCCACCCGCTGCTGCTGCCCACCGGAGAGCTGAGCCGGGTAGGCATTCGCCTTCTCCGCCAAGCCGACTCGCTCGAGCAGCTCCTTCGCCTTGGTGATGGCGTCGGCCTTGCGCACCTTCTTGACCTGGGTCGGCGCCTCGATCACGTTGTCCAGCACCGTGCGATGCGGAAACAGATTGAAATGCTGGAACACCATGCCGATTTCGCGCCGCTGCCGGGCCGCCTCGCGCGGGTGCAGCTCGTAGAGCTTGCCGTTCTTCTCCTGGTAGCCGACGAGTTCGCCGTCCACGTAGAGCCGTCCGGCGTTGACCTGCTCGAGATGGTTGATGCAGCGCAGGAAGGTGGACTTGCCCGAACCGGACGGCCCGATGACGCACAGCACCTCGCCGCGGCCGATCTCCAGCGAGACGCCCTTGAGCACCTGCAACGCGCCGAAGTTCTTGCAGACCCGGTCGGCGACGATCATGGGGATCGAGCGGTCTGCTCGACGTCGACGCTGCTCATTTCGCCTTCACAATCGTCTGGGCGTCGGCCAGCTCCTGCAACTGCTTACCGGTGAGCTGGCGGGACAGGCCGCGCGAGTAGTAGCGCTCCAGGTAGAACTGACCGACCATCAGCACGCTGGTGATCGCGAGATACCAAGTGGCAGTGACCAACAGCAGCGGAATCGGCTGAAAGTTCACACCGTAGATCTCGCGGGCCCGGCCATAGAGGTCGGTGCTCAACGGCAACGCCGTGACCAGCGACGTGGTCTTCAGCATGCCGATGAGCTCGTTGCCGGTCGGCGGGATGATCACCCGCATCGCCTGCGGCAGCACCGTCCGGCGCATGGTCTGGCTCCAGGACATGCCCAGCGCGATCGACGCCTCGCGCTGGCCTTCACCGACGGAATTGATGCCGGCGCGGACGATTTCGGCCATGTAGGCGGCCTCGTTGAGGCCCAGGCCGATCACCGCGAAGGTGAAGGCGGCCTGCATGTTCTGCACGTTCAACTCGAACAGGTGCGGCCCCCACGGCACACCGAGCACGATCGTCTTGTACAGCGAGGGGAACAGACCCCAGAACACCAACTGCACGAAAACCGGTGTGCCGCGGAAGATCCAGAGGTACACCCAGGCCGCCGAGCGCAGCACCGGGTTGGGCGAGAGCCGCATCACCGCGAGCAGCGTGCCCAGCAGCACGGCGATCGCCATGGCGAGCACGGTCAGCTCGAGGGTGACGACCGCGCCCTGCACGATCCGGCTGTCGAACAGGTACTTACGGTAGGTCGACCACTGATACGCCTCGTTCGTCGCGGCACCGTAGACGAACAATCCGACCAGCACCAGGATGACCGCGGCGGCGATCCACCGGCCGGGTCTGCGTAACGGAACCGCTTTGATCGGCTCCGGTTCCATGGTGTCGGCTGCCGCGCCGAGCCCGGGATCGCCGGGCACCGGCTTGGTTTCGTTCGAACTCATCGGGTCAGCTCGCGGCGCCGTTGACGACCGACTTGGTGATCGCGCCCTGCTCGACGCCCCAGTTCTTGGCGATCTCGAGGTACTTGCCGTTGTCGATCAGGCTCTGCACGGCCTTCTGCAGCACGCCGGCCAGCGGCGAGCCCTTCGCGACCGCCCAGCCGTAGAGCGCCTCGCCGTAGGCCGTGCCGGAGATCTCGATCTTGCCGTCGCTCTTCTGGATCGCGTACACCGTCACCGGCAGGTCCGCGGCCATGCCGTCGACCTGGCCGAGCACCAGCGCGTTGGTCGCGGCGCTCTGCTCCTCGAACGACTTGATGTCGATCGCGGGCTTGCCCTCCTCGACGCACTTCTTGCTCTTGGCCGGGAGTTCGTCGGTGTCCTGAATGGTGGTGGCCTGCACGGCGACCTTCTTGCCGCAGGCGTTGTCCGGGTCGATCGGCTTGCCCTTTTGCTGAGCCCACTGGGTGCGCACGTTGAAGTAGGTCGTGAAGTCGACCTGCTGCTCGCGCTCCTTGGTGTCGGTGATCGAGGACATGCCGACGTCATAGGTGCCGGCCTGAATGGTCGGAATGATCTTCTCGAAGGCGGACTCGAGGTACTCGGCCCGCACGCCCAGCGTGGCGGCGACGGCATCCATCAGGTCGACGTCGTAGCCGACGATCTTGCCGCTCGGATCCTTGTACTCGTTCGGCTGGTACGGGATGTTCACGCCGACGACGAGCTTGCCGGACTGCTTGATCTTGTCGGGAAGCTGCGCCGCGATCGAGTCGACCTTGTCGACCTTCACCTTGTCGACGGCGGGTCCGGAGTCTTCGGTATTACTACAGCCCGTCAGCACCAGTGCGCCTCCCGCGAGTACACACATCGCCTGCAGGGCGCGCCTGCCAAGAACCGATCGAACAGACACAGCAGCCCTCCACATTTCGGATTCAAGAAACCCGGGTGTCACCACCCGTTGGCAATCTAAGCGACCGAGACGCTTCGTGCTGGACAGTAACGGAAGATTGATCCGTTCCGTGCTGAACACTCCGAGCTACAACACCATGACTACCGGCGGTGGACCCTAGCACAAACCTGTTCGGTGAACTCGCTCGTCGAGGCCAGTCCGCCCAGGTCGGCGGTGGCGATGCCGGCCTCGAAGGTGGCGGCGACGGCGCGTTCCACCCGCTCAGCGGCCTGTCGCAGCGCACCGCTGTAACGGCCGTCACGGTCACGAGTTCCCAACCAGCGCAACAGCATTGCCGCCGACAGTTGCAGCGCGGCCGGATTCGCGCGGTTGTGCCCGGCCAGCGCGGGCGCCGCGCCGTGCACCGCCTGCGCCATCGCGTGCGTGGCCGAGCAGTTCAGCGAGGCGGCCAGACCGAGCGATCCGCTGAGCTCTCCGGCGAGGTCGGACAGGATGTCACCGAAGAGATTCTCGGTGACCAGAACGTCGTAGTCGGCGGCTGCGCGCACCAGATGCGCGGCCGTCGCGTCGACGTGTTCGTCGTCGACCTCGACCCCCGGATAAGCGTGGGCAATTTCATAGCACACATCGCGAAACAGGCCCATGGTCATCGGCAACACGTTCGCCTTGTGCACAATGGTCAGTCGTTTGCGTCGCGTCGCGGCGAGCCGGAACGCCTCATGCGCAATCCGCTCACACGCCTGCCGGGTCACCACGCCGACCGCCATCGCGACATCCTCGGTGGCGCGGAACTCCCCCGATCCGGCGAACATATTGCGATCGGCGTAGAAACCTTCGCTGTTCTCCCGGACGATCACCAGATCGATGGCGGGCGCGAGCGCGCGAACCCCGGCGAACGCCCGAGCCGGCCGAATATTGGCGTACAGACCGAACTGCTTCCGGATCGCGCCGCCCGGCGCCGCGCGATGCTGCTGCGGATAGGACGCGTTGTCGTGCGGGCCGAGAATCCAGGCGTCGACCCCGGCCAGCGCGTCGAGGGTCTGCCGCGGCAGTGGGTCACCGTATTCCTCGATCGCCCGATGCCCCATGAGCAGCGGCACCCATTCGATCGGCGGCGCGCCCGCCGCCGCCACGGCCTCGTCGACGACCTGCCGGACAGCCCGCACCACTTCCGGTCCGATGCCGTCGCCGTCGATCAGTCCGAGCCGTACCGGCCCGTTGGTTCGATCCGTCACCGTCTCATCCTCGCCTCGCCCGGCTCGGGCCCGCGCACCGACCCGGCACCCCGACGACCCTCGTGCGGCGCCGCCGTGATTTCCCGGCGTCGGACGTGGGTATCCGGCGAGAGGACGGCGATAAGGGGCGGCGCCCGTGCAGCCCATGGAAGATTAGAGCAACGGTCGGCGTTATAGCCGACATACCGAATGAGAGGACGTCATGGCCACCCAGACGCTGACCCAACAGAATTTCGAAGAGGTAGTCGCCGGAAACGACGTGGTGCTCGTCGATTTCTGGGCTGAGTGGTGCGGCCCGTGCAAGAGCTTCGCGCCCACCTTCGAGGCCTCGTCCGAGAAGCACAGCGATGTCGTATACGGCAAGGTCGACACCGAGTCCGAGCAGGGGCTCGCGGCCGCCGCGAACATTCGCTCGATCCCGACCATCATGGCCTTCCGCGAGGGCGTGCTCGTGTTCGCACAGCCCGGCGCACTGCCGCCCGCCGCGCTCGAAGACCTCGTCACCCAGGTGAAGGGTCTGGACATGGACGAGGTGCGCAAGCAGCTCGCCGAGCAGCAGGCCGGTGCCGAGCAGTAATTCGCACGAACCGCCGACGGAACAGGGCCGCCCCTCCCCACGGAGGGGCGGCCCTGTTCTCGCCGGTGGGGCTCAGTGACCGAGCAGATTGACGCCCGCGATCATCGCGCGGACCGTCGACTCGGCGCCGTCGTCGGCAAGGGCCGCGCCCCAGCCGCGCCGGCCGTTGTATTCGCACTGCACGAACGTCGCGGTGCCTGCCGGGGTGCGCCGCTGGTGGAACTGCAGGATCTCGACCGGGTAGCCCTCGTCGTAGAGGGCCGAGGTCATCGCCGCGACCGGGCTGCCGGAGGCGATGACGGTACGCAGGTGGTCGGTGAACTCCAGCGTCGCAGTGAATTCCGCGCCCCGGCTGCCCGCGGGCGACCAGTCGCCGAGCCGGATCGGCCCGGTGTGCTCGCAGTAGCGATCGTGGAATTGCGCCGGGGTGAGGCCGATGCTTTCGGCGCGCAGGCCCCTGGGCGCGGCGGACTGGAACGTGTCTGTATCAAGCGTGAGGATGGTCATTGAAAGTTAGGTCTTCCCGAAGAATGTCGTGGCTCAGTTGACAGAGGGGACCAGCAAGTAAAAGTCTTCAGCCCGCAGCGAGGGGGCCGGTCCGAATCAGACCCCGCTACGGCGGGGTACTACGAGAAGTCGCCGCCGCGCCACCATCGCGGTGAGCGGAATTAGCACGGCGCTGTCGCGGTCTGCGACGTGGAGCGCTGCGCTGTGGCGGTCGGCGGGATTCGGCACGCGATCGAGGATAGGGACATCGCGGCGCGATCGCAACCATATTCGGCGCCCGTTTTGTCTACCCGCCGGTAGCGTTCACGCAGCTCAGGCGTGTTCCACGCCGCCACGCCGGATATCCGGGTGCGACGCGGCTCATGTTCGTCCACCCGTCACGTAGATGACACCTTCGGCGGCGTGTCGTGTCGCGCCGAGCGAAAACGAAAAATCCGGGCACAGTGGCCCGGATCTCGCGCGGTGCGCGGACCGCTCAGTCGGCGAGCACCTCGTTCAACTTGCCGGTCGCGACGTCGAAGATGAAACCGCGGATGGAGTCCTTGTGCACGACGAACGGACTCGCGACGATGCGTGCGATCGATTGGCGCACATCGGTTTCCAGATCAGCGAACGCCTCGGCCGCCCATTCGGGCTTGATGCCGGTGTCCTGCTGGATCGACGCCTTGAAGTCGTCGTCGGTGAAAGTCAGCATGCCGCAGTCGGTGTGGTGGATCAGGATGATCTCGCGGGTGCCCAGCAGGCGCTGGCTGATCGCCAGCGAGCGGATCTCGTCGGCGGTGATGACGCCGCCCGCGTTCCGGATCACATGCGACTCGCCCTCCTGGATGCCCAGGGCGCCATAGACATTCAGCCGGGCGTCCATGCACGCGACCACCGCGACGTGCTTGGCGGGCGGCAACGGCAGCGGCCCGGTGAAGGTGCTCGCGTAGACAGCGTTGTTCTGCAGATACTCGTCGGTCACGGTCATTGGGCGGTCCCCTGCGCTAGGTATGCACGGCTGCTTATATGTGGCGTGGCCCACGATAGGTCGCAGCGGCGCAGAGCGGACCGGTCGCGCTCACCGTGATTCGTTTACTGGCGCGTCGAGAGCGACACAGACACGCCTCACATTGCGCGCGGAGGAGTAGCCCTGGTCCGCAACACCCTGGCCCCACCATGCACCGTAGTGCCTCGCTACGCCCCCTGAAGCCCTGCCGGTCACGGGCCGCTGCCACTCCTGCACCCGGTGTCCCGACGTCGCGCGATCTCGACGCCGAGTCACCACGACGGTTTCAGCACGGAACGGCTTGCCACGTCCTATCGATGTAGTTGGAAAAGAGCCCGACCGTCTCGCCCGGCACGATCCAGTGGCACGAGGTGTCCTTGTTGAGCGTGTACAGATGGACTTTGACTCGAATGTTCTTCGAGCAGTCGTTGCGGACGAAGTAGGCCCACTGGGAGCCGGAATTGGCGGGCCCCTCCACCCCGACTCCGCAACGGCCCGGATCTGCCTGCACCGTCGCCGGGACGGCGATCGCGGAAAGGCCGGCGATCGCCGTGGCCGCAGCCGCAGCCACCGCAACGCGCTTGAAAAGAAGTGTCATGTCAGTTCCTCGTCGAATTGCTGTCAGCAGCCCAGCGGTTGCCAGGTGTGGTCACCGACCGGATCCCAGAATGTGGCCGTATCGTGGGCGCCGACCCATTTACAGGTCTGCCCGTTTCCGGCCTGCGCATCCCGCCCCAGCGTGTACTGATAGACGCGGAATTTCGCACCCACCGAGCAGTTGTTACGCATGAGATAGATGAAACTCGGCACCTGCTTTCCGGTATCCACACTGCTCGAGACCGACACGCCGCAGCGTCCGGGATCAGCACCCGAGGTCGCAGCCGGGAAACCGAGGGTGATCGCGGAAGCCGCGAGCACCGTGAGCGCCATACCGAGACGCCTGTATTCGGCAAAGTTCATTATTTCCCTCCTTTGATCGATGACAAATCAGAAGACGCAAATGCATTCGTTCGTCCTACACACACTAACGCCGATCAGTTCACCCGCCCGGTGAAAAGCACACCGTGGCACCGATACTCGGCACTTGGCAGCCTTCCTGCCAATAGTCGATATCTTCTGCCAGCCCCCGGCAACACCTGAGTCTGCGTCGCCGACTCGCAGAACTCACCATTCTCTCGACAGACGGTCTACGACGCAGACCGCGCGCCGTCCCCGTTCGCCCGTGCCACTGGAATCGAGGGCACGAGCGAAGGTTTGGGGCGTCGTAGGCTTGGGGGATCCGCAGCGTGTGGGTCCGCTGCGGATGCGGGGAGGTGGGCGGTGCAGATCACCGAGTTCAGTGTTTTCGGGCTGCGATCTGCGGTCATCGACCTGCGAACGCGGGGAAATCCGTTGACGGTCCGGCTGTTTCCGATGGTGCATATCGGCCGGCGCGAGTTCTATCTGGCGGTGGCCGAGCAGCTGCGCGCCTGCGATGTGATCGTTTCCGAGGGCGCCGATACGCCTAGTTCCACCGGCCGCGCGATCATCCTCGCCATGCGCCTGACCTTTCAGCGTGCGGCCCGCACGCTGGTGTACCAGGACATCGACCATGCCGCCCTCGGTGTACCGGTCGTCTGGCCCGAGAGCAACTCCCGCGGCAGACAGCGGATGCCGTTCCTGTCGTTTCTCGACATGCTGCTGCTGACCCCCTACTTCGTGGTGGTCATGGCGTTCGGCGGCCGAGGTTGGTTGCTGCGCAACACGTTCGAGGTCTACGACAACACCGAGGTGCGCCTGCGGCTGATGAACAAGACCTTCCTGCACGACCGTGACAAGGCCCTGATCGCCGCGCTGACGAAGCTGCACACCGCGCGTCACGACCGCGCCGAGGTGATCGCCGTCGTGTACGGCGCGGCGCATATGCCCGCCGTGATCGCCGCGCTGCACACCGCTTTCGGCTATCGCGCGGTGAGCGCCGACTGGTTGACGGTCTTCGACGCGGCCATGCCGTACCGCTCGGTCGACTGACGCACCGGTGAACGGCTTGACCCTGACGCAACGTCAGGGTTGCAGGCTTGTTCCCATGACCAACCGCACCTCTGCGACCCAACCTGCTCCGCCGATCGGCGAGTTCCAAGAGATCGACGGCCGCCGCCTCTTCGCGCACCGGTCGGGCAGCGGCGGACCGGCCGTCGTGTTCCTGCCGGGTGCCGGCGCGGTCGGGTTGGACTATTTCACTGTGCAACAACAGGTTTCGCGGATCACCACGGCGGTGCTGTATGACCGCGGCGGCACCGGCTACAGCGATCCGCGGCCGCTGCCGCGCACCGCCGCCGCGGTGGCCACCGAACTGCGGGCACTGCTGCACGCCCAGCACATCGCCGGCCCCTACGTTTTCGCGGCGCATTCACTCGGCGGCGCCTATGCGTATCGGTTCGCGCAGTTGTTCCCGCACGAGGTCGCCGGATTGGTGTGGCTGGACGCCTTTCATCACGACTGGGACGACTTCATGCCGCCCGCAATGAGTCTGGCCGCCACCGAACGAGCCGCACCCGATCCAGCGCACCTCGACCGACTGCGCCCGGTCGTGCACGAGATGAACACCGAGCTGTTGGCCGACTACCCGGCCCACCTGCGCGACCCACTGCTCGAGGCGAAGACGAGCGACGAATGGCTCAGCTTCGGCCTCGCCGAGCGCACCGCGCTGACCGGGCTCGCGGCCGAACTGCGCGCCGGACCGCCGCTGCCGGACGTCCCGGTGATCGCGCTGACCGTGCTGGGCACCGATCCCGCCCAACAGTTGCCGTGGGAGGAGGTGAACGCCGCCAAGACCCGCATGGACGCCGCCCTGGTGCGCTCGGTCTCGCACGGGGAACAGCGCATCCTCACCGACACCTTCCACCACCGGCTGTGCTTCGACCGCCCCGATGCCGTGGTCCAGGCGGTCCGTGACGTGCTCGACCGGGTGGCTCACCGCGCCCCCTAGACTCGGCACCGCATCCCGCGAAATCTAGGAGGCAGGTGCTCACGATCGGCCAACTGGCGGCCACCGCCGGTGTCACCGTGCGCACCGTGCGCCACTACCACCAGATCGGCTTGCTGCCCGAGCCCGAGCGGGACGGCTCCGGCTACCGTCGTTACCGTCCGCAAGCGGCAGTGGATCTGATCCGGATCAGAACTCTCGCGGATGCCGGTGTGCCGTTGGCGCGGATCGACGCGCTGCTGCACGCGCCACCCGCCGAATTCGCCTCGGCCATCACCGATATCGATCAGGCCTTGCAGAGCAAGATCGACGAGTTGAGCGAATACCGCCGCCGCATCGCCGAATTGGCGGGCGGGGAAAAGCTCGTTCTGCCGCCCGAGGTGGTCGACATCCTGGACCGGATGCGCCGCCTCGGGATCAGCGAACAGCGGGTCCGGCTCGAACGCGACTCGTGGATCCTGATGCAAGCCCTCGACCCCGGCCTGCTGCCTCGGCGGGTCCAGGAGAAGAACGCCGGTCTCGACGATCCCGAGACCGTGCGGCTCTACCTCGCCGCCGATCAAGCGGCGGAGTGGGATCCGCGCGATCCCCGCCTGGACCGGCTCATCGAAGATCTGGACGCCTGGGCGATCGAGCACGAACAGGACGCCGGACAGCCGGGCTACCTGAAACTGGTGACCGCCCAGATCTCCGAGGCGGCACCGGCGTGGCAGCGGGTGCTCGAGGTCTTGGCGCACCGCGCGACGCAGCGGCGAAACACTGTGCTCGACAGCTGAATACGTCGCTATTGCGAGCTGTCGGCCGTGGCGCGCGGCGCGGGTTCCTCGCGCATCCGCTCCGGCCGCAGGACCAGCGCGATGATCACGACGAACGCGGCGAGGGCGGTGCCGGTGCGCAGATAGTGGAAGAAATCCCAGCGGGTGAGGATCGAAAGGTAATCGGCCGGTGCGCCTTCCACCGCCCAACGGTTGATCTGGTGATTGATCGGCACATTCCCCAGCCGGGTGACGAGGAACGATCCCACGACCAGCGCGCCCGCCCCGGCGGCGAGAGTCCGCGCCCGGCCGCGTAGCAGTACCGCCAATCCGAAGCAGCTCAACCCGGCAGCCGCCATGGTGATCTGCATGCTGACGCTGTTGTTCTTCATCAGCTCGGTGTGGAAATCCAGCCGCATCTGCAACGGCACCCGATGGAAGGTCGGCGCGAGATTGGCTGCGCCGTAACCGAATGCACCGGCCAACAGCCCGGTGGCGAGCAGCGCCAGCGCCCGCACGCAACGCACGACGGACTCACTCATGCGGCCGGAACCGTCCGGGTGAGTTGTTCGGCCCGCCGCAGCCTGCCGTCGGGCGCGAACTCACCGAACATGAAGACCTCGGTGGTGACGAGATCCGCCTTGCGCAGCTGCGCGTGGATGGTCATCCGGGCGGCGAAACGCGCGCCGTCCGCCACCGCTTCGTGGACTTCGAAACGGTAGTGGCGCAGGTTCTTTCGCACGGGGCGCAGATGCGCGACCAAACGGTCGCGGTCGAGCCGGACACCGTCGGCGACCTGCACGATGTCACGCGTGTGGAAACGATCGATCACCTCGGCGGGATCGTTGTCCGGATCCACGGCCGCGGCGGTGTAGGCAGTGAAGAAGTCGGTGAGCAGTTGTTCGGGCTCGCGACTCGGTGCGGGGTTCATAGCACTCCAGCAGTAGAATTCTTACAATGCTGTAAAGGCTAGATCAGTCGGATCAACTTTGACAAGGATGTAAGATTTTGACCGAGGCGAGAGCGAAACGGCGCGCGGACGCCGAGCGCAGCAGGGCCGACATCCTGGCGGCCGCGACTCGTCTACTCGCCGAACGGCCGGAGGTCGGTCTGGCGGCCATCGCCGCCGCGGCCGGGGTCACCCGCCAGACGGTGTACGCACACTTCGCCTCGCGAGAAGAACTGCTCCACGCGGTCATCGATCACACGACGACACAGGCCATCGCCGCGATGGACGCCGCGGACCTCGAAAGCGGTACCGCGACAGCGGCACTGCTGCGCATGCTGGACGTCGGCTGGCAGTTCTTCCGGCAGTCCCCCGGGCCCGAACTCCTCGGCGCGTTCGCGCCCCAGCGCGACCGCGAGCGCCACGTCCCGGTCGAAGACCGGCTCCTGAAACTGATCCGGCGCGGACACCGCACCGGTGAATTCGACCGCACCGCCACCGCGGAATGGCTGGTCGCGGCCATCATCGCGGTGAGCCACGCGGCGGGCGAGCAGGTCCGCAGCGACCGCATGTCACTGGAGCAAGCCCAAGAGACGTTGCGCCACACCGTGCTTCGGCTGGTGCGCGCAGCGGGATAGGCACCGACGTCTCCACGTCCGAAGCGGCCGATCACCGTGCGGCGCCGGCGGTCGCCATCTGTGACCGCGGCGGTCAGCACCCGCGCAGGCCGCTGGTGACCAGCGTGCTGCTACTTTCCGAGCATGCAGGAAGGACCCGGAAACGACGACGCCAGGATTACCGCCGTCGCCGCGCTGGCGACCCTGGCTCGCAGCATCGACGTCCGCGATCGCGCCGACGCCGGACACGCCCTGGCCGCGTTCGCCGAAATGGCCGAAGCGCAGGCGGTTTTGGCGGTCCTGCTCCTCGATGACGAAAACACCTTCGTCACCCTGACGACGGCCGAGGCCCTTCTGCGCCGCAAAGACACCCACGGTCTCGCCGCGGTGGCCGCCGCCTTCGCCACGGCCGACAGCACGCAATCCGAATGGCTGGGTACCGCCGTCCACGACGTCTACGGCGTGTACGCCGCTGACCGCGATATCGCCGTCGGTCTCTGCACGTCCCTCACGAATCACCCGGACCCGGAAACCCGTTCCGGGGCAAACGACTTGATCGTCATACTGCGCGGCATCACGCCGATACTGCATCCCATGAAGGATGCTTCGCCGCCCACCGCGAGGTCATGAGAACTTCGGTCGGCAAGCCGCGCGATGCGGCCTTCGTGTACCTCGGGCGGTCCCGGGCACGCCGGTCGGCGCTGGTGAGTGCGCGATCTGGCGGCGATGGCCGAAATCGGTTCGCACTGCCCCGGGTGGAGTTCAGTAAGGTGCGAGCATGCCCGCACCGACCGATCCCCGTTCTCCCGTAACCGCAGACGACCTGGACCTGATCGTGCGGTTGTCGGTGGCGGTGCTGCGCGCGGTGCCGCAGGCCGCATGGGACGAGCAGGCCGGAACGCTGGAGTGGAGCCGCTGGGAAACCGTCGAACACCTCGGCGACGACTTCTTCGCGTACGCCGTGCAAATGGGGCCCAGCACTCCCCCGTTGACCGGTCACGTGCCCTTCACCGCAACGCGCCGGCGAGCGGGCGGCCCGGCCAATTCCGTACACGCCGAACGCGATTGCGGGCCCGCGGGCCTGTTGCAGACGTTGGAGGCGACCGGCGCACTGCTGAGCGCCATGGTGCGTATGAAGCCGCCGCAGACCCGCGCCTTCCACGTCTACGGAGTCTCGGACCCGGAAGGGTTCGCCGCCATGGGCATCGTCGAAGCCTTGGTGCACACCCACGACCTCGTCCGAGGACTCGACCTTCCCTGGAACCCGCCCGCCGACCTGTGCGCGCGAGTCCTCACCCGCCTGTTCCCGGATGCCCCGACCGAAACCGAACCGTGGACCACGCTCCTGTGGGCCACCGGCCGGGCCGATCTGCCGAGCCGCCCGACCCTGACGAAATGGCGCTGGGACGGCACACCGCGCGACTGACCGCCGATTCATTTCTCCGGCGGTACTTGCGGAAGTTGTTGCACACCAGGCAAATACCTGGACTCCGGGCGATCCCCGAACAGGTAATCGCGGTAGTCGGTCAAATACGCGGCCAGCTCGACTCGATCGCAGCTCGAACTCGATCCAGAACCGCCGCACCATGGCCACACCAGCCCCCCTTCCACAGCCGCCGCCCCGACGATTCCAGCCGCATCCGGGCCGCACCACCCGATATTCGCGACTGGGCGCGTGATCACCAGGTCATGGTGGCGGCGTCCTCTCGGCCGATGCCGCAACCATGACCTGGTGATCATTCGCGCACCGGCCGGTCACGGCGGCCCTGGCCAGCGATCTCGCCGCAATCGCCGACTTCCGGCAGTCGGACGGCAGCGCGCGGCGCTGGACAAGGCGAACCATCGGCGGCAAAGATGGCTGCATGTTCCGACGCGCCGGTGTCGACCCCGCGGTCGAACAAGTACGACAGCTGGCGGCGTCGCTGGAGGTGCCACGGCCGTGGCAGCTGACGACTTTCGTGGCACACGTGGCGCAACGGGTGGGCAAGCCGATTCTGGTTGTTCCGCAACAGGATCTGACCACGGGTGGATTTCCGTGCGGACTCGTCGTCGAACGCGCCGACGATATCGTCATCGCCTACGACGCGGCCAGCACCGGCTATCACACCGACCACATCGTGATGCACGAGATCGCCCACCTGTTGCTCGACCACGCCGGATTCGTCGCGCCGGGCGCGCGGCACCGGACCCTCGCCGCGCTGTTCCCCGATCTGGAACTCGACAGCGTACTGCGAGTGCTCGCGCGCAGCGACTACGACGACGTCGACGAGAGCCAGGCCGAACTGTTCGCCTCCATGCTGATGTCCGACGTCGATATCGAACGGCCGCGTTCGGTGCTCGGCCGCTTGCTTTTTCGACGCTGAGTCCCCTGCGCGATGTTCACCTCGACGCTGCCCACCGCAGTAACGCTGCCCACCGTGCTCGCGGCCTGCCTGTTGCTCGCCGGTCGCCTGGTCGGCCTGTTCAGCACCGAACTCGACCGGCATGTCACCATCGCGTTCGGCTGCCTGGTCGCCACGGCGACCACCCGGGAACCGACGGTATGCCGTCTGCTCAGCGAGCTGTCCGGCGGCCGGCTCACCGAAAGGTTGCTCCTCGAACTCGGGGCCATCGGTTTCAATGTCGGCTATGCGGCCGGGCTGTTGATCGGGACCGCACTGCTGCACCGTTCCCGATCGCCGCGTGTCTGCTACGGGCTGGCCGTCGTATTCAGCGCTGCGGCACTGTGTTTCAGCACCTTCGGGGAAGGGGACGGCACGATCTTCGAGCGCACCGGATGGGCACAGTTCGGCTACTGGCTGTGCACCGCGCCGATCGGCACCGCGATGGCGGTGATTGTGATTCGGGCCGCGGGCGCCGAACTGCGTAGGCAGGTCGAGCGTAGGGACGCCGCAATGTATGTGGCGATCCTGCTCGCAGGCGTCGTGGTGCTCGCACGCATCGTGGCGACCATCGCCGCGTCAGCCGTCCGGATCACCGTGCCGCACAACTCCTTCACCGATGTCCAGTCCGAAATAGATCGCAACGGAGTGTTTTTCGTTCTCGTCCTGTGCATGGGATTGACGCTGATCGCCATCATCGCCGCGGCCCGCAGCCGGATGGGCGTGGACGATCTGACCCGGCACCGAAAAGCGCTGCGGCCCCTCTGGCGCGAACTGACCACCGCGTGTCCGGAGATCGTGCATCACAGTCCGGTACCGCACGGCGTCCAGCCCAACCGATACCTGCTGCACCGCACCGTCATCGAGATCCGGGACAGCATGCTGGACCTGGCCCGTTACGCGACACCGCATCCGCCCGAGGTCGCCGCCGCCATTTCGAGTGCCGCCCCGGCCGGGCCTGCCTACGACGCATTGGATCGTGCCGTCCTGCTCGTGCGCGCCCGCGATGCCAAGGTGCAAGGCGCGGCACCGACCGGACTCCGCCATTTCACCGTCGTGGCCGCCGACAGCCTCCTCGACGAGGTCACCGAATTGACCGCGCTTGCTCAGCAGTGGAGCGGCGCCGAGGGCATCGCCGCCCGCGTGGCGCAGCCGAGCACGCGGTAGTGAGTCAGCACCGCATCATCCATTGCCCGCCCGCGTTACGCGGCCGGAGCCACGGCAGCGCGTCAGCGCCGCATCATCCGGCGCATCAGACCTGCTGTGTGCCAACATATTCGAGCATTGGGCTGCGGTTACACCGGGATGACTCCGCGAATTACGCGCATTTCCTAGTCTCGACGGTGGCCCGGCCAGCCGGTCGCGGTTCGAACACCGACGACGATCCGTCGTCCTTCTCGAGCGGGAGTTTCGATGAGCTTGTTCGCCTTTCACCGCGGCTTCGCGGCAGTGGCAATCGCCGGCGCAGCCGCGGCTGTCACGCTGACCGGTCCAGCACTCGCCGATGCCGAGGCGGCCACTTTTGTCGTGCATCCCGGCATCATGCAGGCGGCTGGCCCCGGCGACCCGGGCATGGGGCAGGGCGGTCCGGGCGACCCGGGCATGGGCGAGGGCGGTGGCCCGGGCAACCCCGGCACCGGCGGCTCCGGCGAACCCGGCATGGGCCGCTAGCGGGCAGGTTCCCGGCGCCCGCACGCTCGGTCGCTGGGAACGTTCCCAACCCCGATGAATTTCGCGAGGACCCGCCGTCGATACCTTCGACACACCGACAGCGGTGGGCCCGCGCCGGGATCGTCCCAGCGCGGTGAGAACGATCCGGTCTGATCCGAACCGGTGCGAAGGGTCTACGGCGTGAGTGGAATCAAGGTTTTGGTGGCGGGAGCGAGCATCGCGGGCCCCGCGCTGGCGCACTGGCTGTGCAGGCGAGGCGCCGCGGTGACCGTGGTGGAGCGGGCGCCCGAGCTGCGTCCCGGTGGGCAGGCGGTGGACGCGCGCGGCGTGACCAGGGAGGTCATCCGCCGGATGGGCTTGGACGCGGCGGTGCGCGCGGCCCGCACCGACACCGCAGGCGCGCACACCGTCGACGCGGACGGAAACGTGCTGGAGACCTTCCGCGCCGACGACGACGGCGGCGACGGGTACATCGCCGAGATCGAGATCCTGCGCGGTGACCTGTCCCGGGTGCTCTACGACGACACCCGCGCCGATGTCGAATACCGCTTCGGCGACCGGATCGCCGAACTCACCCAGGACGCGGACGGCGTCGATGTGACCTTCGCGGGCGGCGACCGCCGGCGCTTCGACCTCGTGGTCGGCGCCGACGGGCTGCATTCGGCGTTGCGCGCGATGGTCTTCGGACCGCACGAGCAGTTCATCCGCCACCTCGGACACGTGCTGGCCTTCTACAGTGTGCCCAACGAATTCGGCTTGGACCGCTGGCTGCTCGACTATCAGGAACCCGGGCGCTCCGCGATGCTGCGGCCAATCCAGGACGCCACCCGCGCGATGGCCATGTTCTCCTTCACCGCAACCGATTTCGACGTCGACTACCGCGACGTCGCGGCGCAGAAGCGGCTGCTGCGCGAGCGGATGACCGGCCTGGGCTGGTCGACCCCGCGCATCCTCGCGCACCTGGACGACACCCCCGACTTCTATCTCGACCAGGTCGCCCAGGTGGTGATGGACCGTTGGTCGAACGGACGGGTGGTACTGCTCGGCGACGCGGCCTTCAGCTCGTCCCCGATGTCCGGGCAGGGCACCGGCCTGGCCCTGATCGGCGCCTACGTGCTGGCCGGCGAACTCGCCGCCGCCGACTGGAACCCCCAGCTAGGCTTCGCCGCCTACGAGCAGCGGATGCGTTCGTTCGTCGAAGCCAACCAGGAGATCGGCCGCCTGCACGCGCAGAGCCGCGCCCTGCCCGGGCCTGACCCCGCCCCCGACTTCACTGGAGAATGGTTCACCGCCCTGATCGACCGCGCCTTGAACCTCGACCTCCCCGACTACGCAGAAGTCCCCCCGATCCCCTCTACCACCCCTTGACCCGCCCCCATCCGCGCGGAGGCCGACCAGCGCGGACATCGCCGGAATCCGCGACGCAGTACTGTGACTTCGTGTGACCGGCAATGAGATCGAGGTTTCGGCTGAGCTGGTGCGTGCGTTGTTGCGGGAGCAGCATCCGGATCTGGCGGGGCTTGCGATTCGGGAGGTGGTGGGGGGCTGGGGAAATCAAATGTGGCGGCTCGGGGACGAGTTGGTGGTGCGGATGCAGCGCATGGACCCCACCCCGGAGCTTCAGCTGAAGGAGCGGCGGTGGCTGCCGGTGCTGGCTCCGCGCCTGCCGCTGCCGGTGCCGAGGCCCGTGCGGTTCGGTGCACCGTCCGAGCGGTTCCCCAAGCATTGGACGGTGATGACGTGGGTGCCCGGCGAACCGCTGGATCACGCCTCGATCAACCGGGGCGCCGACGCGGCGGATACCCTGGCGGGCTTCCTGCGGGCACTTCATGTGGCGGCGCCCGCCGAAGCGCCGACCGCCAAGGACCGCGGCGCGCACCCCAGGATTTATACGGGCGGCTTCGAGAACTTCCTGCGAGCCGTTGCCCTGGACGGCATCGCTGCCGACGTCCGCGACGTCTGGGCGGACGCGACTGCCGCCCCGGCGTGGGCGGGCCCGCCGGTGTGGGTACACGGTGACCTGCACCCCGCCAACGTCGTAGTCTCAAACGGAACCATCTCGGGCATAATCGATTTCGGTGACATGTTCGCCGGCGATCCAGCATGGGATCTCGCCGCCGCCTGGGTCCTGCTACCAGCAGGCACAGCCACCCGCTTCTTCGACACCTACGCGCACGCGGACGAATCAGCGATCCGGCGCGCCCGCGGCCTGGCCGCAATGAAGAGCCTCTTCCTGATCCTCATGGGGCAGAACGGAGATCGCGGCCTCCCCGGCGGCAAACCACACTGGGGCCCCGCAGGCCGGGCAGCCCTCGAACGCGTCCTGCAGGGATCGCCGAAACTGCGCGCCTGATACTCGCGCACAGCTTCCGCCTTCGGCAACATGTGAGCACGAAACCTCTTGCTGTGCTGAACTTTGCCCGGCACCGAGATCGTGCGCAAGGCTGCATGGCGCGAGGATCTAGCGGAGTCCCCTCCGCGATCTAGATACCGTGGAAGGTCTGGTCGGCGATCGTCGAAGAAGCGTTCAACGTGAGCGATGTCTCGAACGGTCGGGCTGCTGAAGTCCCGTCCAAGATGTAAGTTCCAGTCGCCCGAAGAACGGTCGAATTATCGGTGCCTGGCCGAACACGAATTACGCCGACAGAGTACGCAGCCTGCGGAAACCGTAGGAGCTGCCCGACGATCGCCGTCGTTCCGACATACGAAACATCCCCGGCGGCGAGTCGGGCATCCTCGGCATACCACAGCTCCAGTGCGCTTTGCTGGGCCGCGAGCTGGGCGAAGTAGAGCCTGGTAAAAGCCTCGGCATTCTCTCGGGTGAAGTATTTCTTGATAGTGTCTTCGATCACGACAGTCCTCCTGATCAAGCCCAGAAAGTGATTCACGGAAATATCGGGCCGGTTCTCCGCCGTTGCCGCCAGCCTCGTCACGAGGGCATGTAGGTCCTGCATCGCGATCACCTGAGCGGCCAGACGATCACGGTGTGCGACCAACACCTGCGCCATCGCCACAGTTCCCGCGAGCACGTTCGCGATCTGGTCCAACCCCAGACCGAGCTGGCGCAGTGCCAGAACCTGATATAGGCGCTGGACGTCGGATTCGGTGTAGCGGCGGTGACCTGCGTTGGTGCGCTCGGCGGGGCGCACCAACCCGATCCGGTCGTAATGATGCAGTGTCCGAACCGTCAATCCGGTCTCGGTCGCAAGTTCACCGACCTTCCACACCTGCTCGATTCCCTTCTCTTCCATCCGCGTTCAGCTCACTTCCACCGACGCAGCTCGCGCTGGTACGGCCGACGCTAGGCCCTGACGTCAGGTAAGGAGCAAGCCGGAACTTCCTGCTGGATTGCATGATGACGGCGACCGTCCCCGGTCGGGGATCACAAGGGTGCGGAACGCCACCATTCGACATGCTCGCTTTCGCGGTCCGGCGGCGCCTCGGAATAGATGTGGCAGGAGTTTCGGGGTGAATTCTCGAACGAGACAACGATTTTGGGGTCCTGGAAGCCGTACTCCTGGCGGCGGATAGTTACGGTTGCGGCGGAGCGCTGAAATCGCTCTATCAGAGTGTCGCCGCCGTACTGGCTCATGTCCCGGCCGCTCGGAAAACAATAGAGATCGAAGGTCGGAGCGAAGGTCCGCGACGACGGAATACCCAAGACCAGCGCCACGAAGCCGAGCACCCAACCGAGCAGCAAGAACAACCACCACGCGGTGACCAATGCGCTGCCGGGACGGCCACGCAGATCGGGTGCGTCCGGTGGCGTCCGAGGGTCGCTCGCCCGCCACACATCCGACATGATCGTGTGCGGGAACCACAAATTGACGACAGGGCAGAACCAGCCGCCGATCACCCACCCGTTGGCGAGCCGATGCCGTGCCGTGCACAGTGCTTCGGCATTGTGACGCGCCCGCCACAGCCAGCTGATGACGACGATTCCCGCACTGAACTGCAGCAGGTGTGCGAGGACGCCGACCCCGGTGTAGGACTGCCACTCCGTGCGTGTGACACCCGGCTGCCCCCAGCTCTTCTCGAAATCCGCGAGGAGCCGCCAGTCGGCGATCGCGCTGACGAACATCATGACCACCGCCGCGGCGACCAGGCCGATCGCCCAGGCCGCGAGCGCTCCGATCGGACGGACGTTCCTTCCGCCGCGCGCGAGCGCAGCGTCCCACCCCACTGACATCGTCCAAATCCCTTCGGTTCCAACGGCGCACCATACCGCCCGTGGCAACGGCCCCGAGACATCATGTCGCACCGGACCGCAACGGGAAACCTTCGATCATGCGTCAGGTCACCGTGCCACCCACGACACCCGAACCGACTGAACGCAGGTCGGTAAGGTCGGTCCGGTGAGCGACGCCGGTGACCTGATGCGGATGTATCTGGTGGACGCAGACCAGCCTTTTCCGTCTGTCGAACTCGCGGATTCGTCCGGGCTGGTCGCGTTCGGCGGGGACCTGTCGCCGCAGCGGTTGCTGGACGCTTATTCGGCAGGCATCTTTCCCTGGTACAACCCCGGCGAGACGATCCACTGGTACTGCCCGGATCCGCGAAGCATTCTGATACCGACCGACCTGCGGGTGAGCAGGTCCTATCGGCGATCTGTCGCCAATGCCGACTACGCGGTGACCATGGATCACGCCTTCGCCGACGTGATGTCGCAGTGCGCCGGCCCGCGGGACAAAGAGGCCGGAACCTGGATCGGCTCCGACATGCAGGCCGCCTACCTGCGACTGCACCACCTCGGTCACGCGCACTCGGTCGAGGTGTGGCGCGACGGTGAACTGGTCGGCGGCCTCTACGGCGTTGCCCGCGGCCGCTCCTTCGCCGGCGAATCCATGTTCTCCCGCGCCCGCGACACCTCCAAGGTCGCGCTGTACTGGCTGTGCGCCCAACTGACCGCCTGGGATTTCGCTCTCATCGACTGCCAAGTCACCTCCAGCCACCTCACCTCCCTCGGCGCGATCGACCTCCCCCGTACGGACTACCTGCGCCTGCACATGCAGGCCGCCGCCCGCCCCGGCCTCGTCGGCGCCTGGCAGTTCGACATCCCAGTCCCCGACTCCCCCAACCATTTACCGGCGTGAGCGGTACCCGCCGCATCTACACCCTTTGTCGGGATTCGCGCCCTTGCGGAGTCCAGAAGGGGTGCGAATATCCCGAAAAGTACCGCGTTCCCTCGCGACGGCTGCGCGCGTTTCGGTGGCGGCCCCCAGCCTCGATCGGCGCGCCCATGCCGGACTCGGGAACCGGCGCAACGCCTACGTTCTCGCCTTCCGATTTCATCCGACCGCAGGTCAGCAACAGTGCATCGGAAGCGACGCCGACTCGGCTAGTCCAACATGCCGAGTTGTCGAACATATGTTCTATCTTTGCGGTAAGCTCACCCGCGTGACCATACATTCGACCGCGCTGGCGCCGGATGCTCAAACACCAGGATGGCCGGAACTGGCCGACGTCGATCTGCTGCGCACCCTAGTCGAAACCGAACGCCGTCGACGGCGACTGGATGCCGCCATGCGCGCGGCCGTCGCCGAAGCCGAGCGACGTGGCCTCGCCGCAGACACCGGCTACCGGGACACCGTGGAGCTGTTGACCGATCTGCTGCGCATCACCGCCCACGAAGCGCGCCGACGAATCGAAACCGCGGCTCCGCAGGCCCGCTCGCGTTCCAAGAAGGTGTGGCGGGTGCTGGCGGCCGCAAGCTGATGTAGTGCTGCCCGGCCCATCCAGGGTTACCCCGAATGACCGGCATGCTCGCGTGACGAAACACCCCGCACCTGAGTGCCGCCAGGGAAGCGGCCACGAGAACGACTGTGGCGCAGTGGGTCAGTGCAAGCTGAGGCCCGTGCGAGAGTCGAGGTGGGTGAGTTTTTCCGGGTTTCGGACGAAGTAGAGGCCGGTGATGCGACCGTTGTCGATGCGGAAACTCATGATGCCGATTTCGTTGTCCCAGCGCATGATGAGGGCCGGGCCGCCGTTGACCACGGTGGGTTCCGTGCGGAGCGTGGGGTTGATCTTGCCGAAGCCGACCAGCAGGTTCCTGAGTACCTTCTCGATGCCGATGATCGGCACCCGGGCCGCGGTCTTTACGCCGCCACCGTCGGTGAGCAGCACGACATCCGGGGCCAGCACAGTGAGCAGCCCTTGCGGATCACCGGTTTCCAACGCCTGCTGGAAAGACTCCAGCGCCGCCTTGGCCTGCGCCGGGGAAACCACCGACCGCGGGCGTCGAGCTTCGACGTGCCCGCGGGCCCGCCGGGCGATCTGGCGAACGGCGACCGGCGTCTTGTCGACGGCGGCAGCGATCTCGTCATAGCTGACGTCGAAGACCTCGCGCAGCACGAAGACCACCCGCTCGGTGGGCGAGAGCGCCTCGAGGACGAGCATCAGCGCCATCGACATGCTTTCGGCGAGTTCGACATCCTCGGCCACGTCCGGTGCAGTGATCAGCGGTTCGGGCAGCCACGGCCCGACATACGCCTCCTTCCGGCGTTTCAGCGTGCGCATCCGGTTCAGGGCCTGGCGGCTGGCGATCCGCACCAAATAGGCACGCGGATCGTCGATCCGGTCCACCTCGACCTGGGCCCACCGCAGCCAGGTTTCCTGCAGGACGTCTTCGGCATCGGCGGCGGAGCCGAGCATTTCGTAGGCGATGGTGAACAAGAGGTTGCGGTGCGCGACGAACGGGTCGATCGCCGGGTCGGCTGTGGTCGTCATCGCGAACTCTGCTCCTCGTGCCTGGCCAGGAAATGCTCGGCAAGGCTACCGGGTCAGGCGGTGAAGGGTTCGAGCCAGAACCTGCCCCAGGCTACGAAAACCGCCATCGCGAGGTAGACCACATTGGCGGTGATGACCTTGTATTCGCCATAGCGGGCGTGGGCGATCATCGCCCCGACCATCAGCAGCGCCCAGCACACCGCGGTGACCGGAACGAGCACCGGCGCGATACCGAGCACGGCGGGCAGGATCAATCCGATCGCGGCCAGGACCTCCACGCCGCCAAGGGTTTTGATGACTCCCGCGCCCGCGGTGGCGGTCCAGCGCCCGCCGGGCGCCTGGGCCAGTTTCGCCTTGGGCGTGAACATTTTGATGGTGCCGCTGGCCGATGCGACGGCGGCCAGCAGTCCGGTGACGATCCACAGTGCGATGTTCATCAGGTCTCCTCGTTTCGACGTTCGACCTGAAGACACCGCTGAGCCGACGCCCGTGACATTGCGTGACGCAGGTCACCGCAGCACCGGCGCTCACACCGGAATGCCGTGCTGGGTGACGTAATGCGAGATCAGCGTTTCGATCGAGCGGCGGAAGGAGCCCTGCTGCCGCTCGCTCAAAGTGTTTGCCAGATTGCCGATCTCGGCCCGGACCGCGTCGCGCACCAGATGCACGACGGCGCGTCCGTCGGCGGTGACGGTGACATGGACGGCGCGCCGGTTTCCGGGGACGGCGATCCGCCGCACCAGGCCGCGCCGCTCGGCGCGATCGACCAAGCCGGTGACGCTGGACTTCTCCAGCTCCAGGATGCCGGCCAGCTGCTGCATGCCGATCTCGCGATCGTCGAGCACGGCGAGCATGCGCAACTGAGTGACCGATAGCCCTTGCTGGCCGGCGAGACGTCCCAGGACGGCTTGCAGGATGAACGACAGCTGGATGAGCCCGTCGACCAGGTCCAGCTCCGGGTCGGGTGCGTCAGTGGTCACAGTAAGCCAGGTTAGCTTGATTCAGTTCGCGATACCAACTATTTTAGTTCGTGACACCAACAGTATTTGTCACGAACAATTGGTAGGCACGCGGGCTCGGGCCGCAGCAAGGCTCGACAGGGAAGGGGCAGACCTATGACCGAGAAGAGGCGCGTCGCCGTCCTCATCGGCAGCACCCGCCCCACCCGCATCTGCGCCGGTATCGCCGCCTGGGCGCGCGACGCCCTGCGGGAGGAGAGCGACCTCCACTATGACCTGCTCGATCTCGCCGAGGTCGGGCTGCCGTTCCTGGACGAACCCCGCAAGGCCGCGCTCAGGCAGTACGAGCATGAGCACACTCGGGCTTGGAGCCGGCTCGTGCAGAGCTACCACGGCTTCTTTTTCGTCTTCCCGCAATACAATTGGGGCTACCCGGGGGTGCTGAAGAACGCGCTGGACTATCTCTACTGGGAATGGCGCGACCGCCCCGCGAGCCTGCTGACATACGGCACCCACGGTGGCAGCCGAGGCGCCGAACAGCTCATCGGCGTCCTGCACGGACTGCACATGCGGCTGCTCGAGACACACGTCGAGGCCGTCATCACCGAACAGGACGTGGACGAGAACTGGCAGCTGCGCGACCTCGACACCACGCTCGGCCCGAACCGGGAACTACTACGCAAGATCGGCGCGGAGATGGCCCGCGCACTCGACGGCAACTCATGACCGCAGTCCTCTAGGAGAACGGAGAAACAATCATGACAACTCACCAGGTGGGCTTCATCGGTCTCGGGAAGATGGGCGCCGCCCTCGCAGGCCGACTGCTCGATGCCGGTTACGACGTCACCGTGTGGAGCCGGACCGCAGGCAAGGCGGACGAGCTGCTGGCGCGCGGCGCGACGCTCGCCGACCGCCCCGAGGACGCGATCGCCACCGGGACGGTCTTCTCGATGCTCAGCAACGAAGAGGCGGTGCGGCAGGTCTTCACCGCGGACCGGATCCGCTCCGCGCCAGCGGGTTTCGTGCACATCAACCACGCGACCATCAGTCCGGCAGCGGCTCGCGAATTCGCCGCGGCCGGCGGGGACTACCTCAGCGCCCCGGTGATCGGCCGGCCCGAGGCGGTGGTGGCCGGCCAGCTCGCCGTGCTGATCTCGGGCGAGGAGGACGTCCGAGCCGCGGCGGCACCGATGCTCGCCGCGCTCGGCCGGCGGGTGTGGGACTTCGGCGCCGCCGTGGACGCCGCACCGACGGTGAAGATCGCGGTCAACTACTTGATCCTGCACGCGCTACAGGCACTGTCCGAATCGATCACGCTGCTGCAGCACGCCGAACTGGACGCGGGGCGGTTCGTCGAAATGATCAACGATTCGATCTTCCCGGGCCCGGTGTACGGCGGCTACGGCAACGCCATCGCGACAAGCACTTTCACGCCGCCGGGTTTCACCACCACACTGGGATTGAAGGACCTGCGCCTCGCACTGAGCGCCGCCGACGACCTCGGCACCCACCTACCGACCGGACCGGTCCTGCACGACGTGTTCGCCACCGCGGTCGAGCAGATCGGCGCGGAACTCGACTGGGCGAGCGTCGCCGAAGTCACCCGGCAGCGGTCCACCGGCCGCCCCCGCTGAGCAGCACGTCCGGATCCAGGACGCAGGCCCCGCCGCGTGGCGTTCACGTTGCGGGGCAACGGTCTACCCGAGCTTCGACCAGTGCCGCGCCTTCTAGGATGCTCGGCATGCCTGTCTCCACCGCCGGCCTCGTCGGCTACACCGAACGCGACCTCGACGCCGACCTGGCGCGCTGGTTCCCCACCGCGCCGCGAGTTCAGGTGCCGGAGGAAACACGGTCGGTGGCAACGTTTCTCGCTCGCCTCGCGCCGTCCGACGCCGCAGCACTGAGCGCGTTCGACCGGCGGGTGCGCTCCGGCCTGCTGCCGCAGTTCCTGGACATCTCCGACTGGTCCTACGGCTTCGATTTCGCCGGAAACGATTGCGGCATCCTCGATTCGGACTATACGACCGAACTCACCGACGACGACGTCTACTCGATCGGCGCCGACGGCGGCGGCAACCTGTACGTGGTCCTCACCAATGGCCAAGTGGCCGTGTGGTTTCACGAGGAGGAGGTGGTGGAGGGCGGCACCCGCTTCGACAACCTCGATGTCTTCCTCTGGTCGTTCGTGCGCTACCGGGCGGTCCGGGCCGGACAACTGGCTCGCTCGGCGGTCGAGGCGGACTTCCTGGCGCTCGGCCAGGACGGCGCGCTCGAACCCGAATTGGGCTTGCTCCGGCTCATGAAGTAGCGGACCGTTCGGCGGCGCTGTTTGCGCGTCGGGGCAGGCAGAACATCAGGACCCACAGCACGGCCGAGGCCACACCGACCCAGCACAGCACGCCGGTGAACGCGTCGCGGTCGAGGGCGCTCGTGGACGCGCCGCCGGTAGCGGCGAAGAACACCGGACCGGCCAGCGCGATACCCACGGCGTAGCCCAGCTGGAGCGCGGTGTTGAACAACCCCGAGGCTGAACCGGCGCGTTCGTGCGGAACCTTCGCCAGGCTCAGGTCGGCGATCGGTCCGCCGATCAGTCCGAAGCCGAACCCGAGCAGCACCACGGGGGCCGCCATCGCGAGCAGAGTCAGCTCGGCTTGCCCGCTACCGACCTGGATCCCGTAGGCCGCGGTCGCGGCGAGAGCGATCAGGGCCCCGGTTTGCGGCAGACGGCGCGCGAAGCGTCCAGCCGTCTTCGTCGCGGTCATCGCACCGGCCAGCTCGCCGAGGGCGAGCAACGTGAACGCCGCGGCTGCCATCAGCGGGCTCATGCCCAGGCCGTGCTGCAGGTACAGGCTCCAGGTCAGGAACAGCAGCCCGCACAGCAAGGCCATTGTCAGCTGCGCCGACAGACCGCCGGAGAACTGCTTGTCCTTGAACAGCGACAGCGCGATCAGCGGCGAATCGTGCCGGCGGCGCCGCTGGTGGCGGAGGAAGACGCCGAGCACCAGCCCACCGCCGGCGAGCATGGCGAAACACCACAGCGGCCAGCCGTGGGCGTGGCCCTCGGTGAGGGGGAAGACGAGCAGCACCATCGCGATCGCCGACAGCAGCACCCCGGCGAGGTCGAGGCGGTCGGCCTTCGCCGCAGTCGACTCGATGATGAACTTGCGTCCGAGAACGAGCACGACGAGCCCGACGGGAATGTTGATCAAGAAGATCGGCCGCCAGGCCAACCCGAACAGGTCGGCCTCGGTGAGCACGCCGCCCAGCACCGGACCCACGACACTGCCCATCGACAGGATGGCCCCGTAGAGACCGAACGCCCGACTGCGGTTCGCGCCGTCGAAGGTGACGTGCAGGGTCGCCAGGACCTGCGGGATCATCACGGCCGCGGCACCGCCCTGGAGCACACGGGCGGCGATCAGCATGCCGGGCCCGGTCGCGATGCCGCACAGCAGTGAGGCGAGGGTGAAGCCGGCGGTGCCGAGCAGGAAGACCCTGCGCCGGCCGTACAGGTCACCGAGCCTGCCACCGGTGATCAAGCCGAGCGCGAAGGTCAGCGCGTAGCCCGCGGTCAGCCACTGCACCACCGCCGCTCCGGCGCCGAGCGAGCGTTGCAGCGTAGGCATGACCGTCAGGACGACCGAATCGTCGAGAATGCTCATCAGTTCGCCGGTCAGCACGACCGCGAGGGCGATCCTGGCAGCGGTCGTCATCGTCGACGCCGTGCCGGATGAGGGATGGGCCGAGTGCTCAGGGGTGTGTTCGGGCTCGTTGTCGAGCACGGAGGAATTCATGGCGGGACTCCTGGTTCAGGAATCGGGGAGCTCGCCGTCGACCCCACCAGGTCCGGACAACACGAAACCCGGGGCAGTCGGCAGAGCTACACCCGGGAATGGCAGGGATTGGGTGACATCACTCAGGCCAGCGCGACGTCCGCCCCCGCACACGTTCACAAATCAGGACGTGGGGGAACGCAGACGGCTACATGGCCTGGGATATAAGTCACCACCTCGAATCCACTACAGAAGCAACAAGGAGTC
>NZ_BAUA01000067.1 GCF_000710915.1 Nocardia brasiliensis IFM 10847
GCGATGTTCGAGAGGTTCACCGACCGTGCGAGGCGTGTCGTTGTCCTGGCCCAGGAAGAGGCCCGGATGCTCAACCACAACTACATCGGTACCGAGCACATCCTGCTGGGGCTGATTCATGAGGGTGAGGGTGTCGCGGCCAAGTCTTTGGAGTCGCTCGGGATTTCGCTCGAGGGTGTGCGTAGCCAGGTGGAGGAGATCATCGGGCAGGGGCAGCAGGCTCCGTCGGGTCATATTCCGTTTACGCCGCGGGCGAAGAAGGTCTTGGAGCTGAGTCTGCGTGAGGCGTTGCAGCTGGGCCATAACTACATCGGTACCGAGCATATTTTGCTGGGTCTCATCCGTGAGGGTGAGGGTGTGGCGGCGCAGGTGCTGGTCAAGTTGGGCGCTGATTTGAACCGGGTGCGTCAGCAGGTGATCCAGTTGTTGTCGGGGTATCAGGGTAAGGAGCCGGTGGAGTCGGGTTCGCGGGGTGAGGCGGGTACGCCGTCGACGTCGCTGGTGCTCGATCAGTTCGGCCGTAATCTGACTCAGGCGGCGTTGGAGGGCAAGCTGGATCCGGTGATCGGGCGCTCGAAGGAGATCGAGCGGGTGATGCAGGTGTTGAGCCGGCGCACCAAGAACAATCCGGTGTTGATCGGTGAGCCGGGTGTGGGTAAGACCGCGGTGGTCGAGGGTTTGGCGCAGGCGATCGTCAATGGTGAGGTGCCGGAGACGCTCAAGGACAAGCAGCTCTACACCTTGGATCTGGGTTCGTTGGTGGCGGGTAGTCGTTACCGTGGTGATTTCGAGGAGCGGTTGAAGAAGGTCCTCAAGGAGATCAACACTCGTGGTGACATCATCTTGTTCATCGACGAGCTGCACACTCTGGTGGGTGCGGGTGCGGCTGAGGGCGCGATCGACGCGGCGTCGATTTTGAAGCCGAAGCTGGCTCGTGGTGAGTTGCAGACCATCGGTGCGACCACTTTGGATGAGTACCGTAAGTACATCGAGAAGGATGCGGCGCTCGAGCGCCGGTTCCAGCCGGTGCAGGTCGGTGAGCCGACGGTGGAGCACACGATCAACATTCTCAAGGGTTTGCGTGACCGTTACGAGGCTCATCATCGGGTGTCGATCACCGATGGTGCGTTGGTGGCGGCGGCGACGTTGGCGGATCGGTATATCAATGATCGGTTCTTGCCGGACAAGGCGATCGATTTGATCGATGAGGCGGGTGCGCGGATGCGGATCCGTCGGATGACTGCTCCGCCGGATCTGCGTGAGTTCGATGACAAGATCGCTGATGCGCGTCGGGAGAAGGAGTCCGCGATCGATGCGCAGGACTTCGAGAAGGCTGCCCGGTTACGGGACAAGGAAAAGCAGCTCGTCGCCAAGCGTGCGGAGCGGGAAAAGCAGTGGCGTTCCGGTGATCTGGATGTGGTGGCCGAGGTCGATGACGAGCAGATCGCCGAGGTTTTGGCGAACTGGACCGGTATTCCGGTGTTCAAGTTGACCGAGGAGGAGACCACTCGGCTGTTGCGGATGGAAGATGAGCTGCACAAGCGGATCATCGGCCAGGAGGATGCGGTCAAGGCCGTGTCGAAGGCGATCCGGCGCACGCGGGCGGGGTTGAAGGATCCCAAGCGTCCGTCGGGGTCGTTCATCTTCGCCGGCCCGTCCGGTGTCGGTAAGACCGAGTTGTCCAAGGCGCTGGCGAACTTCTTGTTCGGTGATGATGACGCGCTCATCCAGATCGATATGGGTGAGTTCCATGACCGGTTCACCGCGTCGCGGCTGTTCGGTGCTCCTCCGGGGTATGTCGGGTATGAAGAGGGTGGTCAGCTCACCGAGAAGGTGCGGCGTAAGCCGTTCTCGGTGGTGTTGTTCGACGAGATCGAGAAGGCGCATCAGGAGATCTACAACACCTTGTTGCAGGTCCTCGAAGACGGCCGGCTCACCGATGGTCAGGGACGCACGGTCGATTTCAAGAACACCGTGCTGATCTTCACCTCGAACCTGGGTACCTCCGATATTTCCAAGGCTGTCGGGTTGGGCTTCACCCAGTCCAACGCCGAGGGCTCGAACTACGAGCGGATGAAACTCAAGGTCAACGACGAACTCAAAAAGCACTTCCGTCCCGAGTTCCTCAACCGCATCGACGACGTCATCGTCTTCCACCAGCTCACCACCGACCAGATCGTGCAGATGGTGGACCTGATGATCGGCCGCGTCGCCA
>NZ_BAUA01000066.1 GCF_000710915.1 Nocardia brasiliensis IFM 10847
ACAGCACGGGCGCGGACGGCCGCGCGGCTTTGGCGCCGAGCGCCAGCGGCAGCCCCCCAGCCCAGCCCGGCCATGCCGCGCGGCAACAGGAAGCGCTGGTTGTGCGTGGTGGCGCGGATGTAGTTGGCCACCCAGATGGAGGAGTAGCTGGCGTCGGCGACCACGATGGCGTCGTCCGGCAGCAGCGCGCTGATCTCGTCCGCGATGCGTTCCGGGCGCAGCGGCTCGCTGGTCGCGGTGCGCACGGCGGCGGTGGTGGTCTCGAACGCGGCCCGGGACCGGGCGATCTGCGCGGTGACCGCGGCGCGGCTCGCGCTCCGTTCGCTTAGATCGAGCCCGCGCAGCGCCGCGGTGAGATCGTCCAGGCCCGCGCGCACGTCGCCGACCAGACGCAGCGACGGATAGTTGCGGCCGATCTCGGCCGGATCGATATCGAGGTGGATGAACGTGGCGTCGTCCGGGAACAGGGTCCAGCCGTCGGTGCCGTTCTCGTTGGTGCGTGACCCCGCGAACAGCACCACGTCGACACCGGCGATCCAGTCCCGCATTCCGTGCGAAACCCCTTGTGGGCCCATGTAATTGCCGATCACGCCGACGCTCAGATCGGCGGTGTCCGGTAGCGCGCCCTTACCCATCGGAGTGGTCGCGACGGGTAGTGCGGCCAGCTCGCTCAACCGGGCCAGCGCCGCGCCCGCGTCGGAGGCGATCGTGCCGCCACCGGCGACCACGAGCGGGCGCCGGGCCCGGGCCAGCAGTTCGGCCGCGCTGCGCACGGCGTCCGCGGGCGGGCGGATCCGGTCGAGCGGGAACTCGGGCGGTCCCGGGTGGTGGCTCGTCGGCACCGGGGGAGCGGGCTGATCGAGGATGTCCTTCGGCAGCATCAGGACGGCGGGCCCGGGTCGGCCGCTGGTCGCCGCGCGAAAGGCCGCGTCGAGGTACTCGTGCACCCGATCCGGATCGTCGAGGCGGTCGAACCACTTGGCGCAGCCGGAGAACAGACTTTGGTGATCGATTTCCTGAAACGCATTTTTGTTGCGAATCGGACTCGGCACATCCTGGATGAACGCGACCACCGGAATGGACACCTTGGCGGCCTCGGTCAGCGGCGGAACGAGAAGCGTTGCGGCGGGACCGTTCTGCGCTACAACCACCGAGCAATGTCGCGAAACCCGAGCGAAACCGTCGGCCATCGTGCCCCCCGCGTTCTCGGTGCGATAGACGATCTGACGGATGCCGAGATCCTCGGCGGCCAAAACCAGCAGCGAGGGCAGGCTCTGCCCGAAGAATTCGGCTATTCCCCTGGCGCGCAGACTCTCGGCAATGGCGGTGGCGACTGTCGTAGGCATCGGAACACCTTTTCGCGGTTGCGGGCGTGGACTGATCGGTAGCTACAGTCTTGGGCCACGGAGACCGGCCGGTCCAATACGTTTTTACTTCCGATTGATAAGGTCTCCTTATCTGGCTAGGCTGACCGCGTGGACGATCTGCGCCGGGTTCGTTACTTTCTGGCAGTCGCCGAGCATCGGCATTTCGGGCGGGCGGCCGACGCGTTGCACATCACTCAGCCCGCGCTGTCACAGCAGGTCAAGGCGTTGGAGCGGGAGTTGGGGGTGGAGCTTTTGACGCGCAACGGCCGCTCCTTCGTGCTGACCCCGGCCGGTGTGGCGTTACAGGCAGGCGCGCAGCAACTGCTCGACGCGGCCGCCGAGTTGGAGCGTGGCGTGCGGGCTCGAGCCTCCGGCACCACCGGCGAGCTGAAGGTCGCGTTCACCCGCTCGGGCTCCGACAGCGATATTTCCCAGCGCATCAGGGCATTTCGCAAGGAATTTCCCGATATCACGGTGTCCACGATTACCGGCTGGACCTCCTGGAATCTGGACCTGCTCGAGTCGGGCGAGATCGACGTCGCATTCGTGCGCGGAAATATCGCGCATCCCCGAATCCATACGCACCTGATCGGGATGCAGGAGGCCGCGGTGGTCGTCTCGCGCGACCATCCGCTGGCCGGGCGCGCCACCGTGGAAAACGCGGACATCGTCGACGAGCCGATCGTGCTCTGGTCCCGGCATACCGGGCCGGAATTCTATGACGAACTCGTCACGCACATCTGGGGCGATCGCGCGCCCAATCTGGTCGCGGAGGAATCCGACGCCGAACAGGTCCTCGATTCGGTGTCCACCGGCACCGGAATCAGCGTGCTCGACCGGAAACGGGCGACTCGGATCGCCCACGAGAACATCTGCGTCATCCCGTTCGGCGCGAATCCACCGCGGATCTCCATCCGGCTGGCGTGGATGGGCGACGCCGACACCCCGGCGCTCGCGCAGTTCCTGGCGTGGTGGCGGCGCCCGAGCGGCTAGTTGCGGCCGGGAGTTCGGGCGCGCGTGTGAATACGCTCGCCGTGTTTGCCGAAGAGACTGAGGATTTCGACGGCGCCGGCGCCGGTGGAGCCGAACCAGTGCGGGATCTGGCAGTCGAATTCGGCGGCTTCACCCGGGCCCATGATGAAGTCGTGCTCGGCGAGCCGGACCCGGAGCCGGCCGTGCAGCACGTAGAGCCACTCGTATCCGTCGTGGGTGCGCAAATAGGGGTCGTGATCGTCGGCGGGGATGGTCATCTTGTAGGCGCGCGGCTCGGCTTGGTGCCGCGACAGCGCGATGAGCACCCGGCCGTCGCGCTTGGTGGGTTGCTGCGGGACGCGGGGATCGAGGACGCGCGGCGTCACGACGATCTCGTCGAGCGGAACGCCGAGCGCGACGGTCACCGGGACGATCAGTTCGAGGCTGGGTTTGCGCTGGCCGGATTCCAGTCGTGAGAGCGTGCTGGTGGACAAGCCGGTGGCGCGGGCGAGGTCGGCCAGGCTGAAGCCCTGCCGTTCCCGGGCCCGGCGCAGGCGCGGTGCGATCTGCTCGAGCACGGCACCGACGCTCGGTTGATCATCCATGGTGTCGAGTAAACCAATCCGTCCCGGTATCGGCAACATCCTTTGCCGATACCGGGCAGCTGGGCCGATGCTCGGCTCGGAGGTGATCCGACATGAACCGAACAACGGATACGGCAACGCAATTCGCGCGGGACGCGCACATCGAAGGAGTCCGGCGATGAGCGCCACCGCACAGCTCACCGAGCGCCGGACCGACCGGCTGCCCCTGGGCGTCTATCTGCTGGGCTTCAGCCTGTTCGCAATGGGGACCGCGGAGTTCCTGCTGGCCGGGGTCCTGCCAGAGGCGGCCGTCGACCTGGACGTGTCGCTGTCCGCGGCCGGGCTGCTCATCACCGCGTTCGCGCTGGGCGTCGTATGCGGCGGCCCGCCGTTCGCGGTGCTGAGTCTGCGCTGGCCGCGGCGCACCGCGCTGGTGGTGACCCAGGGCGTGTTCGCGGCGAGCATCGCGGTGGGCCTGCTGGGCGGGTACGAGGTGCTGCTCGTCTCCCGGGTGGTGGCGGGTGTCGCGTACGCGGGCTTTTTCGCGGTCGCGTCGGTGACCGCGATCGGGCTGGTCACCCCGGACCGCAATGCCCGCGCGTCCGGGGTGGTGGTGAGCGGGCTCAGCGTCGCGATGGTGGCGGGCGGTCCCGCGGGCACGCTGCTGAGTCATTTCACCGAATGGCGCGGCGGATTCTGGGCCGTCGTGCTGTTGACCGTCGCGGGGATCCTCGGCTGCCTACTCGGAATACCCGGTGCCACGACAGAAGCAGGGGTCGTGCCGAGCGTGCGACGGGAGCTGGCCACGATGCGCAGGCCGCGGCTGTGGCTGGTCTACGCGATCACAATCCTGACCACGGCGGCGTACATGATCACGTTCAACTACCTGGCGGCCATGCTCGCCGAGGACACCGGCGTCGCGCCTGTCTGGATTCCCGCGGTGCTCGCGCTGTTCGGCGTCGGGGCGTTCCTCGGCCTGTCGATCGGTGGCCGGATCGCCGACCGTCGCCCGCACCTGGCACTCGGCGCGGGCGCGGCGGCGATCGTGCTGCTGTCGGTGGTCCTCGCGCTCGCGATGACCCAGGTATGGATCGTGGTGCCGGTGGTGTTTCTGCTCGGCGTCGCGGCGTTCGTGCTCAATCCGGCGCTGTACGGCCGAGTGTTCGCGATCGCGGGGGACGCGCCCACCCTCGCGGGCGCCACCACCGTCTCGGCGTTCCAGCTGGGCATCAGCGGTACTCCTGTGCTGGCCGCGCTCACCCTCGGTCGCGGCGCCGCCCTCACCTCGGTGTGCGTGATCGGCGCGGTGCTGGCGGTGCTCGCGCTGCCGCTGATCCGGTTCGATCGAGCGCGGATGGGTTCGCGACCCTGACCCTGGCCGGCGGCGACCCTACCCGTAGGACCAGCGGCCGCCGCCGGCCAGTTCCAGCCGGGTGTCATGATGCTGATCGACGGTGCTGCGATGCGCGGTGCTCACCAGGATCAGCTCGGGCAGCTCGGTGCGGATCATGGTGTAGAGCGCGAACTCCAAGCCCTCGTCCATCGCCGAGGTCGCCTCGTCCAGGAACGCGGCTCGCGGCCGGATCAGCAGCAATCGCGCGAAGGCCAGCCGCTGCTGCTCACCGGGGGACAGGATGTTCGACCAATCGGCGTCCTCGTCCAATCTTGTTGCCAGATGGCCGAGTTGGACCTTGCGCAGAGCGTCGGCGACAGTCTTGCCGGGCGCACTGTCCGGCGCCGCGGGATAGGTGACGGCCGCGCGCAACGGGCCCAGCGGCAGGTACGGCAGCTGGGCGATGAACAGCGTGCCGGGGGTTTGCGGCTTTCCGACGAGACCGTCTGTGTAGGGCCACATTTCGGCCAGCGCACGCATCAGGGTGGTCTTGCCGCTGCCGGACAGTCCCTTGACGACCACCGCGTCACCGGCGCGCAGGCGCAGGTTCAGGCCCTCGATCAGGACCGTGCCGTCCGGCTTGCGCACCTCGATATCGGTGAGTTCCACTGTGTCCTCGGTGATCTGGACGGGCAGTGTCGGCAGCTTCCTGGCCTGCTCGCTCGCCGTGATCAGACCGTCGAGCCGCAGCAGCGTGGCTCGCAGCACCGCGAACTCGCTGTAGCTGTTGCGGAAATACGACAGCGCGCCTTGGATCTGACCGAAGGCCGTCCCGGTCTGCTGGACGTCGCCGAGTGTCAGTGTCCCGCTGAAGAAATGCGGTGCCTGCAGCAACCAGGGGAACACCACGGCCACCTCGCTGGCGGCCTGGTTCCAGCCGATGAACTGGGTGGTCAACCGGACCAGGCGGCGATAGACCAGCAGCACTTCGGCGAAAAGCGCCCGCAGCCCGCGCTGTTCGGTCTGCTCGCCGCGATAGAACGCCACCCGTTCGGCGTTGTCGCGCAGCCGGACCAGGGCGTAGCGGAAGTTCGCGGTCACCGCCTGGTAGCGGAAGCCGAGGCCGATCAGCGGGCGGCCGATCCAGAAGGCGACGGCGGTGACCACCAGCACGTACAGGTAGACCAGAAACACCATCGCCTTGGGAATCTCGACGCCGAAAAGGGTCAGCGTCCCCGACAGATCCCACAGGATTCGGGTGAACGACACCACCGACACCACCGAGGTGACCGCCCCGAGCGACAACGACCGCGCGCGCCCGGTCATCTCGGTCACGTCGTGCTGGATACGCTGATCCGGGTTGTCGATCGGCGCGTCGATGAACCGGGTGCGGTAATAGGCCCGGCCGTCGATCCATTCGCTGGTCATCCGCTCGGTCAGCCAACGGCGCCAACGGATTTCGAAGCGTTGCCCGAGGTAGAAGTCCAGCTGGGTGCGGGCCACGTCGAGGATGCCGAGCACGGCGAAGACGAGCAGCGAGTGCCAGAACGCGTGCTCCGCGTCGGCCAGGGCGGCGTTGTCGCCGCGGCCGAGCGCCTCGGCGGCGTTCTGCAGGGCCGAGAACATGTCGTTGCCCTGGTAGGAGAGCAGCACCTTCACTCGGACCGAGAGCACGGCGATGATCAGCAACACCCCGGCGAGCGGGATCGTGCGCCAGGCCGTCCGCCCGCGGAAGAACCCGCCGGTGCTGCGCCGGAAATGCCGTCCCCAGGTGGTGACCCGCAGCAGCACGGTGACGACGATCAGGAAGACCAGGCCGGTGAGCGCGGACGCGAGGAGCACCCACTGCGTGGACGCGACCAGCTCGTCGCTCCAGTCTCGTGACGCGTTCAGCTCGGCCTCCGATCGGGTCCCGCGAGGTCGGGTGCGTGCGTCGGTCACACTACTGCCCACCTGCGCTTATTCCGGGGATCCCGGCCATCGACGCGTTCGGGCCGCGCGGTGTCGGTGGGGCGGATTAGCCTCGGGGTATGTGTCGAAACATCACGGCCCTCCGGGGGCTGGAACCCGCCGCGACACCGGAGGAGATCCAGGCCGCGGCGTTGCAGTACGTGCGTAAGGTCGGCGGCCTGTCCAGCATCTCCGCCACGACGAAGCCCGCGGTCGACGCGGCCGTCGCCGAGATCGCGGCGATCACCACCCGGCTGCTGGATCAGCTGCCCGATCGCAAGGTCCCGCCGAAGTCGGTGCCGCCGCTGCGCAGGCCCGAGGTGCAGGCGCGGATCCGCGCGCGCGGCTGAGTCGGCGACCGCGCGCCGCACCTGCACGACCTGGCCGGTCGACCGCGGGCGGAGTGAGGTCCGGAAGCGATGCGGCGCCTGCTATCTTGAACGTCGTTCAAGTCGCTAGCGGAGGAAATCGTGGACGGTGTCGAGGACCCTCGGAGGTCGAGGGTCGGTATTTCCGCGCGGGACATGGCGCAGATCGCGGTCTTCGCGGCGCTGATCGCGGCGATGGGCCTGCCCGGCGCCATCACGGTCGGCTTCAGCGGTGTGCCGATCACGGTGCAGACGCTGGGCGTGATCCTGGCGGGCGCGGTGCTGGGGGCGCGCAAGGGCACGGCCGCGGTGGTGGTCTTCCTCGCGCTGACCATGATCGGGCTGCCGCTGCTGTCCGGTGGGCGGACCGGATTGACCGCGATGGCGGGGCCGAGCGCCGGATACCTGGTCGGCTGGATTCCCGCCGCGCTGGTCATCGGCCTGCTGACCGCGCGCATTCTGCCGAAGTACCCGATCGTGCTCGGGCTGCTGATCAACGCGCTCGGCGGCATCGTGGTGATCTACCTGTTCGGCACCCTCGGCCTGCTGCTGCGGACCGACCTCGACGTCCGGCACGCGATCACGACCAACTTCGCGTTCATTCCCGGCGACCTGGCCAAGGTCGTCGTCGCCTCGATCGTCGCGAAGGGCGTGCACCGCGCGTACCCCGGGCTGATCCGTGCGTGATCCGGAACTCGGTGGCTCCGGCGCTCGGCCCGCCATCGAATTCGGCGGCCGCACTTACACTTACGCCGAACTGAACCGGGCGATCGAGCAGTGGATCGAGCGGCACCCGAGCGCGACGAGCTACGACGCGTCGGCGCTCGACGTGCCGGACGCGCTGATCTGTGTCTGCGCGGCCGCACGGCGGGGCGTGCCGGTGTTCATCGAGAACCCTGCCGCCCGCCCGGTGCGATCCGAACTTCCCGCCTCGGCTTTTCTGCTGGTGACCACCTCCGGCTCCACCGGCCGGCCACGGCCGCTCGCCAGGACCGCCGCGTCCTGGTACGACAGCTTTCCGGCGTTCACCGCGATCACCGGCGTCACCGCCGCGGATCGGGTGCTGCTCACCGGCCCGCTGTACGCGACCATGCACCTGTTCGCCGCCTTGCACACGCTGTGGCTGGGGGCCTGCGTGACCGACGATCCGGCGCGGGCCACAGTGGTGCACGCGGTGCCCGCGGTGTTGCGTGAGGTGGTGGGCCGCGCGCCCGCGCTGCGCACGGCGATCGTCGCGGGCATCGCCCTGGACGACGGTGCGCGGGCCGCTGCGGCAGGGCTCGAGCTGATCGAGTACTACGGCTCCGCCGAGGTGTCGCTCGTCGCGGCCCGGCGGGTGCCGGAGCCGTTGCGCCTGCTCGACGGTGTCGAGGCCGAGATCCGTGCCGGGCTGCTGTATGTGCGCACGCCGTATCGGGTGCTGGGCGCGCCGGAGTGGTTCGGCGTCGGCGATCTGGCGGAGCTCGGACCCGATCGCTCGCTCACGGTGCGCGGTCGGGGTGAGTCCGCGATCAACGTGGGCGGCACCACCGTGCTCGCGGAGGACGTGGAGCGGGTGCTCGGCGCGATCGAGGGGGTCGCCGCCGTCGCGGTGATCGGGTCACCGCATGCCGTGCTCGGCGAGATCGTCACGGCCGCAGTGCAACTCGACGGCGAGGTGGGCATCGGCACGGTGCGCGCGCACGCCCGCCGGGTGCTGCTGAAGGAGGCGATGCCGCGGCGCTGGGTGCCGCTGCCCGTGCTGCCGCGCACGGCTAGTGGCAAGGTGGCTCGGGGTGAGCTGAAAGACTTGCTGGCATGAACCGTCGACCCGTCCTCGTCGCGCCGCGGCGCACACCGATCGGCAACGCCGGGCACGGGTTCGCCACCCTGACCACGACCGATCTCGCCGCGCCCGTACTGCGGGAGGTGCACTCGACCTTGCGCGCGGCCGGGGTCGACGCGGAAATCGACGACGTCGTGCTCGGCAACTGCCTCGGGCCGGGCGGCGATCCGGCCCGGATCGCCGCGCTGGCGGCCGGATTCGGTACCGAGGTCCCCGGCGTCACCGTCGACCGGCAGTGCGGGTCCGGACTGGACGCGGTGATGCAGGCGGCGCTGCGGGTGCAGAGCGGGAGCGACGAGCTGATCCTGGCCGGCGGTGTCGAGTCGGCGAGCACCGCGCCGTGGCGGTTCTGGCCGCCGGCCGGGGACGCCGCACCGGTGCGCTACACCCGTGCGCCCTTTGCGCCGCAAGGCTTTCCCGACCCCGACATGGGGGCCGCGGCCGACGACCTCGCGCGCGTGCGCGGGATCAGCCGTGAGCGGCAGGACGCCTACGCGGCGCGTTCACACAGCGCGGCCGCCGCCGCGGACTTCTCGGCCGAACTCGTGCCGATCGGCGACGTCCGGCGTGACGAGCGGATTCGGGCGGGCCTGACCGAGGCGCGACTCGCGCGGCTGCGCCCCAGTTTCGGCGCCGACGGCACGGCCACCGCGGGCAACTCGTGCGGGATCTCCGACGGTGCCGCGGTGGTCGCGGTCACCACCGCCGCGGGCGCGGCGGGACTGCCCGCGCTGCGGATCCTCGGGTCAGCGGTGGCCGGGTCCGATCCGGCCCATCCCGGGCTCGGACCGGTGCCCGCGATCCGGAAGCTGTTGCGGCGCACCGGTGTCGGCGTCGCCGATCTCGGTATCGTCGAGATCACCGAAGCATTCGCGTCGGTGGTGCTGGCGGTATCGGACGAACTCGGCCTCGACGAATCGACGATCTGCCCGCAGGGCGGAGCGATCGCGATGGGTCATCCCTGGGGCGCCTCCGGCGCGATCCTGCTGGTGCGGCTGGCCACTCAGATGCTGCGCCCGGACGGTCCGGCACTCGGCCTGGCGGCCTGCGCCATCGGCGGCGGGCAGGGGATCGCGATGCTGGTGGAGCGGGCAGCGTGAGCGAGCGGAGCGAGCGAACCATGTCGCAGCGTGCCTCGCGCACGACGGAGCCGAGCGTCAGCGAGGCGCAGTCGTGAGTGAGATTCGGTTCGACCAGGTCGGGCATGCGTTCGGCGAGCGAAAAGTGTTGCGCGGCATCGATCTGCGCATCACCGAGCGCCGGGTCGGCATCATCGGGGCGAACGGGTCCGGCAAATCGACGCTGGCCCGCATGATCAACGGTCTGCTCACGCCGACCTCGGGCACGGTGACGGTGGACGGCGTCGACGTCGCACGTAAGGGCGCGCAGGTGCGGCGCAAGGTCGGTTTCGTCTTCACCGATCCGGACACCCAGATCGTGATGCCCACGGTGGCCGAGGATCTCGCGTTCTCGCTGCGCCGTTCCGGCCTGAGCAAGGCGGAGGTGGCGGCGCGCGTCCAGGAGATGCTGGTGCGCTTCCGGCTCGATCAGCACGCCGATCATCCTGCACACCTGTTGTCCGGCGGGCAGAAACAACTGCTCGCGCTCGGCGCGGTGTTGATCCGCAGGCCGGAGGTGATCGTCGCGGATGAGCCGACCACACTGCTCGACCTGCGCAATGCCCGGGTGGTCGCCGCCGCGCTGGACGCGATCGACCAGCAGGTGATCGTGGTGACCCATCAGCTCGCGCTGCTGGAGGGTTTCGAGCGGGTCATCGTGATCGACGACGGTCTGGTGGCTTTCGACGGAACCCCCGCGGCCGCGGTGCCGGCTTACCGGGCGCTGGTCGAATGATCGGCCTGTACCGGCCGGGGGACTCGCCGCTGCACCGGCTGCCCGCGGGCGCGAAGCTGCTGCTGCTCATCGCGGCGATCGTCGCGGCAACGGTGTTGCTGCGCAGTCCGATTCAGGTCGGTCTCGCCGCGCTGGCGGTGGCCGGGTTGTTCGCGCTGGCGCGCATTCCGTGGCGCGTCGCGGTGGCGCAGCTGCGACCGGTGGTGTGGATGCTGCTGATCATCGCCGTCTTTCAGGTGCTGATCACCTCACCGGCGCGTGCGGTGGTGGTGTGCGGCGTGCTGTTGATCTCGGTGGCGCTCGCGGCGCTCGTCACCCTCACCACCCGCGTGAGCGACCTGCTCGACACCGTGACCCGGGCGCTCGGCCCGCTGCGCCGGATCGGCGTCGACCCGGAACGGATCGGACTGCTGCTGGCGCTGGCCATCCGCTGCGTGCCGTTGCTGGCCGGAATCGTGCACGAGGTGGCCGAGGCGCGCCGGGCCAGGGGTCTGCAATGGTCGATGACGGCGCTGGCCACGCCGGTGCTGGTGCGCGCGTTGCGCACCGCCGACGCCATGGGCGAGGCACTGGCGGCGAGAGGAGTGGACGATGAGTGAGCTGCTCGCCGCGCGGATCGAGCGCCGCGCCGCCGCGGCCCCGGCGACCATCGCCGTCGAATCCGGCCCGGAGCGCGTCGCTTACGGCGAGTTCTGGGATCGGGTCACCCGCACCGCGGCCGGCCTGCACGGCATGAACCGGGTTGCTGTCCTGCCGACTTCGGATGTCGAATCGCTGGTGGTCGTGACAGCGGCCTGTCACTGCGGGGTGAGTGTCGTGCTGCTGCACCGGCACCTGATGGCGGACCAGCTGGCCACGGTGCTCGAACTCGCGCGGCCCGGCGCGGTGGTCGCCGCCGCCGGGCAGCACCGGCGATTGCGAAAGATGGGCTTCGACGGTCCCGTGCGGACGGCCGCCGAACTGGCGGGGACGGGCCCGTCGGGCCGAGCGCGCCCGGACGCGGAATTGCTGGTCGGCATCACCTCCGGCACCACCGGCGCGCCGAAACTGTTCGTCCGCGACCAGCACTCGTGGGCCACCACCCTCGATCGCTCCGACGCCACCTTCGACATCGGCGCCGGTGACCGGGTCGCCGCGCCCGGCGTGCTCGACCACACCCATTTCCTGTACGGGGCGCTGCACGCGCTCACCCGAGGCGCGACCGTGGACCTGCGGCCGGTCATGACCGCGCTGAACGACGGTGCGACCCACCTGTATTCGGTGCCGACCATCGCCTGGGACGTGGTGCGCTCCGGCACCGGGCCGCTGCCGGGCGTCCGGGAGGTGCTGTCCTCCGCGGCACGCTGGCCGCGTCCCGGCCGGCAGGCGCTGCAAGCGGTGCTGCCGAACGCGGAACTCGTGCACTTCTACGGCGCGTCCGAGTTGAGCTTCGTGTCCTTCGATCGCGGACTCGGCGACACCGACGAGAACTCGGCCGGTGAGCTGTTCGACGGCGTCGACGCGCAGATCAGGGACGGTCTGGTGTTCGTGCGCAGCGACATGCTCTTCGACGGCTATCTCACCGCGGACGGCATCGCCGGCGGCCCGGTGGACGGCTGGATGACGGTGGGTGACCGCGGCGCGGTGCGGGGAAATCGCCTGCGGCTCTTCGGCCGCGACAGCGAGATGCTGACCCGGGCGGGACTCAATGTGGAGCCCGCCGCCATCGAGGCGGCGCTCACCGCGCTGCCCGGGGTCGCCGAGGCCGCCTGCATCGGTATCCCCGATGCCCGGATGGGAGAAGCGCCTGCCGCCGCGATCGTCGTCGCCTCGAGCGCCCCGAGCCTGGACGAGATCTGGCGGCATCTGCGAACGACGTTGCCCAGCCCCAGTATTCCGGTGCAGGTCCGGGTGCTCGGCAGCTTGCCACGCACGCCCCGCGGCAAGCTCGACCGTCAGGTTCTCGCGAAAATCTTTGTGCCGCAGGGCGATGCCGACTAGTCCGTCCACTCTGTAAGCGCCAGTACGAGTACCGCCACGGCGAGCAGGGCCACCGCGAACACGTCTATCCGGAAGATCCGTTTGGTCGCGGCGGTCAGTTCGCGCAACCCGATGCTCATCGCCAGTGCGAGAAAGCTGGTCATGCTGATGCCGACCGCGATCATGGCGGCGACCTGGATCGACGCCAGGAACGCCGCGGCGATGGTGCCTGCTCCGATCATCGCCAGCAGTAGCGCGCGATGCCGCAGCAGCAGCTCCAGGTCGCGGGAACCGGTGCGCGTCCCGTACATCGCGGCCGCCCGGCGCGGGGCGAACGCCACGGTGCCGGGCAGCAGGTGGATCACCCCGATCACCACCAGCGCCGCCCGCGCGACATACTCGAATCCCATTTCCGGCCCGCCTTTCGATGACGTTGTCGCAGTCGTGCAAGCATGGCGATCATGGACGGTGCGCCACTTCCAGAAACGAGCTGTCTTGCGCCCGCGACCGTATGGTTGTGGCCGGGCCACGCGGTCTATCGCGGCCCCTCGTTACAGCTCGACGCGCACAGCGGCTCGGTGCACTGTCTCGCGGTGGGCCTCGACGCGCCGTTCACGCTGCACGTCGACGGAATCTCGAAAGTTGTTCGCACCGCGTTGATTCCGCCGCGCCGAGCACATCGGCTCGTCGCGGCCGGCGCAGGGATGCTGTTCTGCTACATCGATCCGACGTCGCCGCACGCGAAGTCGTGCTGGGACCGGATGACCGCGAGCACGGCCGGGATCGGCCTGGCACACAGCAACGAACACGACCTGCTCGCCTTCGCCGCGGACGCGGAGTTCGACCCGGTCGCGGCGATCGAACTGGCTTGTGGCTCCCGTAGATCCGCGGTGGACCCCAGGATCGCGGGTGCTGCCGCGGCGCTGCTGGCGCACCCGGCCGGAGCGAGCTCGGCGGGCGAACTGGCCGCGGCGGCCCATCTTTCGACCTCTCGTTTCCTGCACCTGTTCGCCGCCCAGTCCGGTACCAGCTTCCGCCGCTACCGGCTCTGGGCGCGCATCCTCTCGGTCGGTCGCGCCGTGTCGAAGGGCGCGGATCTGACCACCGCCGCCGTCGAAGCCGGCTTCGCCAGCCCGTCGCACCTCACCGACACGTTCCACGCCATGTTCGGGCTACCGCCGTCGCGTCTGCTGCCCGGGACGCGACTCGTGGTGCTCGACTGAGCGTCAGCGGAAGCGGACGTCCGCCGTGGCAAGGCCGAAGATCTTGCGGCCCGCGGACTTCGCGGTGATCGCGATGACCGCGCTGCGGGTCACCGGGTCGAGCGACTTGACCCGGCCGGTGAACTCGATGGTGCCGACATTGCGGGCCTCGACGACGGTGTAGTTCGAAAGCCGGACGCCGTAGCGGATCATCGCGCCCGGGTCACCGAGCCAGCCGGTGATGAACCCCGCGCCCAGCCCCATGGTGAGCATGCCGTGCGCGATCACGTCGGGGAGCCCGGTGAGCGCGGCGACGTCGTCGTGCCAGTGGATCGGGTTGGCGTCCCCCGCGACGCCCGCGTAGTTCACCAGATCGCCGCGGGTGAGCCGGGTGGTCCGCGCCGGGAGTTCGGTGCCGACGGTGAGGTCCTCGAATCGAATCGCGGTGTGCGGCACTCGGGTTCGGCTCACCTCGGAGGGGATCGAAGCGACCGGAACGGCGGCCGGATCGACCTGCGGCGCGGTGTCGGCGGGGCTGATCCGGGTGAACACCTCGATGCCGTGCATGATCACCCGCTCGATCGCCGCGCCGATACCCGCGGCGACGTCCTCGGCGGTGAGCCCGACCACGGTGGTGTGCATGACCTGCATGACCCGCCCCGATTGGTCGGAGAAGGTGTTCTTGACGGTGAGCAGATCCTTGCCCGCCACCCGTCGCACGGCCTCGAGTTCGACGTCGCCGATCAGGCGGTCGCCGGTGACCACCGGCTGGTACATCTCGAAGACCTGATCGGTCTGCACGAACCCGTCGTATCCAGTAATGACGGTCTCGAAGAGCCGGCGGTTGGCCAACATGGCCGCGATCGAGATGAATGTGGTCGGTGCGACGAGACCGCTGTAGCCGAGTTCGTCGGCCGCGTCCTCGCTCCAGTGCGCGGGATGGAAATCCTGTACCGCCCGCGCGTACTCGCGGATCTTCTCCCGGCCGACCTCGTAGTAGTCGTCGGCCCGGTAGTGGTGCCCGACCAACCCGGCCACGTCGAACGCTGCTTCTGTCACGCCGCTCCTCGTCTCAGACCTCTCAGGCATCCCGATCGGCGCACCGCACCGCGGGCCGATGCGGTCGGCTCGGTCGCCTGAACATGTGTCGGGGGAGCGTATCCGACCGGTCGCGATGCGTCCGATCCAGCTCCACCGGTCGGATCGACCCGGGCCGCTGCGCCGAGAGTTCCGGCGTTCGGGAATTCGTCCGGGCCGGTCGAAATTCCCCAGTTGATCTCCAGTCGAGCGGACCGAAACGATGTGTTTCTCTGGTAGCGAAAGATCTTGGGAGAGACGCGAATCCGCGTGCACGACACATTGGAGTTCTTTTATGACGAGGCGTTTTCCCGTGCTGCACTCTGTTTCGGTGCGGGCCGTTCCGCTGCTGGTGGCGGCGGCTTTGATCTCGAGTACCGGCACGGCCGCCGCCGCACCCCTGACCGGTATCGGTGATCCCAATTTCCCGAATATCGGCAGCGCCGCATACGACGTTTCCAATTACAGCATCGACCTGAAGTTCGATCCGTCCTCGGGCAGGCTGTCCGGGTCGACGACGATCACGGCGAAAGCCAAGCAGGATTTGAAGGCCGGGTCCGCGATCGGGTTCGACTTCCTTTTGCAGACCCAGTCCGTGCTGATCAACAACAAGGCCGCCAAATACACCCTGGGCAAGGACAAGCTGGCGGTGACGCTGCCCGCCAACCTGGCCGTCGGCGCCGAGTTCACCACGGTGGTCGCCTACAACGACATCCCGTCGCGGGTGGCGAACGCGGCAGGCGCGCGCAACTGGGTGGAGAACCCCAACGGCGCGCTGATCTCCAACGAGCCCTTCTCCGCCGAATGGTGGTACCCGAGCAACGATCACCCGACCGACAAGGCGACCTACGCGGTGTCGGTGCTCGCGCCGGAGAACATGGACGTCCTCTCCAACGGCGTGGAAACCAGTGTGACGCAGAACATTCCGGGATGGAAGCGGCACAACTGGCTCAGCAAGAACCCGCAGATGACCTACGCGACCTACCTGGCGATCGGCAAGTACGAGCGCGGCGGACAGGGTGCGGGCACTCCGGCCCGGCCCAACCTGACCGCCTACGCGACGGATCTGGATCCGACCGTGCGGGCCAACGCCAAGGCCAGTATCGAGCGGACACCCGAGATCGTCGATTGGCTGGCCAGCCAGCTCACGCCGTACCCGTTCGAATCCACCGGTGGTGTGGTGGACGCGAAGATGGGTGGCTTCGCGCTGGAAACCCAGACCATACCCACCTACACCGACGGCTTCTTCAAGCGCGGCAAGAACGATTCGGTGGTGGTGCACGAAAACGCGCACCAGTGGTTCGGCGATTCGACCTCGGTGGCGACCTGGAAAGACGGCTGGTTGAACGAGGGCTTCGCCAGCTACATGGAATACCTGTGGTCGGAGAAGAACGGCACCGGCACCGCGGCGGAAATCGCCGATTACGCCTATGCCACCTCGACCCGGATCAATTGGGATGTGGTGCTGACCGATCCGGGGCCGGCCAATGTGCTGCCCGCCGAGTTGTACAGCCGTGGCGCGCTGGCGATCCAGGCATTCCGCAGCGCGATCGGTGACGACGACGTCTTCTACCGGATGCTGCGCGAATGGCTGACCAAGTACCAGTACGGCAATGCCAAGGTCGCGGATTTCATCGAGATGGCCAACGCGGTCACCGGGCGCAGCACCAACGCCTTGTTCAAGACCTGGCTGACCGATAAGGGCAAGCCCGCGTACAAGCCCTCCGACGCGACGTTCGACGGTGGCAAGCGGGGCGGCGCGCCGCGCTCGGCCGTCCCGGCCCCGCCGAAGCCGAAGGCGTGGGACGACCTGTACTCGGTCGTGACCGCCAAACAGTAACCAGCACAACAGCAGAGCCGGGCCGCGTACCACGCGTCCCGGCTCCGCCGCGTGTGGGTCTACATCCTTTCCGGGGCCGCGATACCGAGCAGGTCCAGACCGTGGGCGAGAGTCCGGGCCGTGAGGCCACACAGGGCCAAACGGTTACCGCGTTGCGGCTCATCGGCTTTGAGCACCGGGCAGGCGTCGTAGAACGTCGTGAAATCGCGGGCCAGTTGGTAGAGGTAGCCACACAGGCGATGGGGTTCGAGCGTGCTGCCGACCTCGGCGACGGTGGCGCCGTACGCGTCCAACGTCAAGACGAGGGCGCGTTCGGCCGCTGCGAGCGGGCCGTCGGTCGTGACCACCAGCGCGGGGGCACCGGCCTTGTCGAGGAGGGACCGGATGCGCGCGTACGCGTATTGCAGATACCCGGCGGTGTTGCCGGTGAAGGCGATCATCCGGTCGAGGTCGAAGGTGTAGTCCTTGATCCGTGCGGTCGACAGGTCCGCGTACTTGACCGCGCCGATACCGGATTGCCTTGCGATGGAGTCCAATTCGTCGGCTGACAGGCCGGGATTCTTCGCCGCGACCACCTCGCGGGCCCGCGCGACGGCGTCGTCGAGCAGATCGCCCAGCCGCACGGTGCCGCCCGCCCGGGTCTTGAACGGTGTGCCGTCCGGGCCGAGCACCGTGCCGAAGGGGACGTGCTCGGCTTCGATGCCGTCGTGCAACCATCCTGCGCGCCTTGCAGTTTCGAAGATCAGCCGGAAATGCAGCGCCTGCCGGGAGTCGGTCACGTACAGCAGCCGCTGCGCGCGCAGGGCGTCGATGCGGTAGCGGATCGTCGCCAGATCCGTGGTGTCGTAACCGTATCCGCCGTCGCTCTTGCGGACCATCAGCGGCACCGGCGCCCCGTCGGGGCCGGTGACTTCGTCGGAGAACACCACTGTCGCGCCATCGCTGTCGACCGCGACGCCCTGCTCGAGCAATTCCGCGACGACGCCGGAAAGCATGGGGTTGTAGAACGATTCGCCCACGGAGTCCTCCGGGGTGAGTAGTACGCCCAACTTCGCGTAGATATCGGCGAACGCCCGCTGCGATTCGGCGACGATATCGCGCCATCGATCCAGGGTCTGCGCGTTGCCCGCCTGCAACGCGACCACCCGCGCGCGCGACCGGTCGGCGAAGTCCGGATCGGCGTCGAAGGCGGTCCGCGCCGCTCGATACAGCCGGTCGAGCGCGGATACCGCTGCGCCGTCGGCGTCGTCGTGGCGCCAACGCGCGTCGGGGTGCTCGTCGAGATATTGGATGAGCATGCCGAACTGAGTTCCCCAGTCGCCCAGGTGATTCTGTCGGATCACGGCGGCGCCGAGGAAGCCGAGCACCCGCGCCAGGCTGTCGCCGATGATCGTCGTGCGCAGGTGCCCGACGTGCATCTCCTTAGCGATGTTGGGCGCGGAGTAATCGAGCACGGTGCGCCGCCCGTGCTCTGTCGCGGGCACCCCGAGCCGGGTATCCGACAGACGTGCCGCGACCTGCGCCCACAGCACCCGGTCCGGCACGGTGATATTCACGAATCCCGGGCCGGACACCGCCGCCGTCGCCACCGGCCGATTCGTGCCGGGTGTCAACGCCGCGATGAGTTCGGCCGCGTACTCGGCGGGCCTGACCCCGAGGCGTTCGGCCAGGGCCAGCGCGGCGTTGGACTGGAAGTCGGCGCGTTCGGAACGTCGGAGCACCGGGTCCGCTCCCACCAGGTCCGGGCGGGTGCGGCCGATCGCGTCGGAGACGGCGTCGGCAACACGGTCGAGCAGCGGCACAACCCCTGGATGGGTCACGAGACGTCCCTTCTCGGTTGTCGGGACGTGCAGTATCCCAGTCCGGCAGCCGCCACCGACAGTGAGTTTCGCTAGCGGAACAGGGCGCAGGTGGCGGTGGGGAACTCGGCGGCGACCGTGGCGGCGCCGGGTAGGCCGGTGAAGGGGTCCAGCGGCAGCGTGGTGATCGTGTGGGACTTCTGGTTCGCGGCGTAGAGCCGCCGGCCGTCGGGGCCGAGGGTGAGCGCGCGCGGGAACTTGCCGCCGCAGGCGGTGGTGGTCACCGGGATCAGCAGTCCGTCACCGACGATCGCGAAGGTGGCGATGTTGTCGTGGCCGCGGTTGGCCAGATAAAGGAAGCGACCGTCACGGGAGACGACCGGCGCGGACGGATAGTTGCGGTCGCCGCCGGCGGCGGTGTCCGCGGGCACGGACTGCCCGGGCCGCAGCTCGCCCCGCTCGGCGCGCCAATCGCACACGGTCACAGTGGAATCGAGTTCGTTGGCGAGAAAGGCGGTGCGGCCGTTGGGATGGAAGGTCAGGTGCCGAGGTCCGCTGCCCGGTCTCAGCGTGACCTGTGCGTGCTCGGTCAACTCACCCGCGGCGAGCCGGTAGACGTAGACGGAGTCGACACCGAGGTCGACCGCGAGCACCCAGCGACCGGTCGGGTCGAACACCACCTGGTGTGCGTGCGGACCGGCCTGTCGGTCGGGATCGGGTCCGGTGCCACGGTGCCGGGCGACGTCGGTCACCGCGCCGAGCCGACCGTCTTCGGCGACCGCCAGCGCGCTGACACTGCCCGAGGTGTAATTCGCGGTCAGCACCGTGCGCCCGTCCGGCGAGACGCACAGGTGCGTGGGACCTTCGCCCTGTACCGCAACGGTATTCAGCACTTTGGGCACTGCGGCGCGCAGGTCCACGGCGGTGGCGGTGCCCGCGCCCGATCCCTCGTTCACCGCGTACAGATAGCGCCCGTCCGGGGACAGCGCCAAGAACGACGGGTCCGCGACCGCGACGGTGCGCTCGACGGTCAGCCTGCCGGAGCGCCCGTCCACGACGGCGACCCCGATCCCGGCGCCGCCCGCGCCGCCGGAGGTATAGCAACCCAGAAAGGCGCGACGATCGTCGGCCGCACCCGCGGGCGCCGGCCACAGCGCCCCGGCCGCGAATGTCGCGCCGACACCCGCTGCCGCGCCCAGTATTCCGAGTAGCTGCCGCCGATCGATATCGTCATCGCGCACGGGACCGTCCTTTCCTCGTGCGGGAATTCCCCGCGTTCGGGAAAGAATGTCCCAATTGTCGGCCTGCCGCAAGGGGCGCAATCAAAATTGCAAGCAGTGCAATGGAAATCGTGATCCGTTGCGTATTTCGTATTGCGCCGCAGGGCTTCTCGATCGCGGGGAAATAGCGCGGGGCGGCCGGTGCCCCGGATCGGCGGCATCCCGGTGTGGAGTGGGGAGAACAGTTTTCGGCCCGGCACCGGCTCTTGCCTGGACCTGCGGGGTAGACGCAACTTCCCCAGTTGAACCGGTCTGGACGCGAACATGGTTGCGGGGGAGTCTGGTTGCTGCAAACACCGGTAAAAGACAGGCGGTTCTAGACATGTCGGCTTTCATCAGCATCATGGATTCGGTCAATATCATTGCCGCTGGCTCGGGTTCGAGTGACGATTCGAGTTCGCTCAGCAGCAGCACCGGTTCGTCCGGCGGCGGGTCGATCGGGGACAGCATCGATTTGCTCAAATTGAGCCTCAAACTGCTTTCCTCCATTGTCGGTCATTTGTCCTGACCTGGAATTCGCGACAGTCAGCGCGGCGACCACGGTTGTCGCGCTGAAAGTCGTACGCCCTCTGGCCCGTCCGCCCGCGGCGGCGGGTACCCGATCGATATCGGTGAGGTTCTGATGCCTGTCCTGCCTTCGTCCAAGCGCTGTGTGGTGGTGGCCACAATGGTGGCCGTCGGTGTCACCCTCGGTGCCACCGGAGTCGCCTCCCCGGCCAGCGTGCACACCAGAACATCCGGCTGTGCGGACACCTTCAATCTGTTCATCCCCGGCACCTGGGAGACCAACGAGGCGGCCGATCCCGCCCAGCCGATCGGCATGCTCAAACCGATCGCCGAGGCGATCCAGCGCGAGCACGGCGCCACGTCGGCCATCTACTTCACGCCGTATATGGCACGGGCCTTCGACAACGGTCACACCTACGCCGACAGCAAGCACACCGCGCTCACCAACGCGCGTAAGGCGCTGCGCGACTACGGAACCCGCTGCGCCGGCGCGAAGTTCACCATCACCGGCTACAGCCAGGGCGCGGACGCCGCCGGCGACATCGCCTCCGATATCGGCAACGGGCGCGGCCCGATCTCGGCCGACCGGGTGCTCGGCGTGGGGCTGCTGTCGGATCCGGCCGCTGGCACCACCGGCGAAACCGCGGTCGGCCCCCGCACCCCGGGCAAGGGGATCGCCGACCCGAGGCCGCGCGGTATGGGCGCGCTCTCCGGCCGGGTCACCTCGATCTGCGACCCGAACGACCTGTACTGCTCGATCCAGAAGAACGCCAATCCGCTACTCGGACAGCTGGGTTCGCTGCTGAGCAAGTTGCCCAGCGACTCCCGGCTGGCCGGCGCCCTGACCTCGGACTTCTCCAAGGCGGATTTGCCGGGCCTGGCCGCGGCCGTGCGTGAGCTGGCCGCGAGCCTGGTCGACCCGCGCGGTGTCGACCTGACCCGGGTGCGCGAGCAGGCGGATACGGTCGAGCACACCATCCGCCCGCTCGCCGAACTGGTCGGCTCCGGTGCGGCCGTGAAGCAATTGGCCACCGCCCCAGCGGGTTCGGCCGAGCACAACGCGGGCAAGGTACTCACCGGCGCCGCGCAGGCGGATCTGTCCGGCGCCGTGTCGGCGGCCAACACGATCTCCGGCAACGCCACCGACCTGCTGAACAACGGGGTCGAAACGTTGCCGGCCGGATCACCCCAAGTGGCGGCGCTGAGTGGCCTGTCCGATTCGCTCAACGGGCAGATCGAAGTGCTGATCACGTTGCCCGCGGGCGTCCTGGAATCCGCGGCGGGCATCCTGGCGCTGCTCAAACCGAGCGAAATGGTCAACCAGGCACTGGATGTCGTCGCGAAGGTCACCACCCTCGACTTCCGCGGCATCCTGGACAATCTGGCGCTGCTCCCGCAGAAGGTGCTGGCGCGCGACGCGGCGGGCGCGCACGCCATCGCGGGCACCTTGAACAATCAGTTGCGGCCCCTGGTCGACCTGCTCGCCGCGGTCGACGTGAAATGGGTGTCGCAGGTGCTGTCGATGGTGCCCGATTCGCAAGGCTTCCTGCAGATCGCGACGATCGCGGCTTCGGTGCTCTCGACCATCGACATCCCCAAACTCGCCGAGATCGCGGGCCGGATCCAGGAAGTCGCGTGGTCGGTGCTGGAGAAGCTGGCGCCGCCACCGGGTCAGCAGCCCGATCCCGCCGGTGCGGCGGCCGCGCTCTCGGCGCTGCTGCCGATCGGGCAGGACCTGGCCGGGGTCGCGATGGGGATGCTGACGGCCGAACGCAAGGACGCCGGGCTCGACGACCTGACCGCAGCGCTCGCCACTTCGAAACCGTCGCCCGGGATCAACCTGTTCGACCTCATCGGCGACGGCATCAGCGCGGCAATGTTTTTCGCGTCCAACGCGCACGTCAACTACGGCGCGCTGATCGTCGACGAGACCGGCCGCAACGCCATCGGCTGGCTGGGCGACTGGTTGAACTCGCGTATCGGACCGCGGTGAGGCGGCCGCGTCGGACTCGGGCTCAGGAGACGTCCTTGTCGGGGGCGTTGCCCGGCGCCCAGAGTCCGCGCACATGCCCGATGTGATTGCGCAGGAAAGACTCCACCTGCGCGTCCTGCCGCTGCTCGATCAGATCGAGGATGGTGTGGTGCTCCTGTGCCGAGTTGTCCAGCTCGCCGCGCGCGACCAGCGCGGCGAGACCGAGCAACCGGGTCTGGGCCCGCAGATCGCTGACGATCTGGGACAGCCGTGGATTGCGGCAGTAGGCGAGCAGCATGAGGTGGAACCGGCGATCGGCGTCGACGTATTCGACCAGATCGCCCCGCTTGGCGGCGTCGACGATCTTGTCGGCCGCCGCGCGCAGCCCCGGCATGTCCGCCTGCGGAATGCGGTCGACGATGGCGCGCACGCTCGGCGGCTCCAGCAGCAGGCGGATCTCGGCGATCGCGTCGAGATCCGCGTCGGAGGCCTCGGTGACCCGGAAGCCCTTGTTCGGCACCGAGATCACCAGGCCCTGTTTCACCAGATCCAGCATCGCCTCGCGGACCGGCGTGGCGGAGACGCCGAAGCGCTCCGACAGCCAGGGCGCGGAGTAGAGCACGCCGGGTTCGAGTTCGCCGGAGATGATCGCGGCGCGCAAGGCGTCGGACACGTGGTCGCGCAGCGTCGGGCGCTTGCGGGTATCCAATCGTTCGATCATCTGTGTGCTCCGGTTATCTGCTGGTGGGCCAGGCCCCGTCGGTATCAGAATAGTTAGCCGTCAACGGCGTTCAGCTTGGCGTTGCGGTAGCTGAAGCCGAAGTACAGCGCCACCCCGAGCAGCAGCCAGAGCACGAACCGCAGCCAGGTGACCCAGGTGAGGTGACTGATCAGCCACACCGAGAAGCCGATGCCGAGCAGCGGCACCACCGGCACCCACGGGGTACGGAAGGTGCGTTCGGCCTCGGGGCGTGTCCGGCGCAGCCACACCACACCGATCGCGACGACGATGAAGGCCATCAGAATACCCACGTTGGTCAGTTCGGCGGCCTCCCGGATCGGCAGAAACCCGGCGATCAGCGCGGAGACCACGCCGACCGGCCAGATCACCCGGGTGGGCACCTTGCGGCGCGGATCGGACTTGCCGAAGTAAGCGGGCAGCAGGCCGTCTCTGCTCATCGCGAAACCGACCCGGGTCACGGCGAGCATGTTGGCGAAGGCCGAGGTGGTGACGCCGACGACCGCGCCGACCGCGATGACCAGGCCGAGGATGCCCATCCCGACGCTGTCGAACGCGCTGGAGAACGGCGCGGCCACGTCGATGTCGGTGTAGTCGACCATGCCGACGATGACCAGGCACACCAGCAGGTAGACCACCGAGGCGATGCCGAGGCTGATCATGATCGCCTTGGGCAGCAGCTTCTTGCCGTCGGTGGACTCCTCGGCCGCGGCGCTCATCGCGTCGTAGCCGTAGACGGCGAAGAACGCCAGCGCGGCACCGGATACCGCACCGCCGACGCCGAGCGGGAAGAACGGCGTGTAGTTGCCCGCTTTGATGTGGAAAGCACCGGCGACGACCACGATCGCGACGATCGCCATCTTCAGCATGACGAGTCCGGTTTGCACGCGTGCCGATTCGCGGGTGCCGCGGGAGAGCAGGAACGCCAGCAGCAGGCACAGCAGCACCGCGAACAGGTCCACCTGGTGCCCGGCGCCGGTGCCCGGCGCGCCCAATGCCCAAGTGGGCAGGTCGAATCCGAAGTAGTGGGTGATGTAGTTCAGGTATCCGGAGACCGCGATCGCCACCACCGACACGATGGCCGTGTACTCCAGCAGCAGGTCCCAGCCGATCAAGAAACCGATGATCTCACCGAGTGACACGTAGGCGTAGGTGTAGGCCGAGCCCGCGCGCGGCACCATTCCGGCGAATTCGGCGTAGCAGAGCCCAGCCGCGCCGGAGGCGACGATGGCGATGCCGAACGAGAGCAGCACGCCGGGCCCCGCCACCTCCTTGGCCACCACCCCGGCCAGGGAGAACACGCCCGCGCCGACCAGCCCGCCGAGACTGAGCGCGACCAGTTGCCACAGGCCCATGCTCTTGGCGAAATCGCCGGTGTCGCTGTCGGTTACGGGCATACGGCGCAGAATCGTCGCGCGGCTGAGCGGTGGTCGTTGGGGTCGGGTGGTGACAGGCTTCATTGCCGGGCCTTTCGAGGGTGCAGCGGTGAATCAGAAAACGAAGCCCTCGGGAAAGGGATCCGACGGGTCGAGCAGGTAGTTGGCGGTGCCGGTGAGCCAGGCGCGGCCGGTGACGGCGGGCACGATCGCGGGGCGCTCACCCACGCTGGTCGATTCGACGGCGCGGGCATAGAACGTGGTGCCGATGAACGAATCGTTCTGCAACACTTGATCGTCGGCGAGCAGACCGCGGGCGTGCTGGCGGGCCAGCAGCGCGGAGGTGCCGGTGCCGCACGGGGAGCGGTCGAACCACCCGGGGTGGATGGCCATTGCGTGCCGGGTATGGGCCGGCGTGGACGCGGGATCGAGGAACAGGACATGTTTGCAGCCGGCGATCTGCTCGTCCTCGGGGTGCACCGGGCGCCCGGACTCGTTGATCGCCCGCATGATCCGAAGTCCGGCGTCGAGAATCCGGTCCTTGTGCGCGCGATCGAACGGCAGGCCGACCTCGGCGAGATCGACTATGGCGTAGAAGTTTCCGCCATAGGCCAGGTCGTAGCGCACGGTGCCCAGCTCGGGCACCTCGACCTTGTTGTCCAGGCTGTCGCAGTAGGCGGGCACGTTGCGCAGTGTCACCGCATCGGCGTGGCCGCCGCTGACCGCGACCTCGGCGATCACCCGGCCGGCCGGGGTGTCCAGCCGGATCTTGGTGACCGGTTCGGTGACCGGCACCATGCCCGCCTCGATCAGGGCGGTCGCCACCCCGATCGTGCCGTGCCCGCACATCGGCAGCAGGCCGCTGACCTCGATGAACAGCACCCCGTAGTGACCATCGGCGGTGGTGGCCGGTTGCAGGATCGCCCCGCTCATCGAGGCGTGCCCGCGCGGCTCGTTGACCAGCAGTTTGCGCAGGCCGTCCAGGTGCTCGGCGAAGTAGGCGCGCCGGGCCGCCATGGTGTCGCCGGGAATCGTGCCGACACCGCCGGTGATCACCCTGGTCGGCATGCCCTCGGTGTGAGTGTCGATCGCCGAGATGATCGTCTTGCTTCGCATCAGGATCCTTCGTTGTCGAGATCGGCCAGTTCGCGCAGCCGCACGGGCGCGGCGAGTGGACGCCAGGCGGGGGTGGCCGCCGCGAGTCCGGGCGCATCCGTGCCGTCGGGGCATGAATGATTGCGCAGTGCTTCGATATTCGCCGCGCACATCCGGCCCTGGCACGGGCCGAGACCGGCGCGGGTGGCCAGCTTCGTCGGGCGATAACCGCCGCCGGTGGTGCGTGACCACGCGGCGGTCAGTTCGGCGTGCGTGGTGCCTTCGCAGCGGCAGCACACGGTGTCCGGCCGCGCCCAGGTCAGCACGCCGGGGCGGATCGGATGAGCGGCGGCGAGCCGGGCGACGAACTGCCCGGCGGTGCGCCGCCGCGCGCGCAACCCGCGCCCGAGCGGTGCGTCCGCGGCGGCGAGCCCGGCGACGGTGCCCTCGATCGCCGCCACCTGAGCGCCGCCGATACCCGTGAGTTCGCCTGCCGCCCAGACACTGTCGACGCTGGTGTGCTGCAGTTCGTCCACCCGGACGAAGCCGTCGGCGGTGAGCGCCGCGCCGGCGGCGACGGCGAGCTCGTGCTGCGGGGTGAAACCGTGCGAGACGGCCACCGCGTCCACCGGTACCGTGCGGTGCGTACCAGGGATCGGTGCCCAGTTCGCGTCCAAGCGAGCGATCGTCGCTTCTTCGGCGCGGCCGGCACCGGCGACCGCCACCACGGCATGCGCGGTGCGCAGCGGGACGCGGTGCCGGATCCCGGCGGCGGCGTACTCGATCAACTCGGTTGCCTTGCCCGCGCTGTGGCGCAGTTCCCAAGGGTTGGTGAGCCATTCGCGTGCGATGCGGGACGCCGGGTTGGCCTCCAGGATCGCTTGCACCTGTGCGGCGCCCGCGACCAGTGACTGCGCGACCGGGAGCAGGAAGGGCCCGGTGCCCGAAAGCAGTACGGACTTGCCGACCAACAGCCGCTGTGTCTTCGCGAGGGTCTGCGCGGCGCCGGCGGTGTACACGCCGGGGAGATCCCAGCCGGGGAACGGGCATACGCGGTCATATGCGCCGGTGGCGAGAATCAGTGCGTCACCGCAGATTTCGCGATGCGTGCGCCGCTCGCCCTCGACGCCTTGCCACAGCCGCACGATCGGGCAGCCACCGTCCGGTACGCGCTCGATCTGATAGACCGCTGCCCACGAAAGATAATCGCAGCGCGGATGCTCGCTCAGCTGCCACCCCAGGCGCTGCGCCGCGACGTAACCGTGCCCGATCCGCAGTGGCCTCCGCACCCCGTACGCGGCAGGAATACGCCGGTTGTACTGACCACCGAGCGCCTCGTTCGAATCGATCAGCGTCACGGTCGCACCGGACCGCAGGGCAGCCGCCGCGGCCGCCGTTCCCGCAGGCCCCCCGCCGATCACGACTACGTGCTTGGTCATCGGGTGCCTCCTTGCGGCTGGTCGCGTCGTTCGTCGGTGCCGGGCATGTTCGACATCCGGGATTGGGTGTGCACGGTGTCGCCGTCGCGGGCGGGGCGGCGGCACAGGCGGATGTCGGGGATGCCGTTGACGGTGGCGACGCAGTCGAAACAGACGCCTATGCCGCAGAAGACGCCGCGCCCACCGCCGGTCGGTGCGGTGCGCCAGTGGTCACGACCGTCGGCCAACAGGACGGTGGCGAGCGTTTGCCCGTGCACGCCGCGTACCGCTACACCGTCTACGGTGATGGTCAGCGGGCGGTCGTCGCGGCCGAGGGGGTCGCTGCCCGCGGGGATCAGCTGTGCGCTCACGCGGTTACCTCGTAGTTCAACGGTGCGTTCGTGGACACGGTGCGCAGCTGTCCGGGGCGACCGGCGGTGATCCTGCTGTTTGTGTGGTTGCTCATCGGGGCACTTCCGCAATGGTTTCCGCCGCGCGGACGGCCGGGCGGTCCACAGTGAACGCCGCCAGATCGGGATAATCCGGACCACCGGTCAATGCCGCACAGAGCAATTCGGCGGTGCCGACGGACAGGCCGATGCCCGCCCCTTCGTGCCCCGTCGCATGCCAGAGGCCGGGTAGGCGCGGGTCTGGACCGAGCACGGGCAGATGGTCGTCGACGTAGGGGCGAAAGCCCCCGTAGGCGCGCATGATCGCGACATCGGCCAGCACGGGGTAGAGCCGAATCGCTTTGCGGGCGATGGCGGCCAGACTGTCCGGGCGCAGGCGGTTGTCGAAGCCGCATTGCCGACGTGAGGAGCCGAGCAGCAGCGGACCGCCGCGCGTCGACTCGACCACCGCCGACGATTGCAGGGCAGTATCCGAACTACCGACGGCGCCAACGTAATCCGCGTCGTAGACCTTGTGGAAGACGGTCGGCGGCATGGGTGCGGTGATGAGCACGTCGCCGCGGCGCGGCCGCACCGCGATCGGCGCGCCGAGCAGCGCACCGACCGCTGCCGACCATGGGCCCGCCGCATTGATGACGATATCGGCGTGCCGGGGCCCGCGGGTGGTGTGCACGCCGAGCAGTCGTTCCCCGCGGCGCAGCGCAGCGACCACTTCGCAGTCGGTCTCTACCAGAGTTCCTGCGGCGACAGCGGATTCGAGCAGCGCGGTCGCCGCACCGGCGGGCTGCACCTGCGCGTCCTCGGGGTAGTGCACCGCGGCGCACACGTCCCGGGTCAACGCCGGTTCGGCCGCCGTGAGCTGGTCCGCGTCGAGCTGCTCGCAACGCACGCCCGCGCTGCGCTGACGCGCGGCGAACTCGGCCAGTGCGACCGCGCCGGGTTCGGTGGTGGCAACGACGATGCCGCCCTTGGCTTCCCACTCGACGGCCGCCGCATCCGCCGGGTGCCGTGCACCGATCCGCGTGAGCACCTCCGGCCACAATCGCCGGGACAGTTGCGCGAGGCGCAGCTCGGGTCCGGGTCCTTTGTCGGAGACGAGCACATTGCCTTCACCGTGTGCCGTGGTGCCCGAGGCGATCGCACCCCGCTCGCAAACGCGCACCGAGGCGCCCGCCAGCGCGAGCCGGTCGGCGAGGGCGCAGCCGATCATGCCGCCGCCGATGATCAGCACGTCGGTTCCCCGCAGGGCAGCGGAGCGGGGCGGGAACTCGCTCATTGCGCCGGCGCTCCGTTCACCGACTGCGGCACGGAAAGCGGGTTGCCGGTGCGCAATTCGAGCGGCAGCAGATCCTCCGGCACGGACTGATAGACCACCGGCCGCAGGAAGCGGGAAATCGACGCGGTGCCGACGGAAGTCGACGACGGTGCGGTGGTCGCCGGGTAAGGACCGCCATGCTGCTGCGCGTAGGTCACCGACAGCCCGGTGGGCCAGCTGTTCCACAGCACCCGTCCCGCCACGTCGACGGCCGCTGCGATGAGCGCGCGGGTCGTGTCGTCCGCCTGATCGCCGAACACCGTCGCGGTGAGCTGACCGCCCACCCCCCGGGCCAGGTCGAGCAATTCGCCGGTGTCCCGGTAGGTGACCAGAAGAGTTGCCGGGCCGAACATTTCGTGCAGCAGCGGGTCGGGATCGGTCAGCACGGCGGATGCCGTCGTGGCGAGCAGCAAGGCCTCGTCCGGACCGCCACCCGCCAGCAGTTCGACGTCCGCGTGGTCGCGCACCCGCCGCACGACAGCGGCGAAGCCCGCCGCGATCTCGTCGTTCAACAGCTCGCCGGTCGGCACGGGCCGGGTGCGGACCGCATCGGACAGCGCGCCGAGAACCGGCGCGTCCACGGGTACCGCGACCAGCCCCGGTTTGGTGCACAGCTGACCCGCGCTCGAACTCACCGCGGTCAGCAGTCCCGCGGCGATCTCACCGGCCCGGGTGCGCGCCGCCTGCTCGGTGACGAAAACCGGGTTGATCGACCCGAGTTCGCCGTAGAACGGGATCGGTACCGGGCGACGGCAGGCCAGGTCGTAGAGCGCACGTCCACCCGCCGTCGATCCGGTGAACGCGGCCGCGGCGATCGCGGGATGGGTGAGTACCTGCACACCGGCATCGCGTCCGAGCACGAGACCGAAAGTGCCACTCGGCGCGCCACATTCGAACAGCGCCTGCTCGATCAGGTCGGCGACCGCGCGGGACAGGAGCGGATGCCCGGGGCTGGCCTTGACGATCACCGGGCACCCTGCGGCGAGCGCGGCCGCGGTGTCCCCGCCCGCGACGGAGAAGGCGAACGGGAAGTTGCTCGCCGCGAAGTTGAGCACCGGTCCCAGCGGAATGTTCATCCGGCGCAGGTCCGGGCGCGGCGCACCCATCGGCCAGTCCGGGTCCGCGGTGTCGATGCGCACGTCCAGGTAGCCCCCATCGAGCACGGTTCGTGCGAACAGTCGCAGCTGGAAGCCGGTGCGCTGCAACTCCGCGGTCAGCCTCGGCTCGGACAGGTGTGTCTCCCGCATCGCCAGGGCGATGAGTGCCGCGGCGTGCGCGTCCAGCCGATCCGCGATGCCGTGCAGCACGCCGGCTCGGTCCGCCGATCCGAATGCGGCCCAGGGCCTGGCGCCGCCGCGGCCGCGGCGACGATGGCCTCCACCGTGGTCGCGTCCATCGCTTCCTCCTCACTTGCCGTGTGCATCATGCAACCTTTCCGACCGCCGGGTCGGTTATTGGTAGCCCTTGGCCAGCACGTCCTGGGTCGCGGCGGTGATCTTCGCCGCGAGTTCCGGTGCGAGCGGGACCCGCGGCGGCCGGCACTGCCCGCCGCGACGGCCGGCCAGATCCATCGACAGCTTGATCGCGTGCACGAACTCGGTCTTGGAGTCCCAGCGCAGCAGCTTGTGCAGGTCGCGATACAGCGGAAGCGCCTTGTCCAGGTCGCGGTTCACCGCGGCGTTGTAGAGCTCGACCGTCGCCTTCGGGATGGCGTTCGGGTAACCGGCCACCCAGCCGACGGCGCCGGCGATACCGAGTTCGAGCACCACGTCGTCGGAGCCGACGAGGACATCGAGTTCCGGTGCCAGTTCGTGGATCTCGTAAAAGCGCCGCACGTCGCCGGTGAACTCCTTGACGCCGACGATCAGACCTTCGGCGTGCAACTCGGCCAGGAGGTCAGGGGTCAGGTCGATGCGGGTATCGATCGGGTTGTTGTACGCGATGATCGGGAGCCCGACCTCGGCGACCGTGCGGTAGTGATCGAGCACCGAATCGCGACCGCCGCGATAGGTGTTGGGCGGCAACAGCATTACCGCCTGGGCGCCGGCGGTCGCGGCCTGCGCCGCCCACTTGCGCGCCTGCAAAGCGCCGTAGGCGGCGATACCCGGCATCACGGTGAACCCGGCGGGGGCGGCCGCGACGGCCGTGGTCACCACCCGGGCCCGCTCGTCGTCGTCCAGCGTCTGGTACTCACCGAGCGATCCGTTCGGGCTGACTCCGTGGCATCCGTTCGCCGCCAGCCACGCGACGTGTTCGCCGTACGCGTCGTAATCGACCGCGTAGTCCGCCGTGAACGGCAGCGTGGTGGCCACCAGGACCCCATGCCACGGCTTGGTGCCGGCCGACGAGATCGATCCGGTCATAACTGCCTCCCTCTGCGCGCCGAGTCACGACCTGCGTCGCGATTCGCGTCATGTGACGTGTGACATTGCACAAGGTAACGGAGTGACCCGGCTCACGCAACAGGCGCTTCGTGGTGGAGATCACCAGCGGAGGGCGGGCGCGGAAACGACTCGGCCCCGCGTCCGCGCGACGCGGGGCCGAGAGTTCAGCGGTTTAGTTCAGCGGTTTATCAGAGTCCGCCGAGCAGGAGATGCAGAAGATTTCCGATAATTTCGACCAAACCGGCGACCAAGCCCATTGTTCTCTCCTTGTGGATCTGCGATTCGAAGAAGGGGATTCCGTTCTTCGAAATGGGAGCTTACCGAGATGGGTATTTCCGAGCGGTTACATATTGCTACGATGAAGTTTCCGGATAAAAATAACGACCGGTACTTTGTGACCCTGTACGACCGGGATGTCCGTCTTGTGTGCATTGTGGCAAAAGCGCTGATGCACGGGGGGTTTGGCGGCTTATGATCGGGGGTTGCCGTCTCGGGGGTCGTCACGGCTCGTATGTTCGGCGGCATTTACTCGTTTGTATTCAAAGGGTGGATTGCGTCTCCGCAATTGTTTCGTCGCGCACCGTTCATCTCCTGCATTTGATTCTCGACTATTTCGGGGGAAATGTTTCGAAGTCTGTTCCGGGTAATTTCTGGTCCGGCGGAATATTGCTCGACGGCGCACTCGATAGTGGATAGAATTCGAGGATGATCGATGAGGAGTCCAGGGCGGCGACCGAGGGTTTCCAGGCGGCGGTGGGGGAGCGCTTCGCCTCGTTCGATCCGGCCACCGGTGCGGTGCTCGGGACCTATCCGGTGCACGGCGCCGCCGAGGTCGGCGCGGCGGTGCGTGCGGCGCGTGTGGCCCAGTCACCTTGGGCGGATGCGGGATTCGGCGAGCGCGCGCGGATACTCCGCGCTTGGCGGTCGGCGCTGATCCGGCGGCGGCGCGAGATCGAAGACCTGCTGCACGCGGAGAACGGGAAGTCGCGAGCCGACGCGACGATAGAGGTCGTCGTCGCGGTCCAGCACATCGACTGGGCGGCGAAGAACGCACGAAAAGTTCTGCGCCCGCGTCGAATTGCCGCTGGTCCGTTCATGATCAATCACACCGCTCTGGTGGAGTACCAACCGCTCGGGGTTATCGGCGTGCTCGGTCCGTGGGATTTCCCGGTTTTCGGGCCTGTCGGCACCGCCGCCTACGCGCTGGCGGGCGGCAATGCCGTGGTGCTCAAGCACAGCGAATACACGCCGGGGATCGGCGCGTGGCTGGCCGACAGCTTCGGCCGGATCGCGGGCGAGGACCGGCTGTTCCAGACCGTCACCGGCGCCGACGCGACCGGTACCGCCCTGTGCCGTGCCGGTGTCGACAAGATCAGCTTCACCGGTTCGCGGGCGTCCGCGCAGCAGGTGCTGGCGACCTGCGCCGAGACGCTCACCCCCGTGCTGGTCGACGCCGGCGCCACCGACGCGATCGTGGTCGACGCGGACGCCGACCTGAACGCCGCGGCTGACGCGGCGGTGTGGGGCGCCATGAGCAACGCCGGCCAGGTCTGTATCTCGGTCGAGCGCGCGTATGTACACGAGCAGGTGTACGACGACTTCCTGGATCGGGTCGTCGCTCTGGCGCGCACCCTGAAAGCCGGTGTGGACGAGAAGATCGGCCCCATCACAATGCCGGAGCAGGTGGCCGTCATCCGGCAGCACATCGCCGACGCCGTCGCCCGCGGCGGCAAGCCGGTGGTCGGCGGACTCGACGTGATCGGCGAGCGGTTCGTACAACCCACGGTCCTGGTCGATGTGCCGGAGGACGCACTGGTGGTGCGGGAGGAGACCTTTGGTCCGGTGCTGGTGGTAACCAGGGTCGCCGATATGGACGAGGCGCTGGCCAAGACCAATGCCACCGGCTACGGCCTCGGCGGCGCGGTGTTCGCCGGTGCGCGCGGCGTAGCGACGGCCCGCCGCATGCGCTCCGGGATGACCTCGGTGAACTCCGTGCTCGCCTATGCGGGAATACCCGGCCTGCCCTACGGTGGCGTCGGCAGCTCCGGTTACGGCCGGATCCACGGACCGGACGGACTGCGTGAGTGGACCGCCGCCAAAGCGATTACCCGGCAACGCTTTCCCAGCCCGGTGCGCACGACCACCTTCACCCGGCGCGCCGTCGACAACCGGGTGCTCGCGGGGCTGGCGCGGGTGCTCTACGGGCGCTGACCCGCCCCTACTGTCGCTCGCACCCGCTGCCGTGGGACGGAACGGATGCGGTAGCGCCGCATGTCAGGTGAGGACACGCAACTCACGCCCGACCTTCTCGAACACCGTCAGCGCGCGGTCGAGGTGGTCGGGTTCGTGCACCGCGGTGACCGTGGTGCGCATCATCGCCCGGTCGGCCGCCACGGCGGGCGCCAGTACGCAGTTGGCGTAGACGCCTTCGTCCAGTAGGCGTTTCGCGAAGCGCAGGCACAGCAGCTCGTCACCGATCAGTACCGGCACGATGGTGGTGGTCGAGGTACCGGTGTCGAAGCCCAACTCCGACAAGCCCGTCCGCCACTGCGCCGACAACGTCCGCACCTTCGCCACCCGCTCGGGTTCGGCCGCCAAGATGCCGAGCGCTGCCGCGGCAGCGGCGACCGCGGGCGGCGGGATCGACGCCGAGAACAGTTGAGCCCGGCCGTAATACCGCACCCAGTCCAGCAGATCGCGCGGTCCGGCCAGCCAACCGCCCACCGATGCCAGACTCTTGGAGAACGTTCCGGTGAGGATATCGGCGCAGCCCGCCAGCCCGAGTTCCTCTTCGACGCCGCGTCCGGTCGCGCCGATCATGCCGATGCCGTGTGCGTCGTCCACCGCGAGTGGGACCTGGTGGCGGTCACACACCGCGCGAATCTCGGCCAGCCGCGCGATATCTCCGGACATCGAATACACGCCGTCCACCATCACCAGGGCGGGCAGTCCATGTGCGTCGGTGCGCAGGCGACGGTCGAGGTCGGCACTGTCGTTGTGCCGGAACTGGATCAGCCTGCACCCGCCGATGGCCGCGCCGTCGTAGATGGACGCGTGGCACTGCTCGTCTACGAGCAACACCGTGCCCGCACCCATGAACGCCGACAGCAAGCCGAGATTCGCCTGATAGCCGGTGGTGAACAGCAGCGCGTCCGGCCGGCCGAGGAAACGCGCGAGGCGGCGTTCGAGCGCGCCGTGCGCGGGGGTGGAGCCGTTCATCAGCCGGGAGCCGGTGACGCTCGGCCCGTCCGCGAGGGCCGCCGCGGCGGTGGCCTCGCGCACCCGCCGGTCCGCGGTCAAGCCCAGATAGTTGTTGGAGCCCAACATGATCAGCTGCCGGCCCTGATATCGGCAGGTGGCGCCGTCCGAGTCGCTCAGGTCGGGATAGAACGGCAGCAGGTCCGCCTCCTGCAACCGGCAAGCCAGATCGAAATCACGGGCTTTGGCCAGCACTCCGCCGCTGTTGCGGTGGGCCAGCGCATGCCGACCACGCACGGACGCGCTGAGCTCCGTGTCGGCGAGCTCATCGGCGGGCCGGGCCGCGGTGGTGGCGGGTTGTCTGTCGCGCACCGCATTCCGTGCGGCGTACTGATCCGGCGCCACGCCGAATCGGTCCCGCAGCGTCGCGAGGTGGCGTAACCCGTCGAGGACCACCCTGGGCTCGACGCCGAAGTCGACCAGGCAGGCGATCTCGTCCACCCCGGCGGCCGCCAGCTCCGCGACCATCGTCGCGGCGTGTTCCGGGGTGCCGAGCAGTGCGCTGGTGTGGAAGTAGCGGGCGAACGCGTAGTCCAACACCCGATCCTGTTCGGTCGCATCGAGATTGTTCAGCGGTTCCGCACCGCGCCGCCACAGATCGACCGAATCACGCAGATACTCCTTGAACGGCCGCTCGACCACCGCCCGGACCCGGTCCGCATCGGGGTCGAGGAAGGTGTGCAGCATCAGCGTCACGTGGCCGGTGCGTGGATCGTGGCCGTGTGCCGCACGAGCGCTGCGATAGGCCGCTATCTTGCCGCGCAGTTCGGCGATGTCCTGGAACAGCAGCGCGGTCAGGACATTCGCGCCCAAGGCGCCTGCCTGCTCGAAGCGGCCGACGCCGCCGCTGCACGTGATCCACATCGGCAGCTCGGACTGGATCGGCGGCGGGAAGGTCCGGATCGGTACCGGTTCCCCCTTCCCGTTCGGCAGGGTGAGCGACTCGCCGCGCCACAGTCGGCGGACCTTGTCCGCGCCGGACAGCATCACCTGCTCGCGCTCGGCGTAATCGCCGGGGGCGAGCACGAAGTCGTCCGGATTCCAGCCGGTGGCGAACGCGATATCGACCCGGCCGCCGGAGAGATTGTCGATCATCGACCAGTCCTCGGCGACGCGCACCGGATCGTGCAGCGGCAGCACCACGCTGCCCGCGCGGATCCGGATCCGTTCGGTCGCCCTGGCCAGCACGCCACCGAGCACCGCCGGATTCGGGAACAGACCGCCGAACCGGTGGAAATGCCGCTCCGGCAACCAGATAGCGCGGAAATCGTGTTGGTCGGCGAACGCAGCGCTGTCGAGGAACAGGCCGTAGCGGTTCGCGTTGTCCCGCTGCGCGTCGCTGGCGAAGAAGAACAGGCTGAATTCGACCGGGGCGGCGGCGGGTCGAGCCGGGTAGGCGCGGCGTTCCACTGCGCCGGTCGGCCTTCGTGCCACGATGTCGGCGGCCAGCTGCGCTGTCGTCAGCCCCTCGAACAGTCGCTCGGCCGAGACGGTGTAGCCGAACTCGCGCTCCACGAAGACGCCGAACTCACCGGCTTTCACCGAATCCAGACCCACTGTGGTCAACGGCTTCTCGGTGTCCAACTCGGCGGCTGGGACGCCCGTGTGCTGGGCCAGCCAGCGCGTGAGCCGGGCCGGCACGCCCTCGCTGGGTGCCGCCGAGGTGGGCCGCGTCGCATCGGTGAGGAACGCCTCCTTGGCCTTCAGCCGCTGTACTTTGCCACTGGTCGTACGCGGTAGCTGCCCGGGGGAGAGGAAGACCACCGAGTGCAGGTCGAGGCCGTAGGCCTGCGAGATGGCCTGCCGGATCGAGGTTTCCAGATCTGTCAGGGTGCCGTCGAGCTTGCCGGTGTCCACTTCCAGCAGCACCGCGAGCGACTCCGTTCCGTCGACCTCGACGCCGACGGCCGCACATCGACCCCGGCGCAGCGCGGGATGCCGCGTCTCGATGGTCCATTCGATGTCCTGCGGCGCGATGTTGCGTCCGCGGATGATGATCAGCTCCTTCACCCGACCGGTGACGTAGAGTTCGCCGTCGCGTAGGAACCCGAGGTCGCCGGTACGCAGATAGGTCGCGGGGTCGCCGGGCAAACGGGCGTGAGAGGCGGCCGCGGTCTCGGCGTCTCTGCCCCAATAGCCGGTGGCGACACTCGGTCCGCTCAGCCAGATCTCGCCGATCGCTCCCGGCTCGGCCCGCTGGTCGCCCGCCAGGCGCACGATGACGGCGTCGCCGCCGGACAACTCGCCGCAGCTGACCACCTCGCGTTCGGCCACCGTGGTGGACCGCACCCCGGCGCCGCGCGGCGTCACGCTGACGAACAGGGTCGACTCCGCCAGCCCATAGCCAGGCGTCAAACTCTGTGGCCGGAAACCCGCCGGGGCGAAATGGTCGGCGAAGCGTTGCAGCGCACGCGGATTGATCGGTTCCGCGGCGACGAACGCGACCTCCCAGCGGCTCAGGTCCAGGCTCGTGACCTCGGCGGCGGCGACCCGGCGCACGCTGTAGTCGTAGCAGACGTTCGGCCCCCCACTGGTGGTGCCGCCGTGCTCGGAAATGGCGCGCAACCAGGTGAGCGGGTCGCGGACAAAGGTCTGCGGGGACAGCAGCACCACCGGAAAGCCCGCGTAGAGCGGTTGCAGAAGACCGCCGATCAGCCCCATGTCGTGCTGCGCGGGCAGCCAGATGACGCCCTTGCTGTCCGGGGTGTGCCCGAAGGTTCGCTCGATGACGCCCAGGTTGTGCACGAGGTTGGCGTGGGTGACCATGACGCCCCGCGGTGTACGGGTCGAGCCCGATGTGTACTGGAGGAACGCAAGGCTTTCCGGTGCTACGGACCCGAATACTGTTGCGTGGCCGGAAGGTTCGTCATCGGCGAGCCACGCGAGCCCGGCCAGCGGTGGGTACTGCGCACCCGCCGCCCGGATCTGGTCGAGTACGGCGCGGGGTGCCATGATGGCCGTCGCCGCGCAATCCGCAGCCAGGTTCGCCAGCGCCGCGATGTCCGAGAAGGCCACTCCGGGTTGGTGATTCGCGACCGGCACCGGGATCCGCCCGGCCAGCATGCAGCCGAAGAACGAGGTCAGGAAGTGCGGGCCGAACACCGCGACGACGAGCACCCGATCGCCCGGTGCGCCGACATCGCGCACCGTCGTGGCGATATCCGCCGCCGCCGCGTACACCTCGCCGTAGCTCAGTGTGCGCGTATCGCCGGTGTCGGACAGGTAGGTGAAGCCGTGCCGATCCGGCGTCTCGGCGGCTCGATCGGCCAGTAGCTGCGGAAGTGTCGCCGCACGGCGTAGCGCCACGGTCCCTCCAACGCGGCAATCATGGGCGCAAAGGGATCCCCGGCACGGATGACACGATCGCCAGTCTCGACTCCAATAGCTTCCCGGCCAGTCAACAAGCTGTCGCAACTGCCGACAAGCCCCCACTTCCTCCGCCCGCAACGCCGGTCCGGCCTATGGCAACGTCCTAGAGCGCAGTTGCTTCGACGGGTCCGGCAGTCGGGCGGGTGCTGTCGACACTTCGTGAATTCCGCTGACGAGCGGCGAATGTTGGCACTACCCTTGTGGGCAGCGAACGGCTCCACGCGCGAACAGGATCGTGACAGGCCCGATCTCCGGTGCGAACCCGGGTGGGCCGCCCTTCGAGTGAGTTCTCCCGGTGACGAGGAACCACGATGGCCGCATGGGTCTGGTGGATGAGTCGGCCCAGGCGGGCAATTGCCGTACCGATCGAAAACGCTTCCATCCGTACAGTGCTCGGGAGGACAACGTGATGCGCCGACCTCAATCGCAATTCGCCGCCCCGTCCGGATTGGGGACCTCGGCGTTCCGCATCCCGGGTGCGGTGTCGCCGGCCGCCGACGAAAACGCCGACATCGCTTGTGCTCTCACCGAACCGCCATCGATTCCCTTGGTGCAGAGCGGAATCGGTCGCACCCTGTTGCGCCCGGAACACGTTCGCCACGACACCTGCGCGCCGCTGCCGTATATCGAGCGGGAATGGGGTGACGGTTCGCATTCGCCGCTGTATTGCCCGGCGACCGCACGGATCGATGAGGAGTTGGGCGCAGAGGTCAATCGGCGGCTGGTGGCGTGGGCCGAAAACGTCGGTATTCACGAGGGTCGCATGGACAAGTTCCGCGACACCGGGTTCGGGCGGTTGGCGATGCTCACCCATCCCGACAGCGACGACCCGGATCTGCTGCTCGTCGCGGCGCAGATGAATGCCGCGTGGTGGGCGGCCGACGACTACTACGCCGACGAGACGCCGCTGGGCGCGACCCCGACGGAACTGCCGCCGCGGCTGGCGTTGGTGATGTCGGCGATGGACCCGCCGCCGGACGCTGGGCGCTTCACCGAACAGCTCGACGAGGCGGTGGCCGCCGATCCTGTTCTCGTGGCGCTGAAGTCGGCCACCGCGCACCTGTCCCGGCACGCGACGCCGTCCCAGGTGATGCGCGCGTGCAACACCACGTTCCAGATGTATGTGAGCTGGACTGCCTACGCGGCGTGGCGATATCTCGAAACACCGCCGCCCGCCTGGCGTTACCTCGCGGCCCGTCAGCACGACAGCTTCTACACCTCGATGACGCTGATCGACGTCGTCGGGGGCTACGAACTCACCGGAAACCATTTCTACGCACCGCTTTTCCACCGCACGCTGATGCAGGCGGGGACGGCGTCGGTGCTCGTCAACGATCTCTATTCGGCCGAACGAGAGGCGGCCGACGAGCTTCCGGACGCCAACCTGGTCCTGTTGATCCAGGCCGAGGAGAACTGTTCGCTCGACGACGCGATCGAGCGCACCGTGGCACTGCACAACGATTTCGTCCGCGGATTCGAGGCGAGCCAGCGCGAGCTCGCCGCGATCCCGTCGCTGGAGCTGCATCGGTTCCTGCGCGGCGCGCAGGCCTGGATGGCCGGTGGCGTCGAATGGCACAGCGCGACTAGCCGTTACAAGCACGACTCAACTGGACCGTAGGCAAACGAAGGATGTCGGTCGGCAAATGCCGACGCTATCGGAGCAATCGGTTGATGATGATGGCTGCGGCGGTGTTGTCCGCAGGCTCGCCGGTGATGTAGTCACGATAGTAAAAGGATTCGCTGACCCGAACGATCGCGTAGGCGAGGGTGTGTACATCGATATCGGCGGGCTCACCGATTTCGGTGACGATCAACTCGGCGATGGCGTCGATGAACCGTTCCTGGACCACACCGTGTTTCGAGGTCAGTACGCGCATCGCGACGTCGGTGTGTTCGGCTAGAAACGTCCGCATCGATGAGCGGGCAGCGCTGGTCTGCATCAAGCCCTGCACCGTGTCCGCGATGCCGGCGGCGCCTCGGCCTCGATTCTTCTTCCGCAGTTTCGCGAGATCCGCGGCGGCGCGCCGCCAGACGACCTCGCCGAGCAGCCGGTCGCGATCGCGATAATGGCGATACAGCGTCGCACGACTCACCCCGGTGACGGTCGCGAGTTTGCGGACATCGATCCAGCCCTCGCCGATGAACATCTCCGTAGCGGCGATCAATACCGGATCGTCGGGCGCGATCGCGGGCGACTCCGCTTCGTGCAACACCATGGGCAAAGTGTCGCACGAACCGCTCCGAGCTCGTCGAAACACATTGCCTCTGGTGGCTCACATGGACATCTCTTGTCGTGTGCGTCAACCTCGTCGATGCTCGCCGGTGGGAGTTCGGTGCAGGTAATCCGGTTTTGGGAACCGTCGGCGATCGGTACTCTCGTCCAGGATTCGACCGGACGGGACAAGGAGTAGCGGGTGCCCATCGCACGCAGTAACGGACACAAGATCGCCTTCGAGGTGGTCGGCGACGGTCCGCCGGTGGTGTTGCATCCGGGCATGTTCCAGGTCGGGGCGCACTGGGCGACGGCGGGGTACACCTCGGTCCTCGCGGCCGGCCACACCGTGATCACAGTCGATCCGCTGGGCCTCGGCGCGAGCGATGCGCCCGGCGAGACGGCGGACTACACGTTGACGCGGCGGGTCGACTACATCACCGCTGTGCTCGACGAGGTCGGCGTCGACCGCGCCGCCTTCTGGGGTTACTCGCTGGGCGCGCTGACCGGTTACGCCGTGGCCGTGCACGCCCCCGAGCGGCTCACCCGGTTGGTCGCGGGCGCGTTCGACCCCATCGACGGGTTCGGCTCGGCGCTCGCGCTGATGCGCGGTCAGCTCGAACTGCCCGACGACGCGGACCTGTACCCGCTGATCGAGCAGGGTTCGCTGGCCGATCCCGGTCTCGCGGCAGTGATCGAGGCGGCGGAGCCGGCGGCGCTGCGCGCCAACTACACCGCGTTCTCCCGGGAGCCCGGCTTGAAGGACCGCCTCGCGGAGTCGGACGTGCCGATGCTCATGTACGCGGGCACCGAGGACATCTGGTTCGAGCCCATGCGGACCTTTGCCGCCCAAACCGGCACGCCGTTCTGGGCGTTGCCCGCGCACGACCACGTGGCGTGCTGGAACAACGCGGCCGAGGTGCTGAGCCAGGTGGCACCCTTCCTGGCCGGAGATCGCCGGGTCTGAGGACCCGCCGGGCGTGCCCGGCGCAGGATCCGCGGCGGGCGGAGGATGATGGACCATCGTGCCCACTGATCCGAACACGCCCGATATCAAGCCCCGCAGCCGCGACGTCACCGACGGCCTCGAGAAGACCGCCGCCCGTGGCATGCTGCGCGCGGTCGGCATGGGAGACGCGGACTGGGGGAAATCCCAGATCGGCGTCGCCTCCTCGTGGAACGAGATCACGCCGTGCAACCTCTCGCTGGACCGGCTGGCCAAGGCGAGCAAGGAGGGCGTCTTCGCGGGCGGCGGCTACCCGATGGAGTTCGGCACCATCTCGGTGTCGGACGGCATCTCGATGGGCCACGAGGGCATGCACTTCTCGCTGGTGTCGCGGGAGGTGATCGCCGACAGCGTCGAGACGGTGATGCAGGCCGAGCGACTCGACGGCTCGGTACTGCTGGCCGGCTGTGATAAATCGCTGCCCGGCATGCTGATGGCGGCCGCGCGTTTGAATCTGGCGAGCGTGTTCCTGTACGCGGGCTCGATCCTGCCCGGTATCGCCAAGCTGTCCGACGGCAGCGAGCGCGAGGTGACGATCATCGACGCCTTCGAGGCGGTCGGCGCGTGCTCGCGCGGACTGATGAGCCGGGCCGACGTGGACGCCATCGAGCGGGCCATCTGCCCGGGCGAGGGTGCGTGCGGCGGGATGTACACCGCCAACACCATGGCCAGTGCCGCCGAGGCGATGGGCATGTCGCTGCCCGGCAGCGCCGCCCCACCCGCGACCGACCGGCGCCGCGACGGATACGCGCGACGCAGCGGAGAAGCGGTTGTCGAGTTGCTCCGGCGCGGCATCACCACTGCCGACATTCTCACCAAGGAGGCGTTCGAGAACGCGATCGCCGTGGTGATGGCCTTCGGCGGTTCCACCAATGCCGTGCTGCATCTGCTGGCGATCGCGCACGACGCGCGGGTCGATCTGACCCTGGAGGATTTCGCCCGGGTCGGTCGCCGGGTGCCGCATCTGGCGGACGTGAAACCGTTCGGCAAGCATGTGATGACCGACGTGGACCGCATCGGCGGCGTGCCGGTGATGATGAAGGCGTTGCTGGATGCCGGTCTGCTGCACGGGGATTGCCTCACCGTCACCGGCCGGACGGTGGCGCAGAACCTGGCCGAGATCGCGCCGCCGGACCCGGACGGCAAGGTGGTGCGGGCGATGCGGGCCCCGATCCATCCGACCGGCGGCATCACCATCCTGCACGGCTCGCTCGCGCCCGGCGGCGCCGTGGTGAAGTCGGCGGGTTTCGACTCCGACGTATTCACCGGCACCGCAAGGGTTTTCGACCGGGAGCGGGCGGCGATGGACGCACTCGAGGACGGCACGATCACCGCGGGCGACGTGGTGGTCATCCGCTACGAGGGGCCCAAGGGCGGGCCCGGCATGCGCGAGATGCTCGCCATCACCGCCGCGATCAAGGGCGCTGGGCTCGGCAAAGACGTGCTGCTGCTCACCGACGGCCGATTCTCCGGCGGCACCACCGGTTTGTGCGTGGGCCACGTGGCGCCCGAAGCGGTGGACGGCGGGCCGATCGCGTACGTCCGGGACGGGGATCAGATCCGCCTCGATGTCGGCGCGGGCACGCTCGATCTGTTGGTCGACGCCGCGGACCTCGAACAGCGCCAGATCGGGTGGGAACCGTTGCCGCCCCGCTATACCCGCGGTGTGCTCGCCAAGTACTCGAAGCTGGTCGGGTCGGCGTCGTTCGGCGCGGTCTGCGACTGAGGCGTCGCGCTCGGCGCGCAAGCACCGCGCCGAGCGTCCCGCGGCTCAGCGAATGGCGTAGTCCGCCACCTGTTCTCGATCGCCGGCGAACCAGGTCGTGTAGAACGTGTACACCACCGCGGCGAACGCGGCGAGGACGGCCAGACCGAACGGGACCGGGTGCGTCGCCATCGGCAGGGCCAGATAGCGGATGCACAGCAGCAGCACCGTGAAGGTGCCGACGCCCAGCGCGACCATGCGCACGCGGTACCGGTCCCAGCCGCGATCCGGTTCGCGCAGCACCGATTCGATGGTCAGGCACAGTGTCGCACCGATGATCAGATCGATGCCGTAGTGCGCGCCGAGGCCAAGGGTCGCGATCAGCGTGCACACCAGCCAGAAGGTGCCGCCCCAGCGCAGCCAGCGTGGGCCCCGGCGCGAGTGGATGAACAGCGACAGCGCCCACGCCGTGTGCAGTGACGGCATGCAGTTGCGCGGCGTGATCCCGTCGAACGGCATGGAGCCGACCGAAGCGGGCACCGGCGGCACGATATCGGGCCAGACGTTCGCCAATTCCATGCCGTGGCCCCATGATCCGAACGCGAGGATGGGGCCGACGACGGGGAACACCACATAGAAGATCGGCCCGATCAACCCGAGCGCCAAGAATGTGCGCACCAGATGGTGCCGCGGCCACGCGCCGGTGGTCACCCCGCGCAACTGCCAGATGGCGACGACGATGGCCGCGGCGGGCAGCTCGAAGTACACCCAGCGCACAATGCCGAGCGGGATCGGGCCCGCCACGTCGAGGGCGTGGCCGACCAGCCAGGAGGGGCTGCCGAGCGCCCGATCCGCAAGTTGCACATAGGGATCGAGCACCTGCGGGCAGGCCCACGCGGTGACGTCCAGCCAGATCTCGCCGACCTTGGTCGCGAGGATCAGCAGCGCGCCGAGCGC
>NZ_BAUA01000065.1 GCF_000710915.1 Nocardia brasiliensis IFM 10847
GTTCTCGATGTCGTTGGCCATCGGGATATCGTCGGCCAGGCCCAGGTTCTTCTTCATCAACTCGTTGATCCGCGCGTTGGCCTGATGCGGGATGAACACCTCGATGTCCTCCTTGGCCACCCCGGACACCTCCAGCGCGGTGGACAGAGCGCGCGGCAAAGTGACGGCGGCCCAGCGGAATACGCGCGGGCCCTCCATCCGCAGCGACATCCGGCCGATCGGCTCGACCGCCGGATCGGTGCCCTGCATCGCCTGGGCCTTCTCCATGTAGTCGAGGAAGTTCACGTCCTGGGCGATCGCGGCGGCGTTCTCGCCGTCGCTGCCCCACACGGTCGGCGAGATGCCGTTCTCCTCGCTCGGCCCGATCACCACCGCGCCCGCGCCGTCGCCGAAGATCATCGCGGTGCCGCGGTCGGTGGGGTCGAGCCCGACGGTCATGGTCTCGGCGCCGATCAGCAGCACGTAGTCGGCCGAGCCCGCCCGGATCAGGTCGGCCGCGACGCCGAGTCCGTAGCCGAAACCACCGCAGCCGGAGGTGAGGTCGAACGCCGGGATGCCGTTGATCCCCAGGTCGTGCGCGATGGACGGGGCGCCGTGCGGGGTGAGCATGAGCCAGCTCGACGTCGCGAGAATCAGCGCGCCGATCTTCGAGCGGTCGATCCCGCTGTTGACCAGCGCGCGTTCGCCCGCCGCGGCCGCGATCGACCGCAGCGTCTCGTCACCGCTGATCCAACGGCGGTTGCGAATGCCGGTGCGGTCGTAGATCCACTCAGGGTTGGAGTCCAGCACCTCGCAAACGTCGGCGTTGCTGACGATGCGCGCCGGCCGATAGGCGCCGATACCGAGCATCGCAACGTTGTCGCGATTCTTGTTGATTGCAATGCTCACCACTGAAGATGACCCTTCACCTTTGCAGAACTAGACCGCTGTCCAGGCTAGCTCAGCGCCAGATCCCTCAATCCGAGGATGGAGCGGTACTCCAGGCCCTCGGCGGCGATCACCTGATCAGCCCCGGTTTCCCGGTCCACCACGGTGGCGACGCCGACCACCGTCGCGCCCGCGTCGCGCAGCGCACGCACGGCCGTGAGCGGGGAGTTTCCGGTGGTCGTGGTGTCCTCGACGACCAGCACCCGCTTGCCGACGATATCGGGGCCCTCGATCTGGCGCTGCATGCCGTGCGCCTTGGCGGCCTTGCGCACCACGAACGCGTCGATCGGCCGGCCCGGCGCGTGCATGACGGCGAACGCGACCGGGTCGGCGCCCATGGTCAGGCCGCCGACGGCGTCGAAGTCCCAGTCGGCGACCAGTTCGCGTAACAGCTTGCCGATCAGCGGTCCCGCGTCGTGGTGCAGCGTCGCCCGGCGCAGGTCTACGTAGTAGTCGGCCTCCTTGCCCGACGACAGGGTGACCCTGCCGTGCACTACGGCCAGCTCGCGCACCAGCGCGGCCAATCTATCTCGGTCGGAACCGGCGGTGGTGCCCAGCGCCGACTCGTTGGTGGTTGCCTCGTCGATCATTCCTAAGTCCTTCCGCGTGCGTTGAACAAGCCGCGATTCAGTCGGGCCGCCAGGTTTCGCGGGATCATTCCGGCGACGGTGGTGAGCGCTTTGTACTGCATGCCGGGCACACTCAGTACCCGGCCTTTCTCCAGATCACGCAGGGAACCGGCAACCACCTGGTCGACGCTGAGCCACCAGGCTTTCGGCAGCGACGACTTATCGATGCCGGCTCGCTCGTGGAATTCGGTGCGCACGAATCCCGGGCACAGGGCCTGGACCCGGACACCCGTTCCGGCCAGTCCACCTGCCAACCCTTCCGTGAAGGATACGACGTAGGCCTTGGCCGCCGAATACGTCGATCCACGTCCGGGGATCACCCCGGCCACACTGGCCAGATTGATCACCGAGCCGTTCGCCGCCGCGATCATCGCGGGCAACGCGGCCCGGGTGAATTGCACCACCGCGGCGATGTTGACGTCCACCTCGGCCTGCAGCTGCTCGGGCGGGAGCGCCCAGAAAGGTTCGGCATGCGCGAATCCGGCGTTGTTGACCAGGAATTCGACACCCGCCCGCAACCTGGCCGCGACCCGCTCCCGAGCCGCCGGACTGGTCAGATCGGTGACGAGCACCTCGCACCGAGTGCCGAACCGGTGTTGCAACGCGTTGGCCAGGGTCACCAGGCGCTGTTCGTCCCGGGCGACGAGCACCAGGTCGTAGCCGAGCGAGGCCAGGCGCATCGCGTAGCCGTGCCCGATACCCGAGGTCGGTCCGGTGATCAACGCCACGGGCCTGCTCGCGCCGGGCAGGCGCGGCGGCACGGGGTGTTCGGTCATCGGCGCTCGGTCGGTCGGACGGCGGTCACCCTGCCGACACGGCCGGTCACTGCGGCACAGGTCCCTGATACGGACGGAACCCAGGGTGGAACGGTCCACCCGGCGGTTCGGCCGCACGATCGTCCTCGCGCGGGGCCTGGCGGCGGTCGGGCTGCTCATCGGCCCAGTCGTTGTCCGCGTGCTCGTCGCGCGGTGCGGGCGACCAGGTATCGCGCGGTACGGGCGACCAGTCGTCGGCGGCCTCGGGCTCCTCGCGGACGCGCGGCTCCTCGCGGACCCGTGGTTCTTCCCGGACCCGGGTGCGCGCGTCGGGCACTACGGCGAGCGAGGGGCGGCGCGGCGGTTCCGGCTCGTCCGGGGTGGACAGCGGGGCGCGCTCGTCGAAGTCCCCGTCGTAGTCCTGTTCGACGAAAGGCGGCTCGTCGTAGTCCTCGTCCTTACGCAGCCGCGGCGGCTGCACGCGGCCCGCGCCCACGGGCGCGTCCAGTTCGTCGTCGTCGAGTTCCTCGTCGCGGGCCCGGCCGCGCGGCCGCGGCCGGCCCGGATCGTGATCACCGCTGTCGAAGCGCGGCTCGCTGACCGGCGGCAGCACGTGCAGCAGGCCGGACAGGCGCAGCACCGCGTCGATCGAGGTCTCCCATTCGCGCGAGGAGGTACCCACCGACAGCATGCCCAGCGTCCAGTTGCCTTCGCTCCACAGCATCTGCACGGTGTCGGGCAACGTCTCGATGAACGCGACCATCCGCTGATCGACCGCGTGCCTGGCGATTTCCGGGTTGGTCGCGAAGACCACGCGGTCGCCGATCGCGCCGAGCAGTTCGAGGTCGGCGTCCTTGGGCGGCGAGGCCGTCTTGAGCCGCATGTCCACGTCGATGTCCGAACCGATCTGGCGCCGCACCGCGATCAGCGTCGCGGCGTCCTCCAGATCGAAGAGCACGAACTTCTCACCCTTGCGAATGCCGGACACCACGTCCACCGCGGACAGGTAGCCGAGCTTGGCCAGCGCACCGCGCCGCCACGTCGAGGGGAGCGCCGGCTCCACCGACACATACGTGTAGCCCTGGGATTTCGCCCAGACCTGCCGGGCGTGACCGGTCCGCTGCCGCTGGATCCGATCGAAATACAGCAGCACGATCGCACCCACGAGTGCGATCGCCGCCAAGCCGAACCACATTGCAGTCATCGCCGTCTAGCCTAATGGAAGCGGCCGGAGGCGGTCTGTTCTCGGCCGCGCGCCGAGCCGTGTGAAAGCGAGCCGGTTCATCTCGGGCCTCCGGGAAGCGACGTGCTGATGATGACCTTGGCGTGGATCGTCCCGTCGGCGCCCTTGTCGCCCTGGATCAGGACGATGTCGCCTTTGGGCAGGTCGGCGACCTTGGTGCCGGACACCGAGATCACCTGGGTGTTCGCATCGGTGTGCACCGTGACCGTGGCGTTGGTCAGGGTGCTGACCGTAAGGGTGCCGCCGTCGTTGGCGGTGATGGTGCCCATGGTGGTGCCGAGCGCGTCGATGCCGGGCAGTCCGGGCAGGCTCGGCAGCACGGTCGGGTTGGGCTGACCGGTGCGCGGCGACACCGGCGTCCGGTTGGCCGTCGGCAGGGCCGACGTGTTCGCGGCTGTGGACGAATCGGAGTCCTTACCGCTCAGCACCACGCCCGCGACCACGCCCGCGGCCCCGACCAGCAGCACCACACCGGCGATGAGCGCGATCCACAGACCGGTGTT
>NZ_BAUA01000064.1 GCF_000710915.1 Nocardia brasiliensis IFM 10847
CGGGCGGGGCGGGCGACGAGCTGACCCAGCGCACCAACGTGACCGCGTTCGAGAAGTACGGCATCGTGCCGCGCATGCTGCGCGCCGCCAAGGTCCGCGACCTGTCGATCGATCTCTTCGGCATGCGGCTGCCCGCGCCGGTCTTCATGTCCCCGATCGGCGTGGTCGGGCTCTGCGCCCAGGACGGGCACGGCGATATCGCGACCGCAAAGGCGGCGGCGCGCACCGGCGTGCCGATGGTGGCGTCCACCCTGGCGGTCGATCCGCTCGAAGAGGTGGCCGGTCACTTCGGCGACACCCCCGGCATGTTCCAGCTTTACACGCCCACCAATCGCGACCTGGCCGAGAGCCTGGTCCGGCGCGCGGAGCAGGCCGGGTTCAAAGCCATTGTGGTGACGCTCGATACGTGGGTGCCCGGTTGGCGGCCGCGCGACCTGAGCACGTCGAACTTTCCGCAGTTGCGCGGGCACTGCCTGGCGAACTACTTCACCGACCCGGTGTTCCGCGGCCTGCTGGCGAAGAGTCCCGAGGAGGACCTGAAGACCGCCATCCTCACCTGGGTCGCACTGTTCGGCGGCGCGCCCACCTGGGACGACCTGCCCTGGCTGCGGTCGCTCACCGATCTGCCGTTGATCCTCAAGGGAATCTGTCACCCCGAGGACGCGCGCCGAGCCAAGGACGCGGGCGTCGACGGCATCTACTGCTCGAATCACGGTGGCAGGCAAGCCAATGGCGGGATTCCGGCGATCGAGCATCTGCCCGAGATCGTCGCGGCGGTCGACGGATTGCCGGTGCTGTTCGACTCCGGAGTCCGCTCCGGCGCCGACATCATCAAGGCGCTCGCGCTCGGCGCGACCGCCGTCGGCATCGGCCGCCCGTACTCGTACGGTCTTGCGATCGGCGGGGTGGACGGCATCGTGCACGTGCTGCGCACGCTGCTCGCGGAGGCGGATCTGATCATGGCGGTGGACGGCTACCCGACCATCGCCGACTTGGCCGACGACGCGATCCGGCGACTGCACTGATCGGCAGCGGCCGAGTTGTGCTGCCGCGCAGGACCACTCGGCCGCACTACGCTCAGCTCGACTGAATCAGCGTGCGCTTGAGGATCTTTCCGGTCGCGTTGCGCGGGAGCGCGTCCAGGAAGGTCACGTCGCGCGGCACCGAGAAGCGGCTCAACCGGTGCCGGATGTAGTTGCACACCATGTCGCGATCCAGCCCGAAACCCTCTCTGGTCACCACGAACGCGGCGAGGCGCTGCCCGTATTCCTGGTCCGGCACGCCGACCACCGCCACCTCGCTGACCTGCGGCAGATGCGACAGCGCCTCTTCGACCGGGCGCGGGAAGACGTTCTCGCCGCCGGAGATGATCATCTCGTCGTCGCGACCCGCGACGAAGAGCAACCCGTCGGCATCGAGATAGCCGAGATCACCGGTGTCGAGCATGCCGCCCCATTCGGTGGGCGGCTTCGCGTCGGTGTACCCGTCGAACAGCATGTGGTTGAGCACGAAGATGCGGCCGGTCACCCCGCGTGGCACCGGACGCAATTCTTTATCCAGCACAGCGATTTTCGTGCCCAGTGGCGGTCGTCCCGCGGTGGTCGGCGCGGCCCGCAGATCGGCCGGATCGGCGATGGTCGCCCAGGACACCTCGGTCGAGCCGTACACGTTGTAGAGCACGTCGCCGAAGGCGTCGAGAAACTTCACCACCGTCGGACCGGCAAGGGGCGCACCGCAACTGGCGACCACGCGCAGGCTCGACGTGTCGTAGCGATCGCGCACGTGCGCGGGCAGATCCAGGATCCGGTTCACCATCACCGGCACCACGATCACCGCGGTGACCCGGTGCTCCTCGATCAGCCGCAGGCAGTCCTGCGCGTCGAACCGTTCCGGCAGCACCACGCTCGCCCGGATCGGCGTGCTGATCTGCAACGCCGCCAGCCCCCAGGTGTGGAACAGCGGCGCGGGGATGAGCATCGTCTCGTCCATCCGCATCGGGATGCGCGAGAGCAGCGCCGCCACGGTGCCGAAACCCTTGGGCTGCGGTCGCTGTGCGCTCTTGGGCGTGCCGCTGGTACCCGAGGTCAACACGATCAGCCGACCGGGGTGGCTGGGCCGGGCGAAGGTCGGCGCGTCGAGCGCGATCAGGTCGTCGACAGTGTTGCGGTCGTACCGGGTCAGGTGCCCGGTCGCGAAGCGTGGCACGGACGTGGCCAGATACTTGGTCAGCGGCTCGTATTCGTCGTCGAGAAAGACGGCGGACAGGCCGTGCCGGTCCGCGACGTCCTCGATCTGCCGGGCCGAGAGGCCGGTGTTCAGCAGCACTGTGTCGACGCCGAGTTTGCCGGTGGCGACCATGCATTCCACCATCGTGACCCGGTTGCGCGAGAGTAGCCCCACTTTGTCCCGCGCGCCGATGCCGAGCATCGCCAGCGCCGAAGCGAGTTTGTGGGTGCGATCGTGCATTTGACCGAACGTGCGCGCGGAAACGCCGTCCACCACCGCGAGCCGATCAGGCGAATGCCCGGCGGCAGCCGCGTAGCCGCCCGCCAGCGTGAATCCCCACCGGGCCAGCCCGCCCACCTGCTTGAGCGCGCGGTCGGGCCGGTAGGTGCGTACGACACCGGTCGTCACCATCTGCTTCAACGTGCCGACCTGCTGTTTCGTCGTCGATTCCTCGCCGTTGACGAGCACCGAGGTCGGTGTGCCGAGCACCGCGTCGACGATGCGGGTCAGGCCGGCCGTGGTCCAGGCGATCACGTCCGCGTTGTCCTGCCCGGCGATCCAGGGATGGATCCGCCCGGCGCCGAAGTAGGTGATGGTCACCCGCGTCGGCTCCGCCTCGTCTTCTCCGCGCAGCCGCACCGCGGCGAAACTGCCCAGGCCAGGGCATTGCAGCTCGAAGCTTTCCCGTTCCTTGCCGACCACCAGCCGCAGTGCGGGCACGGTGAGTTCGGTGTCCGCGTGCCGCGCGCGGATCAGCAGCACCGGGTGGGTGTCCGAGGTTTCCGCGCGCTCGCAGTCGCCGATTCCCTGGAACATGCGGGCGTAGGTCTGCGGGTCCATGAAAAAGTCCCACAGCGCTTTTCGTGCGGCTGCGAACTCCGCGTCTATTGTGATGACATCCGTAACCAACTGCGTGCTTTTCTGCATGGGCCGACCGAGCGGTCTGCGTCGGCATGGTCACGTAGTTGTACCCATCGGTAACAATTAGGTCAAGTACGCAACACATTGCCATCGATTAGCCAATTAGCTGGTCAAATGCCCATTTTTGACCGAATCACCTAGCGGCCACAGCACACTGCACAATTTTCGCGAAATACCCGCGCGATTGCCGTAAACCCGCTAGGTGACCGAGAACGTCACGCGCGCAATGCCGGTCGACCTGGGGTGCCACACGTCGCACGCCGCCGGGCGCACGACAGTATCACCGCAGACCTTGGTCGACGCGCCAAGACAGCGTTGTTGGCCGAAATTTTGCCGGGGTCAGAAGATCTTTCGGCGCGTCCGGTCCGGACACGAGAGCCCCTCGTCAGTACGGACTGCCCCCGCGATCACCTGAGTAACCACTGGCCCCCGCGTCGAAACACGCTCGCGCAGCGGATCGTACCGCCGATCCGGCGACCGCGCGCGGCGAGCGGAACCAGGCCGGAACCGAAAACGCCCTTCGCCCCGCGGGAACGCGGCGAAGAGCGCCTTCGGTGGAGAATCGGCCAGGTCAGGCGGACAGCGGCGTGAAGTCGCGGCTGCCGATGTAGCCGGGTCGCGGCGCGGGCGCGCCGAACGGCTCGACCAGGGTGTTCTCCACGCTGTTGAACACCAGGAAGATGTTCGAGCGCGGGAACGGGGTGATGTTGTTCGACGAACCGTGCATCAGGTTGGAGTCGAACAGCAGCGCGGAACCGGCCCGCCCGGTGAACTGGCTGATGCCGTATCGATTCGCCAGCGTGGTGATGTCCTCCTGGGTCGGCACGCCGATCTCCTGCTCCTGCAAGGACTCCCGGTAGTGCTCCGCGGGGGTGCTGCCCAGGCACGGTACGAACGTGCGGTGCGAGCCGGGCATCACCATCAGGCTGCCGTTGATCGGGTAGTTGTCCGTCAGCGCGATGGACAGGCTCACCGCCCGCGGCGCCGGCATGCCGTCCTCGGCGTGCCAGGTCTCGAAATCAGAGTGCCAGTAGAAACCCGTGCCGCGGAAGCCCGGCATGTAGTTGACCCGGCTCTGGTGGATGTACACCTCGGAGCCGAGCACCTGCCGGGCCAGCCCGGCGACCCGGGATTCGCGGACCAGGTCCGCGATCGCCGCACTGAGCCGGTGCACCTCGAAGACCGACCGCACCCGGTTCGACGCTTTCTCCACGATCACGCGTTCGTCGTCGCGCAGGGCGGGATCGCCTGCCAGCCTGCCGATCTCGGCGCTGAAGTCAGCGACCTCGGTGGGCGTGAGCAGTTCGTCGATGCTGGCGAAACCGTCGGTGTCGAAGGCCGCGAGCGCCGGGCTCTCGACCCGGCCCCACACCGTCGGATCGGTGCGATCCAGGTGCGTGGCCGGTGCATCGATCCGGGTCGGGTAACGATCGATCCGGTCCGTCGAGGGCCGAGTTTCAGTGTGCTGCAAAACCATTACCGCCTATCCCCCGATCGTCGCGGCAACGAGCGGGTACGCGCCGGTGCTGTCGTGGACCTCCTGCCCGGTGACCGGAGGATTGAACACGCACATCATCCGCATCCGGGTGCGGGCCGAGAGCTGGTGGCGCTCGTTCCCGTCCAGCAGATACATCGAGCCGGGACCGAGCTCGTAGGTCACACCGTTGTCGAGATCGGTGAGCGTGCCCTCACCCTCGATCAACCATACCGCTTCCACATGGTAGCGATAGTGGAACTCGTGCGTGCTGCCCGCATCGATGGTGGTCTCGTGGAAGGAGAAGCCGACTCCGTCGCCGCCGAGGATGATGCGCTTGCTGCGCCAACCCTGCCCGGCCACATCGCGTTCGGTATCGGTGATCTCGGCGGTGGTACGTACGATCATGCGATCGCCCCCATTCCATTGCAGACGGTGTCCACGGCGCCGGTGAGAATGCTGAGGCCGTGGTCCAGTTCCTGGTCGGTAATCGTCAACGCGGGCAGCAACTTCACCACCTCGTCGGTGGAACCCGAGGTCTCCACCAGCAATCCGCGTTCGAACGCGATCTGGCACACCTTGCTCGCCTGCGACGGGTCCTCGAACACCACGCCGTGCACCAGCCCGCGGCCGCGGGTCGAGACGCCGGAGACGTTGCCCGCCAATTCCGTCAGCGTACTCGCGATGCGTTCGCCCTTGGCGAGCGTCGCCTTGTGCAGGGTGTCGTCGGACCAGTAGTGCCGCAACGCGACATCGGCCGTGACGAAGGCCGGGTTGTTACCGCGGAAGGTGCCGTTGTGCTCGCCCGGCGACCACTGATCGAGCTCGGACTTGAACAGCACCAACGCCATCGGCAGTCCGTAGCCGCCGATCGACTTCGACAGCGTGACGATATCGGGGGTGATGCCCGCGAGCTCGAAGGAGAAGAACGGCCCGGTGCGCCCGCAGCCCATCTGCACGTCGTCGACGATCAGCAGGATGTCGCGGGCCTCGCAGAGCCCGGCGAGGTGCCGAAGCCATTCCGCGCGAGCGACATTCACGCCGCCCTCGCCCTGCACCGTCTCCACGATCACGGCCGCCGGGCGATCGAAGCCCGACGAGGTGTCGTCGAGCACCTTCTCCATCCACTGGAAATCGGCGGTGGTGCCGTCGAAGTAGCCGTCGTAGGGCATGTGCGCCGCGTGCACCAGCGGCACACCGGCGCCCGCGCGCTTGGCCGCGTTGCCGGTGACCGAGAGCGCGCCGAGGGTCATGCCGTGGAAGGCGTTGGTGAAGCTGACGATCGTCTCCCGGCCGGTCACTTTGCGGGCCAGCTTGAGCGCGGCCTCGACGGCGTTGGCGCCGGTCGGACCGGGGAACTGCACCTTGTAGTCCAGCCCGCGCGGCGCGAACACCGTGTCGCGCAAGGTTTCCAGCAGACTGCGCTTGGCCGAGGTGGACATGTCGAGCCCGTGCGTGATGCCGTCACTGGCGATGTAGTCCAGCAGCGGCTGCTTGAGCACGTCGTTGTTGTGGCCGTAGTTCAGCGCGCCCGCGCCTGCGAAGAAGTCGAGGTAGTCCTTACCGTCCTCGTCTCGTAACCAGCTGCCCTTGGCCTTCGAGAAGACCGCGGGCCAGGCACGGCAGTAGCCGCGCACATTGGATTCCAGACTCTCGAAAATGCTCGTGTCGGCGGTGATCATCGGTGGTCCTCCTGCGTTGTGCGAGCGATCGGTGCGATGAGATAAAGGTCCTCGGACTCATGGCTGTCCGGGAAGACGCCCGTATCGAACAAGGGGCGCTTGGTCATTCGGGCGCCCCGCTGCCGGGCGACCGAACCGAACAACGCGATGGACGCGGCGTTGTCGGGCGAGATCGTCGTCTCCAGCGTCGTAACACCCTGGGGTGCAACAGTGTTCAGCAAGGCGTGCAGCAGTTGGGCGCCGGCGCCCTGGCCGCGCTGCGCTCGGTCGACCGCCACCTGCCAGACGAACACGGTGTCCGGCGCCTGCGGCCGGAGGTAGCCGATCACGAAACCGACGACGCGGCCCTGCATTTCGGCGACCACCGTGGTCTCCGCGAAGTCCCGGCACCACAGCAGGTAGGCGTAGCTCGAATTGACATCGAGGACCTCGGAGTTCTTCGCGATCCGCCACAGCTGTGCGCCGTCCTCGACGCGTGGCTTGCGCAGAACCAACTCGGTCCGGTGGCGGCCGGGGTCGGGACCCAGCGCGGCCGCGGCCTGCTCGACACGGGATCGTTCGATCTCCGCGGTGTTCAACGTTGGCACTGACATACAACTCCCCGGTCGGGCCTGTAGTACCTATCCAGGCTTACGAATCAACTTTGAGCTGACCCGGTCGAGTTCATTACGGTTGTGTTACGGCTCGATTGCGCCGACGCCCGGCAAGGTGGCGACGAACCGGGCGCCCCCGCCCGGCCGGCCCACGCATTCGACCTGGCCACCATGCTTGGCGACGGTCTCGGCGACCAGCGCGAGGCCGATGCCGGTCCCGGTCGCCGACCGACGGCCGCTGCGCGCCGTCGCGAAACGTTCGAAGATGCGCACCCGGTCCGCCGGCGGCACACCGGGGCCCGCGTCGTCCACGACGATCACTGCCGCGTCGCCCACCCGATCCGCGGCGACCGCGACCACGCCGCCGCCGTGCAGGTCCGCGTTCTGCAGCAGGTTCACCACCGCCCGCTCCAATTCGAGCTTGCGGCCGAGCACGACCACATCTTCGTGCACGGTCAGCAGATCGGGCGGATAACGACGCTCGGCGAGCGTGTGCCGCAACAGATCTCGCACCGACAGCGGTTCCTGGTCGCCGCGGTGCATGCCCGCCTCGACCCGCGCGAGCGCGAGCAGGTCGTCGAGCAGCCGCCGCAGGTGGTCGACCTCGTCGGTGACCAGCACGAGCGCGCGCTGGGAACGCTCCGGCAGATCGTCGCGATGCCGGTTCAGCACGTCGACACTGGCCATCAAAGTGGTGAGCGGCGTGCGCAATTCGTGACTGACGTCGCCGAACAGCCGATGCTCGCGCTCGATTCGCCGTTGCAGCGAGTCGACCATCGAGTTGAACGACTCCACGGTGGTCGCCAGGTCTTGATCGTGGGTGGCGGACAAGCGCAGGTCCAGGTCGCCCGAGGCGATCCGGGCGGCGGTCGCGGCCAGCTGGTGCAGCGGCGTGAGCACGCGCCGGCTCGCCCACCAGCCCACCGCCGCGCCGATCGCGGTGACCGCGACCGCGCAGGCGACCAGCACATTGCGCAGCAGATCCAGGTTCGCCTGCAGGTCGGTGGCACCGGCCTGCGCGCGTTCCAGATAACTGCGACTGATGGTGAACACCGAGACCACCAGCACCAGCGACATCAGCGCGCTGATCGCGGTGAACACGGCGGTCACCCGGCCGCGCAGACTCCAGCGTGTCGGATCGAGCCAGCGTTCAGCGCTGGACATCGAGTCGATAGCCGAGCCCGCGCACCGTCACCACGACGCGCGGGTCGGAAGCGTCTCGTTCGATCTTCGTGCGCAGCCTGCGCATGTGCACGTCGACGATCCGCTCGTCACCGAAAAATCCTTGGTCCCATACTCTTTCGAGCAGGACGGTACGGCTGAGCACCCGGCCCGGCGTCTCCGCGAGCTCGCACAGCAGGCGGAACTCGGTGAGCGTCAACCGGATCTCCTCGTCGCCGCGGCGCACCACGCCCGCGTCCTGCGCGAGCACCAGCGGCGCCTCGGGGTCTGCGTCGAGCACGACCTCCTGCGGTGGCGCCTCGCGTTCGGCGGTGAGCCTGGCCCGGCGCCGCACCGCGCGCATCCGTGCGGTGATCTCCTTGATCTCGAACGGCTTCGCCACGAAATCGTCGGCGCCCGCCTCCAGCGCGGCCACCACGTCATGGGTGTCGTCGCGCGCGCTGACCACGATGATCGGCACGTCGTGCTCGCGGCGGATCTCCCGGATGCAGTCGAAACCGTCCATATCGCCGAGCATCAGATCGACGATCATCACATCGGGCACGCCGTTGCTGCGCAGATGGGTGAGCGCGTCCTCGGCCTCCTCGGCCTCGGCGACGTCGTAGCCTTCGTCCTCCATGGCGAGCCGCAGCGCACCCCGGACCCGGTCGTCGTCCTCGACGATCATCAGGTTCGCCGTCATCACCGCACCCCGCCGACGCCCGGCCACACCGGGGCCGCTGAGGCGGCTGTGCCTCTGGTTCGCTCGCTACGCTCGCTACGCTCGCTCAAATACCTATCCTTTGCAGACACGCAGGACGTCTGCCGGTGCGGAGAATCGCATCCCCATACCGACGCGACATTCCGCTTGTTCGAGCCACCTTGCCGATCTATCGGATACCCGAACAGACCATTCGGTAAACGCCGCATGGACGCTTGATCAGCTGTTGCACCGGCTCGCACCGGGCGGCTCACGCCTGGCTGGTTATCCATCCACCCTGGCCGGACGAGCGTCGTTATGCAACCGTTACGTGACGCCCGACACACGCGCTACCCGGCATTTTCCGCGCCGACGCGGGGGTCAGCGATCGTCGCGAGTCGAACGTTCCAGCCGGTTGAAGTTGCTCGGTGTGCCGTCCGGGAGCTGCTCCTGGTAGCGAAAGTGCAGGTGCCGTTCCTCGAAGGTGGCGAACCACTCGTCCCAGTCCACCGGCCGCAGCACCGCTCCGCCGTAGCCAGGGAAATCCAGGCGCAGCGAACCCATCGGGCCGCCGTACCCGATGCCGGGCATCGTCGCGGGCGTAGCGCCGCGCCGCTCCGCCCACTGCCGAATGGTGTCGTGATCCCTGGTGACCCGGGTGCGCTCCACGTTCCCGGCGCGGGCACGCTCGCGCCGCTCGGGTGCGGGCTTGTCCTGCTGGTACTTCGTCGACCTCGAGCTCCCCGGTCCGGCGTACGGATTCCGGGTGCCTAGTCGGTGGTCGTTCATGACGATCTCCTGAGCCATCGGCATCGTAAGTCCGGTTCCTCTTCACGTACCCGACGCCAACTTCGCGCAAACCGGCACTACGTCACAAAGGCCCCGCCAACGCTGCTGGAATGCACCGAAAACGCTGACCGCCAGCCACTTTGTGAGCGGAGTCACCGGTAGCCACGCGATGGTTGGGTCCGGTCACGATGGGTACCGCTGCCCCGAGGAGGCAATCCCATGACCACTCCAGTACCGCACGAACCGAGCCCGATCCCCCCGATCCCGGAGCCCGATCCGGTGCCGCCGGTACCTGGTCCCGACCCTGCGCCCGCACCCCCGCAGCCCGGTCCGGATCCGCTGCCGCCGGTACCCGAACCCCGTCCGGCGCCCGACCCCGGCCGGCCGCTGCCGCCGGTACCCGAGCCGGGTGGTCCACTGTCCCCGCCGCACGACCCGACGCCGCCGAATCCGCTCTGACGGCAAGGGAATTCGCGGCGTCAGTCGCGTAGCGCGTCGTCGCGAAGCTGCTGCAGGGTTTTCGACAGGATGCGCGAGACGTGCATCTGCGACACGCCGAGCACGTCGGCGATCTCGGATTGGGTCTTCGATTCGAAGAACCGCATGATCAGCACGCGGCGCTCGCGCTCGGGCAGCTCCTCGATCAGGGGGCGCACGGCCAGGTAGTCCTCCACCAGATGGTAGGAGGGCTCCTCGGCGCCGAGGCTTTCCAGCAGCGGCAGCGGCGCGTTGTCGATATCGTCGCCGGCCACCGCGTCGATCGAGGCGGACTGATAGGCGTTGCCCGCGATCAGCGCCTGGGTGACCTCGACCACGTCCAGCTCCAGTTCCGCGGCGATCTCCCTGGCCCGCGGCATCCGGCCGAGCCGCTGCGACAGCGCCTCCACCGTGACCCCGATGGTCAGCTGAATCTCCTTGGTACGCCGTGGAACTCGCACCGACCAGGTGTAGTCCCGGAAATGCCTGCGCACCTCGCCCATGATGGTCGGCACGGCGAAGGACAGGAACGAAGAACCCCGCTCGACATCGAAGCGGTCCGCCGCCTGCACCAGACCGAGGCGGGCGACCTGCAGCAGATCGTCGAAATTCTCCCCACGCCCGGCGAATTTGCGCGCGATGTGCTCGGCCAGCGGCAGGCAGCGTTCGATGAGTTCGGCGCGCAGCGGCTCGCGGCGCGGATCGTCCTCGGCCAGCGCGGCGATCTTCTCGAACAGGGGCTCGATATCGTCGTAGCTGTCGCCGCGGGCTCCTGCGCTACCCGCCATCGGATGCCCTTCGCACCCAACTGAAGTCGACCGCGGTGGGATAACCGGCCACACCGGCGTCGAAGGGCGCCTGCGACGCGGCGATCGAATGGGTCAGCGTGCGCACGATGTGCCAGCCGAAGCCGGCCTGGCCGACCACCTGCTCCGCGGTCGCCACCGACGCGACGTGCACGATCATCTGATCGGAGTCATAGGTGAATTCACAGTCGAGCTGCGAGCCCGGCACCGCGTCCAGGATCAGCGAGGTGGCCACCTCGTCCAGGGCCAACCGGATATCGGTGACTTCGTCGAGCGCGAAATCGGCGATGAGGGACACGGTTTCGGCGAGCCCGCGCAACATCGTCAACTGTTCCAGCCGAGCGGGGATTCGGACGCCGATTGTCGTTGTTTCCGTAGAGGATCGGGAAGTCCACTCCCCCATGCCCATCACCACCTTGCTCTCGCAGCCGACCCGGAGCCGCCAGGTTGTCGGGATCCGGTTCTCGCGGGCCGCCCGCTGCCCACCGCCGCGGCTACTCGCCCACCACGGCCGAACCCAGCGCCGCGAAGGCTGAAGATCCGAAACCGCGGCGCTTTTCTTTCTTCCATACCGTCGTACCCGCCGCGGCTGGACCGAAACGTGGCCGACGGATCAGCCCGCGTCGACCCGTTCGTGCGCGGTGAGCAGCAGATGGTCGAACTGGGTACGCAGTCCCACGGTCGAATTGGTGAGCGACTCCAGATCCGCCACCAGCCGCGAAGCGAGCGTGCGCAGCTTGATGTTCGTCTCCTGCGAGCGCCAGCTGAGCACCCGGAACGCCTGCTCGGCGTTGACGCCGTAGACCAGCATCACCGCACCCTTGGCCTGCTCGATCACCGCGCGCGAGGCCCACAGCTCCGGCAGGGCGTCGTCGAGGGCCTCCTGGCGGTGTTCCTCGAGGGTCTCGGTGACGTCGATGTAGTACCCGGTCGTGCCCACGACCGCACCCGTTTGATCGAAGAGGTGATCGGCCACGACGATGACGTGATGGACCTGGCCGAGCGTGTCGAGGATGCGGTGGCGGCTGGAAAATGGCTCGCCCTCCTCGATGGATTTGGCCAGTGCGCTGGCCACCTGGGCGCGATCGTCGGGGTGCTTGTGCGTCAGCAGCAATTCGGTCGTCGGCGTGACGGTGCCCGGCGCGTAGCCGTGCATCGCGGCCACCTCGTCCGACCAATCCCACCGCTGATCGGCGAACCAGAAACGAAAACTACCGACACTCTGTGGTGTCCCTAATCCGATCACCCGGTCCAGCGCGAGAGCGTTCTCGGGCTGGACCGGCCCCATTTCAGTCACAGCGCAAGTATCCGTCGAACGGGCACGCCACGCGAACAGATCCGACTGCGCCACGCCGATGTCGATCCGGCGTGTCGGTCTACTCCGCCTCACCCGTCCAGCGCGGCGCGCATCGAGGGATAAGGGCTGAACAACGGCCTGACGCCGGAGACTTCGAGCGAACGCTCGACCTCCGGGCCGCCGCCGACGAGCCGCAGATCCACGCCGTCGCACGCGGCCCGCTGCCGGGTGGCGCCGAGCGTCGCGGCGGCCCGGATGCTGAGGAATCGCGCCGCGCGCAGATCTATCACCACCGCCGGGCAATTCGCGCGCACCGCGCGATCGACCGTGGCGAAGAATCGCGGGCAGACAGTGGCGTCCAATTCGCCTTCGACCCGGACCACCATGCATTCGTGACGGCGATCCACGCGCTGGGCCCAGGCCCGGCGGTTCCGTGGCGCGGGCCCGGAACCGTTCCGATGCACACCTTCGGCGTACTCGTGTAAAGCGGAACTAGCGGACATGAACAAGGCCTCCCGTACGGGGGGTTTCCAGTTCGACGCCACTGACTGCAACGATGAGAATCTCGGGTGAGCGTGTTGTCGCGCAATGGGCGATCGGTTGTCGCCACGATCCCATCGGCCGGTGTGCGGCGGGTGTGGGCGCCTGCGTCGAACCGGGGTCGGCTGTCGTCTCAACCTCACTACAGTGTGGCACGCTCGGCTGCCACTGTCACAAATTCCTCCGACGCCGCTGATCAGGCCGAGGGTTACCGAACCGGCCAACGGGTACGCCTTTACTATGAAGGCCACGAATACGCCCGGCTCGGCCACCCGCCCGCCGTTGATTCGCCACCAATCCCCGGTCACCGCAACCATCGCGATCATCGCGACGACGGTACTGGTGGCGGTGCTATCCGTGGTCGCGCTCAGTATCGTCGTCTCGACCATGTGAGAGCTGGAGCGTAACAGCAAGCAGGCCCGGCGGTTTCGTTCCCGCGCACTCGGGCATTCCAGGCACGTATCCGAAATGCCTTGGGTCACGCGACCTCTGGTCGCGGGGCGGTGCCGCATGCCGCGCAGCAGTGGAGAGAACGGAGCACATCGTGAAGATTGCCATGGTTTCCGAGCACACCTCCCCGCTCGGCGAGCCGGGCGGCGCCCACTCGAGCGGGCAGAGCGTCCACGTCGGTGAGTTGGCGGCAGCCTACGTCCAGCGGGGGCACGAGGTCTCGGTCTACATCCGGCGGACCGATTCGACCAGTCCGGTCGAGGTGGGCACGGCAGCCGGTTACCGGCTGGTCCGCGTGCCCGCCGGGCCGCCGCGAGCACTTCCACTGAACGAAAGTCTGCCGCACCTGGGCGATTTCGGTAGTTTTCTGCAGCGGCACTGGGGCCGGGACAAGCCCGATATCGTGCACGCGCACTTCTGGATGTCCGGGCTGGCCGCGGAGCTGGCGGCACGGGCGCACGGCATTCCCGTCGTGGTGACCTTCCACGCCCTGGGCACCGTACGCCGCCGTAATCAGGGCTTGGCCGACACCAGCCCGCGTTCGCGCATCCGTTTCGAGCGGCTCATCGCCGGGCGGGCCGCACATATCGTCGCGACGTCCGCGGACGAAGTGGTCGAGTTGACCAGAATGGGCGTGCCTCGATTTCGGATCTCGATTGTTCCGTCCGGGGTGGATCTCGCGGCGTTCACCCCGGAGGGCGCCCGCGCCGAACGCGGGCAGCGCTACCGGATGCACCGCCTGCTGTCGGTCGGAAAATTGGTGCCGCGCAAGGGGTTCGAGGTGGCGATCAAGGCACTCCAGGAGCTGCCCGACACCGAACTGGTGATCGCGGGCGGGCCGGTCGGTGACGATGTCGAGGACGACGGCGAAGGCCGGCGGCTACGTCGGCTCGCGATGGAATACGGTGTGCAGGAACGTCTTCGGATGCTGGGCCCGGTATCGCGCACGGAACTGCCGCGCTGGTATCGATCCGCCGACGTGGTGCTGTGCACACCCTCGTACGAGCCGTTCGGTCGCACCGCACTCGAGGCCATGGCGTGCCGGAAACCGGTGGTGGCCACCGCGGTCGGCGGCCTGCTCGACACCGTGGTGGACGGGGTGACCGGCCGGCTGGTCGCGCCGCCGGACCCGCTCGCGGTGGCCCGCGCCGTGCGTCCGCTGCTCGACGACAAGACCCTGTGCGAAACCTGGGGCGCCGCCGGATATCAACGCGCCGCGGGTCGCTACGCGTGGGATCAGGTGGCGCTGGAGACCCTGACCGCCTACCACCGGGCCGCTCCCGCACACGCCGCGGAAGTCGTCTCCTCGGCGCACTGAACCGAGTCAGAGCATTACCCGTGTCCGATCGGCGCACTCATCGTGCGCCCCCGTCGCTCGTACGGCCCGTCGTGCCGCGCACGTCGCGCGGCGAGCGCCACCACCACGGCACGATCAACCACGCCGCCGAGAACAGCACCGCGACGACGACCCCCGCCACCACGCCGCCCGCGGTCCCGGTGACCAATTCGACGACCAGGATCATCGCCCCGGTCAGCGAGACGCCGAGCAGGCCGATCCCGATCATCGCGCAGCGGTGCGCCGCCGCGACGACGTTACCCAGCCGGTGGCGCCGGAACAGGATGCGATGCCACGAGATGGGCGCGACGAGAAAGACGGTGGCCCCGATGGCCGCGGTCAGCGTGATCAAGTAAAGCACCCGCAACGGCTGGGACAAGGTCGGGAACGAGGCCTGGAACGGCACGATCAACAGCGCCGAGATCAGGAACTGCACGCCGGTCTGCACCACCCGCAGTTCCTGGATGAGGGTGCTCCAATTGCGGTCGAGCCGTTCGGTTTCGGTCTCTCCGCGGGCGTCCCAGTTCCACTCGCGATCGTTTCGGCACCGGTCGAATTCGCCGTTGTGTTCAACCGCTGGTTCATTGTGTCGCTCGACCATGCCGCTCGTCCCTCGCCGGCTCGACGCTGTTCCACCGCCGCGGCGCGGTGCCACGGCACCCCGGCACCTGACCGTTTACCCGGCCCTGCCGAAACGAATCACCGAGTCGGACACTCGACCAGCACAAATGCCGAACCGCCGCAGATCGGGCGTTTCGGATGACCGGACCCGGGCACACGGGCGGTATGAAAACCGCGCACCGGAAGATGCCGACCCGATGACCGGCCATGTGCTGGTGGCCCGGTTGGACAGCGCGGGTGATGTCCTGCTCGCCGGTCCCGCCGTCCGAGCCGTCGCACGCAAAGCCGACACCCTGACCTTCCTCGCCGGGCCGCGCGGCAGTTCGGCCGCCGCCCTGCTCCCCGGCGTGGATCGGGTGCTCGAATTCGAAGCCGCGTGGGTCGGGGCCGATCCACCGCCGCTCACCAACGCCGGCGTGCGCGCGCTCATCGAATGTGTACGGCTGCTGGCACCCGACGAAGCCATCATCGCGACCTCGATGCGGCAATCACCGTTGCCGCTCGCCCTGATCCTGCGGATGGCCGAGGTGCCACGGATCAGCGCCATCAGCACGGACCAGGCGGGGACCCTGCTCGATGTCCGCCATCGCGTGGATGACGCACTGCCGGAACAGATCCGGGCGCTTTCGCTGGCGGCCGCGGCGGGCTACCCGCCCGGCGACCATCGGCTGCGGGTGCGCCGGGATCTCCCCGAGGTCGACGAATTGACCGGCGGCCCAGGCTATATCGTGCTGCATCCGGGTGCGCCGGAGCCGGCTCGCCGGATGTCGGCCACGCGCAGCCGGGAGGTCGCCGCGGCGCTCGTCGACGCCGGGCACCGCGTGGTGGTGACCGGCAGCCCGGCCGAGCAGACGCTCACCGGGACGGTCGCCCACGGCCTGGCCCGCGATCTCGGCGGCGCCACCGACCTGGCCGGTCTGGCCGCCGTACTCCGCGACGCCGATGCCGTCGTGGCCCCGAACACCGGTGCGGCGCCACTGGCCGCGGCCGTGGACACCCCGGTCGTCTCGCTGTTCGCGCCGGTGGTGCCGGATCGGCGGTGGGCGCCCTACGGCGTGCCGACCGTCGTACTCGGCAACCGCAGCCGACCGTGCGGCACCCACTGCCTCGACGCGATCCCGGACACCGCGATCGTCTCCGCCACCGAGTTGCTGCTCCGTAGCGCCGGTTGAGGGCCGAACGCCGGGGTACCCGCCCGAATATCCCCCTTGGGTGATGTGGACTAGAAAGGACCCTCCATGCTTCCCGGACCGAACGAATCGACCACGGGACACAGCGGTGCCGAGCACCACGGACGTCCCGAAGAGAACTTCCCGGACTACACCCGGACCTCACGCACCCACGTCGGTGAGTCCATCGCCGACACCCGCAACTGGCCGGGCATCGTGCTGGTGGCGCTCGGGCTCGTCGGCCTCGGGCTGACCCTCACCGCGGCAGGCTACGGCTTCGAAGGCTGGGCGATCATCGGCGCCATCGCGACGGTGCTGTGCTTCGCCATCGGGGTGCTGCTGGTGGTCGCCGAGCACCGCAGGCTCAAGGCGAAAGAAGGCAAGCAGCTCAGCGACCCCGCCGGACACTGATTGCCGGTCGCGCACCCGGGTATTGCGCAGAGGACACCGCCACGGGCGGTTCCTGCACTGAGGAGAACGACATGACTCATCATCGCCGTCGGCCCGGGTTGCGCGTCCTGCTGATCGCCGCGGCGCTAGCGGCCACCCCGCTGGCCGCCGCGTGCTCGGACACCGACAACAAGGAGGCGACCCCCGCAACGCCCACCGACTCCTCGATCACGCTGTCCATGCCGTCGGCCACTGCCCAGGTGCCCGACCCCGACGAGGTCGGCCCCGCGGCCGGAAAGCAGCTGTGCGACATGATGAGTCCCGATATCGACAAGTGGCGTGCCGAGGGCGCCGCCGTCGCGCGGGTGACCTTCAACGGCACCGTGCACAACTGGGCGGCGCGCAACGGCGGCCTCAACGACACCGTGCTGAAGGACCGCAGTGTCATCGACAAGATCACCTCGGAGCAATGCCCCGACATCCGCAAACAGGCCCTCGAAGTGCTCGACGCCGCCGACCTCGCCTCCGCGCTGGTCGGATTCGGCGGTTGAGCGTGAACAGGCCGGGCCGATGACCGACCGACATCACCGCAACGTCGTAGAGCTCCTTGTCCTGCAACACAATCGAATGCGCGAACTCCTGGAGGAAATGCTCGCCTCGGTCGGCCAGGAACGCCGGGCGTCGTTCGAAGAGTTCGTGCGCTGGCTAGCCGTACACGAGGCCACCGAGGCGGAGCTGATGCAGGGCACCGCTGCCGGACGCTAGCCGCCGGGCGTGGTCGCCGACGGTTCGTCGCTGCGGCCCAGCAGGCGCAGCACCGTGTCCACCGGCATGGCGGGCACGCGGTGTCCGTTGCGGCCCACCATGGTTCGGCCCGCGAACAGGGCGTTGAGCACTGCCTCTTCGACCACTTCCACTGCGGCCTCATAGAACGGATTCAGCTGGCCCCAGGGAATGAATCTCAGGTTTTCGTAAGGGGTTTCGCCGTCAGGGAAGTTACTGGTCAACGCGCCCTCGTTGGCGGTGGAGAACGCCAGGAAGATATCGCCGGAGAAGTGTGAGCCCGTGGTGCCCGTACGCGCCAACCCCATCGGCACCCGGCGGGCCATCGCGGTCAGCTGGCCCGGCAGCAGGGGCGCGTCGGTCGCGAGCACCACGATGACCGAACCGGAACCCGCAGGCGCGGTCCAGGTTCCGAGCGGATTGTCGGCCAGAAGTTGCGCGCCGACCGGGACGCCGCGGATCACTAGTTCCCGGCGCGCCCCGAAGTTCGCCTGCACGAAAGCACCCACCGTGTACGAGTCCGCGCCGTAACCCACACGGCGCGAAGCGGTGCCGTTACCGCCCTTGAAGCCGTAGCAGACCATGCCGGTGCCGCCGCCGACGCCGCCCTCGGCGATCGGCCCGCCCGCCGCTGCGTCGATGGCCGCGACGGCGTCCGCCGTGGTGATGTGGGCGCGATTGATGTCGTTCAGGTAGCCGTCCCAGGTCTCGGCGACCACGGGCAGCGCCCAATCGTCCGGCGGGTCCGGGAACGCGCCGACCAGCCAGTCGATGATGCCGCGATGGCAGGTGCCGACGGCATGGGTGTTGGTGACGAGCACCGGCAGCGACAGCGCCCCGGTCTCGGTGAGGAAGGTGGTGCCGGTCATTTCGCCGTTGCCGTTCAACGAATACCAGCCCGCGGCGCACGGCCGGAATACACCGTCACGGCCGCGCGGCAGGATCGCCGTGACGCCGGTGCGCACATCCGCACCGCGGATCAGCGTGGTGTAGCCGACCTCGACACCGGGCACGTCGGTGATCGCATTGAACTGCCCCGGGACGCCGGTGAATTCGAGGCCGTGTGCTCGCGCGCGCAGAGTCATGGGACGAGCCTAGGGAACAAACTCGACTGCCGCGCGGCAATTTCGGCGAACATCCTTCGGCCCGCGGACCGGCGCCCCGGACATCGATCGGCTGCGTTTGCGCAGCTCCGGACCGGCTATGCCGGGGACATGAGGTCACTATGGTTGAACGACGCCGAGGTACCGGCGCGGCTGCGGCTGACGCCGGGCGCACGCTTCGACACCGTCGTGATCGGCGCGGGACTCACCGGTTTGGCGACCGCATTGCTGCTCGCCGAGAACGGCGTCCAAGTGGCCGTGGTCGAAGCCCAACGGATCGGCGGCGGGACGACCGGCGCCACCACCGGCAAGATCAGCCTGCTGCAAGGCATCCGAGCCCAGCGGATCCGGCGGCAACACACCGCGGGCACCTTGCGCGACTACGTCGCGGCGAATCGCGAAGGCCAGCAATGGTTGTTGCGGTTCTGCGCCGAGCACGCCGTGCCGGTGCAGCAGGCCGACGCCCTCACCTTTGCGCAGCGCGAGTCCGAAATCGCCCTGGTCCGTGCGGAATACGAGGCGACGCGGCAGGCCGGGCTGCCGACCGAGCTGGTCCCGCAACTCGACCTGCCCTTCCCCGCGTTCGGCGCGGTGCGCCTGGCCGATCAGGCGCAGGTGGATCCGATGGCGGTGCTCGCCGCGCTCGCCGTGGACGTGGAAGCGCACGCGGCGCCGATCTACGAATCGACCCTGGTGCACGATGTGCGGCGAGGCCAGGACGGGGATCTGACGGTGGAGACCGAGCACGGTGGCCTCGGCGCGGGCACCGTCGTCTTGGCCACGGGCACACCGATACTCGATCGCGGCGGCTTCTTCGCGCGGCTCACCGCGCAACGTTCGTACCTGGCGGCTTATCGGATTTCTGCGGAACTTCCTCGCGAAATGTACCTCAGCGCCGGGCAACCCACCCGTTCGCTGCGCTACGCCCCGACGCCGGACGGTGAGCTGCTGCTGGTCGGCGGCAACGGGCATCCCGTGGGGCGCACCCGTTCGGAGCGGCGGCAGCTCGACGACTTGACCACGTGGACGCGAAAATGGTTCCCCACGGCGGAACTCGTGCAGGAATGGTCGGCCCAGGACTACGCCCCGGTCGGCGAGCTTCCCTATGTCGGACCGCTGCTGCCCGGGCAGGACAGCATCTTGGTCGGCACCGGATACGCGAAATGGGGGCTCACCAACGGTGTCGCGGCCGCCATGGCGCTGGCCGGACGGATCATCGGTAAATCACCGAGTTGGGCGGGAGCGCTGGGCAGCTGGCGCCCCGGCGAACTGAAGTCGCTGCCGTCGGCGGTATCCGCGAACGGCGCTGTGGCGCAACGGCTCACCGCCGGATGGTTACGCGCCGCCACACATGGCGCGCGCACCGTGCCCGCCGAAGGTTGTGGTGTGGTGCGTCGACAGGGGCTGCGCCCGACCGCGACCAGCACGGTCGACGGCGTCACGACGAGTGTGTCCGCGGTGTGCCCGCACCTCTACGGCATCGTCCGCTGGAACGATGCCGAACGTTCCTGGGATTGCCCACTGCACGGCTCCCGCTTCGCCGCCGACGGCACGCTGCTGGAGGGGCCCGCTACCGAATCGCTCGGCCCGCTGTAGCAGCGCTTGCCAGTCGCCGAGCCGCAGCGCATAGCAAGATCCTGCTGAAAAGCCGCGCCGCCGGGATCTGTTCCGTGTGGGTTGGCTAGCGTGGTTGTCGTGGTCCTCGACCGGCGTCGGTTACCGAACCCCCGGGCGGCGCACCACCATTGAGCGGCGGGGAGTCCGCGCGGAGTCATCGACACAGTGGCTCCGCGCGGGCGAGGATCTCCTCGACTGTCTGCTCGACGGTGAGATCCGAAGTGTCCAACCATAATCCGATGCGCGGCGTCTCGTCTCGAAGCACGGTGTCCAGATCCTCGACGGTGAACGAGCCGTACGCGACCTTGCCGCGCCCCGCCTCCCGGGCGGCGACCGCCGCCGGTCGCGGAGCCAGCACCACCACATACAGCGGGCGGGTCCGGAACTGCTCGACGGTATAGGGCAACAACTCACCGAGCACCGTGTCCTGCACGATCGCGGTGAAACCCGCCGCGGCGTAGGTGTCTGCCGTCTGAGCGGCGAGGCGGTGCCGCAACCGCAATTGATCCATCGCTTCGGCCGTGGGCTCCCTGCTCATCTCGGCGCGCCCCCCGACGACGAACCGCCGGTAGGTGTCGCCGCGGACGTGCGCCGAGCGTGGCAGCCGCGCCGCGAGTGCCTGCGCCACAGTCGATTTGCCCGCCGCCTGGATACCGGTGATGAGGTATGCCGATGCCGTCATATCGATCATGCTTCCAGCCCCTGCAATCGATTTTTCGCCCGCTCGAGCCACTCGTCCCGGCCCACCTCGTACTCGACCTCCCGGCAACCGCCCTCCGCCGGCGCCTGCAACGCCACCCAGCCCACAAACGCGCCCACTCGGTCCGCGTCGACCGACGTCGGCACCGTACCCACTCGGCCAGCCGTGTCCGGCGATGTGGTGCCGGACGAACCAGCCACCGCCCGCGCTCCGCCGCTCGAGTTCGGTGCAGTGGGACAACTCGCGCCACCGGACTTCGGGGCTGGCCGGGTGCCCGGGACGGCCCTACTGTGGCATTCTGTCCTGCGCAGTGGGCTGGGATGAGCAAGGTGGGTTGTGGTGTGAGGCAGGATGTCGAGCTGGCCGGGCGGTGGTGGCAGTGGGCGATGTCGATACCCGCCGAACGTAACCCCGTCTGCGATGAGACCGGGCGGTTTGCTGGAGAGAAGCAGCCCGCGGACGTCTGGTTCCTCGCCGGGACCTTCGGCGGCAAGGCGAGCCGGCGCTGCGAAATCCCGTATGGCAGGCCGATCTTCTTCCCCCTGTTCAACATGATGCACAGGACCACACTGCGCAACCGACGCATCCCCTACGTCGCGACCGCGAGCGGTCACGCCGAACTCAACGGCGTCACCCTGCCGGTCCACGAGGTCGCCAACCGCAAACCCTTCCCCGTCGACGCCGTCGAGGGCGGCCCCTTCGGCGAACGCGGCCGCTACAAAGCAACCGCATGGGGCCTCTGGGCCACCCTGGAAGACCTCGCCCACGGCAACTACATCCTCACCTTCGGCGGCGAATACGAACCCGGCGGCTTCTGGGTAGAAGCCACCTACGACCTCGAAATCGTCTGACCCCACATCTGCACCGTGCTGGGCCGTCAGTGCCGGGCAGGCGGCCTGGACCAAGCGACAGATAGGTCGACAGTCACGGAGGTGCCAACCGTCGGACTCCCTACTCCGCCGCACGGGCGAGAAACGTCAGGTAGCTCGGGCTCTCGGGGTCGAGGACGACGGTTTGGCCGGTGATGTGGCGTCGACGCCAGGGGGCGAGGAAGTGCCGGGGGAAGCTGGTGCGGCTCACGGCTACGCGTAGTCGGTGGCCGGCGCGGATCAGGGCTGCGGTGGGGTTGATTTCGATGTCGATGGTGAACGGGGTGCCGGGTTCGATCGGCAGGACCGCGTCGGCGGTGAGGGGGTGCAGCGGGAAGAGGAGTTCGCCGTCGACGTAATCGCTTGCGGCGGTATCTATCGCACGGTGGGTGGACAGCAGTGCGCCGCGGGTGAGGGGCACCGAGGCGCCGTCGGGTTCGACGTCGCAGACGGTGACGGACCAGAAGGCGTCGGCGCCTGCGGCTTCCGCGTTGAGATGCAGGTTCATGGCGCCGGAGAGCTCGGTGTCGGCAGGGAACGGCGCGCTGGTGAAGGTGACCGCGCCGGCCTCGGCATGCCGGTCGTCGGTGCCGAACCGCCTGCCGAACAGCAGGGTGAGGCCCATGCTCATCACGCCGGTGTTGTTGGAGGCCATCCGAGTTGGGCCCGCGGGCAGCGGGAGCCGCGATTCGATCTCGGCCGGTTCGGCGGCGAGCGCGGCGTCGGTTCCCGCGTGCGGTGCGGTGCCACTGCTCGCGGGGTCGAGGTAGAGCTTGCGCACGGTCGCCGCCGGGTCGGGGAACCGCGCGTGCTGCAACCATTTCCCGTCGCCTTGCCGACGCACGGTCACCGGCCCATACCGGTCGATGCCGTTGTCGATGTCTTTGACCCAGCGGTCGAACCACGCGCACTGCAACTCGTCGATCGGCTGCGGGCCGTCCGCAGCGCCGAAGCCCGATCCTGCGGTGAGATGGTAAGAATCGTCGACCAGCACCTGTTTCGCACCGCCGGACAACGGAATTCGGTCGAACATCCGGAAGTTGGATCGGTTGTAGACGTCGTGCCAGCCGCCGTGGATCCAGGTCGGCACCGTGATGTCCTCGAAGCGCGCCAGTTTGGTCGCCCACATCGGGTTGAGGAAGCTGTCGGGATGGTTCTCGGTGAGTCCTATCTCGACGGCGTGACGCACCCAGCTGGCCGGATCGGCGAACCGGTCGCGCAGGAACTGCTTGGTGATCCCGGCCTTTCGCAGACCCGACACCGAAGGCAACCACTTGAAGCCGTTCACGGCCAGGATCCACAGCAGCATGCCCGGGGTCGGCACCCCGCCGGTCAATCCCAGCTCACGCACCTGGTCCTCGCCGGCCTCGATCGCGAACACCGCGCGCAAGCCCTGCGGCCGCAACCCCGCGGTGATCAACGCCGAGATCGCCCCGTAGGAGATGCCAGTGACCACGAATTCGCCAGTGCACCAAGGCTGTTCGCGGACCCACGCGACGGCCTCCAGATAATCCTGTTGTTCCCGCGGCTGGAAGAAGTCCCAGCTCCCGGTCGACGTACCGGTCCCCCGCACGTCGATCATCAGCCCGACGTAGCCGCGCAGCACCGCGGTGCGGTTGATCACGAACGGCTCGAGAATGCCGCCGGCCGGCGTGTACAGCACGTCTCGCGCCGTGAACCGTTGCCGGTCCGAGCCGCCGAGCCGGGCGCTGATCGTCCGTAAAGTGTTGTGCCAGCGCATACCTCGACGGTTGAGCAGCTTGTTGTACGCGGTGAAGTTGATGATCGCCGGCAATGGCTCACGAGCGGGCCCGGCGCCGTCGCCGGGTCGCAGGATATCGGCGGTGAGGACGGCGCCGTCGGACATCGGAATGGGAACCGTGTCGGCGCCGAACAGTTTCGGATAGCGCACCGGGCCGATCTCGAATCGGTGGTTCGGCGGTACCGTCGTCGCCGCGGTGCTGAGGGGCTGGGCCGTCATAGTGCACGACGATAGGCGTAAACGAACACCGCCGTCCACGAAATCGGCACTGCTGTCCCAGACGCGAAGATCCGGTAGGAAACTCAGGCCGGTTCGGCGCTCAACACGATGGTGGTCCAACCCCCGAGGTGGATCCGATCCCCGCTGCGCAACCGCACCGGCACCCGCGGGGGAATGCGGTCGTCGCTGCCGTTGACGCTGGTGCCGTTGGTGGAACCGAGATCGGTGACGGTGAGCCCGTCGACATCGAGGTGCAGGGCGGCGTGCGCACGCGAGACACCGACGTCGGCGGGCGCGATGCCGAGATCGATATCCGGGCTGAGCCCCTGCGAGGCGCTCCGCTTACCGATCAGGATGTCGTTGCCGTGCAGCACGATTCGACGTTCGGGGTAGAACGCCGGAAACCCGACCTGGTCGGCGTCGGGCCCCTTGCGGGCGATCACCCGATCGTAGAACTCGCGATCGGCGGTGACAGTGGCGACCCAGACAACCTCGGCCGGAATCACCGTCTCCGTGGTGTCCCGCGCCGCGACGGGCGGCGCGGGCAAAGCGGAATCGTGTCCGCACTGCTCGCAGAAGCGGCCGCTTGCGGGCGCACCGCACGCGGGGCACAGCGCGCTCGGTTCGACCACGGCGGCGGCCGAACCGATCGGCGCACCACAGCTGTCGCAGTAGTCCGTCGCGGTCGATTCGTGCCCGTCCGGGCAGGTGACGGTCATCTACCCCTCCTTCCGCACCCGGGCCGTCTTGGTCGATCGAGCGTCCAGCGCCATCTCCTGCGCGGCCGCGACGCCGGCCCGCAATCGGACCGTCCCGTTCTGCTCGTCGACCTCGACCACGCCGCGCAGCAGTTTCGCCGTGCCCTCGTTCCCCGATTCCGCGGCGAGCTCGACCGCCCGCCGCAGTTTGGCCGTCGCGGTCTCGGTGTCGCCGCTCTTGCGCGCCGCCAGACCTTCCTGCACCGCCTGGGCCAGTTCGGCCTGCCCGGTGTAATGCGCGACGCGCCTGCTGATCCGGGCGGACAGCTCGGTGTCGGTGGTCCAGACCGCCTTCACCAGCCCCTGCCCGAGCACCTCACCGCCGCTGACCACGCTGACCCGGGCGGCGAGCTTCTCCCGGCCCGGCGCGCCCGGTTCCACTTGCACCTGCACGTGGTAGTCGCGGTCCTCGGCGCCCCACGCACCGAGCGGGTATTCCCCCACCTGCGCGGCGGTGTCGACCCGGCGGGCGGTGAGGTCCTCGATGGTCGGCGCAACCTGCTTGACGAACCGCACCTGGGCCCCGGCCGGCGTCCACACCCGCAGGGTCAGTTCCGGAATCGCCTTGGCCATCGAGCCCCGCATCATCGCGGTGAAGTCCGCGGCCAGCTCGGCCGGGTCGGCGACGATGTCGACGGTGCCGTGCAGCGCCGAGGCGATGGCGCGCAATTCGTCCACCCGCCAATCGGTTCCGACGCCACGGCAATCACAGGTGAACACGCCTTCGGACTGTGCGATCTCCGCCGCGAGCGCGGCGGGTTCCTCGTGCTCGTTCTTGCCGTCGGTGAGCAGGATGGCGTGGACCATCGCGCCGGGATGTTTCTTGGCCAGCTGTCTGGTGAGGCCGAGCCAGGTGCCCATCGCGGTGCCACCGCCCGCCTTCAACTTGTCGAGCTTGCGGCGCGCGGCGGCCCGGGATTCGCGGTTCGCGGCCAGCGACGGCACGTCGGTGGGAAAGGCCAGCCGGGCGATGTGCGTGCCGTCGATGATGGCGAACCTGGTCCCGTCGGCCATCGCGTCCAGCGCCGCCAGGGTGGCCTGGCGGGCGCCCGGAAACTTGTGCCCGGTGGCCATGGACCCCGAGCAGTCGACGATGATCACTTCGAGCCGCTCCTGCGGCGGCGCGGTGACCACCAGGTCGGCCGCCGTTTCCACGGTGACCACGGCATCGACGGTGCCGACCCCGTCGGCGAGGTATTCGTTCTGATCTACGGCGACCGAAACACCGTTTCCTGCAAGAGAACTCACTGTAGTTCTGCTCCTGACTCACCGGACCACGGAATGGGCACGAGGGCGACGGTGATGTTGTCGCCGCCGCCGCAGCGCAGCGCGAACTCGACCAGCTCGCGCGCGGCGACCGCCGGTGGGTGCGCGGTGGCGAGCTCGGCCAGCGCGGTCGCGTCCGACAGGTAGTTCCACAGGCCGTCGCTGCACAGCAGCAGCACACCGGGTCCGGTGGTGCGCAGCGTGCGAACGCAGTTGTCCGACCACGGTTTCACCGGTCCGTCCGCGCCGAGCCAGCGGATCAGGGTGTGCGCGCGCGGATCGTTCATGGCGGCCTGCTCGTCCATCGCGCCCGCGTCGACCAGGGCCTGTGCCCACGAGTCGTCCACGGTCAGCCGTTGCGAGGGCGGATTCGCGGGGTCCTCGGGTGCGTCCGCGTGCAGCCAATAGGCCCGGCTGTCACCGACATTGGCGACCGTCAGCAGCACGCCGTCGACATCGGCCTGCACCACCGCCGAGACGTAGGTGCACGACGGCGCGTGCCCGTCGGTGATCGCGATTCCGCGCACCGCGGTGGCCGCCGCCTCCAGCCCGGTCATCACCGCCTCGTGCGCGGATCGTCCGGCCAGCAGCGCCGCCCGGCAGGCGTCGACCCCGGTCCTGGCCGCGGTCCCCGACGCCACCTGGGGATCCTCGGAGGTCGATACCCCATCCGCGACGGCGATCACCACTGCGGCGGAGTCGTCGAGCACCGCGGCGGCCACCGCATCCTCGTTGCGCGCGTGCGCGATGCCGCGATCGGTGACCACCGCGACGGCGCCGAGGTCGGCGGCGAAGCGATCCGGCGCCCCGCGCAGTTGCCCACAGCCGGTGCAGTATCCGTCGGGGTCGTAGCGGGTGCCGGCGCAGTTCTCGCAGTTCCCGGGCGGGCCCGGCTCGTTGTTCGGCAGCACGACCTGCTTGCCGCCCAGCTCGTGACCGCAGTTCTCGCAGAAGCGATCCCCCGCGTGCACCGCGGACGCGCAACCCGGACAACGCGATTCGGGCGAGGACGGCGCTACGGCGGACACCACCGGACTCGGCAGCGTGGCCTCCGGATCCGGGTCGGTCATAACGTGGTCCTCGGGCGGATGGTGTTCGCCTGCTCTACCAATGCGAATCGCTCCCACATGTCGTCGGTTTCATGGGCAAGGTCCCGGTAGCAACGCTCCAATCCGGTCCGGACACCGTCTTGATCGAGCGGTACACCGAGCAGCCGCCCGTGCTCGGACGGAACGCCACCGGCCTGGAGCCAATCGAGCGCGGCGGCCAGCACCCGCAGCCGGATCTCGGCGGACCGGCGCCGGGAGTCCAGTCGCAGACGGGTGATCCGCTCCCCGGCATCGCGCAGGACCGGCTCGGTGAGCTCGGCCGGCGCTCGATCGTGCAGCACCGTGTGCACCGCGGCGATCCCGGCCTCGGTGAACAGCACCGAGCCCGCGTCGACCTGATCCAGCGCCGCCACCGCACCGTCGCGATCACCGATCGCATTGCGCAGCCGAGCCAAGCCGAACACCGCACTGAGGTAGCCGCGATCGGTGCGCCAGACCGTCTCGTAATACATTGCGCCCCTGCGCTTGTGCTGCGCGGCGGCGAAATCGGCGGCCAGGGCGGCGGATAGCTCCGCGACGGCGGCCAGCGCGAGTTTCGGCGCCGCCTCACCCGGCAGCCCGGTGTACACCGCCTCGAACTCGATCGCCGCCTCCGCCAGATCGCCTGCGAGCAAACGGGATTGGCCACGATACCAGGCCAGTCGCCAGTCGCCCCACAACGTCGCGGCCGCCGCCGTCAGCCGCCGATCGGCCTCGGCGCTATCGCCCACCTCCAGCGCGGCCCGGATCAGCCGCAACGGAATCTCGGTCGACGCACCGCGTCCGGTGACCACCGAGCGCAGCCCCGCCTCGAACGAGCGCTCCAGCTCCGCCGGTGTGGTGCCGCCGGTGGTCGCGAGCAGGGCGGCCGCGCTGTCCGTCGGGTCTACGAGCGGAACCGGCAGGGCAGCAATGATTTTCGGCGCATCCACCGCCGCGCCGACGCCGAACACACCACGCGGGGGCCCGAAATAGGTCGACATACCTGGCCGGGGCACCCCGTCGTCGAGGGACAGGACCTCGCGCAGCACGCCGGTCAACTGGTCGGCCATCTCCTCCATCGAGGCGAACCGCGCGTCCGGCGCCTCGTCGGTGGCCCGCAGCAGGAACCGGTGCAGCGAATCGTGGGTGGCGAGCAGCGGTTCGGTCTCCGGGCCGGGCAGTGCGCCGAAATGACCGTTGTGCTGGGGCACGTGCATCAGCAGCACGGCGAGGGTGCGACCGACGGTGTACACGTCGGTGGCGACCGTCGGGCCGGTGTTGGCGATCTCGGGCGCCCGGTAGCCCGTGGTGCCGTAGATCGGGCTGTCCTCGTCGTCCATCGCGATCACCGCACCGAGGTCGATGAGCTTGAGTTGCTCGTCGGTCTGCATCACGTTGTCCGGCTTGAAATCACAGTAGGCCAGGCCCAGGGAATGCAGGTACCCGAGCGCGGGCAGCATCTCCAGGATGTAGGCGATCGCCTGCGCGGGCGGCAGGTAGCCGCTGTCGGTCTCGCGACGTGCGCGCAGGATCTGTTTCAACGACGTGCCGCCGACGTACTCCATCACGATGTAGCCGACCGGCACCCCGTCCGCGCCGGCGTGCTCGACGAAGTTGTGGATCTTGACGATGCTCGGGTGCTCGACCTCGGCGAGGAAACGCTTTTCGGCCACCGCGGCCAGCATCGCATCGCTGTCGCCCGAGTTGAGCAGACCCTTCAGCACCACCCAGCGGTCGCTGACGTTGCGATCGGTCGCGAGATAGATCCAGCCCAGCCCGCCGTGCGCCAGGCACCCCGCCACCTCGTACTGGCCGGCGACCAGATCGCCCTTGAACAGCTTGGGCGTGAACGAGAATCGGGTGCCGCAGTTCGGGCAGAACCCCTCGGTCCGGCCGGGTTTGCCGTCGCGACCCCGGCCCACCGGCTTCTCGCATTTGCCGCAGAAACGTTTGTTCTCGGCCACTTCCGGGTCGGTCAGGATGGCGGTCGCCGGATCGATGCGCGGTACCCGCGGCACGTCGAGCATGCCCGCGCCCAGCCTGCCGCGGCGGCTCGAGCGGGACGAGGATCGGCCGGTGCGCACCGAGCGCGAACTGCCGCGGGTGCTCGGGGTGGACGTGGTCGCGGCCGTCGGCGGGGCCGGCGCGGTGCCGCACACCTCGCAGTACCCGTCGATAACCGTTCCGGTACAACCGGGTTCGGTGCAATGCTCGGGTTCGGCGGCCGCCGTGGTCGCTTCGGCCGTGGCGGCCTCGTTCGGCTGCGCGGTCGAGCGGATCGTCGTCGCCTCGGCCGGGGCGGTACCGCAGACCGTGCAGTAGCCGTCCTCGATCGTGCCGGTGCAACCGGGTTCGGTGCAGCTCTGGGTACTCATGATCGCCTCCCCGATTTGGCCGCGACGAGTTGCTGGTATCCGGCGACCGCACGGGTGACGGCCGCCAGATCGCAGGGTTTGCCGGACAGCAGCGCCGTCGCGGTCTCGTGCGCGGCGAGCAGATCTCGGTCCTCGCTGACACCCAACCGCGCCGCCTTGGCGTGATAGGCCGCCAGCCTGCCCCGTAATTCGGCCCGGCGGTCGAGCAGGCCCTGGGCCAGGTTCTCCGCCGCGACGGCCGCCGCGAGCGCACTGTCGATTCGACCGCGCAGCGCCACCAGCGCCGCCGCACCGGATTCGGCCGCGACGGCGTCGAGTTCGCTACGCAGCAGGCCGGATTCGTCGACGAGCTGGGGCAAAGGTCCCGATCGTATGGTGCGCTCGACCTCCCCCTTGGCCCGCGCGGCGCGTGCCGCGATCGCCGAGAGTTCGGCCAACCTGGTGCGCAGAGCGGCCACCGCGGCGGACCGATTCGCCGCCAGCGCCGCGAATTCGGCGAGGACTGCCTCCTGCCGCCGCAGCGCACCGCCGAGTTCGGCTAGGCGAGCATCGATCTCGGCGGTCGTCAGAGCGAGCGGATCGGTGGCCGAACGGCTCAGCAATTCGGCGATGCCGTCGCCGATCGCGCGCAACTCGGGTGTCGCCGCCCCCGCCTTGTCCAAGGTCTCCTGCAGCGGGGCCAGGCCCGACATCACCCGGGTGTTCACCTGGTCGACCGCGTCGAGGAATTCGGCGATCGGCGGAAAGGTCGCCCGCATCCGGTCCACGGTATCGGCGAGGCCGACGAACAGCACGTGCTCGCTGGGACCGGTCAGCGAGCGCTCGGCGAGCGGGATCGGGGTCCGCGACACCTCGTACGGCCGTCCACGCAGCAGCTCGGTGAGTTCGGCGCGCCGGCCGTCGTCCAGTTTGGCGCGGGTGCCGCGCACGGTGCGCGCGGAATCCAGGATCGCGCGCAGCCGCCCGAGGTCTTCCCACATCAGTGCCAGCGCGTCCCGCACCGGCAGCCAGCGGGCCGCGGTGACGCCCGACGGCGGATACCGGCGCACCAGGGTGAGGCCGGGATGCTTGTCGAGTTCCAGCATCGTGTTCGTGATCGCGTCGAGTTCGGTTGTCCGACGGGTCAATTCGAGGTCGATCTCGACCAGGCCGAGCAGCTGCATGGTCCGGCTCATCCCACGTACCGGGCGACCGGCTGCCCCGGCGAGGGGCCGAGCAAGGCCAGCTTGTCGGTGTAGATCCGCTGCCAGGTGCCGTCGGTGCGCATCCGCTCCAGCACTCCGTTGACGAACCGGACCAGCTCGTCGCTGCCCTTGGGCGCGCCGACCGCATACGCCCCCGTGCCGATCGGCTCGCCGACCACCTGGAGATTGCGGTCCTGCTCGACCAGCCCGAACAGGATCGGATCGTCGCCGCTGACCGCGTCCACCTGCCCCTGCTGCAGCGCGACCAGGCAGTCGGTCCAGTTGGTGACGCCGATGACGGTGGGGCGCTTGGCCAGCGCGAACAGCGGGGCCGCCGCCGTGGTGCCGCGCGCGACGCAGACGCGTTTGCCCGCCAGGTCGGCGCCCGTGCTGATGCCGGATTCGCGCGGGGCCAGAATGCGTTGGGCCGAGCGGTAATAGACGGCGGAGAAGTCCACTTCCCGGCGCCGCTCGCACGTCGCGGAGAAGGTACGCACGATCAGGTCGACCTTCTTGTCGTGCAGTGCGGAGATACGCTCGGCGGCGGTCACCGAACGCAGTTCGATCTTGTTGGGATCGCCCAGGATGTCCTTGGCGATCTCGCGCGCGATATCGATGTCGAAGCCCTGCAGCTGGCCGGTGCCCGGATCCCGGAACCCGAACAGGTAGGTGTTCTGGTCGACCCCGACCCGCAGCCTGCCGTTCGCGACGATCGCCGCCATCGGCGAACCCGGCGGCATCGCACCGGGTCTCGGCTGCACCGCGTTCGGCCGCAATGTCGCTTCCGAGTCACAACTGTTGTCGCCCTCGGCCTGTGGCGGCGCCACGATCTCCCCTGCGCCCGCCGGCTGCGGATTCACCGCGTCCAAGGTGCTCTGCGCGGGCAGGTCACCGGAGCCGCAGCCGGACACCAGGACCGTGGCGCCGACCAGTAACGCTGCCAGGATCAGGCGTGTTTTCACAAGAACTCCTTCAGCCGTGGCCACAGGCCGACCACCACCGCGGCGGCCGCGAACACCAGCAGCGCCAGCGTGCCGAACGGGCTCAGCGTCAATACCGCACCTGCGGTGGACAAGTCGTCACGTAGAGCGCGGCGCTCCTGCGCGAGGTTGTCGTTCAGCGCCCGGTCCAGCGCCGCGAACCGGGTGGCGGAGGACTGCGGCCCGGTGCCGATCGCCTGGCTCACCGCCGCTCGATAATCGGCGGCCTGATAGGCGGCGACCTGGGCGCGGTGACCCGACAGCCAGTTCGCGAGCTCTTGGGCCGCAACGGAATCGGGGGCGACGACGGTAGCGAGGCGCTCACGCAGGTCTATCGAGCGCTGGGTGTAGCGATCCTCGCCGGCCGCGATATCGCCGCGGGTGATCAGCTGCAGCGTCTCTTCGGTGCGTGCCTGCTGCGCCGCGATCCGCGCCTTGGCCAGGGTCTCGAAGCGGCTGCTCGCACCGGATGCGCTGGTGTCCAAGGCTTTCGACGCCACGCCGGGTGCGACGATCAGCCACAGCAGCGCCAGCGCGGTCGCGCCCGCCGCCAGCACGACGCCGAGGTTGGCCCGGCGGTTGGTGCGCTGCAACAGGATCCACGAGGCCACCGCGAAGGCGAGCAGCACCAGCAGCACCAGCACGATGCTGAGCACCGGCCGCGCGCCGATCGCCCGCTCGTCCGTGCGCACCGCGGCGAACCGGGCGGTGGTGAGCCGTTCGGCGTTGGGCAGCAGCGAGTTCTGCATCAGGCCCGAGGCCTCGCTGAGGTAGGACGAGCCGACCGGAAAGCCCTGCCGGTTGTTCGACCTGGCGGCCTCGACGAGCCCGGTGTAAGCGGGCAGGTCGGCCACGATCCTCGCGACGATCTGCCGCGTTTGCTCGTCGGATGCCCCGACCGTCGCGTCCGCCAGCGCGGCCGCGGCGTCGGCGAGCGATTGCTGGTACTGCTGCCGCACCGCGGGCGCCTCGATCCCGCCGGACAGGAACGCGGTCGCCGCCGTCGCGTCGGCGGCCGAGAGCGCGACGTACAGCCGCTGGGCGGCGAAGGCGAGCGGCTCGGTGCGGTCCAGCGCGCTCTGCTGGCGGGCGTTCTTGCCGCTCATCTGGTTCATCGCGGTGAACCCGGCGAGCAGGCACAGCACCACGGACACGACGACGACGCCCACGATCACCCCCGGCGTCGTGCCGGCGAAGCGTCGCAACCACAGGGTCCCGTTGCGGATGCGAGGTCCCACACCGTCCTCCTTCATCTCCCCGGCCGGTGTCTTCGATCGCGATAGTACGGGAGCAGGATTCGGTGCGCCGACCGATTGCCCAGGTCCTGGACAAACGCCGCTGACCAGGCAAGTCGGGGCTTGTCCGGCGGCGATCGCACTGCTCGGCCGCGACGGCGCGCGCCGCCGTGTTCAGCTGGGTTTGCGAATCACCTTGGGAGCGGTGCTGATTCGCGCCACGACCAGTGCCGCGACACACATCCCGGTGATGGTGAGCCAGCCCAGCCGGGCGGGTGACTGGAACGCCGTCGCCGAGGTCAGTGCGTCCGGGTGGCTCGCGATGAGCGAGCCGATCACCGCGACACCGAGTGACTGACCTATCTGTCGCGAGGTGGTAGCCACGCTGGCCGCGACTCCGGCCTGCGCGGCGGGCAGCCCGGCCACGGCGGTGGCGGTGATCGGCGTGTAGATCAGGCCGATCCCGGCGCCGAAGAGGGCGTAGCCGATGAGCAGCAACGGTTTACCGCTCGCATCGAAGGTCAGCGCCAAGACCACCGACGCGAGAATCGCGATCAGCGCACCCGCACTCAAAGCGCTGCGCGCACCGCGATGCGCGACGATCCGACCCGACATCGGCCCGAACACGAACATCGCGGCGGCCATCGGCACCAGCGCGAGACCCGCCGCCAGCGGTGCATCGTGCCGAATCTCCTGGAGATAGTAGGTGTTCAGGAACAGGAAGCCGCCCATCGCGCCGAACGCCAGGATCGCGATCACCACCGCACCGGTGAACGGCGGAGACCGGAATACCCGCAGATCGATCAGCGCCTCCTCGTGCTGCGGGGCATAGCGGGCCAGCGCGGCCAGGCACACCGCCGCACCCCCGAAACAGCCGAGCGTGACCGGCGCGGCCCAACCACGATGCGGCCCTTCGATAATCGCGAACACCAGCAGCCCGATCAGGCCCACGATCAGCAGCTGCCCCCGCGGATCCAGCGACCGCGGCCGGTCCGACCTCGACTGGGGTACCACCAGGAAGGTCAGCACCAGCGCGGTCACCGCGATCGGCACGTTGATCCAGAACACCGCTGCCCAGCCGATCGAGTCGACCAGGAACCCGCCGATCACCGGCCCGGCCGCCATGCCGATCCCGATCGACCCACTCCAGACGCCGATGGCCCGCACCCGCCGATCCGGATCGGTGAAGACGGAGGTGAGAATCGCCATCGCCACCGGATTGAGCATCGATCCGCCCACCGCCTGCAGCACACGGAACGCGATCAGCCAGCCGATCGACGGCGCGAGGCTGCACGCCAGCGAACCGACCGCGAACACCGCCAGACCGATCTGGAAGACGGTCCGGCGGCCGATCCGGTCGGCCAGCGAACCCGCGAAGGTGAGCAGGCAGGCCAGGGTCAACGTATAGGCGGCGACCACCCATTGCGCCCCGGCCAGCGAACCTTCGAGGTCGCGGCCGATCGCGGGTAGCGCGACGTTGACGGCCGTGGTGTCGACGTTGGCCATCACCACGGCGGTGCAGCACACCGCCAGCACAACGCAGCGTTGCAGGGTACCCGGCATATTCGGCGCGACAGCGGCGCTGATCGACATGGCAGCATACTTACCGCATCCGCGCGGTTTCCGGCGTCCGACACGATCGACGCCGAGCACGGTGGGCGCGCGGCGCCCGGGTACAGGTCAGCGAACGCCCGCCGGCACCGGGACCTCGCGCGGCAGCGACCGCCCCTCGTGCAGCCGGAACTCCTGCGGTGGACAACCCTTCCAGCGCCGGAACGCGCGGATGAACGACGCGGCTTCGGCATAGCCCAGGCGCGCCGCGACCTGCTCGGTACTCATGTCGGTATAAGTGAGCAACTGTTCGGACAGCAGCTGGCGCACCTCGTCGAGCAGTGCGCGAAACGAGGTCGCCTCCTCGTTGAGCCGGCGCGAGAGCGTGCGCGGGCTCATGAACAATTCGTTCGCGACCGCGATCTGATCGGGCAACTCTCCCGGATTGCGAACGAGCAGGTCGCGGACGCTGCCCGCGACACCCGAGCGGGGCTGCCTGCGGTGCAGCAGGTCCCGGCAGAGCTGGGCGCAGTCGCCGCGGGCCCGTTCGTGGTTGCGCGGCATCGGCGCGTCCAGGCCCCGGCTGTGGAATATCACAACGTCGGCCCGGGCGCCGAAAAGCGGTTCCACGCCGCAGATCTCACGGTATCGACGGGTGTCCGGCGGTGCCGCGTGCCGGAATTCGAGCCGGAGCGGTGAAATTTCTCCGTCGAACAGCTGTGTGCACACGGTGGCCGCACCCGTGAGAATTCGCTCGGCGAGAAAAGCGCGGATATGCGCCGGATTCTCCGAATCGTCGAAGCGTAACCGGATCTCGCCGCCGCTCTGCTCGGCGGTGAGCCGGCCCGAGACGAAAACGCGGTCGAGATAGCGGGTCGCCACGTCGAATCCGTCACGCAGCGTACGGCTGCTGAGCAGCGCCAGGCCCCAGGGTCCGGCCAGCGGCAGGCCGGTCCGGCTGCCCGCTTCCGCGCCGAGCGCGGCTTCGGTACCGAAGCGGGCCAGCAGGTTACGGATCACCACCAATTCCTGGTGCACCGTGCACTCGGTATCGCCACGCGTGAGCGTGGTGCCTGCCAGGCCGTCGGCCGCGGCCATGCCGCGTTCCTCGGCCAGCGCGAGCAATACGCGCAGGCCGGCGGTGGTCGTCCGGCGCAGATCCCGATCGAACATTCGCTCGCATTCCTCATCCAATTCGCCATACCAGCTGGCTTGGCGAAATGTATCAATGCGCGCGCTCGCCGATGGGCGAATTGCCGAAGTTCTCTCCTCGTCCAGGATCGCGACCGAGCCCTGTTGGGAAGGAACACAATTGGTGTCAGCGCTCGTGCTCAGGGGCGCCTACCGCGCCGTGCGCCGCGGCCGGGTCCGCGAAGTAGACCACTACACGTTCGTCGATGCACCTGTTGACGTCACCGCAGACGAACGTGTACCCGTCGCCCTCCCGGGTCAGCAGCGGGCTGTGCAGATAGCCCGCCATCCGCTCGGCGTTGCCCACCGGCGTGGTCGGAATCGCCGATCAGGAATCGCGCACGACGACGCCCAGATGACGGGCGAACGCGGGAGCCAGCTCCATCAGCTGGCCGTTGTCGATGGTCGCGCCGCGCAGTGCGTCGAGGCCCTCGGTGATGTCGAGCGAACGAGCCCCGCGCAGGTCGACCTTCGTCAAGGTGGCCCGGTGCAGGACCAGGCTTTCCAGGGTCGAACCGGGGAAGGTCACGGTGTGCAGCGCGGCGTCGCCGAAATCACAGTCCCGCAGCACACATTCGACGAACGACACCTCCCGCAGCCGGGCGGTGCGGAAGTTCACCGAGTCGAACTTGCAGCCCTCGAACCGGACTCGGCGCAGGCGCGCACCCGCGAAATCGACGCCCGACAGTGCGCCGGCGACGACTTCGCCGTCCAGCCAGTTGGTGTCGGCCAGCTCGGTGCCCACCCAGCGCACGTTCCGCATCCACACGTCGGCGAACCTGGTGTGGCGCAGGGTGCCTCGATGCCACGCCACCGAGGTGAACGCCGACTCCCCGAACCGCGCGTTCTGCACGTCGGCCTCGTCGAGGTCGAGGGCGTCGACATGCACGCAGTCGTAATCACCCTCCGATTCGAGCGCTGCCGCCGGCGCCGTCAGATACCGCGCGTACGACAGGTCCTCGAGCTCCCGAGCCATGCACTTTCCTCCTGATCGTCGCGCCGCGTGGGTCGGCAACCGAGTATTCCCTGCCGTACCGACAAGCGCAGCGACGGGACGCGCGGTCACCTCGATCGGCCCGCCTGGTCGAGGCGGCACGCGATCGGGGGCCGCGGACGTGGTGACATGCTGGGGGCATGACGATCGACGGCACGGTGGCACCCGGATACGAGGCGGTGCGGGACGCGTTCGCCGCGAATTTCGCAGAGCACGGCGAGATCGGCGCCGCGGTGTGCGTGTACCGGGACGGCGAACCCGTGGTGGACCTGTGGGGCGGCATCGCCGATCCCGGCACGGGCAGGCCATGGCAGCGTGACACGCTGCAGTTGGTCTATTCGGCGACCAAAGGTGTGACGACGACTCTCGCGCACCTGCTCGTCGAGCGCGGCCTGCTCGATCTCGACGCGCCCGTCGCGCGGTACTGGCCGGAGTTCGCGGCAGCGGACAAGGCCGAGATTCCGGTGCGCTGGTTGCTGACCCACCAGGCCGGCCTGGCCGCGCTCGACAAGCCGGTCCCGCTCGCCGACGCGCTGGCGTGGACGCCGATGGTCGCCGCGCTGGCGGCACAGGCCCCGAACTGGCCGCCGGGGACCGCGCACGGGTATCACGGCCGCACCTTCGGCTGGTTGGTCGGCGAGGTCATTCGCCGGGTCACCGGACGCAGCGTCGGACAGTTCCTCGCCGACGAGATCGCCGGACCGTTCGGCGTCGACTTCTTCATCGGCCTGCCGCCCGCCGAACAGCATCGGGTGAGCCGGTTGGTCTTCGCGCCGAAGCCGGACCTCGCCGCGGTGCCCGACGAGCTGATCCCGGAGCCGCTGCGCGCGATGGTGGCGGCGCTGCGCGACCCGGAGTCGTTGAGCAACCGCGCCTTTCAGGTCACCGACCCGGGAGATATCGACTTCGATTCGGCCGATGTGCACGCCGCGGAACTGCCCGCGAGCAACGGTATCGGCACCGCCCGTGGCCTGGCCCGGCTCTACGCCTCGCTCGTCGGCGAGGTGGACGGCCGGCGCCTGCTGCGCGCGGACACCCTCGCCGCCGCGGTGCGCGAACAGGTCAGCGGCACAGACGCGGTCATCATGCTGCCGAACCGCTACGCCACCGGCTACATGCTGCCGCTCGACGAAATCCCCCTCGGCGGACCAGGATCCTTCGGCCACCCCGGCCGCGGGGGCTCCCTCGCCTACGCCGACCCCGCCCGCGGAATCGCCTTCGCCTACACACCGAACTACATCATCGAACAGGCCATCGACCCGCGCGCCCGCAATCTGGTAGACGCGCTCGAAACCGCACTGAACCGAGCCTCCCGGAAATGAAGGCCCGGCGCCGCCGCGGCCTCTGACCTCGCCGCACCCCTGCTGCGTTCGCGCACCCGTTCCGGCCTGGCACAGCAGGTGTCGGAACGCAGCAGAGGTGCGTGAACGGGGCGCCGGAGTCAGCCACGCGGAAACCGGCTGGGGTGCGCGCGATGGTCGTCAGCGGAGGGTGCGGATCCAGCGGCGGGTGTCGGCGGGGTCGATGACGTCGTCCAGTTCCAGGGCGGTGGCGGCGGTGAGGGCGCGGCCGCTGGCGTAGGCGAGGGCGACGAGGTTGTCGAAGGCCGCTTGTCGTGCGGTCGGATCCTCGATGGCGGCCAATTCTTTCGCGAACCCCAGGCGGACCGCACCTTCCAGGCCCATGCCGCCGATTTCGCCGGTGGGCCAGGCGATGACGAAACGCGGCGCGCGGAAAGAGCCCGCCGCCATGGCTTGTGCGCCCAGGCCGTACCCCTTGCGGAGAATGATCGTGCCCCACGGCACCGACAGGCCCGCCGCGTCGATGAACAGGCGGCTGAATTTGGTGACGGTGGCTTCTTTCTCGGCGTCCGGACCGACCATGAAACCCGGTGTGTCGCACAGGGAGACGATCGGCAGCCCGTGCGCGTCGCACAACCGGAGGAAGGCGCTGAGCTTGTCGGCGGCGGGCGCGTCGATGGCGCCGCCGAGATGATGGCAGTTGTTCGCGATCAGCCCATAGGGCTGTCCTTCGACGCGGATCAACGCGGTGACGATGCCGACGGCCCAGTCGGCGCGCAACTCGAGCACGGAGTCGACGTCGGCGACCGCCGCGATCGCAGCCCGGATATCGAAGGCGTGCAGGCGGTTCTCCGGCACCACGTGCCGGGACAGCCGCGGATCGGGCGCGGTCCACTCAGCCACCGGGCCTTGGAAATACGCGAGGTAGCGTTGCGCGATCCGGGCGGCCTCGGCTTCGTCCGCGGCGACGATGTGCACGACACCGTTGCGCCGCTGCACTTCGATCGGGCCGATGTCCTCCGGCGCGTACACGCCCAGGCCGCCGCCCTCGATCATCGCCGGACCGCCCATCCCGATATTGGCGTCGGGGGTGGCGATGACGACATCACACATGCCGAGCAGTGCGGCATTGCCGGCGAAGCAGCGACCGGAGACCAGGCCGAGCAACGGCACCCGGCCCGACAGCGCGCCCATGGCGCGGAACGTGGTGACGTCGAGGCCGGAGATGCCGCCGTGGTCCGTATCGCCGGGACGGCCGCCACCGCCCTCGGTGTAGAACGCGACCGGAAGCCCTTGGGCACGAGCTAGTTCGAGCAATCGATCGGTCTTGGCGTGGTTGCGCATCCCCTGCGTGCCCGCCAGCACCGTGTAGTCGTAGGACATGACGACCACCCGGGCGCGATCCGCGCCGAACCGGTCGGCGTTGACGGTGGCCACGCCCCCGATCAGCCCGTCCGCCGGGGTGTTCGCGATCAGATCCTCGGCGGTGCGGCGCAAGCGTTGCGCGGCGACCGCGAGGGCGCCGTATTCGACGAAGCTGTCGTCGTCGACGAGATCGGCGATGTTCTCGCGGGCGGTGCGCCTGCCGAGCCGGTGGCGTTTGGCGACGGCCTCGGGACGGGCCTCGTCCCGGCCGACGCGGTGCCGGTCGTAGACCTCGGCGAGGTCGGGCCGGATGGTATCGAGGTCGACCGCCGTATCGGCGGTAGTGGGTCCGTCGTGCTCGGCGGGTGTCCAGATCAGCAGCGGCGCATGCGGATCCACCGTCACGCCGGGCGCGACCAGATGCCGCCGGACCCGCAACGCCTGTTCGGCGCGCAGCACATGCTGCATCTTCATCGCCTCCAGCACCGCGACCTCGGCGCCCGCCGCCACGACGGTGCCCGGTTCGACCAGGCTGACCAGGGTGGCGCCCATCGGCGAACGCACGACGGACTCGTCCTCGCCCAGTTCGACGGACACGACGGTCGTCACGGGACTCGGCTCCGAATGCGGTACGGGCGCATAGTCACTCGCGCTACCGGCCAGCTCGGCCAGGTTCTCCTCGAACCACGAGGTAGACACCGGCGCACCGTCGGCGAGCGACTCGAGCACGGCGCGCAACAGCGCGAGATTCGTATCGATGCCGCGCACAACGGTTTCCGCCAGCGCGTCCGAACATCGCCGCAGCGCAGCCGGATACGACGCGCCGCGCGCGATCACCTTGGCGAGCAACGAATCGAACTGCGCCCCTTGCCGCATCCCGGTGTAGGCGGCGGTGTCGACGCGCACACCAGAACCGGTCGGTGCCGCGAATTCGACCACCGTCCCGGTACTCGGCAGCACTTCCCCACCCGCCGTGACCAGCTCCGCATTGACCCTGGCCTGCACCGCGTAGCCGCGGACCGCGCTCGATCGATCGACGAAACCTTTGTCCGGCAATGCGTCCGGCGCACGGTGGGCGGCTCCGGGGTGCGCCGTGCGGCCGTCGGCGCTCGACGCCACGCTGCCAACGGGCGCGATACTCGCAGTAGCCGCTAGGTCGGCCAGCGTGGCGCCCAGCGCCAGGTCCAGTTGGAGTGCGACCAGGTCGAGGCCAGTGACCTCCTCGGTCACCGTGTGCTCGACCTGTAGACGCGGATTGACCTCGAGAAACCACGCTTCGGTATCGCGCACCAGGAATTCGACGGTGAGCACGCCGCGGCAGCCCACCGACTCGGCCAACCGGACGGCGTCGCGATGCAACCGTTCCCGCAACGCCGCATCGAGATTCGGGGCGGGTGCGATCTCGATCAGTTTCTGGTGCCGCCGCTGCACACTGCAATCACGGTCGCCGAGCGCGACCGCGTGCACGCCGTCCGCGACCACCTGCACCTCGATATGCCGGGCAGGGGATATCAGCGCTTCGGCGTACACCGTGTCATCGCCGAAGCCGGCCGACGCTTCCGCGCGGCACCGCTCGTACGTCTCGTCGAGCAACGCGGCGTCGCGCACCTCGCGCATCCCCCGCCCACCCCCACCGGCAACGGCCTTCACCATCACCCCGTCCGGGTGCGCCGCGAGCAGTGCGGCGATCGCCGCGACATCGGCCCCCGCCGAGGTAGCGGCAGGCACCGGTACGCCGGCCCGCTCCGCCGCGGCCCGTGCCGCCACTTTGTCCCCGAAGATCCGCAGCACTTCCGGTGACGGACCCACGAAAATCAGTTCGGCCTCGGCACAGGCGGCCGCGAGTTCCGCACTCTCACTGAGGAATCCGTACCCCGGATGCACCAGCGCCCCTGACCCCGCCTGCCGTGCCGCCGCCACCACACCAGACACGTCCAGGTAGGCGTCCGCACCGGTGCCGGGCAGCTGCACCACCTCGTCGGCCAGCCGAGCAGGCATCGCCCCGGACTCCTCGGCAGTACACACTGCAACCGTGCCCCACCCCCGCTCCCGAGCCGTCCGCAGTACCCGAACCGCCACCTCACCCCGGTTGACCACCACCAAGCGCATCCCGCCAGTCTCCCCGATCTCGCCCCGACCGCTCGTTCGCGCCCTACTGGGTGGCGGTT
>NZ_BAUA01000063.1 GCF_000710915.1 Nocardia brasiliensis IFM 10847
CGGCGACGGTGGGTTCGCGCACTGCTGGTCCGAGCTGGAGACCGCGGTGCGAGAGAACCTCGATGTCGTGGTCGTGGTGCTGAACAACGCCATCCTCGGCTTCCAGAAGCACGCCGAGATCGTCCAGTTCGGCAGGCCGACCTCGGCCGTCGAGCTGGGTCATGTCGATCACGCCCAAATCGCGACCGCGTGCGGCGCACGCGGTCAAACCATCCACAACGACGTGGAACTGCGCGAGGCCCTGTCCAAGGCGATCGTCGACCCGACGACCACCGTTCTGGACGTCTGCACCGACCCCGACGCCTACCCACCCATCACGGGCTGGGATACCGCCCAGGCGTTGACGACTCACCTCGCGCATCAACAGTCCCACTGAAGAAAACCGCAACACCTTCGAGACAACGGAGATTCCCATGGCTTTCGACTACACAGCCCATTTCGAGAGAAAGATCGACGACATCCGGTCCTCGGGCCAGTACCGGACCTTTGTGGAGATCGAACGCCTGGCCGGGCGGTTTCCCCAAGCGGTGCACCATCATCGGGACGGCCTGCGCGAGATCACGGTGTGGTGCAGCAACGATCACCTCGGCATGGGTCAGTTCCCGAAGGTCGTCGAGGCCATGCACCGCTCGATCAATCGCTCCGGTGTCGCGGCGGGCGGGTCGCGCAACATCTCCGGCAACAACCACACCCACATCCTGCTGGAACGCGAAGTGGCACAACTACATCGGAAAGAAGCCGGCCTGACGTTCATCACCGGGTACGCGGTCAACGACGCCGTGCTCGGTGTGCTCGGCAAGCACCTGCCCGGCGTGATCTTCTTCTCCGACGAGCAGAACCACGCGTCGATGATTCTCGGCATGCGGGCCTCGCGGGCCGAGCGGCAGATCTTCCGGCACAACGATCCCGCCCATCTCGACGAGCTGCTCGCCGCCGCCGATCCGGACCGGCCCAAGGTGGTCGCGTTCGAATCGATCTACTCGATGGACGGCGACATCGCCCCGATGCCCGAATTATGTGCCGTGGCAAAGAAACACGGCGCGCTGGTGTACGTCGACGAGGCGCATTCGGTCGGCATGTACGGTCCCGAGGGCTCGGGCATGGCGGCGCAGATGGGCTGTGCGGACCAGGTCGATCTGCTGATGGGCACCTTCGCCAAGGGCTACGGCACGCTCGGCGGCTACCTGACCGGTCCGGCGGCGATCCTCGACGCGGTGCGTAGTTTCGCGCCCGCGTTCATCTTCACCCTCGCCATGCCGCCCGCCCTCGCGGCCGCCGCGCTGGCCAGCGTGCGGCACCTGCGCGAGTCCGACAACGAGCGCATCCTGCTGTACCACCGCGCCCAGCTGCTGCAGGGCCTGCTGATGGACGCCCAGATTCCGTTGGTGTCCACCGAAAGTCACATCGTTCCCGTACTCGTAGGCGATCCGCACAAATGCAAACAACTGGCCGACATCTTGCTCGAAGAACACCACCAATACGCGCAACCGATCAACTTTCCTTCGGTCGCGCGCGGCACCGAACGCCTGCGGATCAACCCCTCACCGGTGCACAGCCCCGCCGCGGTACACAAGTTCGCCGAGATCATCGATTCCGTTTGGTCACAGCTGAACCTGCCCCGCCGCCCGGCCCGACCGGTCGCCGCTCTCGACACGCTGGAGAAGGTCTCGGTATGACCGTCGAGGCGCGGCCCACCCGACTCCGGAACCTGCATCCGGTGGCGGACGCTGAGCCCACAACGCCGTGGGCTCAGCACGTCCTGCTCTATGCGGCGTTCTTCCTGATGGGCGCGGAGATGTATCTGGTCGCACCGATGCTGCCGGATATCGCCGAGTCGCTGCACGCCTCGGTGGCCGCCGCGGCCACCATCGTCACCGCCTACGTGCTCGTCTACGCCGTCGCCGGGCCGCCGTTCGGGATCCTCGCCGACCGCTATCCGCGGCGCTGGTCGATCCTGCTCGGCTCGCTGGTGTTCATGCTCGGCAATCTGGCCTGCGCCGTGGCGGGTTCGCTGACCATGCTGGTCGCGGGCCGCGGCATCACCGGCCTCGGCGCCGCGATCGCGGCGCCCGCGATCTGGGCCTACCTCGCCGAGCGCACGCCGCAGCATCAGCGCGGACGAGTGATTTCCCTTGGCGCGAGCGTCTATTCGCTCGGGCAGGTCCTGGGCGTCCCGCTCGGCGCGGCGCTCGCCGCGCTCACCAGCTGGCGGTGGCCGTTCCTGGCCGTCGGCGTGCTGATGATCGTGACGTCCGCGGTGTTGTACGTCCGGCTCGAGCACGTGCCGGTCACCGGGCAGTCGCGCGGCTTGCGCGCCCTGCTCGAGCCCTGGCGGCAGCCCCGAATCAGCTTGGGGCTCATCGCCACTCTGTTCCTGCAAGCCGCGCGGCTCGGCGCCTACACCTTCGTGGGGGTGATCTACGCGCAGCGCTTCGGCTTCGGCCTCAGCGCGCTCGGCCTGGTCGGTCTGCTCGTCGGCGCCGGATCGCTGGTCGGATCGCTCAGTGCCGGAACGATTCTCGATCGGCTGCACCGGCGCGGGGTCAGCGGTGTATGGGTCTCCGTACTCGCCGCGGTGGCGTTCGTCCCCTGTGCCGTGGTCGCGTTGACCAACAACCAGGTGATCGTCGCGCTGGTCGCCTTGACCCTCTGGTGCGTTTTCGGCGGCGCCTTCTACTCCAGTCAGCAGGCCTACCTGTCCTCCGCCGACCCGACGCAGCGCGCCTCGGTCGTCGCCTGGAACAACTCGATGATGAACGCGGGCATCGCCATCGGCACCACCCTGCTGGGCGCCCTCACGGTCGGCGGCGCGGTCTTCGCCGGTTGTACCGCGGTGCTCGGCCTCGTCGCGGCCGTCGTGTCGGCCGCCCTGCTCGCACTCCTTCGAAAGGAACGTCAGCCAGCATGATTCCCGCCTCCGCCGCGGTGGCCCCGAACCGGGCCGCCCTCCCCGTTGCCGCGTGGGCCCTGGGCCCCTACATCTACGACGCCGACGGAAAGGACTACCTCGACGGCTCCTCCGGGGTGCTCAACGTCAATGTCGGGCATGCCCATCCCACCGTGCTGCGCGCCGTCGAAAACCAGCTCCAGCAACTGACTTTCGTGCATCGCACGCAGTTCCGCAACGAACCCGCCCGCCAGCTCACCGAGCGGCTGCTCGCCATCGCGCCCGCGGGCACCGCCGCCATCGAGTACAGCAATTCCGGCTCCGAGGCCAACGAGTGCGCACTGCGGCTGGCCTTCGCCTGCCAGCATCGGCGCGGTGATACCCAGCGCACCGTGATCCTGTCCGAAGAGCCGAGCTATCACGGGATGACGGCGGCCGCGCTGTCCATCACCGGCAGCCCGAACAAGCGCGACGCCTCGGTCGAGGCCCTGCTCGGCACCTCCGGCACGAACCGAGTACTGGTGCGTCCCAAAGCGGGACGACGCCGGGCGACCCACGAGGAGTGGGCGCAGGCCATTCTCAATGTCGGACCGTCGAAGGTCGCGGCGATCGTCATCGAACCGCTCGGCGGCGCCTCCTCCGGCGCGGCCCCGATCGACGTGGAGACGATGCACTGGCTGCGCCGGGAGACGCAGAACAACGGCATCGTGCTCATCGCGGACGAGGTGATGTCCGGCTTCGGGCGCACCGGAAAGTGGTGGGCCTGCGACCACGCCAATATCGCCCCCGACATCCTCACCTCGGGCAAGGGTGTCACCGGTGGCTACACCAGCCTTGCGGTGACCATGGTCTCCAGCACGGTGACCACCGCGATCGCCGAACCGCTCGGCCCGATCGCACTGGGCCACACCATGTCCGCGAATCCGCTCGCCTGCGCGGCGGCCAACGCGGTGCTCAGCGTGCTCGAAGACGAGTCGCTGCTGGACAATGCCGCCGAGGCCGGTGCGCTGCTCGGCGCCGAGCTGACCAAGCTGTGCGGGCACTACCCGGAGTTGCTCTCCGACCAATCAGGCATCGGCCTGATGCGCGCGCTGCATGTCCGGCCCGGGCAGTCGGTGGACACCAACAAGCGAATCGTGGCCGCCGCCAAGGAGAACGGGCTCGTGCTGTGCTCGGCGGGCATCGGTGAGACGACCGACTCGGTGCTCGTCGCACCGCCGTTGAACAGTTCTCCGGGGATCATCGAGGAACTGGTGGAGCGCCTGGACAAGACGCTGGCGGCGGTGGCGGACGAACGCCGCCCCTGATATCCGGCACCCGAAACCGGTTGTTGATCAACTGGTTTCGGGTACTGCAACACCACACCGGCCACCGGCACGACCCTGCTCGCAGATCTGAGGTCGCCGACGAGGCTCGCGCACTCGACGCGGCCGCCGCGACCTGAGCCGAGTGGGCACGAACACCGCCGGGCGGGCGGGCCGAGCTCCCACCCCCGGCCCGCACCCTGCGCGAGGGGGACCCGGAAACCAACTACCTCGCGCTGCCGTAACCGCGGGGAATATAACCTACACACGGACTGCCCGTCGGAACTTTCACCGACCGGGCAGCAGACCGTTATTCCTTGTTGCCCAATCGGATTCGTGTCGTTACCATCCGAATTAAAAGGTAAATATTGATAATTCTGCTGCGCGCGGGGAGTTAGCGGGCATACGATCTGAGCTGTTCGAAACACGCTGTCGGGTAACCAGATTCACCTGTGTTCCAACCCAGTTCGTGACCTGCTCGTACGCCGGTCGCCGGTCCGTTGTGAGTAATCCGAGGACTCGAACTCTCCACTGTCGAACGTCCCGGGACGATTTCTAGGTGAGGATCAGCCATGACAATGGAAATGTCCGCACATACCGAGACGACGGTGCGCAGGAGTCTCAGTACCACTGCCGCACACCAGTTGTCGACCACCACCAAGTCCGAACCCCAGATGCAGGGTATCACCTCGCGCTGGCTCACCCGCATGCTGCCATGGACGCAGGTCAACGGCGGTGTGTACCGAGTCAACCGGCGCCTCACACACACCGTCGGCAACGGCGAGGTCGAGTTCGCGGTGGACGGTTCCACCGCCAAGGTGATCCCGCTGGAACTGTGCGAACTGCCCGCACTGCACGATTTCACCGATGAGGATGTGCTGCGCGCACTGGCCCGCCGGTTCGAGCAGCGCGAATTCGAACCCGGCAGCGTGGTAGCCGAATTCGGTAATCCGATGAATCAGGTCATGTTGATCGTGCACGGAAAATTGAGCAAGCTCGGCTCCGGCGAATACGGTGAAAACACACTCCTCGGTATGCTGGCCGGTGGCAATTTCTTCGGCGATCAGAGTCTCACCGACTCTTCCGCCATTTGGCCGGTCACCGTCAAAACGCAAACCAAAACCACGATGCTCGTACTGAGCCGGCCGGCGCTGGAGGAAATACTCGACAACGCGCCCGCGCTGCGCGAGCACCTGGCCCGGGTCGCCGACGCCTCGGCACGCCCGCAGAACAAACAGGGCGAGGCCGCGATCGAGATCTCGTCCGGGCACAGCGGTGAGCCCGAATTGGTCGGCACCTTCGTCGATTACGACGCCAGCCCGCGCGAATACGAGCTGAGCCTGGCGCAGAGCGTGCTGCGCGTGCACACCAGGGTCGCCGACCTGTTCAACGACCCGATGAACCAGACCCAGCAGCAGTTGCGGCTCACCATCGAGGCGCTCTACGAACGCCGCGAATACGATCTGCTCAACAACGCAGACTTCGGCCTGCTGCACAACTGCGATCTCAAACAGCGCATCTACACCGAGTCCGGCCCGCCCACCCCGGACGACATGGACGAACTGCTCAGCATGCGGCGCAGCACCAAACTCTTTCTCGCACACCCGAAAGCCATCGCCGCCTTCGGCCGCGAATGCAGCAAACGCGGACTGTACCCCGACCCCGTCGACGTGGACGGCCACCGCGTACCCGCCTGGCGCGGCGTCCCGATCTTCCCGTGCAGCAAGATCCCGGTCAGCGACACCGCGACCACCTCCATCCTGGCCATGCGCACCGGCGAAAAAGACCAGGGCGTGATCGGCCTGCACCAGACCGGCATACCGGACGAATACGAGCCCAGCCTCAACGTGCGGTTCAAAGGCATCGATGACCAGTCGATCATCTCTTACCTGGTCAGCTGCTATTACTCGGCCGCCGTCCTGGTGCCCGACGCGCTCGGCGCGCTGGACAACGTCCTGGTCGCCCGGCCCACCGACTGACCGTCGCGCAGCACCGTTCCCGGCGGGTGGACCAGCCGTCCGCCCGCGTCACGACCCGACAGGGGGAGGTGGGTGGACCGATGGTCGAGAGCACGTCGGCGGCGGATCGCACGGCCACGGAGATTCTGACGAATGTCCGCGAGCTGTGTGAGCCACTGCTGCGCGAAGCGGTGGGCACCCTGCCCGAACCGCTGGATCACCTGGGCGGCTATCACTTCGGCTGGTGGGACGCCGACGGCAACCCGACGCCGCAGCCCGTCGGAAAGGCGCTGCGGCCCGCGCTCACCGTCTGTACGGCGGTCGCGTGCGGCAGCACCGCGCACGCCGCGCTGGCCGCGGCCGCCGCAGTGGAACTCGTGCACAACTTCACGCTCCTGCACGACGACGTCATGGATGGCGACGAAGTCAGGCGCGGGCGCCCCGCCGTCTGGAAGGTGTGGGGCAGCGCCGATGCGATCCTGCTCGGCGACGCGCTACACGCCCTCGCGGCACGGGTCCTGGTGGCCGGACTACCCGGGGCCACGGCAACGGCGGCGCTCGCCGCACTCGAAATGGCGATTATCGAGATGTGCCGTGGCCAGCACGAAGACTGTCGTTTGGGCGCGGGTGGCCGCACGGGATTGGACGAGTACACCCGGATGGTCATGGGCAAGACCGGCGCCCTCATGGGATGCGCCTGCGCGCTCGGCGCACTGTGCGCGCAGGCCGATCGGACGACGGTGGCGGCAATGGAGACATTCGGCCGCGAACTGGGGATGGCCTTCCAGTTCGTCGACGATCTGATCGGCATCTGGGGTGATCCGGCGGTCACCGGGAAACCGGCGAGCGACCTTGCCCGCCACAGCATGTCGCTGCCGGTGGTCTCGGCGCTGGGTTCGGGCACCGCGGCGGCCGCCGAGCTGGCGCGCATGTACCGCCCCTCCGCTGTCACCGCAGCGATGGACACCGCCAGGACCGCGGCGCTGGTCGAATCGGCCGGCGGCAGGCGCTGGACCCAGCGACTGGCCGAGCGCCGGATGCAGGCCGCCATCGCGGCCCTGGCCGACCCGGCGGCCGCCGCGGACCTGATGGCGTTGGCGCACCTGGTTTCCCATCGAGACCGCTGAAAGGAAGCGACGTGCAGCCCTTCGAACTCCCCGACTTCTATATGCCGTATCCGGCCCGGCTCAATCCGCACGTCGACGGCGCCCGCGCGCACACCCGGGGGTGGGCCGAGTCGATGGGCTTCTTCGAAGACGCAGCGGGCCATCACATCTGGAGCGAGTCCGATCTCGACAGACACGACTACGGTCTGCTGTGCGCGTACACCCACCCCGACTGCGACAGCCGGGAACTGGATCTCATCACCGACTGGTACGTGTGGGTGTTCTACTTCGACGACCACTTCCTCGAATTGTTCAAGCGCACCCGAGACACCAAGGGCGCCAAAGAGTACCTGGATCGGCTGCGAGACTTCATGCCGCTGGCCGGCGGGCCGCTGCCGGCGCCGGCCAACCCGGTCGAGCGCGGTCTGGCCGACCTGTGGGTGCGCACGGTGCCCGCGATGTCGATGAATTGGCGGACCCGGTTCGCCGCGACCACGACGGCGCTGCTGGAGGAATCGCGGTGGGAGTTGGCCAATATCGCCGAAGGCCGGATCGCGAACCCGATCGAATACATCGAGATGCGGCGCAAAGTCGGCGGCGCGCCCTGGTCGGCCAATCTGGTCGAGCACGCCGTCGGCGCGCAGATCCCGGCCGAGCTGGCCACCACCCGGCCGCTGGAGGTCTTGCGCGACACCTTCGCCGACGCCGTGCACCTGCGCAACGACATCTTCTCCTATGAGCGGGAGGTGCGGCAGGAAGGCGAGAACGCCAACGGAATCCTGGTGGTAGAGCAGTTCTTCGGCTACGAGACCCAGCAGAGCGCCGAGGTCGTGAACAACCTGCTGACCTCCCGCCTGCAACAGTTCGAGCACACCACGGTCACCGAGCTGCCCGTGCTGTTCGCCGAGCAGGCCGTGGGCGCGGACGAGCAGGCTGCCGTACTGGCGTACGCGAAAGGCTTGCAGGACTGGCAATCCGGCGGCCACGAATGGCATATGCGGTCGAGCCGGTACATGAACAAGGGTCCGGCGGCGGACGGCGATCCGGTGCGCAGGCTGTTCAAACCCGCCGGTCTCGGGAGTGCCGCGGTATATCTGTTCTCCCCCACCGTGGTGCTGGAGCCGGGCCGGCTGCGCAGCTTCCTGCACCCGCGGCAGGAATTGACCGGACCGATCGAGTTTCCCGAGATCCCGATGCCGTATCAGCTCCAGCTGAGTCCGCATCTGGCGGCCGCACGCGCGAATCTGCTCGCCTGGGGCGCGCGGATCGGCTTCCACGACCCGCTACCCGAACTCGGCGGACGTCCGCTCTGGCGCCCGAAAGACCTGGCGGGGTTCGACTTCGCGCTGTGCGCGGCGGGCATCGACCCCGATGCGACTCCGGTGGAGCTGGATATGTCGTCCTCGTGGCTGGCCTGGGGCACCTTTGTGGACGACTACTACCCGCAGGTTTTCGCCCAGCGCAAAGACCTGGCCGCAGCCAAGGCCCAAAGCGCCCGGCTGCGCGCGTGCATGCCCGCCCACGACGCCGCGCCGACACCCGCGTCCAACGCGATGGAACGCGGACTCGCGGCGTTGTGGGCCCGCACCACGGCGAAGTTGCCCGAGGACCAGAAGGCCGAATTCCGCCGTGCCGTCGAGGTTTTCCTGGATGCGTCGGAATGGGAGGTGGCCAACGACATCACCAACCGGATACCCGATCCGGTCGATTACGTGGAGATGCGCAGGCGCACCTTCGGCGCGGATCTCACGATCGCGCTCGCCCGGATCTCGCGCGCGGAACTGATCGCGCCCGAGGTCTATCGGACGCAGACCATGATGGATCTGGAACACACCGCGACCGACGTCTGCACGCTGCTGAACGATCTGTACTCGTACCACAAGGAAACCCGGTACGAGGGCGACTTCCACAACGCGGTGCGAGTGCTGCGGAACTTCCTCGACTGCGACCCCGGGACCGCCGTCACGGCGGTGCACGATCTCTTGACCGCGCGACTGCACCAGTTCGAGCGGATCGTCGGCAGCGAATTGCCCGCCCTGTACGAGGAGTACGACCTCGCGCCCGAGGTCCGTGCCACCATCGACCGGCGCGCGGTGGAACTACAGGACTGGATGGCCGCAATCCTGAACTGGCACTGCGCATCTTCCCGTTATCGGGAGCCGCAACTCGAAGAGCGTTACGGGGCAACGGCTCTGGCCGAGACAGCGGACGAGACCCGGCCCGACCCCGGCTGTCTACGGCCGACCGGCCTCGGCACCAGTGCCGCCCGGCTCGACCGAGCGGTGCAGGAAAACGTCACGGCGACCGAGGATCTCGCGTTCGCCGTGCCCGCCACCGTCCGCCGTCTCGCCGTGCCGGAGCGACGACCATGACCCCCGAGGAACTCGGCGAAGGGATCGGCGGCACCATCCGCGTCTCGATCTCCGCGCCGCCGGTCGAGCAGGTGAGGGCGGGCTGCCACATCCTGCAATCGCTCGCGCTGCGGCCGCGCAAGCTCGAGATCGTCTCCTGCCCGGGCTGCGGCCGATTGCAGGTCGACATCCATCGGCTGGCCGCAGAGGTGGAGGCGGCGTTCGACGGCTTCCGGCACCCGTTGCGCGTCGCGGTGATGGGCTGCGTCGTGAACGGGCCGGGCGAGGCGCGCGAGGCAGATCTCGGCGTCTCCTCCGGCAACGGGAAAGGACAGATCTTCGTGCGGGGCAGGGTTATTCGCACGGTTCCGGAGAGTCAGATCGTCGAAACGCTGGTGGCCGAGGCGGTCGCGCTCACCCAGCACCTGGAACACGCACCGGCGGAAGGGATCTCATGACGACCACCCAAGTCGAGCAGGCACCCGTCGATCTGGCCGCGACCCGGATCAGAGTCGACGGGGTGCTGGACCGCTTCCTGCGCGGCAAGGCGAGCGCCGATCCGACGCTACCGGGGGAGATCACCGACACGCTGCACGCGTTCCTGTTCGCGGGCGGCAAGCGGATTCGCCCGTTGCTCTGTGTGCTCGGCTGGCATGCCGCGCACGGCGCGGCACCGGTGCCGCAGCCGGTGATCCAGGTCGCGGCCGCGCTCGAACTGTTTCACGCGGCGGTGCTGATCCACGACGACATCATCGACAACAGCGACACCCGTCGTGACCACCCCACGGTGCATCGCGCGCTCACCGCGCTGCATCCCGAGCGCCGCGACCCGGAACGGTTCGGCAGGCATGCCGCGATCGTCCTCGGCGATCTGGCCATGGTCTGGTCCGCGGAGCTGTTGCACACCGCGCGGCTGACCGCGCGGCAACTGCGCACCGCGCTCGAAGTACTCGACGGAATGCGCGCCGACGTGATGTACGGCCAGTATCTCGACCTGCTCACCACCGCGTGCCCGTCCGGCGACCTGGACCGTGCGCTCGACATCGTCCGGTACAAGACGGCGTCCTACACCTGCGAACGCCCGCTGGTCCTGGGCGCGCTGCTCGCCGATCCCGCACCCGGCATTCCCGCCGCGCTCGCCGCGTACGCGCGGCCGCTCGGGGAGGCCTTCCAGCTCCGGGACGATCTGCTCGGCGTCTACGGCGATCCGGCGCGAACCGGCAAATCCAATATCGAGGATCTGCGCGAGGGCAAACACACCGCGCTGGTCGCGCTGGCGTTCACGCACGCGGACGCCGAGCAGTCCGCACGGTTGTCCGCGATGCTCGGCGATCCGGCGCTAGACGAGCAGCAGGCGGCAGAATGTCGCGAGATCCTCGGCGCGACAGCGCTGGCGCGCGTCGAAGGGATGATCCGCACCAGGTCCGAACAGGCGCATCAGGCGCTCGAGCAGGCACCGATCCCGCTCGCGGTGATCCGGACATTGCAGCACCTCGCGGACGACGCGATCGCCCGCACCGGGTAGGGGCGTGTCATGCCCAGCGGACGCCGTGCACCGATGGTGCACAGGACAATCGGAGCCGAACCATGATCGAAGAGATTGGCGTGCCGCTCGCCGTCGGGGTGATCGCGGTCCTCGTATTCGTCGTCGGCGCGCGATTGCGCGCGCTGGTGTGGCGTAAACCGGAGAACGGGGACTCCGGGTCGGTGACGCTCGAGCTGATCAGCACGCTGTTCATGGCGGTCGCCGCGTTCGTAGTGGTGATCTGCTGGCAGCAGTACGACAACGCGCACAATCACACCGTCGCCGAATCGAAGTCGCTGGTCGACGTGTACTCGGCGGCGCACGCGATGCCCGAGCCCGCGCACAGCGAAATCCAAGGGCTGGTGCGCGAATACACCGAACAGGTGGTCACCACCGAATGGGCGGTGATGGACCGGGACCGTCGCCTCGATCAGAACACGCAAGACATCCTCGACACCCTGCGCGATACCGTGCTCGCCGTCCAGTCCGAGGATTCCGCGGTCACCGATCAGCGCGAGATCGCTTTGGCGTCGCTCGATGCGGCAGGCCAGGCACGGCACGACCGCGCCCTGGACGCGCAGCAGGGCATGCCCGGATTCCTCTACGGCGCTTTGTGGTTCGGCACGATCCTGCTGCTGCTCAGTTCGGTGCTGGCGGGCGTCGAGGTGAGTGCGCGCAGCGTGGCGATGACGGCGCTGCTGGGCGTGGTGATCGGCGCCGCGATCCTGGCGATCTACCGGCTCGACCGGCCGTTCGCGGGCGGCAACGTCGTCCCCAAGGACGCTTTCGAATTGGCGCTGGCCCGTTTCCAGCACATCACCTAGCGGCCCCGGCTCTGGATCGCCACGAAAGATGGATGCCTGCACATGTCGCTGGATCGCGAAGGAACCCGACCTCGCAGGGCTGCAAGGGGACTCGCTGTTGTTCCGGTGGCCTTGGCCCTGATGACCGGACTCCCGGTAGTGTCCGCCGACCCCCGCACCGACACCTGGCCGCCGCTCGGCGAAATCGTCACGGGCAGTGCGGCGTCCGGGATGGGCTCGGGCAGCGCGGGCCCCGGCGACACCGCGACTGGAAGTTCCTCCGTCGGTGGCGAATTGAGTCTCGGGCCGGCACCGGCCGCTGGTTCGCTGCATACCGGCAGCACCGGAGCGGGCAGTGCCGGAGCGGAAAGTGCGGGTAGCGGGGTCGAACCCGCAGCCGTCATGGAACTTACGCTTCCGGAGCCAGTTTCGACGCCCCCGGTCGCCGAGAATCCGCTCGTTCCACCGGATCTGGATTCCGACACCGTGCGAACCGCGTGCGCGGGCAGCGCCGTGGCGGGCCTGTCGTTGATCGTGGCCGGCATCCTCACCGCCAGCGGCTCCAGCCTCGGCTCCAGCTTGTCCGGGCTCGGCAGTGCGGCGGTGGGCAGCGCCATGACCGGCAGCGGGCTGGCCTGCCTGCTCTGGCCACAGGAGTTGCCGCCGTTCCCCGGCCTCCCCCTGGACCTCACCCCGCCTGCGGTCGCGGCCCCGATCCTGCCGACCCAGTTCCCCGACGTCCTCGAAGCCCCACCCATAGTCCCGCCCCTCCCCCGGCAGCAGCCGGTCATACTCCCGCCCGCATCCCAGCGCGAAGCCGTCCTCCCCACCCGCGACCCGGTCGCCTGGAACATGCTGCAATTCACCACCGTCATGCTGGTCGTCGTCGTCGGCACCGTCCGCACCGGCGCCACCTACATCCGCAGACACAAGCACGAGTAGACGCCGCGGTTCGTTGGGTGGTGGCGGCTTGGGCCTGTGGCCGGGCCGAACGGCGGTCGAGCAGCTTCGCGGAGGCGCGGTGTCGACTACACTGGCGCTCTGTTCGAACCGACCGAGTCGGACGGTAGTCGCGTAAATGGGGAAACGGTTGACCGACACGGCGAATCGCGAGATGTCCGGACCAGATGCAGTACGCAGCGGCATCCACTGGGGATCTCGCAGCTGGCGGATCGTGTGGATGTGCTCCGTTGCAGCGCTTTTCGTGACCGGCGTGGCAGCGGTGCCCGCGTGGCTGTACTCCTCCCGTTTCTATCGCTTCGATTGGATCCCGGTGTGGGGCCTGGCGGCGTGCTGGACGATCGCCGTGCTGCTCCTCGCCGCGCCGGGCCTGGTCGGACGGCGCGAGCCCGGGCAGATCAAACCGCCATCTTTGGTTTTCGCCATCGTGTTGGGAGTCGCGATGGTTCCGGTGTGGTCCGTTTCAATGTTCGTGACCTCTTTCGTCGCCGAGGACAGCAAGGTTGTGGCGGTCGCGATCAGTGCGGACGGGCACCACGAAGTCGTCACCGAGTCGTACAAGATCTACAACAACCCGCCCGGTTGCCGCGTCCTGCTCCGTGAACGCAGTTGGCTGTTCAGCAGGCAGGACGCAGTGTGGAACGAAGATGTCTGCCCGCAGCACGTCTCGTTCACCGGCGACAGAATGATCGAGGTCGTGACGGAGTCCGAGGAGACCGAGCAGTGGAAGTTCGATGCGGACCAGATGCAGGTGGACAGGATCTACCGGCTCCGTTGAGCTCGGGAACGGGCGGGGGTCTGCACCGAGCGGCAGTCGGGTGGTTTGGGCTGGGTTTTGTTGGAGCTCCTTGCGTTTGGGCTTGTTGGCTGGCTACCGAAGTGTGACGAGCTCAGTGTGGTGTGCCCCGATCTCGAAAGGTTCGCCGGACCCGGCGTACGTCATCACCATCACTGCGGCCGAGGGCCGTAATGAGCTGGTCCCCGAGGCCTAGTCGCGAGTTTGCCAGCCTGCTGGGTCGACGCCGCCGGGGATGGGGTCGGCGGGTTCGTAGGGGGCGCGGGTGAGGATGTAGCTGACGAGTTCCAGGCGTTGGGGGGTGCCGTCGGGGTCGCGGATGATGTCGAGGCGTTCGCCGGCGTAGTAGCCGTCCAGTCCGGTCCAGGAGCCGTCGGGTTCGGGGCGGAAGCGGGATTCGCGGCCGCCGTGGGCGAGAGCGGTGAGTTCGAGGTGGCCGTCGGCGCGCAGGCGCAGGGCGAGGGAGGCGGTGCCCCAGTACCAGGTTCCGGTGAGCGCCAACAGGTTCGGGTCCACTTCGGTGGCGGGGAGCCATTCTTCGGGCAGCGTGGGCTCGTGCTCGGCCAGGATGTCGAGCAGGCCGGTGGCCAGTTTGCCGCGGATGCCGCCGTAGGTGGTGTTACACAGGAACAGCACGCCGGTGCGGTCTTTGGGGTCGGCCCAGACGGTGGAGATGAAGCCGGGCATGGCTCCGGTGTGCCCGGCGAGCCTGCGGCCGTGGTGGCGCTGCAACTGGAAGCCGAGTCCGTAGCCGGAATTCCACTCGTCGCCGTCCTCGACCGTGGCGGGGGCGCGCATCTCCTCGAGTGTGTCGGCGGCGAGCACGTCGCCGGTGTCGCCGCCGACGAACGCGGCCCAGCGCGCCAGATCGCTGACTGTGGACCACAGTTGGCCCGCCGCGCCCATCGCCCCGTTGTCGTGGGACGGCTCGGTCAGCACCACATCGGCCCACGGGTGCACGGCCGCGCCGGTGGCGTGCGGGGCCACGGGCGCGGCGGTGGTGCGGTCCATGCCCAGCGGGGCCAGCACTTCGGCACGCAACGCCTCGAACCAGCTCTGCCCGCGCAACCGGGCGACCAGTTCACCGAGCGCGGCGAAGCCGACGTTCGAGTAGTGGAACCGCCGACCGGCGCGATGCAGCAGCGCCTTGCTGCCCGCGTCGACGTCCAAGCTGTCCGCGAGTTCGGCCCATTGCGGCCCCGCGGTGCGCTCCCACCAGTCGCCCGGCGATTCGGCGCGTAACCCCGCGGTGTGCGAAAGCAGTTGGGCCACAGTCCGATCCCCCACCGGTGCGCCGGGCACATGCTTGGCCACCGGGTCGGCCAAGTCGAGCTTGCCCTCGTCGCGCAACCGCAGCACCATCGTCGCCACCATCGACTTGGTGATCGAGCCGATCCGATACTGGGTGTCGGTGGTCGGCGCGCTCGCACCGACCCGTCCCCTGGCCCCCGACCACACCAGTTGCCCGTCTCGCACCACGGCGGCGATCAACGAGGGCACCCGGTACTCGGCCTGCTCGACGGCAACCCGATGCAGCAACGCCCGCTCGGTCGATGGCAACAGCATCTGCGACTTCCCTCCACACACTCGGTAATCGGACCGACCGACCCTGGCACGGCGACGCCACGTAATCCGCCCCGCAATAGGCCGACCTCAGGGTAGCGCCGGGGTGCCGCCGCAGTCTGCTCACGCAGTGGGCTGGTGCGACGCTGTCCAGCACCGCGCCAACGGTCCGCACGCCACGGCGCGAACCCTGCGCAGTACTACGCGCCGTCTTCGTCCGCCACCCGCGATCGGGCGGCGCGCGGCCGGTACAGCCAGACGATCGCGGCGAGCAGCGCGGCGACGGCGAGCAGGGTGTACGAGTCGCCGAGCAGGAATTGCGTTATCGTCCAATGGAATTCACGCCCATTGGTCTGCGGGACATACCAGACCAGACCTTGCGGGAGCAGCGGCAGATCCGGATCCCACCAGCCGACCCGGTCGACGCGCATCGGCCAGGCGAAGACGAACAGATAGATCAGCGCGGGCACGGCGATCCGCACGGCAGGGCGACGATGCCGCAGCGCGTGCACGATCCACAGCAGCGCGGGCACGATCCAGACCCAGTAGTGCGTCCACGAGATCGGCGAGGCCAGCAGCATCACGGCGGCCGCGAGCAGTGCGCCGAGCAGTTCGTCACCGCGCAGGTACGCTGTGCGGGCGGCGGCGATGCCCGCCAACCCCAGCAGTCCCGCGCAGACCAGCGAGCCGGTGCTGTCGTCCCAGGTGGACCATTGCAACCGGCCGAACAGTCCGTTGATCGATTGATTCTGCACGTAGGCGAACCCGATGCGGTTCTGCGAGGTCATCGTCGTCGTCCAGAACTCCCATGCCTGGGCGGGCCGATACCAGAACCCGAAGGCGACCGTCGCGGCGAAAGCAGCGCACGCGGTGGCCGCCGCCCGGAACTGCCGGGTGATGAGCAGGTAGACGACGAAGACGGCGGGGGTCAGCTTCAACCCCGCCGCCAGTCCGATGAGAATGCCGCGGTACCAGCGGTTCTTGGGCACCGCCAGGTCGGCGAGCACGAATGCCATGAGTAGCACGCTGAGCTGCCCGAACTGCAGAGTCTGCTGGACCGGTTCCAACCAGAGCGCCGCGGCGGCGGCCGCGGTCGTCAGCGCGACCAAGCGGATCCCGGGTCGCCGGCGCTGGAGCAAACCGGCGCTCCACACGCTGACCCAGAGCGCACCCAGCGTGAGGAGCGAAATCCCGGTCCCGACATAGTTGATCGGAAAACGCGCGAGCTCCGCGCAGATCCACGCGGCGAAGACGGGATAGAGGAAGGGCAGGCCGAGCGGACCACGCCCGTCGTACAGCAGTTCGGGATGCAGCGCGGCCATCGAGCCGCCCCACATGTAGACCTGGAGATCGACCTGGTGCCAGTACATTTCCCAATTCGGCCGCACGAAGGCCAACCAGGCACCGACGGAGCAGCAGGCGAAGACGAGCGCAGCGGCGAGCACCGTGAACGTGTGCGGGGCACGAGGTTTCACCACCTCGGCCACACCGGTACCGCGCTGTTCTTCCGTGTGCAGGACGACAGCCATGGAGTTGTTTTCCTTCATCAGATGAGGCAACACACGCAGACCAGCAAATGCTTAGCTAAACTAAGTGAAGTCATCCTAGCACCGGCGCCGACGAGGACAGACCCCAATTCTGCGGGCGCGACGGCGTGCCGTGATGCCGATAACATGCGGCAAAGAAGACTGCGCAGAAGCAGCCACAACTGAACAACGAACGATCGACTGACCATCGAGTCAGACTTCGGTGACGAGCCAGGGAGGAATCGTCAGTTGAATGACGATCGGGCGGGGGAAACAGGGGAAACTGCAAGACTGCACCACGGACGTGGCGGGGTACTCGGGCTGGGCACCACGATCCGGTGGTTCCGCGATCCGCTGAGCGTGATGCGGCGGCTCGCGGACGAGCAAGGCCCGGTCGCGGGCTTTCGGATCGGCATGTGGCCCGCGGTGCTGGTGACCGGGCCGGCCGAGATCCACGAGGTACTCGTCTCGCGCGCCGCGGATTACCGCCGGGCGCGGGCGGTGACCGGCACGCTGTGGCCCGCACTGCGCGAAGGTTTGATCATCTCCGAGGGCGACGTGCATCGCAGCCAGCGCGCGCTGGTCGGGCCGCTGTTCACCGCGCGGCGCGTGCCGAAATACGTCGACGTGATCGCCGCGCGCATGCGGCCGCACCTGCGCCGCTGGCAAGTCGCGGGCGAGGTGGATCTGCTCGCCGCCGTGCAGGAGATGATGCACGACGTCATCGCAGGTCTGCTGGTGGACGAGCCGATCGAGGCCTACCGGGAGGTGCTCGACGCGGCCAACCGCATCTTCGACTGGGAGATGCGCGCGATGTCGCGCCCGATCGTCACCCCGCTCAACATTCCGACGAAACGCAACCGCGAGTTCATCCGCGACCTCGGCGTGGTCCGCGACTGGGCCACCGCCATGGTCGACGCGCGCCGCCGCGAGCCCGGCGACGACATCGTGTCCGCGCTGCTCGCCCAGCGAGACCGCGACGGCGCGCCGATGCCCACGGAGCGCTTGATCGACGAGGTGATCAACCTCTGGGCCGCGGCCCACGAGACCAGCGCCGACGCCATGTTCTGGACCGCGTACGCGCTGGCGCGCCATCCGGTCGCCGCCGACCGCGCCCGCGGCGAGGTGGACCGGGTCCTCGGCGGCGCGTTGCCGACGGCGGAAGACCTTGCGCTGCTGCCGTATTGTCTGCAGGTGTTCAAGGAGTCGATGCGGCTGTATCCGCCCTCCCCCGCGTTCCTGCGCGAAGCCGCGTGCGACACGCGCCTCGGCAAGCACGAGATCGCCTCGGGCACCATCGTTTTCGTCGCGCCGTACGTCATGCACCGCTGCGCCGAACGCTATCCCGCTCCCGAAGCGTTCCGCCCGGACCGCTTCGCCGCAGACGCCGACCGCAGCTGGGAACGCCTGTCCTACTTGCCATTCGGCGCGGGTGAGCACGTCTGCGTCGGTTCCGCGCTCGCGCTGCTGGAGGGACAGATCTTCACCGCGCTGCTGCTCGCCGGCGGCACCGTGCGAGTGGCGGGCGACCCCGGCATGAAACTGACCATCAACCTGCGTCCCAAGCGGCGGGTCCGCACTACGTACCTGCGTCGCGCCACGGCGCCCGACCGGGAACTCTCCGGGGCCGAAGCCAGAGACGCCGGATGACTTCGCTGCGGCAGGCCCTGCGGTACCGCGCGACCGCCATGTTGCCGAATCTCCGGCGGCAACGCACCGTGCCCGCACGGGCCGCGGGCGAACGGGTGGATCGCATCATCGCCTTCGCCCTGGGCGCGGGCACTTGGATTTTCGGCATCGGGGACGCCGCGGAGATCGCCGAGCAGTCGCGTCATTACGCGCCGTGGTGGACCGTGGTGGCCATGTGCGGGGTGTTCGGCACCGCGCTGGTGCTGGCGGCCACCACGCTGTTCGTGCCGTTCCCCGCGGTTCGGGTGCTCGCGGCAACGCACGCAACGGTTTTCGCCGTGGTGATCGGGCTGTCCGGTTTCGCGGTGACCTCCGGGCAGATCACCAACGACGTGGAATGGATCTATCGGCTGGTGCCGCTCGGCGGGGTCGCGGCCACGGTCGTGTGGCGCACCCCGGTGACGGCGCTCTATCTGCTCGTGGTGGCGGTGCTGGCCGCGTGGTCCAACGGCCAGGTGAAGAACGATCTCAGCTCGATCGAGTTCTTCCTCACCTGGCTGCGCATCTTCGGCATATCGGTGGGCTTCGTCTACATCACCAGGATGACGCGGCGTGCGGCGTATCTGCTGGACATGGAGCGGACGCGGGCCCAGCAGCAGGCCACGCTGGCGGCGGCCGCGGAGGCACGGGCCGGCGAGCGCGCACTGTTCGCGGGCGTGATCCATGACAAGGTGCTCGCCACGCTGCTCGACACCTCGCGCGGCGGCTGCCCGACGATGCTGGCCAGGCAGGCCGAACAGGCGCTCGGCCAGTTCGCCGCGATCGGGCGGATCAACGAATTGTGCACCGGCGCCGAGGCGATCGAGACGATCACCACCGAGGTCACGACGGCCACCGAAACCCCACTGCGCGTGCAGGTTCGCCACGATCGGCGCGCGAGCGAACTGCGGATCGACTCGGCCGCGGTGAGCGCACTCGCGCAGGCCGCCGCGGAAGCCGTGCGCAACAGCGTGCGGCACGCGGACGTGCCGGAGCGCTCGGTCACCCGCGACGTCACGATCGCCGCAAGGGAATTCGGCCTCACCGTGGTCGTCGCCGACGACGGCGCCGGATTCGATCCGGTCGCGGTCGCGCCCAACCGCCTCGGCCTCACGGTCAGCATCGTGCAGCGGATGCGCGAGGTCGGCGGTCGAGCCGTCATCGACGCCGCGCCCGGCGCCGGAACCCGGATCATATTGGAATGGGACGCACCCGATGACGCCTGACCACGGCGACCTGAGCCGACTACTCAGCGGGCAGCGCTCCACCATGGTGACGATCATCGTGGTGGCGCTGGCCACCGACGCCGCGGTGATGATCCGTTCGGTGCGGCTGGCCGGAATACCGGTGTCCCCCACGCTTTTCCTGGCCGCGGCACTGCTCGCCGCCAGCACCGTCCTCGTCGTGCTCGACCCCGGAGTGCCGATCCGCAGATCCTCGGCCCTGCTGGTCGCCGCCGCCGGGCCGGTGGCCACCCTGATCGTCCGCGATCAGGTCACCGCGCAGTTGGACGCGCGCACCAGCATGTGGACCGCGTATACCGCGGGCATCACGCTCGCCCTGCTGGTGCTGCGTGGCCGGAACCTGTTGGCCTGGGCGGGAACCGTGGCCACCTGGCTCGCCGTCGTCGCTGCCGCGGGTGGCGCGTCGACCGCGTTCGTGCAGGGGGTGGTGCCGCTGGTCAACGTCGTCATCGCCGCCGCCTTCGCCGCGATCATGCGCCCCACCCTGCGCTCGCTGCACGAACTCGAGGCCGAATCGACCACGCGCGCCGCGAATCGGGCCCGGCTCGACGCACAGAAGGCCGAGCGCAAACGCCAGCTCGACCGGCTCGATCTGCGCGCGCGTCCGATGCTGGAACGCATCGCCACCGCGGTCCCGTTCCAGCCCGAAGAACGCGAGGAATGCCGGCTGCTCGAAGCCGAACTCCGGGACGAGTTGCGCGCACCGCAGTTGTCGACGAGCGAGGTACTCGCCGCGGCCCGCGCCGCGCGCCGCCGTGGCGTCGAGGTGATGCTGCTCGACGACGGCGGTCTGGAAACCGCGTCCCTCGCACTGCGTGATCTGGTGCGCGACATCGCCGTTCAGGAACTGGACAACACCGACCGCGGCCATGTCACGGTCCGAGTGCTGCCCCCGGGCCGCCGCAATCTGGCCACCGTGCTGGTGGACGCCGAAGACCGCAACCGCAGGACCGAAATCGACTGCGCGGGTACGGTTACCGCCACTTTGGACCGCTCGGCGGGTGCGCAGGCGGCAGAGGTGCCGCTGCCCAGCCACATCTACTGAGACTCACACCGGCAGCGGCTTGCTGCCCGGCCGGGTGCGCCGCCAGGCGACCGTGAGGAAGCCGAGCAGCCCGAGCAGCGGCAGCGCGGCGATCGACCAGCTCAGCGGCAGCGGCGGTCCGGGTTGGTCCAGCACCTGCAGCCGATCCAGTGTGCCTTCGCCGTGGCCGAGCGGGCCGTCGATGGTGAAGGCGAAGCGGTAGCTGCCGGGATCGTCGACCGCGAAGATGTCCAGGCCCCACGAGTCGCGCTTGCGCGGGTGGCGGACGAACTTCGCCGGCCGCCGCCAATTCAGCCCGGGCCCGGTGAGTTTCAGCGTCCCGGATTTGTCGGCGATGCCGCCGTCGGGCATGAAGGTGAAGTCCAGCGACTGCATCGCTCGGATCGGCCAGGTGGAGAAGCCGACGGTCAAGCCGTACGGTCCGGCCTGCACGCGCTCGGTGTGCACGATGTCGACCGGGGCGTACGCGGACGCGGGGCTGATCGCGACCAGCGAGAGCGTGACCGCCGCCAGCACGGTGAGCGCGAATCTGCGCAGAGTGGTCATCGGAGATCTCCCGGTGTGGGCAGCATGCGGACGAATCGACCGGCGAGGAAACCGGCCAGCAGACCCAGTGGCAGACCCAGCGCGGTCGAGATCAGGACGTCACCGGCCCCGATACCCGAGAAGAAGTGGGTGAGCTGTAGTTGCAGCGGGAACGTCACACCGACCACGACGCCGGCGAAGCCACCGGCCAGCACGACGATTTTTCGCGCGTCGAAGCCGCGGGTGCGCACCGACCAGAACAGGGCCTCGATCCCGGCCGCCGCGAGGAGCAGGAACATCGGCATGATCGCGGGCAGCGAGGGCGGGCGTGAGCCGAGCCCGTCGCGCAGCGGCAGGCCGATGGAATCGGCATACGCTGCGGCGGCCCAGGGCGAGAACCACCACAGGATCCCTTGCAGCACACCGAGGGCCACCGCGATGGCGAGCGCGGCGCCGGGCCGCGCCAGCACGGCCGCGCCGAGGACGAGCAGCAGCGGGCCGAAGAACAGCACGCCGAGGATGGTCGAGTCCACCGGCAGGTCCAGATTGTCCAGGGCCTGCGCAAGGATCGGCGCGAAGGTGATCAGGATCGGGACCGCCGCGACGATGCCGAGCCGGCCCCACCGGTGGTCGCGATGTGCCGAGAACACGATGATGCTGCCGATCATGGTCAACGTGATCGACAGGAACAGCGCCACATGCGACGGCGTGTTCAGCACCGCGTCGAAGCCGTAGATCGAATGCCATTCCAGATCGAGCAGACCGTAGAGCAGGAACAGGGCCGCGCCCGCGCCGGCGATCATGTAGCCGAGCGGCGCGGTGAGGGTGCTGCCGAAGACGCGAACGGGTGTGCCGCCCAGCCGTGGCACGGGCCGCCCGGCCCGCTGCGCGGCGGTGGCCAGGAACACCATGGCCAGGCTGACGAACCCGGAGATGGCACTGCCGGAATACAACAACAGGTGCGGCAGCGTGAAGAAGGTGTCCGGCCCGACATCGTTGTGCCACTGGATGTCCCAGCTCAACCCCACCAGTGTGACGGCGGTGCCCGCAAGTACGCCCCACGCGCCCGCCCGCGCGGCGGCGCTGTCGTCCGATGCCGTGTGGTCCGGTGCGGACCGGGCCGCGACGGCGTCCACCGCCGGTCCGGCCCGCCCTTCGCTCGCGTCGAACGCTGCCGAGCTGTCCATCCGCTGCCCTCCTCGGTGCCTCGTCGAATCTTGTTTGTCACGTGTCTGTTTCAGTTGCCCACCCACAGCGGCACCGTGAGCTGGTCGACGCCGCCGTGCGCGTCGATCGACAGACGCAGTTCCCACGGACCGGTCATCATCAGCGATACCGAGTCGGCGTGGAAGCGACCGTCGCCCGCCGCGGTGAGCGCGACAGGTGGACCGGCGTGGCCCATGAGCAGCTGGGTCGCCTGCACCGTGACGGTGGCATGCGGCGGCGGCGCTCCGGCCCGATCGGTGACCGCGACGTCGACGGCGGTGTCGCCCAGTCGAACTCGTTCGACGGTGACGGTCACCAGGTGGTGTTCGGTGCCCGAGCGCAAGACGACCGCTCCCGCCGAACTCGGCCACAGCAGCCGGCCGAGCACCGCGAGCACGACCACCAGTGCGGCGGCGATGATCAGCGGCCGGCGCGAACGAGTTGTGCGCGTGATCGTTTCGCTCATCGCCGCGCCTGCGCGACCTCGAGCACCACCGGAACGGTCAGCACGGTGAAGCGTCGCAGGACCTGAATCCAGAGCCGGTATCGGCCCGCGACCGGAAAGGTGTAGGTGAAGGGCACGTCCGGCCCGTAGGCCGCCACGGTTTCGTCGGGCGGGCTCTGTCCGTTGGCGGGTGGCATGAGCATCACACCCCGGCTTCCGGCGGCCTCGGTGGCCGCACCCGCTCCCGGCATGCCGTGCGTCCCTGCGTGATCCATGCCCGGCGTATGGTGCGCTCCCGACGCGTGGTCCATCCCGGGCATTTTCGCCATGCCCTGCATCGACGTCGGCCCCATCGAGTGGCCGTGGCCCCAGATGGCCGACTCGTGCACGGCCGCCGCGATATCGGTACTGCCGTCCGGTATCGGCCCCGCCACGATCAGATGACCCACCATGCCGAGCCACGGTTGCAGGTCGGCGACGTCGCCGACCTCGGCGGTGATCGTGGTCGGCTGCCCGGCCACGGCGGCTGTCGTCTCGACCTCGATCGGCGTGCCATCGAGCACCAGCGACCCGGACGTCACCGGCCCACCGAGCGACACCGGAGCGGGAGATGGCGGCGCGGCGGTGCCGGCTGTGCCCGGCGCGACGGTGACACCGGTTGCGGCGCGGGCCATTTGCACCCCACCGCCGCGGCGCGCGAGCTCCACGGACAGCGCGTAGCGCCCGGGTTCGGTTGCCGTCGAATGCACCTGGTAGCGCCCGGGGCCGGTACGGATCGGATGCAGATGGGACAGGCCGCCCGACGGCCCGACCATGAGCAGATGCACCAGCGCGCTGTCGTGCACCACGAGGTCGTCGACGGGTGCACCGGTAGCCGCGTCGAGCAGGACGAGGTCGATATCGCCGGGCTGCCCCGCGAGCAACGGTCCGCCCGCCACGGTCAGCAGCACCGGCGGGCGCGAGAAGTCCGCGATCGCGGGCTGATTCACCGCGTAAGGGTCGGTGACGTTGTCCAGGGTGGGATCGAGCTGGCCACCCGGTTGCGGTGGCAGCGGGAGCGAGGCCGAGAGCAGCGCCGCGGTCACCGATACCGTGATACCCGCGATCATCCCGCCCGCGGGGAGCAGAGCCCACACGGGACGCTTGGCGCGCACGGCGATCAGCACGGCGACGGGTAGCAGCGCGCCGGCCAGCAGAAAGCCGCGATAGACCAGCCGTTCCGGCGGTGAGGTGACCTGCGCGGGCACGACGAACGGAATCCGGGCGACCCGGGTGCCGTCACCGATGGCAAGTTCCCACGGGCCGGGGCGGTCCATGTCGAGGGTCGCCGAGTACATCCCCGGCGTCGCGCCGAGTTCGATGCTGTTCTCCGCCACGGGAACACCGGGCGCGGGCAGCGTGGAATCGGCGCCGACCGCACCGGTGGGGACGGCGGCGAGTGCGAGTTTCCCTGCGGCGGTGCCGGCGTGGGTCACCACGTCGACCCGCAGCGGCCCCGGCACGCTGGTCACCCGGCGCAGGATCACGGTCAGTTCCCGGTCGCCGAGGGACTGAGCGACCGAGAGATCCGCGCCCGCGGCGGGCGAGTCGGCGAACGCGGGCGCCGCCCCGGCGCCCAGCAGCAGGAGCCATCCCGCGAACAACAGGACGCGATATCGAGCAGCACGGGCGACGGGCACTTCCGCAACCCTAGGGACACCCCGCCGCGAGATCATCACCTGCTGAGGGGATCCGGTCTACCCCGCTGGGTTGATGCCTGTATAGGGGAAGTTCCGGAGAATGCCCGCCGCGTATCCGCCGGGTCGGCTCGCTCGCAACGCCTACGGCGTGCTCGGCCGAGTCAGCGCGGCACCGGGCACGCGTCCACCGCCGCCGCGACCACCTGGGGCGTGTCGGGAACCGGTGGGCGGGCACCGGATTCGTACTCGGCGCCGACCACCGGCGCGACGGCCGCCAGCGCCTCGTTCTCCGCTGCCGTGAACGCCCTTGCCCGGCTGAGGAAGCGCCAGCCCTCCGGCGCTTCCAAGCTGAAGCCGGACCCGCGGCCGGGCACCACGTCGATGACGAGTTGCGTGTGTTTCCACGCCTGGAACTGGGAGCCGGAGATCCATACCGGCACCGCGTCCAGTTCGTCGCCGGGCAGCGTCGTCGGCACCTCGCCCACCGCGAGGCGCAGATCGATGATGCCGACCAACACGTCGCGGTCCCCGATGATGAACTCCCCCAGCGGATAACACATCGGCGAGGAGCCGTCGCAGCAGCCGCCGGACTGATGCATCATCAGCGCGCCGTGCGTGGTACGGAGGCGGCGCAGCAGCTGCGCCGCCGCCGTGGTCGCCACCAACCGGGGCGGGGCGGACTGTGCCATCAGAAGAATCCCATGGCCTTCGGCGCGTAACTGACCAGCAGGTTCTTGGTCTGCTGGTAGTGGTCGAGCATCATCTTGTGATTCTCGCGGCCGACCCCGGACTGCTTGTAGCCGCCGAACGCCGCGTGCGCCGGATACTGGTGATAGGTGTTGGTCCACACCCGGCCCGCCTGGATATCACGGCCCGCCCGGTACGCGGTGCCGCCGTCGCGGGACCACACCCCCGCGCCGAGACCGTAGAGGGTGTCGTTGGCGATCGAGATGGCGTCGTCGTAGTCGGTGAACGAGGTCACCGACACCACCGGTCCGAAGATCTCCTCCTGGAAGATCCGCATCGCGTTGCGGCCGGTGAAGATCGTCGGCTGCACGTAGTAGCCGCCGTTCAGATCACCACCGAGCAGCGCGCGTTCGCCACCGGTGACCAGCTGCGCGCCCTCGCCCTTGCCGATCTCGATGTAGGACAACACCTTTTCCAGCTGGTCGTTGGACGCCTGCGCGCCGATCATCGTCTCGGTGTCGAGCGGATCGCCTTGGCGCACCGCCTTGGTCCGCAGCGCGGCCAGCTCGAGGAAGCGGTCGAAGATATCGGCCTGGATCAGCGAGCGCGACGGACAGGTGCACACCTCGCCCTGGTTCAGCGCGAACATGGTGAAGCCTTCCAGAGCCTTGTCCAGGAAGTCGTCGTCGGCGCTCATCACATCGGAGAAGAAGATGTTCGGGCTCTTGCCGCCGAGCTCGAGCGTCACGGGGATCAGGTTCTGCGACGCGTACTGCATGATGAGCCGGCCGGTGGTGGTCTCACCGGTGAACGCGATCTTCGCGATCCGGTTGCTGGAGGCCAGCGGCTTGCCCGCCTCGACACCGAAGCCGTTGACGATATTGACCACACCGGGCGGCAGCAGATCGCCGATGATGCTCCACAGGAACATGATCGAGGCCGGGGTCTGCTCCGCGGGCTTGAGCACCACCGCATTGCCCGCGGCCAGCGCGGGCGCCAGCTTCCAGGTCGCCATCAGGATCGGGAAGTTCCACGGGATGATCTGGCCGACCACGCCGAGCGGCTCGTGGAAGTGGTAGGCGACGGTCTCGGCATCGATCTCCGACAGCGAACCCTCTTGCGCGCGAATCGCTCCCGCGAAATAGCGGAAGTGGTCGACGGCCAGCGGGATGTCGGCGGCCAGCGTCTCGCGGATCGGCTTGCCGTTGTCCCAGGCCTCGGCCAGGGCGATCGCGTCCAGGTTCGCCTCGATCCGGTCGGCGATCTTGTTCAGGATCGCCGCGCGCTCGGCTGCCGAGGTCTTGCCCCACGCCGGGGCGGCGGCATGGGCCGCGTCGAGCGCGAGTTCGATGTCCTCCGCAGTGGAACGCGCTACCTCGCAGAAATTCTCGCCTGTGACCGGCGTCGGATTCTCGAAGTACTGCCCCTTGACCGGTGCCACCCATTGGCCGCCGATCCAATTGTCGTAGCGGGATTGGTAACTCATCAGGGCATCCGGTGCACCGGGCCGGGCATAAACAGGCCCACCCGTCGCCCGGCCACCACCCCTTGTGGAATCGCTATCGCGATGCTGTGTCATCGAAGCTCCTCACATGGACACGACATGTGATCCACGACACTAGAGCGCCAACGTTGCATCACCGTTGGGAACCGTTCAGCAGCCGCCCAACTCGCGATCGAGCATCCGCAACTGCGCCGCCACCTGCGCGTACAACGACGAATCCCGGTCCAGCGAGGCCAGATAGGCGGCCCACGCGCCCCGGTCCTCCCGTCCGTCCACGGAGCCGATCCACCAGCCGAGGATGGCCGGATCGCGAGACTTGAGCACCGCGGCACGCATTCGGGCCCGCAGCGCCTCCCGTACCCGGCCGACGCCCGGCGCGCGCGAGGCGGGCAGCAGTTGCCCGCGGTACCCCGCGACGGCGGCGGCGATATCGCCGCGGCGCAGCGCGCGACGCAACTCGCCGATATCCGAATCGAGTTCCGTCAGCAACCGATACGGTCGCGATCCCAGCGTGGCGCCGCCGAGAATGCGGCGCAGGCGCGAGATTTCGGCGCGCACGGTCACCGCGTCGAGATCGCGCTCGTCCAGCAGCACCGCGATGTGCTCGGTCGACAGACCCTCGGGATGTTCCAGCAGCAGGAGCAGGATCTCCGAATGCCTGCGCGACAGCGCGATTCGTTCATGGCCGAACCGCAGCGCGGGACCGGCGCCGAGCAGTTCGACCCGCGGTGTGGCCGATGCCGGGGCCGGGTGGGCGCGCAGCTCGGATTCGGCGACGGCGACGGTCGCCCTGATCAGCGAGAGCACCTCGGGGGCGGCGACCCGCGGCCCGCCGGTGATGTCGATCGTGCCCAGCACCCGTCCCGTCGCGGGATCGTGCACCGGACCGGCCGCGCAGCTCCACGGGTGCACCACCCGGCTGTAGTGCTCGGCGCCGAAGATCTGCACGCAATGATCAAGTGCCAGCGCGGTTCCCGGGGCGTTGGTGCCGACCGCGGCCTCGCTCCAGTCCGCGCCGTCGGCGAAGTTCATCTGCGCGGCGCGGTCCTTGGCCGCCGCATCGCCCTCCACCCACAGCAGACGGCCCCGCGCATCGCTCAGCGCGACCAGCAGTCCGGTGTCCTGTGCGTCCTCGACCAACAGCTTCTGCACCACCGGGCGCACGGCCGCCATCGGATGTGTGCGCCGATAGCGCTCCAATTCGACGCCGGTGAGCGAGGTCCGCCCGATCTGGCGGTCCGGGTCGATGCCGTTGCCGCGACTGCGCAACCAGGACGCTTCGATCACCCGGCGCACGCTGCGGGGCGCCTCGCCGCGCGCGACGAACGATTCGTGGGCGGCCGAAACGTGGTGGCCCACCCGCTCCGCGTCGTCCTCCGGGCCGAGCGCAACCCAGGGATTCACCCGAGCACTGGATCCGACGGCCACCTTTCCATCCTCCCTTGCGAGCCGGACCCGGGCAATGCGCCCGCCGGGGCGGGTGATGAATTCCGGAGACTCGGACCGTCTGTAGAGATATGCGACTGAACAACAAGAACGCGGTGGTCTACGGGGCGGCGGGGAGTATGGGCGGGGCCGTGGCCAGAGCCTTCGCCGCGGCGGGGGCACACGTGCATCTGGTGGGCCGGACCGAGCAGACCTTGGCCGCGGTGGCCGCGCAGATCATCGGGCACGGCGGCCGGGCCACCGTCGCGCCGGTCGATGTCTTCGATCAGGCGGCCGTCGAGGCGCATGCCGACCGCGTGGTCGCGCAGGACGGTACGCTCGACATCTCGTTCAACGCGGTGGGCATGAACGCGGTTCAGGACGTAGCGCTCATCGATATGACCTTGGACGACTTCATGACTCCGATCGTCGAGGCCGCCCGCTCGCACTTCGTCACCACGACCGCCGCCGCCCGGCGGATGACCGCACAGGGCAGCGGCGTCATCCTGCTGCTGTCCGCCACAGCCGCCGCCGAATCCCGGCATCGCATGGGCGGATTCAACCTCGCCTGCGCCGGAATCGAAGCGCTCAACCGCAGTTTGGCCGGTGAGGTCGGCAGGCACGGCGTCCGGGTGCTCTGCCTGCGCGCCAATTTCACCCCCGACACGGTGCCCGGCCTCGCCCCCGACGACGAGTCCCTCGCCGCCCTGCGCGACGACACCAAACTCGCCCGCCTCCCCCGTCTGGCGGAGGTCGCCGAAACGGCCGTCTACGCCGTCTCCGACGCGGCCGGCGCGATGACCGGCGCGATTCTCAACCTCTCCTGCGGGGCGCTCGTGGATTGATCGACCGAGCACTATCTACCGGCCAGGGCTACGGCGTAGCGCGGGATCAGTTGGCAGCCGAGGCGGGCTTTGACGTCGGGGAGGCCTTTGCCCCAGACGAGGCCTTGTTTTTCGACGGCCGCCGCCCAGGCGACCGTGCGGCGGAAGGCATCGAAGTAGAGGTGTTTGCGACCGCCTTCGTCGACCGGGAGCGCGCCCCAGCGGTGCACCAGGGGCCAGCTGGGATGGTCCAGAATGGTGAACGCGGCCAACAGGTTTCGGTCGGTGTCGTGGTAGTGCACCGCGTGGACATCAGGGTGCACCAGCACGCGGTAGAGCCATTCGTCGGGCATGCGCGGTGCGCGGCCGAGTCCGTCGTACTTCTCCTCGGTCCGCCGCAACAGTCCGACCAGCTGATCGAGGTCCAGCTCGCTCGCGGGCCCGAAACCGGCGATCAGATCGTGATCGCGGGCCAGCCACCGGGCTTCGGCGCGCAGGCTGCGCCGGCGATTCGAGGACAGCGTGCCCAGCCAGCCGTCTTCGTCCGGCCACGCCACGGGCAGGATCGCGGTCGGATTGACCTCCCTGGTGATGCGCACGCCCCCGAAGGTCGCCACCTGCTCGCGCGACAGCTCCCGCCACAGCGTGCCGAGCACCGCGTACCGGAAGCGCGCCCGCAGGCCCGCGGCGAGCACGCCGAACAGCTCATGCGCCCGCGCCGCGTCGGCCACCCACCATCCCGGCTGACCGGTGCTGCCCGGCGCGGCGACGTTCAGCACGCCCGCGGTCCACCGCGCGGCGGCCAGCGCGACGACGTCCACGCCGTCGAACACCACCGCGAGACCGAGCCGCGGCCCGGCCGCGGCGAGCACCTCCCAGGACCAGGTCGCGCGCAGGCCCGCGGTGCGCCGCACCGTGTCCCACCACGGCGGCTCGGCGTCGCGGAAGGGATCGAAGACATCGACGCGCACACCCATCACCGCTTTCCGGGACCACGGCGTCGCGCTACCGCACGGGACGCTCGGCTGAGCCGTGGCAAGGTCGATGCCGCGAGCACAGCATAGGAAGCGACCAGTGCGGCGAGTGCGCCGGGCGGGCCGTGCGCGGGCACCAGCACCGCCGCACCCAGCGTGACCGCGGCGAACTGCGTTGCGGCACCGACGGCGGCGACCGTCAGCTCGCGACGGCCCGTGTTCTCCAGCAGGAACAGCGCCAGACTCGTCAGCGCGTGCACCGGGATCTCGAAGCCCAGCAGCACCGCGACAAGCACCGCGGCCGTGACCTTCCCGGCCAGCGCGACCGCGAGCACGCCGGCGAGCAGGCCGGCGCCGAGGGCGATGACGAGCAGTCGACGGGCCAGACCGATCCCGGCGCGCGCACCTGAACCGCGTAGCCGCAGCGACGACACAGGCTGATAGATCCGCAGCAGGTACAGCGTGCCCGAGCCGACCACGCTCGATATCAGCAGCGCCACATAGAGTGTCGTGCTGCTGTCGCGCTGACCACTCAGCGCCAAGGCCGCGTACAGCACGCCGACGGCCGCGCTGCCCAGCGGCTCGTACAGGCCGAGCAGCAGTTCCGCCCGCACGATCGCCGTGACGGTCCCCCGGCGCGGCCGCACCGTCAGCGACGGGAGGCCGCGGGCCGACCAGCCGACCACGGCCAGCGTCACCGCCAACAGCACGGTGAGCTGACCGGCGGGCGAAAGCCCCGCTGCCGCACCGACTCCCACCGCCGCGATCATTGCCACGGCCAGCAGCAGGAAACCCCGGCTGTCGCGTTCCGGGCGCCCGGCCCCGCGATGCACCGCCACCACGACCGTCAGCAGCCCGAGACCGGCACTCCAGGCGGCGGCCAGCGGGTAGACCACGAATGCCGAGCCCGCGGTCACCGCGCTCGCGAGCAGGGCGAGCACCAGCGGCACGGCCGAGGTCAGCACCCCGGTCCGCACCACGGCCGCGCCCGTATACCGTAGTCGCGGCACCAGTTTGAGCACGGACTTCTCCGGACCGGAGCTGAGCAGCGCGATCCAAGCCGTGGCGCCGACCGCGCTCGCGTACACCGCGAACTGGTCCGTGCCCCAGATCGCCAGCAGCACAAGCGCTATGCCGTGATAGGCGAGCCGGAACCCGCCGCGGCCGGCCAGCAGCGACAGCACGATGGCCGGTGCGGGCAGCGTGGCAGGCGGGGACACCATCAGCGGTGACGCGCGCCCGCTCGCTGCCGGACCGCGACGGCGCGCCGCCGCACGCCCCCGCAGCGCCGCCGCAGACCGTCGCCGATCCGTTGCCTGTACCGGTCCGGCAGCAACAGCACCACCGCGGCCAGGACCAGATGCACCACGATGAAGGCCAGCGCCTCGTTCCGGCTCGCCACATGGCCTAGCCGCACCGTCATGTGATCGGCCCAATCCCACTGCGCGGCAAGTGGTTTACCGCGCAGCAGCTGGAACGCGAGGTCCTCGATGCCGGAGAGCATGACGAGGATGCCCACGTAGCCGACCCTGCGGGCCACCGCCGGGCCCGTGCCGCCCAGCCGCAGCATGAGCGCCAGGCACAGGATCAGCAGCGGCACCAGAATCCGCATCCACGAATACAACCGGCTGAAATCGTCGTCGAGCGCGGCGGCGAAGATCTTCGGGACCAGAAAGCAGAACACGACGAGAAACGCCGCGAGCGCGCAGATCTCGACCAGCCGTCCGCGCCGGAACCACTCGGGCCGCAGGCTCGCGATCGTCTCGGTCGCCAAGACGAACGGGAGCAGCGAGGCCAGCAGCGCCCACACACTCGGCACGCCGTGCTCCCGGCCGGTCGTCCCCCAGACCAGTCCGGCCGCGACCACGGCCGCGCCGCCGAGCAGTGTGCTGCGCACCGCGGGACTCATGCCGCCCCGCTCAGGTCGAACCGCAACCTGGCCCGCACCGCGTCCGCGGCCTCGGCCGCCCGGTCCGGCAGATCGGCGACGACGATGAAGTGGCCCAGCTTGTTCGCCGCGTTGTGATACGGCCGCACCTCCTGACCCGGCCGGACGAACAGCACCAGCTCCGCCAGCTCGGGGATCGCCGCGGCCGCGTCGTCGGCGCCGCGCACCTGCGCGATCACCCCGGCGTGGTCGGTGTAGAGGACGCCGGACACGGTGGCGCGGGACCGGGTCGGCAGCACATCGACCGCGCCGCCCGTCGCGGCTTCGATCGAGGCCCCGACGGTATCCACGCCGTAAGCGTGCCGGAACAGTTCGCCCAGCCCGTTGCCGCCGACCCGGGCGCCCATCTCGATCAGATGCAGGGTGCCGAAACTGTCCACGATCACATCGACGGTCAACGGGCCGCGCCGATAGCCGAGTTCGGTGATCAGCTCGTTCAGCATGTCGGTCAGCTCCCAGCGCTGCTCGACGGCGAGGTCGGCGGGCACCCGGTGTTCGACGGTCACGAAATGCGGTGCGGGCGTGAGCGTGCGGGCGCTGACTCCGATGAACACGATCCGGCCATGATCGACGAATACCTCTGCGCTGTAATGTTTTCCGGCGATCTGCTCCTCCACGATGACGCCGCCGTCGCTGGCGAACCGGGCCGCCTCCCGCGCCGCCGCCGCGAGCTCGGACGCCTCCGCACACACCTGGATCCCGCGACTGCTCTGCGCGTCCAGCGGTTTCACCAGCACCGGGAACCGCAGTGTCGCCGCGCGCATGGCGAGCTCCGCGTCGGCCCGGCCCGCGACGTACCCGTAGCTGTCGAAGCCGAGCCGGTGGCACACCGCCCGGAAGTAGGACTTGTCCTGCGAGGCGTGCACGACCTGCGCGGCAAGCGGATCCGGCAGCTCCCAGTGCCGCGCCAGCCAGCGCTGCGCGGACAGCCCGGTATCACTGGCCGGCGACAGCACGCCGACGATATCGGCGCGCCCGTCCAGCGCGGCGGCGATCGCGGTGGGGTCCCGAATGCTGACGTGCACGAATTCGTCGGCCAGCGACCGCGCCACGGCGTCGGCGCGCCGGTCGACGCAGACGGTGCGATAGCCGAGTTCGCGGGCCCGGCGATAGGTGGACGTCGAACCGTCCGCACCGCCGAGGATGACCACCGTGCCCGTCACAACGCACCTCCACCCACCACGGACCGCCCCAGCTGCAGCCGGTCGGCCGCGTCGATGGGCAGGTCGGATTCTCGTATGTAATACAGCGCGCGCACGCCACGACCGGCCGTGAGCACCGAATAGCGCAGCAGCAGAGCCAATGTCGGCATAGTCGCGAGCACGGCGCACAGCAGCGCGGCGAGTACCGCACCGCCACCCACCACGCCGGCGCCGAACAGGATGAGCACCGCGCACGCGGCGAACGCGACGGCCACCAGCAGCAGTGCCGCGCCGGCTGCCGGTGCGCCGGAGTGCCCGATGTAGAGGTCCAGTGCGTGCCGGGCCAGCCCCGCGACGGTGAACTTGGACGCTCCGGCAGCCCGGGCCTGGTGGGCCGTTCGCACGGTGGTGTAGCGATTCGTGACGGCGGGCAGCGACGCCATGAAGTACGGTGCGGGACGGCGCAGTTCGACGATCCGACGGGCGACACCGGCCCGCACCAGACGGAATGTCGTAGCGCCTCGGGGCATTTCGATCCCGAGCAGGCGACGCGCGATCAGCTCCGACAGCGCGGAGCCCCACCTTCGCAGCGGCGGATCGGCGCGCTCGTCGCGCACCCCGAACACGGCGTCCACCCCGTCGGCCGCGGCCGCGATCAGCTTGTGCGCCTGGCTCGGATGACTCTGCAGATCGGCGTCCAGGTGCAGGATCCATGGTTTGCTCGCGTACTTGTAGCCCGCGGCGAAGGCCGCCTCGAACCCGAAGTTGCGCGCGAACGAGATGTAGTGCACCCGTTCGTTTTCCGCGGCCAGCCCGGTCACCAGCGCCAGCGTGGCATCGGTGCTGCCGTCGTCGACGAACAGCAGCTCGACATCGTGGTGGCCGAGCTCGGCGACGACGGCCGCGTGCGCCGCTACGACATTGACCTCTTCGTCGCGGCACGGCACCACGACGGTGAGGCCGAACCCGGCGGGGGCCATCACGCCGTGGCCGTCTCGCAGGGCTCCGGCACGCCCCAATGTGTGCCGCGGGTCTCGATGAACCATTCGATGGTGCGCCGCATGCCGTCATCGAGCGGCAGCAGCGATTCGGGGTCGACGCCGATGCTGGACAGCGTCGCCGGATCGGCCCGCACGACCGCGCCGGGCTCCTCGCCCGGCCGCATGGGCAGGCCGACGATCGGCACCCGCGGGTACCCGAATTCGACGCACTGGTCGATGATCAGTTCGGCGACGGACCGGATCGACTGGGAGCGGGCCGGGCCGACCTCCAGCACGACGTCCGGCACCAGGCCCTGCTCGGCCGACTCCAGCGCCGAAACCAGCACGCGCGCAACATCGCCCACCCAGACCATGTCGGACAGCTGCACCCCGCCGCCGTAGAGCTCGACGGGTTGGCCGGCCAGCGCCCGGCAGATCACCGCCGGCGTGAACTTGCGCACCTTGCCCGCCCCGAACGGCGCGGCCGCCAACTGGCGCGGGCCGTAGGCGTTGACCACCCGCACGTTCGTCACCCGGGTACCGCGATACGCGTTGAACATGTGCACGAACCGCTCGACCGCGGTCTTGGAGATCGAATAGCTGTTGTTCATCCAGTGGTTGCCGACGCAGATGTACACGCCGGGCAAATCGTACTGCGCCACCGACTCCAGGAAGTTCAGTCCGCCAACCAGATTCGTCTCCGCGGCGGGCCGGGGCCGGCTGATCGTCTCCTGCGTGCCGAGCACCGCGGCGAGATGGATCATGCCTTCGCAGTGCGCGGCGAGTTCGGCCATCGAGGTGGCGTCGCGGATATCGCCGAGCATCACCTCGTACGGTTGCGCGCCCGCCCGTCGTCGATGGTCGAAGATCACCGGCTCGTGGCCGCGCCGCACCAGTTCTTCGCAGACATAGGAGCCGATGAATCCCGACCCGCCCGTGACCCCGACCTTCATTCTGTTGTCCCACCTTGCGCTATCTATCCGGTGACCCGCCGGTGGTACCGGCAGGATAACCGTGGGTGTCCGCATCGTCCGGATTTTGTCCGGATCCACGCACCCGCGAAAGAGGACGCGTAGATGATGTGCGGCACAGCCTAGGCAGCTTCGGAAGGTCGCCGATAGCCATAGTTTTCGGGGCCGAGGATTTCACCCCGAGGATTCAGAGAGTGTGCATCAACCACTGCGCCGTGCGCCGCCAGATCGCGCTGCCCGGATCGATCACGGCGAAGTGATCGGCCGGCAGCTCGAGTAACTCCGCCGAATCCTGTTTCGTACGGGCCAGATCCGTATAGTTCCTGCTGAACTCCAGCAGATCGGGTTCGTCGTCGAGGCCGCAGACGATCAGCTGCGGTATACCGAGCGGCAATCGTTCGATCGGTGCGGCCGAGCGGTAAACGGCCGAGTCCGGCGTGTAGCGATGGCCGAGCGCGCGGGCCACCGCACCGTCGCCGAGCTCGCGGCGATCCGCCGTCCGCAGGTCGAGCACGCCCGCGAGACTCACCGCGGCGGCGGGGCGCAAGTCGGTGGCCTGTGCGTCGGCGGCCAGGCGCAATGCCAGCTGTGCGCCTGCCGAATGGCCCAGCACGGCAACCCGATCGAGGTCGAGCCGATTCGCCTCGGCCGCCGGCGCGAGCGCCGCGAAGGCATCGGCGACATCGGCAACGGTTGCGGCCCAGCCCGATTCGGCCGGACGGCGATATTCGACGTTCCACGTCGCGCAGCCGCGGGCGGTGAGATCGACCGCCACGGCGTGCATGAGGTCGCTGTCCCACCACGGTTTCCAGTACCCGCCGTGCAGCAGCACGGCCACCGGGAACGGGCCGGGGCCCGCCGGTGTCCGCAGGTACACCCGCTGATACGGATGCGTGCCGTAGGTCAGCATCGTCGCGGGATGGCACCGGTGGAAATACCAATCGGCTACGGCGTACCGCAGACCCGCCAGGCCGCGACCGCGGATATGCGTGCGCACACCGGCGGACCGGTCGGCGGCACAGCGCTCGAAGTCCACCCGGATCATCCGCCGTGGAACATCCCCCGGCAGCGCGGCCGCACCCGGTACCACCACGAATTCCTCGTCGGAGGCGGCGGCACGGCAGGCCGCGACGAACTCGGCCGGGTCGGCGGCGCGCACCGGCCCCGCCGTGACGTCGTAGGCGGCGCAGGCCGCGACCAGCAGTTCGGCGGCGGTCGCCCAGTGGGTGACCGCGTCGGGCCCGAAGACGATCCGCAGGTCGCTCATCGCGCGCCTCCCATGACATCGATCTAGCGAACGTCACGATAATGTCATACCCTGGCGGCACCAGGTAGTACCCGACCAGTGGGGATTTCGCATGACCGTCGAGCACAACACCCGGGCACTCGAACACGACATCGTCACCGACTTCAGCTCGCGCACGAGCTACGGCGGATACCTCGATCTGCCGACCCTGCTCAGCGCGCAGCATCCGGTGAGCAGGCCCGAACATCACGACGAGTTGCTGTTCATCATCCAGCACCAGACCACCGAGCTGTGGCTCAAACTGGTGCTGCACGAGACCAGGGCGGCCCGGGCCGCGTTCGACGCCGACGACACCGGCGTAGCGCTCAAATGCATTGCGCGGGTGAAACATATCCAGAAGACGCTGACCGAGCAGTGGTCCGTGCTGGCCACCCTGACGCCCACCGAGTACGCCCAGTTCCGCGGCGTGCTCGGCAATTCGTCGGGCTTCCAGTCCTATCAGTACCGGGCGATCGAGTTCATTCTCGGCAACAAGAACGCGTCCATGCTGCGCGTCTTCGAGGCAGATCCGGTGGCGCACAAAGAATTGGACAGGCTGCTGCACGAACCGAGCCTCTACGATTCGTTCTGGCGGCACGTCGCGCGCAGCGGGCTGGACGTGCCGCGCTCGACGCTGGACCGGGACGTGACGCTGGCCTACGTGCTCGACCCCGAACTCATTCCGCTGGTGAAATCCATTTACCAAGCCCCACAGCGGCACTGGTCGATCTATGAGACGTTCGAGGAACTGGTCGATCTCGAGGAGAACTTCCAGCTCTGGCGGTTCCGGCACATGCGCACCGTGCTGCGCACCATCGGCACCAAGCGCGGCACCGGCGGTTCCAGCGGCGTCGGCTTCCTGCAGCGCGCGCTCGACCTCACCTTCTTCCCGGAACTGTTCGCCGTTCGCACCGAGCTCGGAGGCTGAGCCATGACCACCGACGACTTCGCCACGCGCGCCGAAGCTCTCGACGAAGCCGACCCGCTACGCGACTACCCGGGCCGCTTCCTCGGCAGCGACGATCCCGAGATCGTCGCCTACCTCGATGGAAACTCGCTGGGCAGGCCGACCAGGGCGAGCGCCGACCGCCTCGCCGAGTTCGTCACCGAGGCGTGGGGCGGCAGGCTCATCCGGGGCTGGGACGAACAGTGGTACGAGCTGCCGTTGACGATCGGCGATCGGATCGGCGCGACGGTGCTGGGCGCGGCCGCCGGGCAGACCACCATCGGCGATTCCACCACCGTGCTGCTCTACAAGCTGGCCCGGGGCGCGCTCGCACTGCGGCCCGGCCGCACCGAGATCGTGCTGGACCGCGACAACTTCCCCACCGATCGGTACCTGCTCGAATCGATCGCGGCCGATCTCGGGCTGCGATTGCGCTGGATAGAACCGGAATTCACCGGTGGCGTCACCGCCGGCGAACTGGCACCGGTCGTTTCCGAACACACCGCGCTGGTCGTGCTCAGTCACGTCGCCTATCGGTCGGGCTATCTGCTGGACGCGCCCGCGATCGCGGCCGTCGCCCACGACGCGGGCGCCCTGCTGCTGCTCGACCTGTGCCACTCGGTGGGCGCGGTGCCGCTCGAACTCGACTCGTGGGGTATCGATTTCGCCGTCGGCTGCACCTACAAGTACCTCAACGGCGGCCCCGGAGCACCGGCGTTCGGCTATGTCCACAGCACGCATCTCGCCGATTTCGTCCAGCCCATCTGGGGTTGGATGGGCCGCGAGGATCCCTTCGCGATGGCCCAGGGCTACCGGCCCGCACCCGGTATCCGGCGGTTGATCAGCGGGACGCCCGCGATCGTCGGCATGCTGCCGATCCAGGACATGCTCGACCTGATCGAGGCGGCCGGCATGCCTGCGGTGCGCGCGAAATCGCTGGCACTCACCGATTTCGCGCTCGACCTTGCGCACGCGTGGCTGGTGCCGTTGGGTGTAACGGTGTCCTCGCCAGCAGATCCGGCCCGCCGCGGCAGCCACGTGACGATCGATCATCCCCGTTTCCAGCAGGTGACGGCACGACTCTGGGAGCGCGGCGTCCTTCCCGACTTCCGTCCGCCGCACGGTATCCGGATCGGCCTGAGCCCGCTCAGCACCACCTTCGCCGAGGTGCTCGCCGGAGTGTCGGCCATTCGCGATGAACTCACCACACGCTGATCCCGCGACCGCCGGTGCCGTCCTCGACGACATCGACTCGCGGCCGGGCAGCGCCACCTCGCTCGCCCGGACAGTGCTGGGCGCCTACGTCCGTGACCTCGGCGGCTGGATCGCGATCGCCGATTTCGGCGCACTGCTCACCCGGCTCGGCGTGCCGGAGCCGAGCACCAGGACGGCGGTCGCCCGCCTCAAGAGCAAGGGCGTGCTGGCGGCCGAATCCCGCGGCGGGCGTAGCGGTTACCGCGTCACCGCGGCCGCCGAAGCGATGTACCTGCGCGGCGATCCGCGTATCTTCGGCTTCCGGCAGATGGCCGATACCGATGCGTGGCACCTGATCTCGTTCGGTATTCCCGAAGCCGAGCGCGCCGCCCGGCACCAGTTGCGGCGGCGGCTGACCTCGATCGGTTGCGGCACCGTCTCGCCGGGGCTGTGGATCTGCCCGGAGTATCTGGCCGACGAGGTCACCGCCATCGTGCGCGCGCTCGGGCTCGACGAGTACGTGACCACCTTTCGCGCGGTGGACCTTTCGGTGCCCGGCCCACTGACAGCGGTGGCGGCGCAGTGGTGGGACCTGCCCGCACTCGCCGCGCGCTACCGTGCCTTCCTCGCCCGGCATCGCGGCCTGCTCGATCCGGCCGAGCTCAGCGACCGGGACGCTTTCGAACGGTTCGTGCCCGCACTCGACGAATGGCGCGTGATCCCCTATCTCGATCCCGGCCTGCCGCAGCGGATGCTGCCCGCGCAGTGGCCGGGTCCGGCGGCGGTCCGGCTCTTCGCCGACGCGCAGCGCCGGTGCCTGGCGCCGAGCCGGCGCTGGGTCAAGTCGATGGTGTCCTGAGCCTGCGCGCCGCGGCGGCCCACCCAGCTTGTCCGGACCACCCAGCGCTTTGGCACCCAACGCGGCGACCATTGCGCCTCAACGGTTCTCAGGCGGGATGTTCTGGTTGAGATGGAACACGTTGTCCGGATCGACGGCGCGCTTGAGCCGCACCAGCCGCTGCCACCCGGGTTCGCCGTAGGCCTCCCGGGTGCGGTGCTCGCCTTCGTTGCCCAGATGGTTGACGTAGCCGCCACCCGCCGACCACGGGCGCAGCGCCGCCCAGGTCGCCCGCGTCCAATTGCGATGGGCCGCACTGTCGTCGGTCGCCTCCGGCCAGACGGCGGCGACGGTGAGCAGCGCGGTGGCGGTGCGGAAGCCGAAGGCGGCGGACTCGGCGGGCGTGTCCGCGATCGCGCCGCCCGCTATCCGCACCAGCAACTGCGACATCGGCGAGGTGCTCTGCTCGGCGGCCGCGACCAGGCTGTTCACCGCCGTATCATCCAGCGGGCCCAGCCATTCCGAACGGCCGTAGGCACACAGTCCCGGTGCGGCGGCGTCGTCCACCATGGCTTGCAGCGCCGTGTAGGGCATCGGCCCGAACAGATCGGCGAGCGGGGTGCCCGCTGTGCGCAGCGGCCGGACCAGCGCCTGCGCGGCCGCGAAATCGCCGGTGTGACAGGCTGCCAGCGCCACTACCGGCTTTCCGTGGAACTGCGGCGGCACGAACGGCGCGGGCGGCGCGCAGATCAGCGCGGCGTTCAATCCGAGTTCGGGCGGGGCGGTCCGGGCCACCTCCAGGAACATCGAAAGCGGTTCCGCCGCCAACGGATACAGCACCGCCCCGGCGAACATCGGCACCGGGATCGGATGCAGCCGCATCGTGAACCGAGTGACGACCCCGAAGTTCCCGCCGCCACCGCGCAGCCCCCACAGCAGTTCCGGGTGAGTGTGCGCGGTCACCTCCACGGTCCCGCCGTCGGCCGTGACGAGCTGAGCGGCGATCAGATTGTCGCAGCTGAGACCGTAACGACGGGACAGCCAGCCGATTCCGCCGCCGAGGGTCAGCCCGGCGACGCCGGTGTGGGAGACCTCGCCGCCGGGCACCGCCAGCCCGACCGCCTCGGCCGCCGCGTCCAGCTGCCGCCAGAGCACCCCGGGCTCGACCCGGGCGACCCGGGCGCGCGGATCGATCTCGACCGCGCGCATCGCACTCAGGTCGATGACCAACCCGCCCTCGCACATGGACAGCCCGGAAAAGCTGTGCCCACCGCCGCGCACCGCTATGGCGAGTTCGTGCCTGCGCCCGAACTGCACCGCCAGCGCGACATCGGCCGCGCTCCGGCAGCGCGCGATGACGGCCGGGTAGCGATCGATGGCACCGTTCCAGAGTCGGCGCGCGGCGTGATAGTACGGATCGTCGGGCCGGATGAGAGCGCCGGTGAAGCCGGACAGCCCGGCGGCGTAACTGGTCATGCGAGAAAGCCTCGCCAGCCGGGCCGGGCGCGACCATCCCCGATTCCGGGGGTTCGGCACGGCCGCGCGGCGGACGATACTGAGACCCATGCCGGAGAAATCCCTGGACTGGGTGACCGCGGGCGTCGACCGCGTCTGCCGGACCGTGTCCGGTGCGGTCGAACTGGAGCGCGCCGTGACCGCGGTGCTGCGCGAGGCCGTGCCCTTCGACGCGTGGTGCGTGCTGACCGTCGATCCCGGTTCGGTGCTGCCGACCGGCGGCTGCCATCGCAACGGGCTGCCGCTCGAGTACATGGACGCGATGCTCCAGATCGAGGCGGGCGGTCGGGACGCACTGGCGTTGCCGACCCTGGCCAGGGGCCCGCACCGGGCGATGACCTTGAGCGCGGCCACCGACGGACACCCCGAGCGCAGCAGGCACTACCGGGAGATCCTGGTGCCGAGCGGGATGACCCGCGAGATGCGTATCCTCTTCGGCGACAAGGGAAACGTGTGGGGCGCGCTGGTGCTGTTTCGCGGCGCGGATGTTCCGGACTTCACCGCAGCCGACGCCGAACTCGCCGGCGCGGCCACCACCTCGGTGGCCGACGCGATCCGCCGGGAGATGGTGCTCACCGAGATCGCCGCCGAGGACGCGGTCACCGGGCCGGGGCTGTTGCTGCTGACGCCCGGCCTGCACCCGGTCTCCATGACCGCGGCGGCCGCGCACTGGCTGGCGCAGATCGACGACGGCGTCGACCCGGACCGCGACATCCCTTTCTGCGTCATGACATTGGCGCATCAAGCCTGGTCTCGCCCCGGCCCGGCGCGGGCCAGGACCCGGACCAGGAGCGGGCGCTGGATGACCTTGCACGCGGAGCGGCTACCGGGCGCCGCCGACCAGCTCTCGGTGCTCATCGAGGCCACCCGCCCGGTGGAGATCGCGGCACTGGTCGCCGACACCTATCGGCTCACTCCGCGCGAGCGGGACGTGGTCGGGCTGCTCGCCCGCGGCTATGCGCGGACCGAGATCGCCAAGCTGCTCGCATTGTCCGCGCACACCGTCGACGATCACGTCAAACGGATCTTCGGCAAGCTCGAGGTGCGCAGCCGGGCCGAGCTGACCGCGAAACTGTTCTTCGACCAGCATGTTCCGCGCATGCAGCAGGAGATCCCGATCGGCAGCTCCGGGTGGTATCTGCGCTGACCGCTCAGGCGCCGACGCGCGTGTAGGCGGACCGGATATGCGTTTCGGCGTCGGTGAGATAGTCGGCCAGCATCTGTTCGGCCACCGCACCGCGACCGTCGAGCAGCGCGCGGTGGATCTCGTGATTACGCGCCAGATAGGGCTCGTGAAAGGTGAGCGGATCGGCCATCACGTGGAAGACCAAGCGGAGTTCGTTCCACACGCTCGACATCATCTGGTCGAGGCGCTTGCTGCGATTGAGCGCGGCGATCGCCTTGTGGAAGTCGATGTCCGCGGTGCCGACCCCGGTCCAATCCTGTTCCGCGGCGCAGGCGTCGGCGCGCGCGAGCGCGGCCGCGAGCTCGTCGGATCCGGTTGCCGCGCGGTCGAATCCGCGGATCGCCGCGCACTCGACGATGCGCCGGCACTGGTAGAGCTCGGCGACATCGTCGGAGGTGGGCACCCGGACGAAGGCGCCGCGGTTGAGTTCGTGGGTCACCAGCCGCTCTTCGATCAGCGAGCGGAAGGCCTCGCGCAGGGTATTGCGCGAAACACCGAGCGCCGCACAGATATCGGGCTCGGAAAGACGGGACCCGGGACGCAGCGAGCCGTCCAGGATGCTCGCGCGGACGATATCGGCGGTCTGCGAGCTGCGGCTGGACCGAGTCAGCAGACCTTTGTGTTCGGAAAGGGCCGTGTAGACGGGATCGGGCCGATCTACCGGTGTCGTCATCCAAACCTCCGCTGACCTGTGGCTTGCCGTTCGAGCATAGCTCAGATCGCACTGCCAGCCGACGATCCAACTTTAGGATTGCAGAATCGTTCAACGATCCGTACTGTGCTGTGACGTAGGTCGCTCTCTCGAGCTAGAGATTTATGAGGCATCATGACCCTTTCCACGGACATCCCGGCGGACTCCGCCGGGACCTCGCAGCCGTTCGACTGGTTCCGCACCATGAGCGCCAAAGGCAAACGCGCCTTCCTCGGCGCGTTCGGCGGATACGGCTTGGACGCCTACGACTTCCAGGTGCTGCCGCTGGCACTCGGCGCGATCACGTCGTATTTCGCCATCAGCTCCGGCAAGGCCGGGCTGCTCACCACGGTGACGTTGCTGGTGTCCGCGCTCGGCGGCGCGCTGGCGGGCGTGCTCGCCGACAAGATCGGGCGGGTACGGACGCTGCAGCTGACCGTCGCGACCTACACCCTGTTCACCGTATTGTGCGGTTTCGCACCGAACTTCGAGACGTTGCTGGTGTTCCGGGCGTTCCAGGGTCTCGGCTTCGGCGGCGAATGGGCGGCGGGCGCGATCCTGGTCGCCGAGTACGCCCAGTCCAAATACCGGGGGCGGGCGGTGGCCTATGTGCAGAGCGCGTGGGCCGCGGGCTGGGGTCTGGCGGTGCTCGTCTACACCTTGGTCTTCCACTTCGTCGACGAGGACCTGGCCTGGCGGGTGCTGTTCTGGACCGGCGCACTGCCCGCGCTGCTGATCGTCTGGGTGCGGCGCAATCTGACCGATTCCGAAGCCGTGACCCAGCGCCGCGAATCGGCGGGCAAGCAGGCCGGATCGTTCTTCGCGATCTTCCGGCGCGACCTGCTGCGGACCACCCTGTTCGCCTCGCTGCTGGCCACCGGCGTGCAGGGCGGCTATTACACCCTCGCGACCTGGCTGCCGACCTACCTGAAGAAGAGCAGGCACCTGAATGTCGTCGGTACGGGCGGTTATCTGTTCCTGCTGATCGGCGGCGCGTTCCTCGGCTACGTCACCGGCGGCATCCTCGCCGACCGGCTCGGGCGCAAGCGCACGATCCAGTTGTTCGCCGTGCTGTCACTGGCCTTCATGATCGCCTACATCCAGGTCCCCGAGGGGGCGAACACCCTGGTGCTGATCCTCGGCTTCCCCCTCGGCTTCTGTACCGCGGCCATCTTCTCCAGCTTCGGGTCGTTCCTGTCCGAGCTGTATCCGACCGCCTCGCGCGGCACCGGACAGGGCTTCACCTACAACTTCGGGCGCGGCGTCGGCGCGATCTTCCCCACGGCCGTCGGGTTTCTGGCGTCCACCGCGTTCGGCCTGACCGGCGCGATGATGTTCGGCGCGCTCGGCTACCTGATCGCGGTGCTGGCGCTGTTCGGCCTGCCGGAGACCCGTGGCCGCGAACTGGCTTGAACGAGAAAGGATGTCGGTGAGCACCGTGCCGCTGCGGATACTGCCCGCAGGTGACCGTTCGCTGCTGGTCGCCCCCGAGGACCACGCCGACCTCGTCGCCTTCGTCGACCTGTTGCGGTGCGAATTGCCCGACGGGGTGCACGATGTGCTGCCCGCGGCGCAGACGGTACTGGTCACCATGACCGACAGCGCGGACGGCCGGGCCGTGGAAAACGTTCTGCGCCAACTGTTCCGGCGCGCCCAGTCACCCCAGCGAGCGACGTCCGAGGCGCCGGCGCCCGCCGCGATCATCATCCCGGTCCGCTACGACGGACCGGACCTGGCCGCGGTCGCGGCACTGCTCGGCACCGACGCCCGCGCGGTCGTCGAGGCCCACACGAAGGCGCAATGGCGTTGCGCCTTCGTGGGATTCGCGCCGGGCTTCGGCTATCTGGAGAGCACGGACACCGGGCTCGCGGTGCCGCGGCGGGCCGAGGCCCGCACCTCGGTGCCCGCGGGCTCGGTAGCATTGGCCGACGGGTACAGCGCCGTCTATCCGCGGCGCTCACCCGGCGGCTGGCAGATCATCGGCACCACCGACTTTCGCCTGTGGGACCTCACCCGGACCGAACCGTCCCTGTTACGTCCGGGCACCCGAGTCCGTTTCACCGAGGAGGCCGCCGCGTGAGTGCGGGACATGCCGCGTTGCGGGTCGACGCCGCCGGGGCATTGAGCACCATCCAGGATCTGGGCCGGCCCGGCTGGTTCGCCATCGGCGTCGGCGTATCCGGTGCGGCCGACCGCGGTGCGCTGAAGCTGGCCAATCGGCTGGTCGGTAACCCCGAGCAGGCGGCGGGCATCGAAACACTGCTCGGCGGACTGGAATTGACGGCACTCGCGCCGGTCCTGCTGGCGGTCACCGGCGCCGACGCACCGATCACCGTGGACGGCGTACCCCAGGCGCGCGCCGCCGTGCTCGCGCTGGCGACCGGTCAGCAGCTGAAGCTCGGCATGGCCACGGCGGGCCTGCGCGCCTACGTCGGAGTGCGCGGCGGCATCGCGGCCGAACCGGTGCTCGGCTCGTGCAGCACAGACACGCTGGCCGGGCTCGGGCCGGCGGCACTGGCGGGCGGGACCGAGCTCACGGTGGGCTCGGCGCGGACCTACCCGTGGCCGAATGTCGCTGTGGCACCGGTGCCTTCGCCCGATACCGGAACCGTCGAAGTCCGGGTGCTACTCGGTCCGCGCGACGACTGGTTCACCGATCCGCGCGCGCTGTGCACCGGCGCCTGGGCGATGACCGACCGCGCCGATCGCGTCGGTGTGCGCCTGACCCGGGTGGGCGAGCATCCCCCGCTGACCCGGATCAACGACAAGGAACTGCCCACCGAGGGCATGGCGCTCGGCGCCATCCAGGTACAGCCGAGCGGCGAACCCGTCGTCTTCCTCGCCGACCACCCGATCACCGGCGGCTATCCGGTCGTCGGCACAGTCGTCAGCGCCGATGTGGACCTGCTGGCCCAGTTGCGGCCGGGCCAGCAGGTGCGGTTCCGGCTCGTCGCGCCTTGAGACTCTCCGGCGTGCTGGGACCCTCGGGCAATATCTGTGCATTTACGGTTACATATATGCACAGTGCACAGAGCGAAGTGGGCAAATACTGAGCGAGTGCGTAGTGACACCCGGATCACAGGTCGGGTGGAATGAGTGCTCGTTCGGTCGGTCGGGCACTGCCTGGGTCCCGGTTGGCGGCCGCCGCGCGCGGCCCAGGCTCAGGTGCCCATCAATGCCCGTGAGGAAGACGCAATGCTGCCCTGCTCTCGTTCCGCGACCTTCGTAGTCGGTCTCACCCTCGCTGCCGCGCTCGCCGTGACCGGTACGGCGACCGCCGCACCGGATGCGCCCGGTAATCCGGCGCCCACCTGGCCGAACCGGCCGGACGAGAACCAATTCCCGCCGCTGCCCAGGGAAACCGATATCTATCGGCTCATCCCGGTGCCCATGCCAGGCGACGATCGGTGGTACGACGATCCCGCCGATCTCGGCGCCTACGCGAACGGCGATGTCATCCGCAAACGCGTGGTGACGAGCTATCTGCTCGGCGTGCCGTGGCCGCCGGTGCACACCGAACAGATCCTCTACCGCAGCACCGACAGCCACGATCGGCCGATCACCACGGCGACCACCGTGCTGATCCCCGGCATCCCCTGGCTCGGGCCCACGCCGCGACCGGTCATCTCCTATCAGGAGGCGATCGACGGCCTCGACCCGGCATGCAACCCCTCGCACACGCTGCGCGCGGGCACGATGAAGGAAACCCAGCTGCTGCTGCAGTTCCTCGCCGAAGGCATGGCGGTATCGGTGCCCGACTTCAACGGCAAGACCAGCACCACGCTCGCGCCGAGCGAAGGCCGGATGGTACTCGACGGCGCCCGTGCGGTCCGCCGAGCCGGGCTCGGGCTGGCCGACGCGCCGGTGGGGCTGTGGGGTTACTCCGGCGGCGGCAGCGCCACGGCCTGGGCGGCCGAGCTGCATCGCAGCTACGCCCCGGAACTGCCGGTCAAAGGCAGTGCCCAGGGTGGTGTGCCCGGAGACAAGCACGCGATGACGCAGTTCGCCATGGACGCGGGCCCCGGCATCGCGGGGCAGTCCGATTTCGTCGGCTGGATCTGGATCATCGGACTGTCCAGGGAGTTCCCGGACGAACTGCCACTGGAAAAGTTCCTCACCCCTGACGGCATGACCGTCGCCGACGACATCTCGCACCGTTGTCTCTACACCGCGGCGGCCACCGGAGCATGGCGGCCGCTGAAGAACTATCTGAAGGACCCGCAAGCCTTCCTCGACCCGGATGTGCAGTCGGTGCTGCATCGCGACAGCCTCGGCTACGGGGACACCCCGGATGTACCGATCGCCATGTGGCATTCCACCACCGATCCGATCATTCCGATCCCGTCGATCGAACCGGTCGTGCAGCGCTACTGCGCCGCGGGCGCCAACCTGCGCTTCTTCAGAGTCCCTGCCTCGGAACATATTTCGGCCGAACTCATCGGCTACGAACCCTCGCTGCTCTGGCTCACCGCGGTCGTCGCGGGCGCCGATCCCGGCCCGACCACGTGCTGACCCCGCGGTTTCCCGTACCACAGCTCTAGCACGACCGTCCCAGTCAGTCGTATGATCGAACTCGATTCCCGCACGGCCCCCTGGACAGCAATGTAATTGCCACGCCGACAAGCGAATTCGCCGGATGGATACGTCCGAAGCGCTTGTCGCACCGGTCATTCGAGGAGAGCAAGATGCGTACCGAAGGTGATACCTGGGACATCGTCAGCAGCGTGGGGATGACCGCGCTACAGGTCGCGGCCGCCCGCGCGATCGAGACCGGACGACCCGACGCCCTGATCCACGACGAATTCGCCGCGCGGTTCGTCGAGGCGGCCGGTGACCCGGCCACGATAGCGCTGGTCCGGGACCCGCAGCGGTGGCAGGACACGCCGCTGATGGACGGCTACCTCGGCTTACGCAGCAAGTTCTTCGACGATCTGTTCGTGTCCGCGGGACAGGCCGGGGTCCGGCAGGCGGTGATCCTGGCCGCGGGCCTGGACGCACGCGCCTACCGGCTGGACTGGTCGCAGGGTTCGACCGTCTTCGAGATCGACCAGCCGCAGGTGCTCGACTTCAAACGCCAGGTGCTCACCGCGACCGGCGCCGTCCCCCGCGCGCAGCGCCGGGAAGTCGCCGTCGATCTCCGCGACGATTGGCCCGCAGCGCTGCTGGCGGCAGGGTTCGATCCGGCCGTCCCCACCGTCTGGTCGGCCGAGGGGCTGCTCCCCTACCTGCCGGGCGCGGCGCAGGACGCCCTGTTCAGCCGCATCGATCAACTGTCCGCACCGGGCAGCAGTCTGGCGACCGACACCTTCGACAGTGCGGTCGATCTCCAGCAGTTCAGCGCATACCGCGCCGAGCACCTGCGCGACACCGTCTACGACAAGGTCGACTTCAGCGCCCTCTTCTACACCGACGACCGCGCCGACGCCGACAGCTGGCTCACCACACAGGGTTGGATCACCAGCGCACTCCGGCCCGAGCAGCTGGCCGAGTTCTACCATCGGGCCGCTCCGGTGCTCCCGGAACCGTTCAGTCAGATGATGGACGGCATCCGATATCTGAGTGCCCACAAACCCGCCTGAGCAGCCACCGGCCGCCTCCGGGGCGGCCCGTTCACCGCCGGTCGGCCAGCACCGCGGCCCCCGGCCCGGTGAGCAGCCCGTCCACGGGGCGGCCGGTCGCGAGCAGCAGCAGCGCCCCCGCGGTGCCGTGCACCTGCGCTCCTTCGCCCGCCGACCATTCGGCATCGGTGGCGACCAGCTGCACGCCCGCCAACCGCTCGGCGATCCCGAACCGGCCCGCCGTCGCCCAGACCCGTTGCAGCGCAACCTTCGCCGCCGCGGCGGGCATCGGGTGCTCGATGCCCAGCGGCACGGCGACGTCCTGAGCGTGCACCAGCACGTCCAGCAGCCGGTCGGCGGGCACGGTGCTGATCGGGACGAACCGCGCGGGCACGCTCGCGCGCAGTTGCGCGAGCAACTCGCGCGTGCCGACCCGGTCTGCGTGCCGAATCGCGACCTCGCACAGCGCCCGGTCGGCGTTGCCACGGGCGCGGGCCAGGTTCACCAGGATCCAGCCGAGGTGCGCGCGGGTGGTCTGCACGACGTGCGCGACCACGTCGCGGACCCGCCACTGCGCGCACAGGGACTGGTGATCCCATTGCTCCTCGGTGAGTCCCGCCAGCAGGTCCGCGAGCGCGGTCCGTTCGGCGGCGGTCGCCCGCCAAATCTCCTCGGTGGTCAAGGATCTGATGTGTGGCATCGGTAGGCCCCTCTCGCTCGTGGTTGCATTACCTTAGGAACTCCAGCCGAGTGGAGGTGCAAGCCGCTGTGACCGAGGACACATCCATCGGCGTGGCCGGTATCGGCGAATTGGCCGAGCGGACCGGCGTTTCCGTGCGCACCATCCGGTTCTATTGCGACAGCGGCGTTCTCGACTACCGCCGGACCGGGGCCGGCCACCGGATCTTCGACCTGCCCGCCGCGATCGATCAATTGCTGCTGGTGCGCAGGCTGCGGGCGCTCGACGTACCGCTGCCCACGATCGTGCGGGTGCTCGGCGGCGCCGAGTCCCTCGGCACTGCGGTCGCGGTAGAACGGGCGGCCGTCGAGGCCGAGCTCGACGCGTTGCGCTGGCGCCGGGCGGCATTGCTCGCCATCGAGCACGCATCCCCCGGTGAACGCGCCGAGCGCGTGGCTCTGCTTGCGGCAGTACATGATCGGGACACCGTGCGCGATACGCTGGTGGCGCTGTGGCGTCCGATCCTCGGTACCCTGCCCGGCGGCCTGTTCGATTCGTTCATCGAGATGCACGCGCCGCTACCGGGAGAACCGGAGCCGGGACACGTGATCGCGTACGCCGAGCTCAGCGCACTCGCGACCGACGCGCACGTCAAAACCGCGATGGCACACCAGATCTGGCGATCCAACCGAGCGGACGTCGGCGATCGGCGACAGCTGGTGACGGCGGTGGCGCAGGCGTGCGAAGCGGCGGCACCGCTCGTCGCCGCGGCGGAAAAGCCGCAGGCCGGAACCGTGCTCGACCAGTACGTGGCCGCGCACGCAGCGGCCCGCGGGCGCCGGGACACGCCGCGATTCCGCCGGGAGCTGCTCGTCGGCGCGACGGATCCGGATCCCCGGTTACAGCGCTACTGGCGGCTCACCGCGCAGGTCACGGGCGTCACCGCGACGATCGGCGCGATCCACCACTGGATGTTCGACGCGCTGCACTGCTCGGTGCGCACCGAGTAACGAAGCGGGCCGGACGATCCGGGTTCGGCGTGCCGCGCTCAGCGATCGCGCCCCGCGGCGGGCGAGGTCTTGCGGTTGGTGCGGGCCCGGCGACGTGCCGCCTGCAGTTCGGCGAGTTCCTGCTCGAGGATCTCGGCGATGCGGAACTGGCCGGTGTCGTGGATCTCCGGGGTCGGCAGCGCGTCCTTGGCATCGGCTGTCCCGCCGGACTTTTCGGTGTCCTGACGCTTGATCGCCGCCGTCGTCGCACCGGCCGACTGTGCCGCGGAGACGGGCTTGGTCACCGGGGTGGCCGGCTTGGCCGGGGGCACCTCCGGTGCGGCGGGCTTGACGGCGCCGTTCTTGGCGGCCGGGCTCGCCGCGACCGGCTTGGTCTCGGCCGCGCGCTTCTCGGTGCTCGCCGCGGCGGGCTTGCTCTTCGCGGCGGGCAGCTCGGCGGACTTACCGTTCCTGGCCGGGGCAGCCGCGGCGACCTCGGTGCCGTTCGGCACCGTGCGGAGCTCGGAATCGCCTGCGGTGCGACCGTTCTCGGCGGTGGCCGAGAACGCGGTGGCGCTGTCGGCCTCGACGAGCTTGTCCAGCGCGGCAAGCTTCTCGTAGGTCGAGGTCGCCTCGAACGCGGTCGCGCCACGGAACGCCGAGCCCGACACGGCCGGCTTCTTCTCCGTGACGGCGTCGTCGTCCTGCACCACGACATCGATCTCCGGATCGACGACGGCGGTACTCGGTCCGGCGCCCAACTCCGCCAGCGGATCCGGCTCCGGCTCCACGGTGAGTTCGGCGATCGCGCTCGCCGCCATCACGTCCGAGGTCCGCCGGTCCATCCGGTAGCTGGCGATCGGCGGCAGCGTGCGCCGGATCTGCTCGGCCGGATCCGGCAGGTCGCGGACCTGCTCGGTGGCCCGGTGGATCGCGAGACCGTAGCGGGCGCTGGCCGCGTCGTGAATCAGCAGGGCCACACCGATCATCACGGGCGCGACGGCGTGCACGGCGGCGTCGTACCACTGTTCCGCGCGCACGTACGGGTAGGTGTTCAAGGTGACGGTCAGCGACAGCAGCGCGACCTCGGCGGCGACGACCTGCTTGCGGTTGTCGACGATGCCCCATTCGGCCACCTTGTTGGTGCCGATCATGATGATGATCAAGCAGACGCTGATCATCGCCTCCAGCAGATAGCTGAACCAGAACAGCGGATCGTCGGCCCCGCCGGGCGCGATGTTCTGCTGCACGTTCACTGCCGACCACAGCATCCCCGCACCGACGACGCCCGCCAGGGCGCGCAGCGACCAGGACCGATGCCGATACAGCGAGGCCAGTTTGGCATGCGGGCTCGACTCACGGCGCTGTGACGCAATGGCCTTGCGGGCCATCAGGAGATCTCGCATGTCGGCCTTTTCGATGGCTTCGGTGGTCTGCCTGGCGCGGTCGGCCGCCGACGCGGCGGCCTGAGCCTCTTTCCAGCGCTGACCACGATCCTGGCCGCGAATCCGCTCGGCCAGCTCGCGTTCCGCCTGCAGCTCGTCCTCGGACAGCGCTTCGGTCAACGCGGGATCGAATTGGTATGCCAGCCGGCCACGAGCCTTTTCGACCCGCTTCGCCAGCTGCGTGACCTCGTCCTCGATGGGATGCTGGATGGTCATTTAGGCTCCAGGAGGAGATTCGATGGCAGACAAGTGATCACGCGGGAGAAGGCTACATCGCATTTCCGGACGACGCACCGTTGCCAGCGAAAAGTGTCGATTTGCCGGGTGAATGCGGCGTGCCGCGACACGGTTTTCGCCGGTGCGCGTACCAGACTGAACGGTTCACGATGACCGTGTCGCGGGCACGACGCGCCGAAACGCCCGATGTTCGCTACGGGGTTCCTGGGCCGCGCGGACGCGGCCGGGCAAAGCCTCACTCGTTCGGGCGCGTCGCGGCTTCGACCACGAAACTCGCTGCGGTCGTGGCGCTCCCGCCGATGTTGAGGGTGGCGAATCGACGCGCGTCCGGCACTTGATAGTCTCCTGCCTGCCCGGTCACCTGCTTGTACGCGTCGAGCACCATACGCACCCCGGTCGCCCCCACCGGATGGCCACCCCCGATCAATCCGCCACCCGGGTTGACAGCAATCCTGCCGTTTCGCCCGATTTCGCCCGTTTCCACCGCTTTCCAGCTCTCCCCGGGACCGGTGATACCGAGATGATCGATCGCCATGTACTCCGACATGGCGAAGCAGTCGTGCACCTCGACGCCGTCCACGGTGTCGATGGCAGGCAATCCGGCGCGCCCCAGCGCGTCCAGGACGGTCGCGCGCACATGCGGGAAGACATACGGGTCGTCCGCCGCGACCCGTAGTTTCCCCGCCAACGACAGGCCGGCCGTGCGGTGTCCCCAACCGCTGATCACGGCGCGGCGTCCGGGCCGTAAATCGGTGCGCCGCGCCAGGAATCGGTCCGACACCACGACGACGGCCGCCGCCCCGTCGGTCATCTGGCTGCAATCCTGGCGGCGCAACCGGCCCGCCACCCGCGGGTTCGCGGTGTCGTCGGCGGCGAAGCTGTCCCGGGAGTAGGTCCAGTTCCTGGTCTGGGCGGCCGGGTTGGCGCGGGCATTGGTGATGTTGAGTTCGCTGATCGCGCGCAGATGCGCGTCGTCGAGGCCGTAGCGGCGGTCGTATTCGTCGGCGAGGGCGGCAAACATGGTCGGCCACACGAACTTCGCGTCCTGCGCCTCGTGGCCCACCCAGGCGGCGGCCCCCAGGTAGCCCGCCGCCTGCTCCCCCGGCACGGTCTTCTCCAGTTCGGCGCCGAGCACCAGCGCACAGTCGTAGCGGCCCGCCGCCAGGTCTGCCATTGCGGCCAGCAGCGCCATACTGCCCGAGGCACACGCCGCTTCGTGCCTGCTCGCCGGTACACCCCACAGTTCGGGACAGACGGTGGCGGGCATCGCACCGAGCTGGCCCTGCCCGGTGAACAGCTGCCCGAAGGCATTGCCGAGATGGATCACTTCGATCTCGTCCGGCCCGACGCCGGTGGCCTCGAAGGTCGGGGCGAGCACCGCCGCGACGAGCGCGTCGAAGCCGAAGCCGGACCGATGCCAGTTGACCGCGAAATCGGTCTGGCTGCCGCCGAGTAGGTGAATGGTGCTGGTGGACATGCGTACTCCGGTCTCTGGTGCGGGGCGGGGCAGGACGGGGCCCGGTCAGGTCTCGACGCCGTTGCCCCGCAGCGTCTCCCGCAGCTCGCGCCGCAGCAGCTTGCCGACCGGGTTACGCGGCAGCGCCTCGATCAGCTCCAACCGCTCGGGCAGCTTGAACGAAGCCACCTCACGCTCACGCAGATGCTCGACCAGTGCGGCCAGTGTGACCGTGGCGCCGGGCGCCGGAACCACGAAGACGCAGCACTTCTCACCGAGCACCTCGTCGGGATAGCCGACGACCGCGACGTCGGCGACGGCCGGATGATCGGTCAGCAGGCCCTCGATCTCGGCGGGTGCGATGTTCATTCCGCCGCGGATGATGATCTCCTTGATCCGGTCCACGAACCGCAGATACCGGCCGTCGACGCCGCACAGCTCGAAGACGTCTCCGCTGCACAGGAATCCGTCCTCGTCGAACGGCTCGTTCGCCGCGGTGCCGGGCAGGTAGCCGCCGAACACCGCGGGCCCGGCCAGCCGCAATTCACCGGTGCCACCGATCGCGGTCACCGCGGCGCCCGTGCCGACATCGACGAGTTTCACCCTCGTGCTCCGCGCGAGCCGGGTGGCCCAGCGCACCCCGGGCGCGCCGTAGTGCGGCAGATGCTGTGCGCGAGTGAGCGGATCGGGGATGTCCACGGGCGCGCCCATCAGGCAGACGCCTTCGTTGGAGCCGAAGAAATTCAGCACCTCGATGCCGAGTTCGTCCTGCCAGCCGCGCACCACGCTCGGCGGCAACGGCGCGCCGCCGGAGCCGACCCGCTGCAACGAGCTGAGATCGGCGGACGCGCGCAAGGTCTCGTTGTGCAGCAGCATCGTCAGCAGCGCGGGCGGCATGCTGGTGTGGGTCACCCGGTACCGCGCGATCTGGCCGAGGAACACGGGCAGGTTCAGCGGCTGGTGCTGCACCAGGTGCCCGCCGACGAGCAGCCACGGCAGCAACGACGCCGCGAAACCCGCCATGTTGACCATCGGAAAGGGGTTGAGCACCACCGATTCCGGGGTGAGACACAGCCCGTCCTGCACGCCCCACGCCATGGCGAGCCAGTCGCCGTGACAGCGCGGGACCCCCTTCGGCGCGGCCTCGGTGCCACTGGTCCAGCAGACGGTGACCCGATCGTTGACCGAGACCGTCAGCCCGCGCACATAGAACCGCAGCCGTTCGCGGTCCGCCGCGGCCACCGGGGCGTCCAGCGGGATCGCCCCGTCCGGCACACCGGGGCCGAAGGCGAACACGGTGTCCGCCACTTCCAGTGCGTCCCCGGCAAGTTCGCGACCGGACAACGCCCCCGCCGTGATCACCGCGGTGGCGCCGGCGGCGGCGACGATGCCGGACAGCTCGTGGCGGCGGAACGAAGCGGGCATCGGCGTCGCGATCGCGCCGAGCCGCCACAGCGCGAAATAGGTGGCGGTCAACGCGATCGAATTCGGCAGCTGCACCGCCACCGTGTCGCCCTGCCGAATCCCGTTGCGATACAGCACCGCTGCCAGGTCGGCACTGTGCTCGTCCAAGGCGCGCCACGAGAGGGTGCGCGGCGACGCGCCGGTCAGCGCCGCGAGGTCGGCCGGATCGGAGATCGCCGGCGCCTCCGGTGCCGCCTCGACCCGTTGCCGGAGCAGGTCGGGCAGTGTTTCCGGCTGCCACCAGCCCCGGGCCAGATATTCGCGGACCTTGTCCGCGCGATGACAGGTGGGCACGTCGGTACGGGTGCCGGTATCGGTTGCGGTGGTGGACGACTCGGGCATGGGCGTTCCTTCAGCGGAGAAGCCGCAGCACCAGCGCGGAGCCGAGCCCCAGTGCCGCGGGAATGGCGACGAGTGCGTGTTCGCCACCCGTACGAGTGAGCGCGTCGAGCGCCTGGACGATCAGGTTGCCGCCCGTCGCGCCGAGCGGATGCCCGACCGCGAGGGCGCCACCGGCCGGATTGACCCGCGCCGCATCCACGTCCAGCTCCCGGGTGAGCAGAATCGGTGTGACGGCGAAGGATTCGTTGATCTCGAGCACGTCGAGATCGGCGACGGCGAGCCCGGCCCGGTCGAGCGCCAGCCGGGCGGCGGTGCTCGGCGCGGTGAGCAGCGGCGAACGCACGGCCGTCTGCGCGCTGCCGACGATCTGGGCCAGCGGCGCTCTGCCGAACCGTTGCTCGGCCCGCCTGCTGCCGATGACCAGCGCGGACGCACCGTCGGCCAACTGCGGTGCGGTCGCGATCGTGTGCAGGCCGTCGGCCGGATGTGGCGCGCCGGGCAAGCGGCACGCCACCCGCTGCCAGGCCGGATCGTCGCCGAACAGGGCAGGCAGCGCCGCGAAGGTCGCGGTGCTCGCATCGGCCCGTGCGCCCTCGTCGGCGGCGAGCAACACCGTCGCGCCTTTGCGTACCGGCACCACCGATCCGGAAGTCGGTGCGGCCGTGGCTCGCTGATGCGACGACACCGCGTACTCGTCGAGTTCGGCGCGGGTGATGCCCGCGGCGGCCGCGGTGAGATCGGCCGAGACGCCGATCGTCACGAAGCCCGTACGCTCCCCGAGGTCGGCATCGGTGGCGATCGCGGGCCGATCCGCGAGCATCGGCACCCGGGACATCGATTCGACACCACCCGCGACGATGAGGTCCGCGTACCCGGCGACCACGCGGGCGGCGGCGGTCTCGATCGCGTCCAGCCCGGAGCAGCACAGCCGCGACACCACCCCGCCGGGCACCCGGTCCGGCCAGCCCGCCCACAGCGCCGCCGCCCGCGCGAGGTCGCCGCCCTGCTCCCCCATCACCGTGCTGATTCCGACCACGATGTCGTCCACGGACTCCGGTGACAGCGAACGGCTTTCGAGTGCGCCCAACAGCTGACCGAACAGTTCGTAGGGCGGCACGTCTGCGAGCGTGCCCCCGTGTTTGCGCACCCGACCGCGCGGCAGCCGAACAGCGTCGTAAATGTAAGCGCCGGAACGCGTGTCAGGCATGGTCGATCCTTGCGAGGGTGGCCAGCGTGTGCTGAGCGGCGGGGTCTGTCGCCGACGTGGCGGGAACGATGACGATCTCGTCCGCGCCCGCGGCGCGGTAGGCGGCGACGCGGCGGTGCAGCGTGGTCTCGTCGCCGAAGATGCCCACGGCGGCCGGTAATTCGTCCGGGACGGCCGCGAGCACGTCGCGGGGGTGCGCGCCGGTGTGCGCGAGCCGGACCAGATCGCCGAAACCCGCTTCGGCGAACATCGCGTCGTAGCCGGGTGCGCGCAGGTAGCCCACTACACCGCGGCGGACGGTGGCGAGGATGTCCGCCGACGGGTCCGCGGCGGCGGTGACCCACACCGAGATCGCCGGATCGGGCAGGCCCGCCCGGCGCGCGGCGGCGCGCACGGATTCGGCGCAGCGCGAGACCTGTTCCGGTGTCACGAGATTCAGCACCACCCGGTCGGCAGTGCGGGCCGCGGCGGCCAGCGCGCGGGGTCCGAAGGCGGCGACGGTGATCGACGAGGACGGTGCGGCCAGGCGCAGCCGGTATCCCGACGTGCGCTCGACCGCGCCCGCGAAGTCGACCTTCTTCCCCGCGAGCAGACCGCGCAAGATCTGCGCCGAATCCGCCAGATGCGTTGCGGTGTCGCGCCTTTCCCGGCCGTGCCAGCCGTGCACGACGAGGGTGCTGGAACTGCCGATGGCGACGTCGACGGCGCGGCCGGTGAGCGCGGCCACGCTCGCGACGCCCATGGCGATCGTCACGGGGGTGCGTACGTCGACGGCGAGGGGCCCGATACACAGCGGCATCCGGCCCGGCGCGAGGCCGATCGCGGTGGCCAGCGCGAACGCGTCGAACGTCGCCATCTCGCCGACCCACAACCGGCCGAAACCGAGGTGTTCGGCGGCCGCGGCGACAGCGAGCGCGTCCAGCGGGTCCCGATCCTGCCAATACGGCAGGCTCACACTCAATGCCGGGCGATCGGGCGTGCTCATCGCCCCACCAGCCCTGTGGCGCACGCGCTCACTCGACCGGCTGCGCGGCCGCACGCATACGCTCGCCACTGACCCACGTGGCATGGAAACCCAACGGCACCCGCACCGGCAGACCGAGGCGGCACACCGGACCGGCCGCGAGATCGGCGGCGTGGTAGATCCACACCTCCGACAGCCGGGTATGGCTGTTGAACGCGAACATCGTCAGCCAGGCGTCGTCCTCGTCGCCGGCGTCCGCCCGCGGCACCACGGCGAGCTCGCTGCCGAAGATGCCGTCGCCGAACGGCTGGGTCTGCTTGGCGCCGGTGCGCACGTCGTACTTGATGACGGCGTCGAACAGCATGGTGCGGTCCACCGAGAGCCGCATCTGATACGACCAGCGGCCGCGCTGACCGGTACGGCCCTGATCAATGGCCGGAAACTCGGTGTTGACGTCGTCCATCGGCTCTTCGACGGTGGCGCCGGTGCGCAGATCGAACCGGTAGCGATGCAGTTTCGCCTCGGGGCGCAGGTACGCGAGCAACTGGGCCAGCGGGTTCGCCCGATCGGAGACGGGACTCGGCTTCGACACCCGGCAGACCACCAGGACGATTTGCTCGCCCTCCTCCCACGCGTTGACCGTGTGATAGATGTAGCCCGGCGCGGCCTCGAACCACTGCGCCCGCGCCCCGTCGCCGCGCCGGGGCAACACCGCGAAGCGGCTCGGCAGCGTGCGATCGAAGAAGAGCTTGAACCGGCCCGCCGCGGCGGCTCGGGGGTCGTTGTAGAGCGGCAAATCCATGAGGATCGAATAGTTCTCGGTGATCGCCATGTCATGCGGCAGCCGCGGGCCCGGCAGCTCGAGTCCGGTGTAGTGGGTGACCGCACCCGAGGGATCGGCGACGCCGTAGCGCAGGTACGGCGTGTGGATGCCGTAGTCGAAGAAGATGAATTCCTCGGTGCGCTCATCGACTTTCGCGTGCGCGGAGACCTCGCCGGGCAGCGTGCCGCCGAAGGTGTCGGCGCCGCGGGTCTCGAGGCTGATCGGGTCCAGCGCATAGGGTTTGCCCGCGCGGTACCACAGCGACAGCAGGTTGCCGTGGTGGAAGACCACATCGGTGTTGGCGGAGTTGCGTTCGCGGCGATCGCCGGGCGGGTTGTCGTCCCACGGCTCGATCACGCCGCGCCACAACGCCGTTCCCGCCGCCCGCTCGGCCTCGAACTCGTCGGTGCGGATGTAGCGGTTGCGGTAGGTGGCTCTGCCGTGCTCGAAGTGCACGGCATGCAGCATGCCGTCGCCGTCGAACCAGTGATAGCGGCCGAGCGGCGCGAATTGCGGGTTGGGCCCGTTGCGCACATAGACGCCGTCGAGGTCGGCCGGGAGTTCGCCGTGCAAGACCGGCAACTCGGTCGCGGTGATCTCGTCCGCGGTGGGCGCGTACGGCCCTTCCAGATAGGGATTGGTCAGCGCCTGCGCCGCCGGTGCGATGAGTTCTTCGTTCAGCGTCATGAGTCGCGTATCCCTTCGCTACAGTTATTGAAGTGATACGCGTCTCACCGGAAGGTGTCAAGAGCGGCCGGTGCCGGCCTCACGCGAACGGGTCGAGCCCCGGCCACGGCAACGGCTCGAAGCGCACGTCGGTGCGCGCGAGCGTGGCGTCGCAGCCGCGGCAGCGCAGCGCGGGCCGCAGCTGCGCCCCGCACGCTCGGTGCCGGATCCGCAGACCCGGATCGGCCGCGCCGGGATGCGCCGACTCCGACCAGGCGAGCAGAAAAGCGAAGACCGGGAACAGCGCCCGCCCGCGCGGTGTCAGCCGATACTCCCGACCGGCCCCGTCCCCGGATCGGTACAGGATCTGGGCCGCACACAGTCGCGCCAAACGCTCGGTCAAGGTGGTCGGCGACATGTTCATGGCCGCGCGGAAATCGCCGAACCGCCGCATGCCGGCGAGCGCGAGACCGGTCACCGTGGCACTCCACCGGTCCCCGATGGCGACCATCACCTCGTCGAACCGCATATCCGGCCGGGCCGGCGTCGGCGCGCGCCCACGCCGCCGGCCGCCGGCGGTGAAGCGCCACAGCGCATCGTCGCCGAGTGTCACCTCGGTATCGCGCGCCGTCACCGGGTGCCCGCAGCCGCGGCACAGCAACGCCGGCGGCCCGCGATGCCCGCACTCGTCGTGCACCAGCTCGGGATGCAATGCCCCCGCGGCGGTCCATTCGCGCTGCCAGCCCCACACCGAGACCAGGATCTCCCAGGTCGCCAGGCCGAGGTCGGTCAGCAGATAGTCGAACCGGTCCGGCGCGCCCGGCTGCGGCACGCGCACGAACACACCGGCGTCGACGAGCGACCCGAGCCGCGCGGTGAGCACCGCGGGCGCCGCGCCGGTGCGTTCGATCCACTGATTGAACCGGCGGGTGCGGTCGACGAAGGCGTGCCGCAAGATGGTCAGCGTCAATCGGTCGCCCAGCAGGTCGAAGGTGGCCGCGACCGGATGCGCCGCGGGCGGTGCCGCGGCGCTCGGTTCACTCACCATCCGCATTCCCCCTTCCCGGTCGCCTATTTGCACTTCGTTAACTGTAGTTGATGCGAGCCGAGCTCAGGGAATGACGACCGGCTCCAGCTCGAGTTCGATCGCCAAGCGCGCGAGCATGGCCCGGAACTCCTCGGCCGGATACTGCGCGCTCTCGGTGACCAGGCCGCGCACGGCGCCGGTGCCCGGGGTGGTGAGCGGGCGGATGCGATCCACCACGCCCTCGATCGGGTCGAACAGGCGCAGTTCGGGCCGTGCGCGCTCGAAGTAGTCGCGCAGCCACGGCAGGTGCGTGCTGGACAGGGTGATCGCCTCGATCCCGGGGTACGCGGTGAGCAACTCGTCCAAGAATGTGCCGATCACCGCCGCGGTGTGCTCGCGGCGGAACAGGAAATCGCCGCTCTCCACCAACTCGACCAGCGCCGACGCGTTCACCGCATGCACCCGGGACAACGCCGAATCAGCTTCCACGCGAAGGAATTCCGCCAACTCGGCGCTCTGCACCAGCGAACGCACGCCGAGCACCGCGACGGCGCCGCCCGCCGCCAACGCCGCGCGCACCGGCGGGCGCACACCGAAGATCGGCACCTCGCTGCGCAGCTCGTCGAGGATGGTCACCGAGGGCGCGTTGGAGGCCAGCAGGATGGCGCACGGGTCGTAGGTACCGAGGAAGCGCACCGCCCGGTCGACCACCGCGAGCAGCTCCGCCCGGTCCTTCGCGCCATAGGGAAAGCTGGCCCGGTCGGCGAGGTAGACGATGTCGCGGTCGGGCAGCCGCTGGTGCAGCAGAGCCACCGCCGAATAGCTGCCGAGCCCGGCATCGAAGACGGCGATCGGCCTGTGCAGTGCGGTCATGCGCCGATCATGCCCGGTGCCGGGGCGCACACCGCGACCGGCCGGTGCGGTGATTCTCACCGTGCGGCGCGCGGGGCCGACTGAGAGACTCGCCGGGTGACCGATTCTCGTGATGTGGATACGAAACGGCTGGCCGCGGCCTCGCTGGCGCAGGACGACCCGACGGGCTGGTTCGAGCAGCTCTACGTCGCGGCCGCCGATGGCGCCGCGATCGTGCCGTGGGACGCGGCGGACCCGAACGCGCTGCTGGTCGACTGGCTGGAGCGGCACGAGCGGGCCGACGGCGGGATGCGGGCTCTGGTGGTCGGCTGCGGGCTGGGCCGCGACGCCGAGCACTTGGCCGGGCTAGGCTTCCGCACCACCGCCTTCGATATCTCCGCCACTGCGATAAAGACTGCGCGCGAACGATTTCCGGCGTCACAGGTGGACTACACGGTGGCCGACCTGCTGGCGCCGCCCACCGCCTGGGCCGGCGCGTTCGACCTGGTCGTCGAATCGATCACGGTGCAGTCGATGCCGCTGTCGGTGCGCGCCGCGGCGACCGCGAACATCGCCGCAATGGTGGCCCCCGGCGGTGATCTGCTGGTGATCGCCGGAATCCGAGCCGACGACGAGGTGGTGGACGGTCCGCCCTGGCCGCTCACCCGGGCCGAGATCGACGCGTTCACCGGTGCCGGCCTGCGCTCGGTGAAGGTCGAGCAGGTGGCGCCCGCCGGGCGGCCGGATTTCGTCCGTTGGCGTGCGGTGTTCCGGCGCGACTGACGCAACGTCCACGCCGCGGGTTGGGCGGCACAATGGTGCAGTGACGGCGAACGGCGCGGCCCCGGAACGGGTCTGGTACGCGGCCTACGGATCGAACATGCACCTGAGCAGGCTGCGCTGCTATCTGCGCGGCGGCACACCGGCGGGCGGTCTGCGGGCCGTGCCGGGATGCCGCGACGCCGCCGAGCCCACGCGTTCGCTGCCGATGATGCTGCCCGGGCTGCTGTATTTCGCGACCGAATCGCTGGTGTGGACCGGCGGGCGCGCCTTCTACGACCCGGACGGGCCAGGCGAGACCGCCGCCCGCGCCTACCTGCTCACCGCCGCCCAGTTCTCCGATATCGCCGCGCAGGAGATGTACCGGCCGCCCGGCACCGACCTGGATCTGACCACGGCGATCCGCTGCGGCCGCGATCCACTGGGCCCGGGACGGTATGAAACCCTTTCGTACGCCGGAACATTCGAGGGCCACCCGATCCTCACGTGCACCGCGCCGTGGCGGCACGACGCACTCCCCGGCAACGCGCCCTCGCCGACCTACCTGCGCCACCTCGCCGCCGGCCTGATCGAGGCGCACGGGTGGTCGGTCGAAGCCGCCGCGACCTATCTCGCCACTCGCCCCGGTGCGGATCTGGCGTGGACACCTCGATCACTCACCGACCTGCTCCGCCAAGAGGCTTGAAACCGCTGGCGCACAGCATGATTCAGCGCATGCCTTGCGGATGGCGCGATGGGATGTCATCCTCGTCCCCATGATCTTCGATGGAAAGGGCGTGCTGCGCCCGGGCCGATGAGCCCCCGCGAGGCCACCTTCGTGGCCCACGCGCTGTCACTCGCCGCACTGCACGGGCCCGGCCCCTGGCCGGACAACGGGCGTCCGCTACCAGACGAAAAACCCCGCGGTTCGCACGGATTCGCCATGCCGAGCGTGGTCTTCGACGGTGTGGTGACGCACCATCTCGTCGCCGAAGCGCCACCGGTCGCCGAGCTGGCCGATCGGATTCTCGGTCACCTGCACGATTCGGCCCAGTTACTGGAATTGCTCGCCGAGGAACAGGCCGTGCGGGTGGCCGACGACCTGGTGCAGGAGCTGCGTTCCCGCGACATCTCGCGCGAAAAGCTGCGCACGGCAGCACGATTGGTCACCGAACAGGCCACCCGCCGGGAGGTGGCGAAACTGGGCATCGTGCTGCTCGGCGTCAGCGGCGACGAACGCGACGCCGAACTGCTACAGCTCCTCGGCACGCTGGAGGAGTTCGCGCTCTTCGCCGTCGTCGCCCTCATGAACACCCAACCCGACCCGCACCGTGCGGTTTTCGCACTGGCGCAACGACTTTCCGGCTGGGGCCGGATCCACGCGGTGGAACGTCTCGCCGGCTGCCGCGACCCCGAGGTAAAGGCCTGGCTGCTGCGCGAGGGCTTCCGCAACGACGTGATGTACGAGTACCTCGCACACCTCGCCGCCACCACCGGCGGCCTCTACGAGGCGTTGCTCGAGCCGGAGGTCGACGACGCCCTGCTCGACGGCGCGGCGGACATCCTGCGCGCCCTCGCGCTCGGCGGACCGGTCCAGGACATCCACGACTACGAGGATGCCGTACCGGCCATGCACCGTTTCGCCGAACTCCTCGCCCATGCCGCGCCCACCATCGACCGGCTGGATAGCGCGCTCATGCTCGACGACCTGGTGCGGCGTGGCGAATTCGACTGGCCCGAAGGCGAACCCGGCCGCCTCGCGGCGCGCTACTCGGCGTTGCTGGCGCAGCCGCGCTGGCGTGAACTCGTCATGGAGCTGCTGACTACGGAACAGCCGCCGGGCACGTTCCGGACCGCGCTCTTCTGTGCGGGACGGCTCGGGCTGGCGGCGCTGCCGTACGCGATCGCCCATCTGCGAACCCACCGCGACAACGTCTTCGTCTGGCAGTGGGCCATGCGCCGGGCCGGGGACGACACCATCGACGCGATGATCGAACTCGCCCAGGACGTGCTGCCCCTTGCCGAGCTGGCGTCCGGACCGACCGAATCCATCGGGCTCACCGCGGAGTACGAGACGGATCTGGCGTTGGAGATCATCGTCCGGGAGCTGCGCGACCGCCCCGGCAAGGGCGCGCACCTGCTCTCGACCGCTCTGACCAACCGCGTGAGCCGCTGTCGCCGGGCCGCGCTGGTCACCTTGCGATCCTGGCCGCCGCACGCTCGCCCAGCCGACACCGCCGGCTGGATCGCCACGGCCGCCGCTCGCGAACCCGATGCCCGGCTCCGGCAGGACCTGCTGGATTTCCGGGCGAACCCGGCGACGCCCGGGACCGGATAACCCGTGTCCGGGCGCCCGGCGCGGCGGCTACGCTCTGGACGTGCTGTTTGTTCGGGTGCTCGGCCCGATCGTGGTCGAGGTGGACGGCCGGGTCGTGGACGTGGGCGGGCGGGTGCCGCGGCGATTCTTCGCGGCGCTGGCGACCACCATCGGCACACCGGTCCCCGACGATGTGCTCGCCGAGCTGGTGTGGGGTGCCGACCAGCCGCAGCAGGCCGTCGCGACGATGCGGGTGCTCGCCTCCCGGCTGCGCACGGTACTCGGCCCCGAGCATCGGGAGTGCCTACCGCGCACGGCTTTCGGCTATCAGCTCGCGATGCGACCGGAGTGGACCGACGTCAGCCGATTCACCGAGCTGATCGCCAACGGCACGCGACTGCTCGCCGCCGCGGACGCCGACGGCGCGGCGCGCTGCTTCGCCGCGGCGCTCGAGCTCTGGCGGGGCCTGCCCTGGCTCGAATTGGATGACGCGCCGATACTTTCGGCCGAGCGCGCGCGGCTGACCGAGCTGCGCGACGGCGCGGTCGAGGAGTTGCAGGCGGCCCGCCTGGCCGGCGGGCAGACCGCCGCGGCGGTGGCCGATCTCATCGAGGCGGTCACCGCCGCCCCCTTCCGGGAGCGGCGCTGGGAGTTGCTCGCACTGGGCCTGTATCGCAGTGGCCGTCAAGCACAGGCGCTGGCCGAATTGCGCCGGGTCCGGGAGTTGCTGATCGAGGAACTCGGCGTCGAACCGGGACCGGCGCTGCGCGCGGTGGAGCGCCGCATGCTCGACCAGGACCCGGAGCTGCTGCTCGCGACGCCATCGCGACCGCCCGCGGTGCAGGCCAGCGCCCCGGAGCGGCCGGTCCGCCAGGTCATCGGGCGGCCGCTGTCGTCGTTCGTCGGACGGCAGGACGAGTTGCGCCGCACCGGTGCGCTGGTCGCCGCCGGGCGACTGGTCAGCCTGGTCGGCGCGGCGGGGATCGGCAAGACGCGGCTGGCCGTAGAGTATTGCGCCACAACGGATTCGACCGCGGATCGATGGCTGGTACGGCTCGGCGACGTGCACGACCCAGACGCCGTGGTGCTCGCCGTCGCCACCGCGCTCGGTCTGGTCCACCTCGCCGGGGATCCCGCCGCGCTGGTGCGCCGGGCGTTGACCTTGCAGCCCGGCCTGCTCGTGCTCGACAACTGCGAGCACCTGATAGAGCCGGTCGCCGCGCTGACCATCCAGTTGCTCGACAGTTGTCCGGAACTGCGGGTGCTGGCGACCAGCAGGCAGTCGCTCGGCATCGACGGCGAACAGGTGCTGACGCTCGAACCACTGGCGATCCGGGCCGCGGACGGCACGGACGGTCCCGCCGTGCGCCTGTTGCTCGACCGCGTACAGGCCGCGCGCCCTGACTGGTCGCCCGGCGACGCCGATCTGGCGGCCGCCCGCGAGATCTGCACGACGGTCGACGGTCTGCCCCTGGCGATCGAGCTCGCCGCCGCCCGGGAACGCACCTTGGGGTTGCACGGCATCGCCGCCCACATCCACGATCGGCTCGACGTGCTCGGCGCGCCCCCGCGCGGATCGCTCTCGCGGCATACCGGCCTGGAGGCCGCCATCGGCTGGAGTGTCGACCATCTCTCGCCCGCCGATCGGGCGATGTTGTTGCGGCTGTGGCCATTCGAAGGCGGGTTCACGTGGCAGGCCGCCGAGGCCGTGCGGCCGGTCGAGACCGCGGCGGGTGTGCTCGCCACCCTCGCGGCACTGCTCGACCGCTCGGTCGTCACCGCCGATCTCGGCCCGGGCGGGCCGCGATACCGGCTGCTGGAGACCATGCGCCGTTACTGCCGGGATCACGACCCCGACCCGGCGGCCACCCGGGAAGCGCACGCCGCGTGGGTGCGCGAGTTCGTCGCCGCACAGACCGCGGTGCTGACCGGGCACGGTGCGGGCCCGGCCTATCGCGCGCTGGCCGCGGAACTACCCAATATCCGAGCCGGTATCGATCACGACCTCGCGCGAGATCCGGTGGCGGCCTTGCGGACCACCGCGGCATTGCAGTTCGCCTGGAGCTCGCTCGGTCTGCTGGTGGACGGCCGCAATCTCATCCGGAAATCGCTCGCCGCCGCCACCGACGCGACCGCGGTGGACCGGGTCCGCGGCTTGCTCGCGCTGTCGATCGTGTCCTTCCACGCGGGCGATCCGCGCGACGCGCTGGCCAATGCCGACGCGGCCGCGGAGCTGCTCGACGCGACCGGCGGCGAGCGGGAGTTGTTGCTGCACATGCTGATGTTCCGGGGACTCGCCCAGACCGCGCTCGACGACGTGGCGGCGACCAGGGCCACCATGGACCGGCTCACCGCCGAGGTGGACCGCCTGCCGACACCGGATTGGATCCGCGGGTGCGCGCAGTTCGGTGAGGGGATCGTGCTGCTGCTGGAAGGCAAGCACAGCGAGGGTATCGGGTGGTTGCGCGCCGCGCGTGCGCTCAGCGCCGAATGCGGTCACCTGTGGTGCCAGGGCATGGCCGATGTGGTGCTGGCCTGGACGGTGCTGGCGGCCGCGGACGATGCCGACGCGGCCGGGGAGGCGATCGCCGCCATCGACCGGGCCTTGGCCGCGTTCACCGAGCAATCGAACATCGCCGACGCCCTCGGCGCCGTTCATGCCGGGGCGCACGGCTTGCGGGTGCTGGCCTCACCCGAGGTCGCGGTCCAACTGCGGGCCGCGGCGCTGCATCATTCGGCGCGGGTCGGCGCCGATCCGCGCCGCTATCTGCAATTCGCCGACCCCGGGTTGCTCGAGCGCATGGATCGCTCGCTGTCCGCGGCGGACATGCGCCGCGCCGAGGCGGCGGGCAGGCAGTTGACGTGGGCGCAGATGATGGCGCTGATCCACACCGCCGAGGAGTTGAAGCGGGGTTGAAACACCTCGGCGTGACAGTGGCGGCAGCGGCCGGCACACGGGTCGCTCCAGTCATCGCGACCAAGGAACACAACCATGTCACCGACCAACCTCGACCTCATCGCGCAGGTGTATCAGGCCTTCGAAACTCGGGATTTCGGCGTCATCGCGCGCCTGTTCGATCCCGACATCGAGATCAACCAGACCGCGGAACTGCCCTGGGGCGGCCACTACCACGGGCACGCCGGCGCGGTGCGGTTCCTCACCACGCTGCTCTCGCACATCGACAGCACGGTGCTCTCCGAGCACCTGTTCGCGGCTGGACCCGATGTCGTACAGATCGGCAGAACCACCGGGACGACGATGCCGGGCGGCGCCCCCTTCGACATCCCGGAGGTACATATCTGGCGTCTGCGCAACGGCCTGATCGTCGGCTACGACGCCTACCTCGACACCCCGGCCATGCTGGCGGCGCTGGCGGCGCGGCGATGAAAACCTATGACCTGGCCGTGGAGACGACGATCGACCGCCCCGCCGCGCTCGTCTGGGAACTCGTCGCCGACTATGCCAACGACAGCGCGTGGCGCACCGGCGTGGTGACGATGACCGCAGACTCGAGCGATCCGTCGGCCCTTTGCTCGCGTACATGTTGCGGCGCAATCTGATTCGTGATCTCGCGGCGCTGCGCACGTTGGCCGAATCGCGGTACGGGTAACCGTGCCCGGCCGGGACCGGGTATCGCACACCGCAGCCGGGTACGCTACGCCACCACCGGCCCACCGCGGGACAGCGAAATCCACTTCCCGCGTGAACTCCACACGCCCACTTGCCGTTACGACGTATCCGGGGTACGCGTGGGCTCCTGGACGACCTCGATGTCGAGTGCCAGTTGGACGGTGGTGCCGACGGCGGCGATGCCGGCCCGCACCACGGCGTTGTAGTCGATCGCGAAATCGTTGCGGTGCAGGAGGGTTTCGGCGTGGAAGGCGGCGCGGACACCGCCCCACGGGTCGGGGCCGAAGCCACCGTAGGTGAGGTCGAGATCCACCGAGCGGCGCTGACCGTGCAGGGACAGTTCACCGGACATGACCCAGGTGTCGGGACCGGTGCGACGCAGTGCGCCGCTGGTGAAGGTGATCGTCGGATACGTTGCCGTGTCCAGGAATTCGGGTGAGCGCAGGTGTTCGTCGCGCTGCGTGATACCGGTATCGATGGACGCGGCCTCGATCTCGGCATGGCCGGTGGTCTGCTCGAACGGCTCCGCGACGACGAGCCGGCCGCGCACCCCGGCGAACCGCGCCTTGATGCTGGCGATGCCGAGGTGGCGGGCGGTGGCGATCACGGTGGAGTGCACCGGATCGATCGTCCACACCCCGGGCGGCGGCACCGCGACGTTGCCCACGGTCGGTTGCAGCGCGACATCACCGAGCCGTCCCGCACCCGCGGCCGAGATCTGCGCGGTGCGCGCGACGGGCTGGTAGCCGACAGCGGTCAGCACCGCGGTCAGCGTGCCCGGGGGCAGCGGCTCGGTCGCCACCGCCCCGGTCTCGTCGGCCACCGCGCGCGCGACCTGCCGCCCGCTCAGATCCGTCACGGTGAGTACGGCATCCGGCACCGGCCAGCCCTCACTGGTGCGGATCCGCGCGGTCAAACCGGTCCCCGCGCTCATCGCTGTTCCGGCGAATCATCGAGCTGGTAGCCGAGTTTCACGTCGTGGTTGATCTCGCCGCCTGCGACGGTGACCTGGCTGGTGACCGGCGGATAGCCGCGCGCGACGATGGTGTACCGGCCCTCCGGCAGATCGGTGACGACGTAGCGGCCGTTCTCGTCGGTCCGCGCCGTCGCGGTCAGCTCGCCGGTCGCGTCCAGCACGCTGATCTGCGCATCCGGCACCACCCGGCCGTCCTCGGCCCACGCGGCCCCGGCCAGCACCGCCATCGGCGCCAATTCGATGTCGTGGCGCAGCAATCCGGTGTCGGGCACGGTGAGTGTGGTGGCGCTCGGCCGCATGTGCTCGGCGACCGCGACCAAAGTGTAGGTACCCGAGACGATCCCCTGGCAGACGTAAGAGCCGTCGGCCACGGTCACCGCCGCGCCGACCACCTCGCCGCCGAGGTCGGTCAGCGTGATGGTGGCGCCGGGCAACGGCGTCCCGCGACCGGCCGAACGCACCACCCCGGACAGTTCGCCGGAACCGAGCAGCGTGAGATCTATTTTCTGCGGCTGCTGCCCGATCGACACCGTGACGGCCGCCGGTTGATGCCCGGGCGCCGAGACGATCAGCACGAAGCTGCCGCCTTCCGGCGCACCGATCACGTAGTGGCCGTTGGCGTCTCCACCCGCCCGCGACACCTGATGCCCCCGCTGATCGATCAGCGTCAAGGCCGCACCGGGCACCGGGTGCCCGTCTTCCCGGCGGACGTATCCGGCGATCGACCGTTCCCCGTGCGTCGCATAACCGTCCGCGGCGTCCAGCACGGTGGTCACCGAACCCGCTGTCGCTGTGGCGAACTGGTACGCACCGTTACCGTTGTGTTCCGGTGAGGCATGCCTGCCCACCGCACCGGCGAGCACCGGTTCGGGCTCGGACAGCGCCTGTGCGGCGCCTTCCCACACCTGATCCTCGTCCCAGCTCGACTCCGCGGCCTGCGGGGTCGGCTTCGGCGCGGCGGGCACCGGATCGTCCTGCAGCGGAATCTCTTTCATGAACATCAGCACGAAACAGGCGAGCAGTGCCACTCCGGCGGCGACCAGGAACACCCCGTGCATGGCGTCGGTGAAGCCGGTCAGGATCGGCACCCGCAGTTCGTCGGGCAGTGCCGCGATACCGCTGGTGTTGCTCTGCATGGCGCTGAGCTGGTCGGGACCGAACCCGGGCGGCAGCTGACCGCCGAACGCGTCGATGATCCGGTGCGGCAACAGGTTGAACAGGATGGTGAGGAACACCGCGACGCCGAGGGTGCCGCCCATCTGCCGGAAGAACGTCGCCGAGGCGGTGGAAACGCCCATGTCCGAACGCGGTCCGGCGTTCTGCGCCGCGATGATCAGCGTCTGCATGCAGCCGCCGAGACCGAGCCCGATCACCCCGCCGTACACCAGCGGCTGCCACAGCGGGCTGTCGAAATGCACCTGCCCGTACAGCGCCGAACCGACCGCGATGATGAAACAGCCTGCGACGGGCAGGATCTTGTAGCGGCCGGTGCGCTTGGTGATCCGGCCCGCGAGCTGCGAGCCGACCGTGATGCCGAGCACCAGCGGCAGCATGAGCAGGCCCGCCTTGGTCGGCGATAAGCCCCGCACCACCTGGAAGTACTGCGGCACCATGGTGATCGCGCCGAACATGGCGATGCCGACGATGAAACCGCCCGCGATGGTCACGCTGAAGGTCGAGCTCCGGAACAGCCGCAGCGGAATCAACGCCGCGTCCTTCATCAGCAGTTCGACGAGCAGGAACAGCAGCAACCCGACGGCGCCGATGCCGTAGCAGAGCAACGCTTTCTGCGAGTCCCAGCCCCAATACCTGCCCTGCTCGGCGACGATCAGCAACGGCACCACACAGATCGCCAGGGCGATCGCGCCGAACCAGTCGATCCGGTGGTCCTGGCGTCGATGCGGCACATTCAGCACCTTTGCCACCACCGCGAGCGCGAGCACGCCGACCGGCACGTTCACCAGGAACACCCAGCGCCAGCCGTCGATGCCGGCGAGCGTCTCGTAGTCGGAGAAGAAACCGCCCAGCACCGGCCCCAGCACGGTGGCCGTGCCGAACACCATCATGAAGTAGCCCTGGTAGCGCACCCGCTCCCGGGCGGGCACGATATCGCCGATGATGGTGAACGCCAACGACATCAGGCCGCCCGCGCCGAGACCCTGGAACGCGCGGAAGCCGGCCAGCTGATACATCGAGGTGGCGAAGGTGCACGCGATCGAGCCGATGATGAACAAACCGATCGCGATGAGATAGAACGGCTTGCGGCCGTAGATGTCGGCCAGTTTGCCGTACAGCGGCGTGGTGATCGTCGCGGTGATCAGGTATGCGGTTGTGGCCCAGGCCTGTTCATCGAAGCCGTGCAGATCGTTGGCGATCTTCACGATCGCGACGCTCACGATGTTCTGATCGAGCGCGGACAGGAACATGCCGAGCATCAGCCCGGACAGGATGGTCAGGATCTGCCGGTGCGACAGTGCGGTCGCCGCGCCGGTTTCCAGGCCCGGCGGCGCTGCCTGGGTGGTGGAATTCGTCATTTGCGCCCTAATTCTGGTCGGCTGTCTCTCGTGGGGTCGACTCGATGCCTTCGTTGAGCCGGGCGAGCAAATCGGTCAGGGTGGTCCGGTCCCCGGCAGGCCAATCGGCCAAAATGCCTGCCAGCCAAAGGTTGCGCTGCTGACGGTTCACCTCGAACACCCGCACCCCCTCGTCGGTGGCCGCGAGCACACAGGCGCGGCCGTCGATCGGGTCGGCCCGGCGCTCGACCAAGCCATGTGCCACAAGCGATCTGCTCTGTCTACTGATGGTGGAGATCTCTGCGTGCAACAGTTCGGCGAGCTTACCGGTGCGCTGCGGCCCCTCGTGCACGAGGCAGAACAGCACCGAGTAGGCCAGGCGCTCGATGCCGTCCGGACCGGGTTGGGCCATCCGCGCTTTGGCACGGGTGATCGCTCGCATGAACCGAACCAGCTCGACCCCGACCTGATCGGCGATCTCGAGTTCGGCCGCGGTGACACGGTGGTGTCCGTCGGCAGCGGGCATGGGCTTCACCTTTGATCCCAGCAGACTTACTTGACTGTTGCAACTAGTTGCTATTGCAAACTATACAACTGGACGGCAACCGGTTTTCCGGCGGGGGGACACCCCGTGTCGGCCGTAGTGCAAAGGCATGCGCGCCGGGACGGTAACGTTGACGCGTTGCGCGGTACAGGGCCGAAAGGCGTGCCGCCGACGCTGGGCTACTCCGCGTTCGTCGTTCGCGACAACCGTGCAGTAAACGCGGATTTGGAAGGAGACCGGTGTCGATGCTCTCGGGGCAGAGCGGGCAGATAGGCCTTCTCGGCAGTAGCGACGGCAAGAACCGCGATGCGACTCCTGTTTCACAGCGCCTCCCGCACCGTGGTGTCTGGAACTGGCCGGAACTCTCGGTGTTGCTGATCGAGGACGACCAAGCCGACGCACTGCTGGTCGAAGAGCTGATCGCCGATGGCGCGCCGGGGCTTCCGGTGCGCTGGGTGCGCTCGGCCGCCGAGGCGCGCACGCAATTGGCCGCCGAACTCCCCGACTGTGTGCTGCTCGACCTGCACCTGCCGGACGCGCAGGGGCTCGAAGCGCTCGCCGCGGTGCGCGAGTACACCGATCAGGTCGCCGTGATCGTGCTCACCGGACTCGATCAGGAGCAGATCGGCCTGGCCGCGGTCGCCGCAGGGGCGCAGGACTATCTCGTCAAGGGCCGGGTCGAGCCCGAATTGTTCAGCCGCGCAGTGCGTTACGCGATTCAGCGAAAACAAGCCGAACGACAGGCGGCCGCACTGCGCACCAGTCAGATGCGGGCACAGGAGAATTCGCGCCTCGAACGCGGACTGCTGCCGACTCCGCTGCTGCGCGGCGATCGCGTGGTCGACGTCGTGGCGCGCTATCGGCCGGGCCGGGCCAATGCGCTGCTCGGCGGCGATTTCTACGACGTGGTGCAGCAGAGCGACGGCACCGTGCACGCCCTGATCGGCGATGTGGCGGGCCACGGCCCGGACGAGGCGGCGACCGGGGTGGCGTTGCGGCTGGCCTGGCGCACGCTGGTGCTCAGCGACGTCTCCGGGGTCCGGCAGTTGCAACTGCTGGAGGAACTGCTGCTGGCCGAGCGCACCGGCAATCACACGTTCGCGACCCTGACCAGCCTGATCCTGCGCCCGGCCGACCGCAGGGTGCTGGTCACCCGGGCCGGGCATCCCGGGATGCTGTTGCGGGCCGACACCCGCGTCGAATGGGTCGAGGTGCCGGGCGGGCCCGCGCTCGGCTTCTTCCCGGGACGCGCCGATTGGCGCACCCACGAACTCACCCTCCCGCTCGGCTGTGGTCTGATGCTGTTCACCGACGGCCTGTTCGAGGGGTACAACGGTGCGGGCTCGGATCGCCTCGGCGAGGAGGGCCTGCTCGAATTGGCGCGCACGGTGACCGCACCCGAACCCGACGTGTTCGTCGACGAGTTGATCGGCCGCGCCGAGGCACTGGCGGAGGCGCACGGCGGCCTCGAAGACGACGTGGCGGTCATGTATCTGCAATGGAATCACCGAGACACGAACCAGGACAATCGATGACGACAACCGCTCGATCACTGGCCGGGCGACTGACGGTGCAGGGCTGGTTCCTCCTGGTGCTGGCGCTGATGGTGCTGCTGGTCCTCGTCGGCACCGGCGTCGGCGCCGCCCAGCTGTCGAAGACCAACCACTACTCCGATCGCCTGGTAGATCGCCTCCAGCCCGCCGCGGCCGAGACCTACCGGCTGCAAGGGGCGCTGCTGAACCAGGAGACCGGCATCCGCGGTTACGCCATCGGCGCCGATCCGCAGTTCCTCACCCCGTATTTCGACGGCAAACAAGAGGGGGCGAAGGCCGCGGCCCGGATCCGCGAACTGCTCGCCGACCGCCCGGAACTGCTGGCCGACCTCGACACCGTCGAGCGAGCCGCCGACGCGTGGCGCACCGGCTACGCCGAGCCGCTGATCGCCGGCGTCGCGGCACGCGGTTCGACCGCGGTCGGCGAGGTCCCGGTGCAGCGCGGCAAGGAGGCGTTCGACGAACTGCGCAGGCACTTCGCCACCCAGTCCGCCGACCTCGTCGCCGAAATCGACCGCAACGACGACGAATTGGCGACGGCCCGGCAGGTGCGCGACACCGTGCTCGGCGGCATGGTGGCCGCCTTCCTGGTGGCGGCGGTGGTGCTGACCATCCTGGTGCGCCGGCTCGTGGCCAAGCCGCTGGACGAACTGGAGGCCGCCTCGCAGCGGGTGGCCGACGGCGATTTCGATCATCACATCAGCGCGCACGGCCCGGCCGACCTGACCACCGTCGCCGCGGCGGTGGAAGCCATGCGCCGACGCGTCGTCGCCGAATTGGCGTCCTCGCGCGACCAGGAGGCCGAACTCGAGCGGCAAGCGGCCGAACTCGACGCGCAGACCGCCGAACTGCGCCGCTCGAACGCGGAGCTGGAGCAGTTCGCCTACGTCGCGTCGCATGATCTGCAGGAACCGCTGCGCAAGGTCGCCGCGTTCTGCCAGCTGCTGGAGAAGCGCTACGGCGACCAACTCGACGAGCGCGCAGGACAATACATCGCCTACGCGGTGGACGGCGCCAAGCGGATGCAGGTGCTGATCAACGATCTGCTCACCTTCTCCCGCGTGGGCCGGGTGATCGACAGCAATGTGCAGATCGATCTCGATCAGACGATGGACAAGGCGCTGGCCAATCTGTCGGCCGCCGCCGAGGACACCGACCTGAAGCTGGAACGCCCCGCTGAACTGCCCAAGATCACCGGCGACCCGACGCTGCTGACCATGCTGTGGCAGAACCTGATCGGCAACGCGATCAAGTTCCGCGACGCCGAGCGCGCACCCGTCGTCCGGATCGACTGCGCGCCGGACGAGGAGGCAGGCGGATGGCGATTCTCGGTGTCCGACAACGGAATCGGAATCGCGCCCGAATTCGCGGACAAGGTCTTCGTGATCTTCCAGCGGTTGCACAGCCGGGAGGAGTACACCGGCACCGGGATCGGGCTCGCCCTGTGCAAGAAGATCGTCGAACACCACGGCGGCAAGATCTGGCTCGACACCGAATACACCGGCGGCACCCGCTTCGTCTTCACCCTCAGCGCCCCCTCGGAACCGACCCCGCAAGGAGAACCCTCTTGACCGACCCCGGCCAGCCCATCGACATCCTGCTCATCGAGGATGATCCCGGCGACGAATTGATGACCAGGGAGGCGTTCGAGGACAACAAGATCGGCAACACCCTGCACGTCGCCCACGACGGGCAAGAAGCGCTCGATTTCCTCTACCGGCAGGGCGAGCACGCGGACGCGCCGCTGCCGGACCTGATCCTGCTCGACCTGAATCTGCCCAAATACGATGGCCGCCAAGTGCTGGAGCGGATCAAGGCGGATCCGGACCTCGCGCACATCCCGGTAGTGGTGCTGACCACCTCCGCGGCCGAGGAGGACATTCTGCGCAGCTACAAGCTGCACGCCAACGCCTACGTGACCAAACCGGTCGATCTCGACCAGTTCGTGGCCGCGATCAAACACATCGACGATTTCTTCGTCCAGGTGGTCCGGCTGCCCCGGCAGTCCTGACGCCGAACTCGAGTCGCGCCGACCGGGCGGCCGGCGCGACTCGAGCGACGTCGGTGTTTCGTGCCCTCGGCTAGGCGGCCAAGGCGTCGTCGACGGTGTTGAACACGCTGAGCAGCTTGTCCAGGCCGGTGACCTCGATCGGACGGCGCACCGGCGGTGAGGCGACCACCCGCAGCTTGCCCTGCGGCACCGATTCCGCCGCCACCAGCAGCACGCTCAGCCCGGCGGAGCCGAAGAACTCCACCTGGGACAGATCGATCACGAGCGCCGCGGGTTGTTCCCGCAATGCCTCATTCACCACGGCCTGGAATCGCGGGGCCGAGGCCATATCGATCTCGCCGGTGATGGAGAGCACTCTGGTCGAATCCACCGACCGCACTACCGCTTCCAGTTCCCTGGCTTTACCGTCCGCACTCATCGGGCACCTGCGCGCATGCGCGAACCGCCGAGCACTGTTTCCACCCGGCTCGAATCCGAGCTCGCTACACCAAACCGGTTGCCTGGCATCGCCACTTCGCTACCTCCGACGCGTCGACCCTCCGCCCGCCGAGCACGGTGCGGAGATGATCCATCGGGTAAAACTACCGTAGGACGGACCCGATCACCGCGCCCGGCTCGAATGCGGCCGGGCAGCCGGGGCAATCGATCAGCGCACGCGGGCGGGACGGCGGTCCTCGGCGAAGTCGATCTCCAATGTCACGGGGATGATCTCCACTTCGAGCGCCTCGCGCAGCCGGGTGACGGCGTGCCCGAGAATTCGGCGACGCAGTTCGGCGATGTCGGCGCTGGGCTGCGCGGTCACCACCAGATGCAGCTCAGGCGCGGTGCGGTCACCGGAGAGCCAGGCCGAGGCGGAGCGCACGCCGTCGTAGCTCTCGATGTCGGTGGCCACCGGTGCGGCCGCGACGGAGGATTCGAGCACCGTGGTGCCGGGCCATTCGGTGCCGCCGGTGCGCCAGGTGACCGACTTGGGCATCCGGAACACCTGTGCCAGCAGCCAGCGCAGGCACAGCAATCCGATCAGCACGGCAGCCGCGACCGCGGCCCACAGCACCCAGGTCGGCGGGGCCGCGGTGCCGGGCACCAGGGTGTCGTCCGAGCGAACCCAGCGCAACCGGCCGAAGTGCGCGGCCACGGCGAGCCCGCCCGCCGTCAGCAGCAGCACCCCGACCAGCCCGAGCACACTGCGATTCAGCGTGGCGGGACGATTGATCCGGCTCATCGGGCCTCTCCTGTCTTCGGTCCCCGCACCTTGGCCCGCACCCGGCGCACCGGTTGCGGGCCGATCTCCTGCACCCGGCGGGTGAGCGTGGCGCAGATCGCCGCGGGCAGCGCGTCGGTGCCGGTCCGATCGGTCCGCGCGGACACCTGTACGCCCTTGCGTCGCAACCGGATCCGGGCCGAGCCGACACCGTCCACGGCACCCGCGGCGCTGCGCAGCGCGGTGCGCAGGCCGCCGCGGGTCACTCCCGCGCTGAGTCCGTCTTCGTCGGCGAGCGGCAGGACCGCGGGCCGTCCCGGCCACAACGCCAAGCCGAGCAGTACGAAGCCGAGCACCGCCGCCGCTACACCGGCGACGAGCACCGGCAGTTCGTTCCAGGTCAGGCCGTGCAGATCGGTCGCGACCGTGTCGTAGGAAACGAATTCCCTTGCGCCGACCAGACGTTGGATCAGCGAGACCGCCACGGCCGCGCAGCCGGCGATCAGCACCACCGCGACCACGATGGCCGGTCCCACCCGACGAGGCCTGCGAATCACCGAACCCTCCTTCCCGCGCCGGTTTCGGTGGTCAGCTCGGCGACCTCGATGTCGATCGCGGAGACCGCGAGCCCGGTCAACTCGCGGGTCCGGCGGGCCAGATGGCCGCGACAGGCCTCGGTCACCTTGCCCACCGGCGACGGATAGGCGATCGGCAGCCGCACATCGAGCGCGGTCCGATCCGCGAACACTTCCGCTTCGACCCGCACGTCGCGCCCTACCCCGGCCACCTCACGGGCGGCCTGCGCGACGATCCGGCGCACCGCGCGGGGCGCGACGGTGGTGCGGCCGGGCAACTCCGCTTCGGCCGCACCGACCGCGAGGGTCATCGCCTGCCCTTGCGCTGTGCCGACTGCAACAGACCCGGCAGATCGAGTTCACCGTCGAGCCAGCGGCCGACCAGCAGGCCGAGCACGGCGAACAGCAGAACGATGGTGAACGCGCCGAATCCGCCGAAGGCGCCCGCGAAACCGAGCGCCAGACCGACCGCGAGGCAGATCGCTGTGGCATTCATTTACTGCACCCGGCTGCTCGGCGCGGGTTCCTCGTCGTCGCCCGGGATGAACACGTCGTTGACGTTGATGTTCACCTCGACCACGATCAGGCCGGTCATCTGCTCGATCGCGGTGATCACGTTGCGCCGCACCGCCCGCGCCAATTCCGCGATGGCCACCCCGTATTCGACGACGAGCTCCAGGTCGACAGCCGCCTGCGTCTCGCCGACCTCCACCGAGACACCCTGGCCGATACTGGCCGACGCGCCGGGGATCCGGTCGCGGATCGCGCCGAACGCGCGGGCGGCGCCACCGCCGAGATCGTGTACGCCGCGCACCTCGCGCGCGGCCAGGCCCGCGACCTTCTGCACCACGATATCGGCGATGGTGGTGGTGCCCTGGTCGCTGGCGAGCTTGCTGTCCTTGTCGGCCGCGGTGGCGGTCCGGCTCGGCTGGTTCTTGGTGTCCGCGCCCGTCTTGTTGTCGGTGTTCTTGTCGGTGGTCGTCGTCGCGGTCATGCCAATTCCTCCTGATTTCCCTTGGGGTACAGCGGATTCGCTTGCTATGGATGGACACCTACGCGGTCCGATCGTCACGGGTGCGCTGCTGTGAGCTAGGTAACTCTCCCTTCCCCGCCGAACGCCGCGGCATCGAGATCGGTGACCACCAGCCGCAATCGGGCATCCGACCACGGCGTCGCGGCCAGCGCCGCGCGCACGGCCTCACTTGCCTTGTCCAGCAGCGGCGTCAGCGGCAGTTCGGCCGCGGTGACCCGGATCTCGACCCGGGTCGGGGTCAGGTCCACCGCGAATCCCCTTGCGTCCCATGGCCACCAGGCGGGCGGCTCGGTGCCGAGGGTGGTCGCGGGGCGCACGCCGTCGATGGTGTCCAGCGCGGCGAGGATCGCCGCGATGACGTCGCCGGAAGAATTCACTGCCGCTCCGGTTCGATATCGAGAATGGACACCGACACCTCGTCGACCGCCTGACCGGTCTGCTCGAACACCACCCGCGAAACCTCCTGTTGCACTGCCTGACCGATCACCGCCGCGGCGCGTTCGGCCGAAATCACCAGATCCACTTGCACACTCAGCGCGCCCGACGCGCTCCGACGCACCCGCACGCCCTCCGACGGGGCGGGGTCGGCGCTGGTGAGCCGCTGTTTGCTCACCCGCAGCAGCGACGAGACCAGCCCGCGCACACCGGGTTCCAGCCGGATCACGCCGGGCGTCGCGCGCGCCGCGTGCGCGGCCACGGCGGCGATGACCGGCGCCTCGATCACCACCTCGGAAACGACGTCGGTCATCGCGGCGCGTCCCCTGTGTCCTCGTAGATATCGGCGACCACCAGGTCCAGCGTCGCCAGTTCGAGACCGACCTGCGCGGCCAGCGCCGCGCTCACCCGCTCGCGCACCACCGGCAGCGCGGCGCCGACGGTGGTGTGGCCGAAGCGGATCGCGACCGCGAGTTCGACCGCGACCAGGTTCGCCCCGTCCGTGCCCGAGCCGACCCTGCGCACCCGGCAGTGCCTGGCCCGCACGCCCGGCACCGAGTCGGCGGCGTAGCGCAGCACAGCGGCGACGGCCTGTTCGCTCACCTCCACCACACCGGGCATCGGCGTCGGCAGGCTCAACGTCCGGCCGCGCCGGGCCTCGGCGCGCACCGCGGACATGATGCGCCCGGTGAGATCGGGCGGCGCCGGATCCGGCTCGTCGATCAGCTCCTTGGTCGCCGCACGCAGGGCCAGCAGACTGTCCCTGGCCGACGCGCAGTGCGGGCAGGTGTTGTCGTGTTCGTCGCCGCGCCCTGCCGCGACCGTGTCCAGCCGGTCCCAGACCTGTTCGATCTCGCGGCCGCAAGGCAGCAGGTAGTCCTGTTCGGTCGTGCCGTTCACCGCCATGGTTTCATCACCTCGGACAAGTGGGCTCGCGCCCTGGCTATCCGGCCACGCACCGCCGTCGTGTTCACCTCGACGATGTCGCCTATCTCCTCGTAGGAAAGCCCGTGTACCTCGCGCAGCAGCCAGCAGGCGCGTTGTTCGGGCGTGAGCAGTTGCAGCGCCGCGTTGAGCGCTTCCAATTGGGTGCTCACCTGCACCGCGTGCTCGGGTTGGGTGTCCGAGCGCGGCGATTCGGTCGTCTCCGGATCCACCTCGACCGTCGGCCTGCGGGCCCGGATCACGTTCAGACAGCGGTTGGTCGTCATGCGATAGAGCCAGCCGACGAACGCGGCGTCCTCGTTGAGTTGTGGGAGGCGGCGCCAAGCACCCAGAAACACCTCCTGCACCACATCTTCCGCGTCGGCCCGGTCGGCGAGCATCTTGACCGCGAGCCGAAACATCTGCGCCTGATAGCGCACCACGAGCTGCTCATAGGACCGCATATCGCCGTCGCGCGCCCTGCTCACCAGGGTCGCATCGTCCGGCGTGGTCTCGGCAACCGTTTCGGTCGTGGTCACAGCACCTCCTCCACCGCTTGTCCGTGAAGACACCGCGGATCGGAAACCGTCACGGCCCAGTATGACGTGATCGTTGTCTCAGTGGTTGCTGCGTGCGCTTTCCCCCGCGCGCCGTGTCTCTAGGACATGCGCATCCGACCGGACGCGCGCCAACGCAGCAGGAGGTTTCGATGTCTCTGAGCGACAAGATCGGCAACAAGGTCGACGAATTCGGCGGCAAGGCCAAGGAGGCCGCGGGCAACGCGACCGGCGATGAAGACCTGGCTGCCGAGGGTAAGGCGGATCAGGTCGGGGCCGCCGTCAAGGGCGCGGTGGAAAACGTCAAGGACGCCATCGGTGACGCGGTGGACAAGACCAAGAGCGCACTGGGCAAGTAGCCCGCGCCGCGGTGTGCGGCCGGTTTGCCCGGCCGCACACCGTCTCCGGCTCGAACAGAGGTTAAGACAGTGACCGAACAACGACCGGCCCGGATCGCGGGTATAGAACAGGGCACCGCGGTGCTCGCCGCAGCGACCTCACTCGCGCTGACCATCGCGGTCGCGGCGCTGACGCATTCGCTCGGCGCGACGGTTGCGGCCGGCGCCAGCATCGTGGGCGGGCTGGTGCTCGTGCTGAGCATCCTGCCGCACAAAGCCTGACCGGCCGCGCGCGCCGGCACTAGGTGCGCGGCTTCTGCAATGCCTGCTCGACCGCCGCGAGCGCGTCGACCGGCGTGCGGTTCTGGCCCTTCTCGTTCTTGCCGAGTTGTTCCCAGCCCAGGCCTTCCGGCCCACGCAGCTGGGTCCAGATATCGCGGGTCTTGTCCAGCAGCTCGCGCTGCTCGAACTCGTTCAATGCGGACATGAATTCCTCCTCTATTCCGACGCCGCAGGCCGCGGCGAAATCCTGGGGCGACATGCCGTAGGCGATGTTCATGTCGCAGTCGCCGAACGGCGGGCAGCCCTCGGGCAGGCCGCCGCCGTAGCCCTGGCCGTCGGTGTATTGATGCGCGATCTGACCGGGCAGGTTCGGATCGCGGCCGTAGCCCGCGCCGACCATGCGCAGGCCGGCGGGCCGGTGCGACCACATCCCGAAGAAATCACTGCGGTTCGCGTAGCCGATGACCCGGCGGGTGTCGCCGAGCCAGTCGGCGACGCTCCAATAGGTCGCGTTGAGCGCATCGGAGTGATCTCCGCCGGGGTTGCCCCCGGATTCGACGTCGATCATGGTGATCATCCGCGGGTGCGGACCGCCCGCCCGGGCCACCATGTCCCGGTGGACCTGCACCGTCTCGTCCCAGTTCGGGCGCCAGTAGAAGTACACGACGAAACACGCCAACCGGCCGGAATCGACCGCGCGACAAGCCCAGTCGTAGTTCGCGGCGAAGTGGGGATCGCGAAAAGTACCGTCGTTGGAGCGGAAGCTCAGGATGCCGAACGGGTAGGAATCGTCCACCGGCGCCTGAAAATAGGACACATCCGCGAAGAGGCTGTCGACCATTTGTTCTCCCTCGATTTCGTCTGCCGAAATTTCCCCCGAGTAGTGGCCGCCTCCGCCGAACACCCCTCGCGACGTCGTGAGACGCCGATGAAACGTGGGTGAAGGGCCTGCGCCGGAGACTGTTGTTCGTCAGTTGGAATGTCCCGGCGCCCATGCGGTGCGACGGACCAATGTTGTCGCTGGTCGGCCGCGGTTCGGAAGCGAACGGTCGGATGAGCGAACCGGGCGTTCCATTTGTTGGACCACGAGCGATAAGAACGACGTGCTCGGTTCGTTGCGTTATCTGCATGGGAGGACAGAGAGTGAGCGAAGCGACGATCGAACGGGCCGCGATGGGGGGCCGCGGCGTATTGGAGGGTGCATTCGCCCTGTTGGAGGTCCTCGCGGAAGGGGACGAGGTCGGCTTGACACAGCTGGCCTCGGCCGCGGGACTGCCGAAGGCCACGGCCTACCGGCTGCTCAACCAGTTGGTCGTGGAGGGCGCGGTGCAACGGCGCAGCGGCCGCTATCAGATCGGCCCCCGGGTGTATCGGCTCGGGCAGACCTGGCAGCCCGCGCGGTTGCTCAGGGCGGCCTCGGCGCGGCCACTCGGGCAGTTGACCGCGGCCTCGGATCGCGGGGGTTTCAGTCTCGCGGTGACCGATCGGGGGCACACGATGCTGATCGGCGGCATCGGGCGCGAGATCGATGAGATCTTTCCGCTGCGCGCGGGCGTGCTGCTGCCGCCGGGCACGGCGGCCGAGCAGGCCCTCGCCCTCGGGCGCACCGTCACCACCCCGCCGACCGGCTATTCCCAGCGGGAATGGAGCAGGCAACTCGCGGTGACCAGGGAGCGGGGACTCGCCTACGACACCGACATGACCCGGTTCGGTCTGGCGTGTGTGGCGGCCCCGGTCCGCGGGCCGTCCGGAGAGGTGGTCGCCGCGCTGGCGGCGACCGTGGCAGACCTGCCCCGGGTGCCCGCGGTCGCGGAGGCGGTACTGCGGGCAGCGGGCCTGGTGAGCGCGAACCTCACCAGACTGCTCAGGTCGACCGGGGCGATGTCACTCTGAAATCGGTCGGCGTCCGGCGCTGGCCGGACGCCACACCGGGTGGTCAGTCGTGCGCGATGCCCGCGCACCAGACCTTGGTGATAGTGCGGGTCGCGTGGATGTCGGCGAGGGGGTCGCCGTCGATCAGCACGAGATCGGCCCGCTTGCCCGGGGCGACGGCGCCGCGATCGGTGAGCCCGAAATGCTCGGCGGGCACGCTGGTCGCGGCCTGCAACGCCTCGGCCGTGGACAGTCCGGCGGTGACCAGCAGTTCCAGTTCGCGGTGCAGGGAGTCACCGTGCGGCGGCCGGCACGGCGCGCCCGGGGTGCTGTTCGCGTCGGTACTGGCGAGCACCGCGACGCCCGCCGTGTGCAGCGCGGCGACGGTGGCGAGGCAGTCGGCGAAGCCGAGGACGCCCTGCGCCTTGGCGATGCCCTGCATCATCGTGAGGGTGGGCGTGGCCACCCGCCCCTCGGTCGCCATCCGGTGCACGTCCTCGGCCGGTACCTGCCCGTCCATCGGGACGTGCGTGATGATGTCGGCGCCGACATCCAGCGCCAAGGCGTACGCGGCCAGCGACGTGGCGTGCACGACGGTGCGCAGATTCCGGGCGGTCGCGGCCGCCACCACCGCTTTCGCCGTCGCCGCGTCGGGACCGCCCGCGCCCGGGGCCTCCAGCATCAGCTTGATGTAGTCCGAACCGGCGGCGGCGCGCTCGGCGACGAAGGTCTCGGCGTCCTCGACGCCGCGGATGACGGCCTGCTCGGCCAAGCCGGGTAGCTGCGCGTGCATACCGCCCGGGCCGATGATCGGCACGCCCGCGCTGCGAATGTCGGTGGTACCCGGTCGATTTCGGAGGGCGTCCAAGCGCTCGGACGGCCAGGTGGCCATGTCGAGCGCGGTGGTCACGCCGTGCGCGGCCAACTGGTCCAGCGATTCCTCGCCGGACAGGTGTACGTGCGCGTCGATCAAGCCCGGTAGCAGGATCGCTCCGTGCCCGTCGACCTCCTCGGCCCCGGCCGGGTCGGTGCCGATCACCGCCCCGTCGATCACCACCGTCGTCGGCTCGGTGAGTCTGTGCCCGTCGAAGATCCGAACGTTGCGCAGGGCGGTTTTCCCGTTCGCTGGGGCGTCGACAGTCACGCGGACCTCCGGTGCGGTAGTCGTCAGCGGCGGGATGCAACCGCTCAGCATGGAACGTTAGTAGCCGTCAACCCATTTGTCCGCACACGAAGTGGTAACACCTTGCGCATGATCGGCTAGCGCTAGTCGGCGAGCCGGGCGCCGGTCTCCGGATGGAAGAGATGCACTGCGGCAGCATCGGTTACCGCGAGCCGCACCGATTCGGCGAGCCGCGCGGGCGCCCGCATCGCCGAGCGCGCGACGAACAGGAAGGACTCGCCGTCCAAGCCGGTCACCGCGGCGCCCGACGGGCGAGCGTAGACGTAGGACTCACTGCCGAGTTCCTCGATCAACTCCACCGTGACCTCGAAACCCGCTGCATCCCTGCGCAATTCGAGCTGTTCGGGGCGGATGCCCACGGTCACCCGGGACAGGCCCAGCTCGGCCAGGCGGGCCAGCCGTTCGCGCGGCAGTTCCAGCGTGCTGCCCGCGATCTCGACGCCGCCGGGCACCAGTGCCACCGTGCACAGATTCATCGACGGCGAGCCGATGAAGCCCGCCACGAACGCGGTGGCCGGCCGGTCGTACAGCTCGGCCGGGGTGCTGAACTGCTGCAACCGGCCGTCGCGCAGGACCGCGACCCGGTCGCCCATGGTCATCGCCTCGACCTGATCGTGCGTGACGTAGACGGTGGTGGTGCCCAGCCGCCGTTGCAGCGCGGCGATCTGGGTGCGGGTCTGCACCCGGAGCTTGGCGTCGAGATTGCTCAGCGGCTCGTCCATGCAGAACACCCGCGGCTCCCGCACGATCGCCCGGCCCATCGCGACCCGCTGCCGTTGCCCGCCGGAAAGTTTGGCCGGCTTGCGATCCAGGAACGGGGTGAGGCCGAGCAGCTCCGCGGCGTCGGCCACCCGTCGCTTCCGTTCGGCCAACGGCACTTTCATCATCTTGAGCGCGAAACCCATGTTCTCGCCCACGGTCTTGTTCGGGTACAGCGCATAGTTCTGGAAGACCATCGCGATATCGCGATCCTTGGACGGCACGCCGACCATGTCCGCGCCGTCGATGCGGATGGAACCGGCGTCGATCTCCTCCAGTCCGGCGAGCATGCGCAGCGCGGTGGACTTGCCCGAGCCCGAAGGCCCGACCAGGACGATGAATTCGCCGTCGGCGATATCGAGATCCAGCGAGTCGACCGCGAGACTGTCGGCCCCGGCGTAGACGCAGGACGCCGAGTCGTAACGAATGGTGGCCATGAGTGGTGTGTTCCTTACTTGATGGCGCCGAAGGACAGGCCGCGCACGAGCTTGTTCTGCGCGATCCAACCGGCAAGGACGACAGGGAGCGCGGAGAGCACCGCGGCCGCGGACAACCGGGCCCAGTACAACCCCTCTCCGGTGATGAAACCGACGAGGAAGACCGGAATCGTCTGCGCCTGAACGGCGGTCAGGTTCACCGCGAAGAAGAATTCGTTCCACGAGAAGATGACGCAGATCAGCGCGGTCGCGGCGATACCGGGTGAGACGAGCGGCAGGATCACCTCGCGCACCGCGGTCCACAGGCTCGCGCCGTCCATGCTCGCGGCCTCGAGCAGCTCGCTCGGCACCTCGAGGAAGAACGAGCGCATCATCCAGACCGCGATCGGCAGGTTCATCGCGGTGTAGAGCACCACCAGCGCCCAAATGTTGTCCAGCAGACCGATATCCCCGACGATCACGTACAGCGGCACGATCGCCGCGACCACCGGCAGCATCTTGGTGCCGATGAAGAAGAACAGCGCGTCCTGGGTGCGCCGCACCGGCCGCAGCGACAGCGCGAAGGCGGCGGGCAGGCCGAGCAGCAGCACCAGGATCGTCGACATCGCGGTGGCGAAGGCCGAATTCAGCAACGTGGTGCCGATACCGCCGTCCAGCACCGCGGCGAATTGATCCAGCGTCGGAGTGAAGAACAGCTTCGGCGGATCGGTGTAGGCGTCGGCCTCCTGTTTGAACGCGGTGAGCACCATCCACAGCACCGGGAAGAAGAACCCGATGCCGACCACCCAGGCGAGCACCGTCCAGAGCAGGCCGCTGCGGCTGCGCCTGCGGCGAACCGGAACCTGTTGCGCGGTCATACCGCCTCCTCTTTCCCGGTGAAGGACTTGAACAGCAGGCGCAAGGCCAGGGTGGCGACCACGGTGGTCGCGATGACCGTGATGACGCCCATCGCGGCCGCCTGACCGATATCGAAACCGAGGAACGCGCGCTGATAGATGTAGAACGGCAGGTTGGAGCTGGCGATGCCGGGACCGCCGGAGGTCATCATGTACACCGCGTCGAAGGTGTTGACCAGGTAGATGGCCCCGAGCACCGCGCCGAGTTCGATGAACCGGCGCAGGTGCGGCAGCGTGAGTTCGCGGAAGACCGCGAACGAACTCGCGCCGTCGACCCGGGCGGCCTCCACGATGTCGCGCGGCATGGACTGCAATCCGGCCAGGATCAGCAGCATCATGAACGGCGTCCACTGCCACACCAGATCTGCCATCACCGCGGGCAGCGGATAACGGCTCACCCAGTCGATCTGCCCGGCGCCGAACGGTTTCAGCACCACGTTCACCAACCCGAACACCGGGTCCAGCATGGTCGTCTTCCAGATCAGCGCGGCCGCAACGGGAGTCACCAGGAACGGGGTGATGAGCAGCGTGCGCACGATGCCGCGTCCGAAGAACGCCCGATCGAGCAGCAGGGCCAGCAGCAGGCCGAGCACCACCGAGATGATGACCGTGCCGACGATCATGACCACGGTGTTCAGCGCCACCTGACGGAACTGACTGTCGCGGAACACTTCCGCGTAATTGTCGAGGCCGGTGAAATGCCGCGAACCCGGACGGACCAGGTTCCACGACTGGGTCGAGTAGTAGAGCGTGAACACGAACGGCAGCTGGGTGACGACGATCATGAAGATCAGCGCGGGCAGCAGCGGGCCGCGCCGCCGCCAGCCCTCGGCCCTGGAGATCCGATCGCGGCGGGAGACCAGCGGGGGCGCCGACGCGGGCGGCGCGGAAGCCGCTGGTGCGGTAGTGGTTTCCGACATTGTCACTGACTTTCTCGATACGACCGCCCGACCACGTCGGCGTACTGCTGCGCCTGGTCGAGGGCGGCACGGACGCTGATCCGGCCGGCGACCGCGGCGCTGATCTGCTGGCTCACCCGGGTGCCCAGATCCTGGAATTCCGGAATGGTCAGGAATTGGATGCCGGTATACGGCACCGGTCGCACGCCCGGGTTCTCCGGGTCGACACCGGCCATCGCCGACAAGGTGAGCGGCCCGTACGCCTTCGACGCCTCGCGATACTCGGGTATCTGGTAGGTCGAAAGACGGCTGCCCGGTGGCACATGCGACCAGCCGAGCTTCTCCCCCACCATCCGGATATAGGGCTTGCTGGTCATCCAGGACACGAATTTCCATGCCGCGTCGGGCTTGTCGGTCGTCTTCGGGATGCCGAGCGACCAGGTGTAGAGCCAGCCCGCGTTCGGCTTCTGCATGATCGGCGCGAGCGCATAGCCGATCTTGCCGACCACCTTGCTCGACGCGGGATCCTCCAGCACCGAGACGGCCGAGGTGGCGTCGTACCACATCGCGGTGTTGCCCTGCGCGAGCTGCGTGGCGCATTCGCCGAAACCACTGGTGGCCGCGCCGGGTTCGCCGTGCGTGCGGACCAGGTCGATGTAGAACTCGACGGCCCGCACCACCTCGGGGCTGGTGAGCTGGGCATGCCAGTTCTCGTCGAACCAGCGGCCGCCGAAGGTGTTGATCACCGTGTTGAGCGGGGCCAGGGATTCACCCCAGCCGGGCTTGCCGCGCAGGCAGATGCCCGACCGCCCGGCGGCCGGATCGTCCAATTTCGCGGCCGCGGCGGCGACCTGCTCCCAGGTGGGCTCGGACGGAATGCTGAGACCGGCCTGCTCGACCAGATCCTTGCGGTACATCAGGAACGACGACTCGCCGTAGAACGGCACCGAATACATCGACCCCTGATACGACAGCGACTTACGCAGCGACGGGATGAAATCGTCCTCGTCGTAGCCCGGGGTGTTGCGCGCGTAGCTGGAAAGGTCGGTCAGCCAGCCGTTCTCGGCCCACTGCGGGGTCTCGTAGTTGCTGATCATCACCACGTCGAACTCGGCGCCGCCGGTGGCGACGGAAGCGGTGATCTTCGCCCGGGCCTCGTTCTCCGAGAGCGAGATGAATTTCAGCTCGGTCCCGGGGTTCTCGCGTTCGAACTCCCCCGACAGCGCGATCGCGTCGCGCATCTGCGAATTCGAGACCATGGCGATGGTGACCGTGTCGCCGCCGGCGCCGAACGAGCCGGCGCCCGCACAGCCCGCTGCGGCCAGCACGGCCGAAATCCCCAGCGCCAGTATGTTTCTCCGTATCGGGCTGTGCCTTCGCATCAGGCCGCACCCTCCTTCTGCTCCAGCAGCCACCGCGCGCACTCGATATCGGTGACGAGAATCTTGGCCAGCCCGCCGCGCAGTGCGCCGAGGGTGGCTTCGTGCTTGGCCGCGCCGCCGGCGATCAGCAACGTAGCGGGACAGGCGCGCACCGCGTCGAGGGCGACCGAGACCGTCCGCGCGGCAAGCGATCCCATGACATCTCGACCATCGGCGCGGAAGAATCTGCCGCCGATCTCCCCCACCGCGCCGAGCCCGCGCAGTTCGTCGAGAATCGCGGTATCGAGATAACTGCCCTCGAACAGCGTGGTCGCGGTGGACACCGTGCCGACGCCGAACATCATCACCTCGGCGTGCCGGCCGAGCGCCATCGGCTTTCCGAGCACCGAATCCTGTTCCAGCGCAGTGACGGTCGCCGGGTCGGCGTAGAGGCGGGCGTGCAGCCGGACCGGGGTGGCCTGCAGGTAGGTCGCGCAGCGGGCCGAGGGTGTACTCGACGCCGGTCTGATAGCGGCCGGAGGTCATCGACCCGTCCAGCTGGACGACGAACGTGCAGCGGGTGGTCTTGGTGTGCAGTTCGTGCGCCACCGCGATCGTCTCTGGGCCCCAGGTGAATCCGAGGGTGTCGCGCGGTTGCAACCGGCGGGTGAGCACGGCGACCGCGGCGCGAGCCAGCGGCTGCAGCCCGGACGGCGAACCGTCCGGCACGTCACGCAGCACGACCGCCTCGGTGAGGCCGAACGCCGCTTCGAGTTCGCGTTCGAGCTCGGTGTGCACGGTGTCACGCAGGTCGGCCGGGAGGCTGATCTCGATGCGCACCAAGCCCTGGGCGCGCGCCCTGGCGATGAGCCGGCCCGCGGTCGGTCGCGAAACACCGAGTTTGGCCGCGATTTCGGCTTGAGTGGCGCCTTCCAAGTGATAGAGCTGCGCGGCGCGGAGCGCGAGCCTTACGTCATCCGGCATACCCGGCCGGGATGGGACGGTGGCCACATGGCCTCCTCAATGAGTCTGAGCATATGCTCAGCATGTGATCTCCTGCTCACAGAGGGTACCATCCGATATGTGACGTACACAACAGTGGTGGGGTAGTTATGACTTGGGACACAGGCGTGCCGCTCGATGCCGCGACGCTACGGAACCTCGGCTCGGATATCGCGACACCGGCCTACGACCGGTCGGAGATCACCACCGGCATAGTGCATTTCGGTGTCGGTGGCTTTCACCGCGCGCACCAGGCGATGTACCTGGACCGATTACTGGAGCGCGGCGGGGCGCGCGAATGGGGCATCTGCGGCGTGGGCGTGCTGCCCGGCGATCGCCGGATGCGCGATGTATTGACCGCGCAGGACGGGCTTTACACGCTGTCGGTGCTCGCCCCGGACGGCGGCTGGACCGCCCGGGTGATCGGCTCGATCGTCGAATATCTTTACGCCCCGGACGATCCCGAGGCGGTGCTGACGAAACTGGCGGCGCCGAGCACCCGCATCGTCTCCCTCACCGTGACCGAGGGCGGCTATCACATCTCGGCGACCACCGGCGAGTTCGCCGCCGAGGATCCGGCCATCCAGGCCGACCTCGTCCCGGATGCGGTGCCCGCCACCATCTTCGGGCTGATCACCGAGGGGCTGGCCCGGCGGCGGACCCGCGGTATCGCGCCGTTCACCGTGCTGTCGTGCGACAACATCGAGGGCAACGGCGCGGTCGCCCGCAAAACCTTCAGCGCGTTCGCCCGGCTGCGCGACGCCGCACTCGGCGACTGGGTGGCCGCCGAGGTGCGCTTCCCGAACTCCATGGTCGACCGGATCACACCGGTGACACCGCCGGACGCGGCGGCCGAGGTCGAGCGGCGCTTCGGCGTGCGGGACGGGTGGCCGGTGGTCACCGAACCGTTCACTCAGTGGGTACTGGAGGATTCGTTCACCTCGGGCCGGCCGGACTACGGCGCGGTCGGCGTGCAGCTCGTCGACGACGTCGCGCCGTACGAGCTGATGAAGCTGCGGCTGTTGAACGCGAGCCACCAGGCACTGGCCTACTTCGGCTATCTCAGCGGCTACCGGCTCGTGCACGACGCAGCGCTGGATCCGGTGTTCCGCCGATTCCTGTTGCGCTACATGGACACCGAGGCCACCCCCACCCTGCTGCCGGTGCCCGGCGTCGATCTGGCCGACTACAAGCAGACGCTGATCGAGCGGTTCGCCAACCCGGCGATCGGCGACACCATCGCCCGGCTCTGCGCGGAATCATCGGACCGCATCCCCAAGTGGGTGCTGCCGGTGATCCGCCACCGCCTCGCCGACGGCGGCGAGATCACCTGCGCGGCAGCACTTGTGGCCAGCTGGGCGCGCTACGCGGAAGGCACCGACGAACAGGGTGAACCGATCGAGATCGTGGATCGGCTGCGCGAGCGCCTCGGCCCGCTGGCCCGCCGCCAGCGCACGGACCGCACCGCATTCCTCAGCGACCGCGAGGTTTTCGGCGATCTGATCGACGAGCCACGGTTCGTGCGCGAGTACGTCGCTGCACTGGATTCGCTGTACGCCAAGGGAGCTCGCGCGACGGTCGCCGAACTCGCGGGCTAGGGCCCGATGAACCAGGCTCTAGCCGCAGCCCGGCGTGCCTGCGTTGCTACCGGTCGCGAACGGCAGGCACAGCCCGGAGGAGCCGGTGTTCAGCGCCCGGACGAACTGACCGGCCAGTGCGTGCGGGTCGGCGACCCGGTCCGCGCCACTGGCGATCGACGGTGCCTCGGGCGTCTGTGCGGACGCGGTGCCATGCCCGAGAGCCACGCCGGCGCCGATCGTGGCGCAGACGGCGAACGTGCGAAGGGAGACCGTACCCATCAGTTTCTGCATGCCCTCAAGCTAATGCGGAAACGCGATGACTCAACGCCCCCAATTGCTGGCCCCCGAGTTCTGGTGCCGCCGCCACTGCCAGCACCAGGACGTACGGAGTCAGAGCGGAAGGACTCGGGTGACGGCGTGGGTCTCGCCGCCGACGGTGAACCAGATGTCGAGGTCGGTGCCCGTGCGCTGCGCGACCAGTGCGACCTGATCACCGGACTTCAGCGGCTTCGCGTACTCGATGACGGTGCGGTGTGCGCCCGACTTCAAGTCACGGTGCGCGGCGAGGATCTCCTCCACGCCGCTCAGGTAGACGCTGTTGTTGACATGGTCGAGCATGTCGATATCGGTGATCCGCAGCGGGAAGGGACGCACCTGGATGTCGGCGGCGTCGATGCGGGGCGCGGGCTCGGTGAGCGCCGCCTTCCAGCGCAGGCGGTGTTCGGTGGTAGCGGCCAGCATCGGCGCCATGAAGCGGTCGCTCATCCGCGCCGGCAGCCCGGATTCGGTGCCGAAATGGATCAGGAAGGCCTCGGTCTCGACCAGACCGCCGCCGCTGCCGACGATCTGGACCCGCATGTTGCACCAGCGGTTGGACAGCCCGGAACACCAGCGGCGCAGCGTGACCCGCTCGCCGAACAGGATCGGCTTCAGCACGTCGATCACGGTCCGGCGCACCACCCAGCCGGGATGGGCGTCGCCGTCGTCCACCGCGTCCAGGTGCTCGAACCCGATGTCCTGCAGGTAGCGGGCGATGGCGTCGAGGCGCAGGTGTTGTTCGCCGTCGGTGTCGGCGAGACGGACCAGCCATCCCGTCTCGAACGGGGTCCCGGTGGTCGGACGTTCCGGCAGCACGCTGGGAATGACCATGCAGGGATACTGCCAGGTCATGCCGCCCGCGCGCGCAGCGGCACAGTCGGCGCGTCGCGCATCTCACATCTGCGCGTCGTAGCCGCGGCCGTCACACCGCGGGTTGACTCTCACACGGTGTCAGCTCGTTGACTCGAGGTCATGCACGCTTATATCGGTTCGGTTCCCTACTGCTACAGCAATTCCCTGGCGATGCTGCTCGGTGCGCACGCGCCGTCGACCGCGGTGATCGAGACGCTGACCGGCTCGCCGTTCGGCGCCCAGCTCGACGGCGGCACCATGCCGTTCTTCGATCCGGTCGGCTGGCACCCGGAGATCGGGTTGAGTGCCGCTATCGAGCTGCTCGGATGGTCCTGCACCCGCAGCGCGGGCGGGTCGGCCCCGGCCGCGCTCGAGCGGTTGCGGGCCGCGAGCACGCGTGGGCCGGTGCTGGTCGGCCCGCTCGATCTCGGATTGCTCACGTATCGGCCCAACGCCGAAGCCGCGCTCGGGGCGGACCACTATGTAGTGGTGCTTGCGGTAGCCGGCGACTCGGTGCTGCTGCACGATCCGCAAGGCCATCCGTTCGCGACCCTGCCGGCCACGGAGTTCCTCGAGTCGTGGCGCGGCGAACGGGTGACCTACAGCGATACGCCCTTCGTGCTGCGCTCGGATTTCGTCCGGGAACGGGAGGTGTCCCCGCTCGAAGCGTTGGAATCGGCCGTGCCCCAAGCGATCCGGTGGACGGCGGGCGCGTCCGACGCTGCGGCGGCGATCGCCGATCTGGTCACGCGGGGACTGCCGCCGCAGATCCGGGGCTTGCTGGCCGACTTCGGTATCCGGGTGGGCAGCCGCCGGCTGATCGACGCCGCGGCGAGCCTGACCCTGCTCGGACGCACCGAGGCCGCGGAACTCGCCGCGACGCAGGCCCGCCTGATCGGCGGCCTCCAGTACCCGCTGGTGGCGGGCGAGGACCGCACGGTCGCCGCCATCCTGCGCGAACTCGCCCCCGGCTACGACCGGCTGCGCGCGGCACTCACCTGAAAACCCACGCCCACCTTCGGCTTCCCCGCACCCGCTGAGCCATGCCAGAGCGGGTGCGGGAAGCCGGAAAGGGTGCGGGTGCGCTACTTCTTGCCGCGCTCACGCTTCTCGCGGACGCGCACCGAGATGCGCACCGGCGAACCGTCGAAGTTGAACTCCTCACGCAGCCTGCGTTCCAGGAAGCGGCGGTAGCCCGCCTCCAGGAAACCGGTGGTGAACAGAACGAACGTCGGCGGACGGGTCGAAGCCTGGGTGGCGAACAGGATGCGGGGCAGGCGACCGCCACGCATCGGCGGCGGGGTCGCCGCGACCACTTCCTTCAACCAGTTGTTCAGACGACCGGTGGAGATGCGCTTGTCCCACGACTCGAGTGCGGTCTCCATCTGCGGCACCAGCTTCTGCACCGCGCGACCGGTGTGCGCCGAGATGTTGACCCGCTGCGCCCACGGCACCCGCACCAGATCCCGGTCGATCTCGCGCTCCAGTTGCAGGCGCCGGTCCTCGTCGACCAGATCCCACTTGTTGAAGGCCAGCACGAGCGCGCGACCGGAGTCCGCGACCATGCTGATCACCCGCAGGTCCTGCTCGGTCATCGGCTGCGAGGCATCGATCAGCATGATCGCGACCTCGGACGCCTCCAGCGCCGCCTTGGTGCGCAGCGACGCGTAGAACTCGGTGCCGCTGGAATGCGAGACCTTGCGGCGCAGACCCGCGGTATCGACGAATTTCCAGATCTTGCCGCCCAATTCGACCAGCGAGTCGACCGGGTCGACCGTGGTGCCCGCGACATCGTGCACCACCGAACGCTCGTCGCCGGCCAGCTTGTTCAACAGGCTGGACTTGCCGACATTCGGCTTGCCGACCAGGGCCACCCGGCGCGGACCGGCGCCGCCGGTGCCCTCTCGCGGCGTTTCCGGCAGGACGGCGAGCACGTCGTCGAGCAGATCGCCGGTGCCGCGGCCGTGCGCCGCACTCACCATGCGCGGCTCACCCAGACCGAGCGACCACAGCGCGGCGGCCTCGGACTCGATGCGCTGATCGTCGACCTTGTTGGCGACCAGGATCACCGGAATCTTGGAGCGGCGCAGCTTCTTCACCGCGGCCTCGTCGGTGGCGGTCGCGCCGACCACGGCGTCGACCACCAGCAGGATCGCGTCGGCGGTCTGCATCGCCACCTCGGCCTGGCGCGCCACCGACTGCTGCAGGCCCTTGGCGTCGGGCTCCCAGCCACCGGTGTCCTGTACCAGGAAGCGCCGGCCCGCCCAGTTCGCCTCGTAGGAGATCCGGTCCCGGGTGACGCCGGGAATGTCCTCGACGACCGCCTCACGGCGGCCGAGGATCCGGTTCACCAGCGTCGACTTGCCCACATTCGGGCGGCCCACCACCGCGAGCGTCGGCATCGCGAGCAGCTCTTCACCGTCGAGCTCGCCGTCGAGATCGGTCAGCTCCCACTCGGTTTCGTCACTCCAGATGCCGTCGCCGGCCATCACGTCTTCGGTCACTGCGAACCTCCCGTCCGGCCTACCGAAATCTGCTGCGCGACAACGCGGTACAGCTCGTCGATGACCTCATCCATGTTCAGGTCGCTGGTGTCGACCAGCACGGCGTCGTCGGCCGGACGCAGCGGGGACACCTTGCGGGTGGAATCGAGGTTGTCGCGTCGCTGCACATCGGCGAGCACGGCCTCGTAGTCGTCGCCGCGGCCTTCGGCGATGTTCTGCTGATTGCGCCGATGCGCGCGCGCCTCCGCCGAGGCGGTCAGGTAGATCTTGGCGTCCGCGTCCGGCAACACGACGGTGCCGATATCCCGGCCCTCCACCACGATTCGCTGTGCGTCCGTGGTGATCTCGCGCTGCAACGCGACCAGCAGCTCCCGGACCTCGGGCACGGCCGACACCGCGGAGACCGCCTTGGTGACGGCGTCGCCACGGATCTCCGAGGACACGTCCTCGCCGTCGAGACGGATCACCTCACGGCTCGGATCGGTACCGATCGAGAGCGGCAGTTCCTTCACCGCGGCGCCGATCGCGGCGGCGTCGGTCAGCTCGACACCCGCGCGCAACACCCGCAGTGTCGCCACCCGGTACATCGCACCGGTGTCGAGATAGCGGGCGCCGAGCCGGGTCGCCAGGCGCCGCGAGACGCTGGACTTGCCGGTACCGGACGGGCCGTCCATCGCCACCACGAGCGCACCGGTCCCCGACATCTGCCGGGGGGCCTCGACCGGAATCTCCACACCCATCACAACGACACCGCCTCGTAGAGTTTGCCGATTTCCGCGCGACCGAGCACCCGCAGCGTGCCCGGCCGCTGGTCGCCGAGCGCGACCGGACCGATGTTGGTGCGCACCAGCCGGGTCACCGGATGGCCGACCGCGTCCAGCAGCCGTCGCACGATGTGTTTGCGCCCTTCGTGCAACACCAGTTTCACCAGAGAACGCCCCTCGCCCAGCTCGAGCACCTGGAAGCTGTCCACCTTGGCGGGACCGTCCTCCAGCTCGATGCCGTCCTTGAGGCGTTTGCCGACCGACTTGTGCACCTCGCCGTTGACCGTCGCCAGATAGGTCTTCGACACCTGGAACGACGGATGCATGAGCCGGTGCGCCAGATCGCCGTCGTTGGTGAGCAGCAGCAGACCCTCGGTGTCGGCGTCGAGGCGCCCGACGTGGAACAGGCGCTGACCCGCCGCCACCCGCTCGGCGACGATGTCGCCGACACAGGGGCGACCCAGGTCGTCGGACATGGTGGACTGCCAGCCCTTGGGCTTGTTCAACGCGATGTGCACGAGCTCCTCGCGCACCATCACGCGGGTGCCGTCCACTCGGACCACCGCGACCTGCGGATCGATCCGCAGGCCCTGCTCGCGCACGATCGCGCCGTCGACCTCCACCCGGCCCTGCGCGATCATCTCCTCGGCAGCGCGACGCGAGGCCACCCCCGCCTTGGCCAGCACCTTCTGCAAACGCTCGCCCTCGCCCCACGGCATCTTGACGTGGCCCTCGGCGGCCGCGGGCTCCACGTGCTGGCGCTTCGCGGGCTTGGCATTGCTGAGCAGCGGAGCGGACTGCGTCTGCTTCTGCGGCTTCGGGTTCTTCTTCTTGCCGGTCGGCGCGGGCTGGGCGGCCCGGCGCACCGGGATGCCGTTCGGCGGGGTGCCCCACTGGGCGGTGCCGCCCTGGCCCGGGCCACGTCCCGAATTGCCTTGCGCGGAGCCGCTTTCGGTCCGGGGGCGGTAGGAGGCGCCCTGTGCGGAGCCGTCGGTGCGCCCGCGGTATCCGTTGCCGCCCTGGGCGGGGCCGTCGGAACGGCCGCGGTAGCCGTTGCCGCCCTGTGCAGTTCCGTTGCGGGAGCCGCGGTATCCGTTGCCGCCCTGGGTGTTTCCGCCGTCATTACGGCCGCGATAGGAGCCGTCGCCATCGGAGCGGCCGCGGTAGGAGCCACCTTCCGTACGGTCGCGGTACGAGCCGCCTTGCGCTGCGCCGCCGCGGTAGGAACCGCCGCCGTCCTGGCGGTCCCGGTACGAGCCGCCCGCGTTGCCGCGATACGCGTTGCCGCCCTGGGCGTTTCCGCGGGAGGCGGTGCCGCGATATCCCCCGTCGCCGCGGGCGCTGCCGCGGTCTGTTCCCCCGCGAGCCGCACTGCGTGCGTCTCGCGTCGCGCCACCCCTGGTGGGCTGGTCGCTGCGTTTCCTACGATCCGGTGTGCCATCTCGGCGAGCGGGCGTATTCATTTTGTCCTGTCAATCCTCGCTGCCGAGGTCCAAGTCGGCCTCGGCGGGTTTCTTCAGCTTGGTGTAACGGGGGTCCGTGTCCAAGCTCTCGTTGATCTCATCGATCAGGTCGACGCCCGGGAGCAGGGGCGCCAGCGGCGGCAGGTCGGTCAGCGACGCGAGCCCGATCCGCTCCAGGAACAGCTCGGTCGTGCTGTACGTCGTCCCGTTCGTTTCCGGGTCGACGCCGGCCTCGGCGATCAAGCCCCGAGCCAGCAGCGTGCGCATCACCCCATCGACGTTCACGCCGCGCACCGCGCTGACCCTGGTCCGGGTCACCGGTTGACGGTATGCCACCACCGCCAGAGTTTCCAAGGCCGCCCGCGTCAGTTTCGTGCGAGCGCCGTCGAGCAGCACCCGTTCCACATAGGGCGCGTACTCGCTGCGAGTATAGAAGCGCCACCCGTCTCCGACGAAACGCAGATCGATCCCGCTACCCCGCGCCGACAACTCCGCCGACAGCTCACGCAGCACCTCCTCCACTCGCTCAGTGGTGTCGTCCAACGCCGCCGCCAACTGCTCTACCGGGGCCGGAGCGTCCACGACGAGCAACATCGCCTCCAACGCCGACCGAAACTCCGCATCCTCCAAAAACTCCGGCGTGAACTCCGACACTGTGTTGTCGGCGACTGGTGTCGCGTCGTGCGTGGGCGCGTGGGATGCGTCAGCCGCGTCGGATGCAGCGGCCGCGTCGGATGCGGCGGCCATGCCGGATGCGGCGGCCATGCCGGATGCGGCGGCATCGACCACGTCGGATGTGTGGGAGGCGTCGATTGCATCGGACGCCGAGGCAGAACGATCCTCCGGCCCCTCGGCGGTCCCGCCCTCAGCAGCCGAAGCCGACTCGACTGCACGAGCGGACGCCGTACCGGCAGCAGCATCAACCGCACCATCTCCGGCCGAGCCGTCGGCAGACGCCGCGACAGCGACGTCCTCGGCACCGGAGTTCGCCTCGACCCCACGCGAAGGACCGGCCGCGGCAGGGCGCAGGCGACCGGCCGCAGCCGTCACTGCGCCGGCGGCAGCCGAGCCGTTGGCCGAGCCTTTCGTGCGGGCGGTGGCCATGCCGTCGCGCGTCACCTCTTCGTCTGCGGCAGCCGAGTCATGGGCGGCGGGGGTCGCGGCGACCGAGGCTTCCTGGTCAACCCCCACGGCGGCCGAGCCGTCGGCAGCAGACGTTG
>NZ_BAUA01000062.1 GCF_000710915.1 Nocardia brasiliensis IFM 10847
CTGCTCCTGGCGGGACCGGCACGCCGGATGCGGCGGCACCGGGTGGTGGCACCGATGGCGACTCGGGCGCCCCGGCGGCACCGGGTGGCGGGGCGCAGAGCGACCAGGGCGCGCAAGCGCAGGACAAAGGCCTGGCAGGCAACGTGCAGACCTTGACCGACAGCTTGAGCAAGCTGAACGAGCTGCTGAAGCCGCCCGCTCCGCCCGCAGCGCCCCCGGCCGCGACCCCCTAGCGGCACGGCATCGAATGCCGAACTCCCGCACCTGCTTCGGGGAAGCGGTGCGGGAGTTCGGCATTCGCGGGCGACTACAGCGGCGTCACATAGGCGCCGGAGATCCCGCCGTCCACCAGGAACTGGGACGCGGTGATGAAGGAAGCGTCGTCACTGGCGAGAAACGCCACCGCGGCGGCAATTTCCTCGGGTTCGGCGAAGCGCCCCGTCGGAATGTGCACCAGGCGCCGGGCCGCGCGCTCCGGGTCCTTGGCGAACAGCTCCTGCAGCAGTGGCGTGTTCACCGGGCCCGGGCACAGTGCATTGACCCGAATCCCGTTGCGTGCGAATTGGACTCCCAGCTCGCGACTCATCGAGAGCACCCCGCCCTTGGACGCGGTGTAGGAGATCTGCGAGGTGGCCGCGCCCATCACCGCGACGAACGAGGCGGTGTTGATCACCGACCCCTTGCCGCGTTCGAGCATGTGCCCGATGGCGTACTTGCTGCACAGGTACACCGAGGTCAGGTTGACCTCCTGGACCCGCTTCCAGGCGTCCAGGCCGGTGGTGAGGATCGAATCGTCCTCCGGCGGTGAGATTCCCGCGTTGTTGAACGCGATGTCGAGCCCGCCGTAGGTGTCGACCGCGGTCTGGAACAGCGCCTCCACCTGAGCTTCGTCGGTCACGTCGACCTTGACGTACAAGCCGCCGACCTCGGTGGCGGCCGCCTCGCCGCTGGACGCGTCGATATCGGCGACGACCACCTTCGCGCCCTCCGCGGCGAAGCGACGGACCGTGGCGAGACCGATGCCGCTCCCACCGCCGGTGACGACGGCGACTCGATCCTGTAAGCGCTGCAAGGTAACTCCTGTCGGGTTTTGATGTTCGCTATTGGGTGGCGAGGAAGACGTTCTTGGTCTCGGTGAACGCCAGCGCGGCGTCGGGCCCGAGTTCCCGGCCGAGACCGGACTGTTTGAATCCGCCGAACGGCGTCCAATACCGCACGGAGGAATGCGAATTCACCGAGAGATTGCCCGCCTCGACCCCGCGGGAGACCCGCAGCGCGCGGCCGACGTCGTTGGTCCAGATGGAGCCGGACAACCCGTACTCGGTGTCGTTGGCGATCCGGATGGCGTCGGCCTCGTCCTCGAACGGCACCACCGCGACCACCGGGCCGAACACCTCCTCGGTGAGCACCCGGTCGGTGGGCGAGTCCGGCAGCACAACCGTCGGCGGGTACCAGAATCCGGGGCCGTCGGGGTGCGTGCCGGTGAACGCCACCTTGGTCGACGGCTCGACGAACCCGGCCACCCGCTCGCGGTGCGCGGCCGAGATGAGCGGCCCCATCTCGGTGGCCGCCGAAGCCGGGTCGCCGACCACCACGCCACGCACGGCGGGCTCGAGCAGTTCGAGGAATCGGTCGAAGACGGTGCGCTGCACCAGAATCCGCGAGCGGGCGCAGCAGTCCTGGCCCGCGTTGTCGAACACGCCGTACGGCGCGGTGGCGGCCGCCCGGTCCAGATCCGCGTCGGCGAACACGATATTGGCGCTCTTTCCGCCCAATTCGAGGGTCACCCGTTTCACCTGCTGCGCGCAGCCGGCCATGATCTGTGTGCCGACCTCGGTCGAGCCGGTGAACACCACCTTGCGTACCGCGGGATGGGTGACGAACCGCTGCCCGACGATCGAGCCCTTGCCGGGCAGCACCTGGAAGACGTCTGCGGGAAGCCCGGCTTCGAGAGCCAACTCGCCCAGCCGGATCGCGGTCAGCGGCGTCAGTTCGGCCGGCTTGAGCACGACCGTGTTACCGGCCGCCAGCGCGGGTGCGAAACCCCAGCCCGCGATCGGCATCGGGAAGTTCCACGGCACGATCACCCCGACCACCCCGAGCGGTTCGTGGAAGGTGATGTCGACCCCGCCCGCCACCGGAATCTGCTGGCCGAGCAGCCTTTCCGGGATACCGGCCGCGTAGTGCAGCACGTCGCGGACGTTGCCCGCCTCCCAGCGCGCGTTGCCGATGGTGTGCCCGGAGTTGGCGACCTCCAGTTGCGCGAGCTGCTCCAGGTTCGCGTCCACGGCCTCGGCGAAGCGGCGCAGCAGCCGGGCCCGGTCGCCTGGGGCCACCTCGCGCCAGGAGACCGCGGCGCGCCGGGCCCGGTCGATCGCGGCGTCGGTCTCGGCCGCGCCGACCAGTTCGACCGTCGTCACCACCTGTTCGGTCGCCGGGTTGACCACCTGCGCTGTCGTCACGAGTTCCGCTCCCTTCGATAGTCTTCGGCCGCGGCGACCAGTGCCCCGATCAGCCTGCGGTCGACCGCATCCACCTCCGGATGCCATTGCACGCCGATCAGAAACGGGCCGTCCGGCGCCTCGACCGCCTCGATGGTGCCGTCGGACGCGTGCGCGCTGACCACCAGTCCCGGCGCCAGGCGGTCGATCGCCTGATGATGGTGACAGTGCGCCTTCACGTGCGCCCCGGCGATCGCCGCGACCCGGCTGCCCGCCACCGGCGCCGCGTCGGTGACGGTGAAGCCACCGGTCGTACCCGAATGCTCGGCGTGCCCGAGCACCTCGGGCAGATGCTGCACCAGCGTGCCGCCCAGCGCGACGTTCACCACCTGCATGCCCCGGCACACCGCGAGGACCGGCAGTTCGGCCGCGCGCGCCAGCGCGAACAATCCGAACTCGGACTCGTCGCGGTCCGGCCGGGTGTAGGTGTCCGGATGCGGCTGCGCGCCGTAGCGGTCCGGGGTCACGTCGGCGCCGCCGGTGAGCACCAATCCGTCCAGGCGCGCCACCAGTTCCGCGCGGGCAACTCCGGCGGGCGGCAGCAGCACCGGGATGCCGCCGGCCGCCACGACCATCTGCACGTAGCTGTACTGCAGCACCGCGCTGTCGACGTCCCAAGAACCGAATCGGGCGCGCTCGACGTAGGTCGGCAGCCCGATCACCGGCCGTGGCCGCACCCCGGGTGCGGCCACGGCCGGCGCGGGTTCAGAGTCGTTCGAAGCCACGAATTCGCTCCCAGTCGGTGACGGCGGCGTCGAAGGCGTCCAGTTCGACCTGCGCCGCGTTGCGGTAGTGCTCCACTACATCATCACCGAACGCGGTCCGCGCCACCTTGCTGTCCCCGAACAGCTGCGCCGCCTCGCGCAGCGTGCGCGGCACGCGCGGGCGCTCCGACCGATAGGCGTTGCCCTGGAACTCCGGCTCCAGCGGCAGCCGCTGCTCGATGCCGTGCAGACCCGCCGCGACGGCGGCGGCCACGGCGAGATAGGGGTTCACATCCCCGCCCGGCACCCGGTTCTCCAACCGCAGCGACGGCCCGTGCCCCACCACTCGCAACGCGCAGGTCCGGTTGTCGCGCCCCCAGGCGACGGCGGTCGGCGCGAAGCTACCCGAGACGAATCGCTTGTAGGAGTTGATGTTCGGCGCGAGCAGGTAGGTGAATTCGCGCAGGCAGTCCAGCTGGCCCGCGACGAAATGGCGCATCAGCGGCGACCAGCCGCCGGGCTCGTCACCCGCCAATACCGCCTCGTCGGACTCCCCGCGCAGGCTGATATGGATATGGCACGAGTTGCCTTCGCGCTCATTGTATTTGGCCATAAAGGTGAGACTGCGCCCCTCCTGGGCCGCGATCTCCTTCGCGCCGGTCTTGTAGATGCTGTGGTTGTCGCACGTGGTCAGCGCGTCGTCGTAGCGGAAAGTGATCTCGTGCTGGCCGGGGTTGCACTCCCCCTTGGCCGACTCGCAATACATTCCCGCGCCGTCCATTTCGGTGCGGATGCGCCGCAGCAGCGGCTCCAGCCGGGCGGTGCCGAGCAGCGAATAGTCGACGTTGTACTGGTTGGCCGGGCGCAGCTCGCGATAGCCGGCCGACCACGCGGCCTCGTAACTGTCGTCGAACACCAGGAATTCGAGTTCGGTGCCGACGAACGCGCGCAGTCCGTGCTCGGCCAGGCGGGCGAGCTGGGCGCGCAGCACCTGTCGCGGCGAGACCGGCACCGGCTTACCGGCGGGCTCCACCTGCTCGACGTCGCACAGCACCAGCGCGGTACCCGGCCACCACGGCACCGACCGCAAGGTGTTCAGGTCCGGCCGCAGCACGAAATCCCCGTATCCGGTGTCCCAGGACGACATCGAGTACCCGGCCACCGTCGTCATGTCCACGTCGACGGCGAGCAGGTAGTTGCACGCCTCGGTCGCGTGCTCCACCACCTCGTCCAGGAAATATCTTGCCGCACAACGTTTTCCCTGTAACCGACCCTGCATGTCGGTCATCGCGACCAGCACCGTATCGATGCGCCCGGCCTCGACCTGCTCCCGCAACTGCGTCAGACTCAACATCCCGCTACGCATCAACAGCCCCTCTCGGCACCAACCGTGCTCACGCTAGAGCAAACTCGGCCGTTTTGTGATCGGACACACAAACCTGCTGCGCGCGTGCGTCGGTCGGACCGATGGTCCCGACTTTTCGGAACCTTCAGATCAATGTCGGACACCGCGCTCGTCCGGACACTCGGCTCGGTAGGGCTCGTGCGTGCATCCGATCACGCCGCGCCGCATCGAGCCAGGAGGCACTGAATCTATGGACTGTGCACAGCCGGACGCCGATACCGTCGAGGCCGCGCTCGCGATGGCGGTCCGCGCGCCCTCGGTACACAACAGCCAGCATCAGGCAGCGCAACCCCGGCGTCGCCGCGAGCAGATCGCGGCACCGTCTCTCCCTCTCCGGACGCCTTGACCCCATCTACCAGCAGTTACCCCGGCAATATCGGGTGAGACCGAGCAGTCAGCGCACGCAGGCCGGGATCGAGATGCCGGGCAACGCCTCGAGCGTAGGGACGAAGGGCGCTCGATCCACCGACCGCGCCACCGGGCACAGCCGGACGACCCGCGGCCCGGGGCCGGTGCGATTGCCGCTGTTGTCGAAGACGACCGGCCCGCCCGCCCCGGGCACCGCGGTATCGGGCGCGGAGAACCCGCTGATCGTCGCGTTCACCTGGCTGCGCTGCACCGGCATGGTGGCGGGCAGCTCGCGCAGCGCGGTGTCGATGGTGGTCACCGCGTCGTAGGCGTTGACCGCCCAGCCGTCGCCGATGTGCTCGGGATCGAAACCCGCGTCCCGGAAGTGCTGTTCGAACACGGCCCAGTTGGGGTTGCCCGGCTGCGGCGCGTCCGCCCCGGCCACCAGGGTGAAGAGCAGCCGCACCCGGCCGTCGGCGAAACTGGGCGAGGACAAGGCCTTGGTGCGCAGATCCTCGAGCGACTGGTCGGCCTCCTCGGTACGCAGCCGATTGCCGTCCGAGGTGCTGAGCACCGTCACCGAGGTCGCGGCGCACTGGCCGTTCGTGTAGGCCTCGTCGAGGCTGTACAGCAGCCTGCCCAGGTCGCGACCACGAGCGATGTAGGCGATCGTGACATCCTTCGGGGTCGAGCAGACCCGCTTGGCGGTCTGCGGCACGGTGCTCGGTTCGCTGGTGTCGAACTTGACCTCCAGCACATTGCCGCCGTACTGGCGTTGGAAAAACGGCAGGGTCGTGCAGGTGTAGGGATCCGAACCGCCGATCGGCACCATGATGAAATCCGGCCGGACCGGCGAGACCGCACCGAGCGCCTGCACCTGCACGGCGACCCGGAACGCCACGCGATAGAAGTAGTCCCGCGCGATGCCGCGCGGATAGGTGATGTCCCGATCGCAGCTGTCGAACTCGGGATTGTCGGCGCGCGAGCCGTCCTGGTCGAAACCCTCGGCGGTCACCACATCGGACACCATCGGGATCTTCGCCGCGGCGAGCACATCCGCGACCTCGGCGGTGGTCTGGTCGCTGAGGCCGATGCCCGCCACGGCGACCACGTCGGACCGATCCGCCAGGGCGCGCGCCACCGCGAGCGGGTCGCCGTCGCCGGCGTAGTCGCCGAGCTGGCCCACGACCAGTCGCATGGGATGCAGGCAACCGGTGCCGTTGGCCCGGCGCTGCCCGGCCGCCATGCCCTCCAATTCGTGGACCGCCCTGCTGCCCGCCAGCTCGTCGGTCATCGTGAGCAGCACTCCGACGGTCGCCGGGGTGCCCGGGCACTCCTGGTCCGCCGCGCGATTCTGCCGGTCGATCACCGCCAGCACCGGCGCGAACGCATCGAGCTCGAAAGCGTAAGGCCCCTCGGACAATCCGACGCAGTGCCGGCCCGCCTGCCAGGCCGCGCGGTCCGGCATCCAGCCCGGGTTGCAGGTGAACGCGTGCTGCAACCCGTCCCGGAAGGCGAACCCGGCACCGCCGAGCACGAGCAGCGCGGCGACGAGTCCCAGCCGCACCCAGTCCGTCCACGGGCGCGGAAACGGCCGCTCCGGTCTCGGAAAGACGCCTAGCCGATATCGCGATGCCACGAAAGGTCTCCTTCTGCCGCGCAGGTCACTCGAATTGGTCCGCGAGCCTGCGATAGCGATTGGCGCGCAACAGGAACGGGCCGTCGGCCGGCACGTGCTCGGCCAATTGCTCGTAGCTGTGCGCGATCCGGCGGCACAGCTCCGCCTTCAGCTCCAGCGGGGTGCCGATATCGGACTCGAACGCGGGCACCAGCGCGATCAGGACCCCGATATGCGCGCCCGGGGTGCGGGCGCGGGCGGAACTGTCCACGAGCGACCCGTCCCGCCGGACCGGATCGGGCAGTTCGACCACGGCGTCGAACAACGTCAGCCACTCCGGCGCGGACAGTTCCGCCAGCAGCGTCGTGAGTTCGTCCACTACCGCCCCGCGGCCGTTCAGCAGGCGGGCGTGCGCCAGCCGGCCCCCGCGATCACCGGCGGCGACATGCTCGAGCAACGTGCCGAGTACGCGCTCGAGACCGGGCCCGTCTTCGGGACGGGTGCGGGCCACCAGCGCGCGGAGGCCGAGCAGGCGCAGCAGCGGCGGGAGCCGCTCCGGGCCGCCCGGTGTCGTGGCCGTCCACAACGAGCGGGACTTGAACAGGATGGAATCGTGCTCGACGCCGGGCGGCAGCAGACCGACCAGGTTGCGCGCCTCCGCCTTGTGTCGCGCGGCCGAAACCGTGATCAACGCCGCGGCCAGCTCGCGACGGACCAGTTTGCGCACGCTCAGGCCCCGACCGAAGACCCGCAGCAGGTACTGCTCGACGGTCACGCCGGGCTCCGGGCCCGGACTGCGCAACAAGCCGTCGAGATTCGTCAGGTGCTGCGGCTCCTCTTTGATCAGCCGCAGCACGAGCGCCGTCGCCGCGGGGTGACCGCGGGTGAGCCGGTAGACCGTGTGGCCGATGTTCTCCGACTGGTACAGGTCGACGTCCTTGGCCATCAGCCGGACATCGCTCTCGCTCAGCTCGGGCAACCGCACCCGCGCCCAGCGCGGTCCGACCAGCACCTGGGACGCCGCGTCGAGCGGCTCCGACCACACCGCGGGCGCGGGCACCAAGCCGGCCAGTTCGTCGACCAGGACACCGGAGCTCGCGGCCACGATCGTCAGCGGGTCCGGCAGCTCGGCGCCGGTGGCGGCGATCGAACGCCGCACGCGCAGCACGGAACTGAGAAACGGGGTGGCGGCCTGCGCGTCGGCGTCGTCGATCAGCACGAAGACGTTCGAGGTGCGCCGCTTGACCTTGGCGACGCTGTGCCGCAGGTCGGCGAGCAACGCCCCGACCAGCACGTCGTCCACGTCGCGGCGGACCCGGGGGTCGAGGCTTCTGGCGTTGTTGCTCAGCCCGATCAGCGCACGCTCGGCGTCGAGACGCAGATCCAGATCCTGATGACCGAACCACGCGGCCTTCGGTCCCCAAGTGACCCGGCCGAGCAGCCGTCCGCCCAGCAACCGGCCCACCACCGCGTCGGAGACCGTATTGGCCACGGCGGGCGCGATCACGTCGACGCCGGGCACCTTGATATTGGCGGCCAGCGAACCGGCCAGATTGATCATGTTCTGGACGAAGCCGACCAGTGCGGCACGGCGTTGATACTGGTTGAGCAACAACCGCAGCCGGGTCAATTGCTCGTCCGGGGGCTGGTCGCCGAAGTTCTCGGCGATGACGATCTGCGCGATCACCAACCGGGGAAACGCGACCGCGTAGCCGGGAATGTCGACGCTGAGGCCGAGCATGACGGCGGCCAGCACGGTGCGCACCGGATTGTTCAGGTCGAACGGTTGCTCCAGCGGCCGGACCAGCACCGAGGGCGTGTGTCCCTGCCATTTGGCCAGGGCCCTACCCAACACGGCGCTGCGGCCGGAACCGCCGCAGCCCTCCAGCACCAGCACAGGTTTCGGCGGTGCCGCCACCTCACCGGCGGATACCTCGACCAATCGGTCGATCAATTCGAGTAAATCGGTGCGCCCCACAAACACCAAGCATCGCCTCCCACGGCTTGGCTGCCACCATAACAATCGGCCACCCGCGCAACAACCGTATTCAGCTCTTGGACAACGGAATTAGGGGATAAAAGCAAACCGGAAGCAGGTACCGATTCCGAACGAACCGACCGGCTCCTATGCGCCGGCTGTTCGGATCGGGCGCGCGAACAGCATGCGCCCGAGCAGGCGGAGAAAACCCAGGTGCCCGGTGAGCGCCCGCCGCGACAGCACCAGCGACCAGGTGGTCTCGGTGCCCGCCGGAGGTAGTGCGCGCCGCGCGAGCCGGTCGCCGAGCCAGTCGAGCATGACCGGCACGGCCGAGAACTGCAGCAGCAGATGGGTGCTCAGCCTGTCGCGCAGGTACCGGACGTGCGCACCGGCCGCGGTGTAGCGGGCGACCAGCGCATCGACATCGGCGACGGCGATGACCTCGTCGTACACGCCCTGCACCACGAGCAGCGGCATGGCGGGCGCCTGCGCGCCCGGTTCGATGTCGGCGAGCACCGCGCGCAGCGCCGGGGCGGCCAGCAGCGCCGCGAGACCGCCGCGACAGTGCTCGTCGATATCGCGGCGGGCGAAGCGGTACAGCAGCGGGAACGTCGCGGTGGTCTCGGTCGCCGCGAGCCAGGCCAGGTAGCGCGCGTCCAGGTGGGCGCGCAGCAGGCGATCGAGATCCGGGTAGGCGCGGCGCAGTCCCGCGGTGAAGACCGCGGCGAAACCGGCGAACAGCCCGCCGTTGAGCCGCACGAAGGCCTTGGCCGGATCGCCGACCGGCGAGGCCGCCACCGCACCCACCAGCTCCAGCTCCGGCGCGTACTCCGCCGCCAACTCGGCGGCCCACGCCGTGGCCAGACCACCACCCGAATACCCCCACAGCGCGACGGGCGTGCTCGGCGCCAGGCCGAGCGGCCCGAAGGCCAGCGCGGCCCGGATACCGTCGAGCGCACGGTATCCGGGCTCGCGCGCCACACCGAAGCGGCCCGCCGTGCCGCCGTGATCGGGCACCGACACGGCCCAGCCGCGGTTCAGCGCAGCGGCGATGAGCGGCAACTCCAGTTGCGGGATCGCCCCGGCCGCCCGGGCGCCGCGCCGCAGCGCGTAGGAGGGCAGGCATTTCGAGGCGACGGCGTCGATCGCGCACTGGAACGACACCAGCGGCCGCGCCGCGGCGGGGTCGGCGCCCCAGGGCAACAGCACCGTGGTGACCGCCACCTCGGGGACACCGTGCAGATCACAGGTCCGATAGACCAGCTGCCAGGCCGGAACACGCTGCGGCACAACGCCGAACAGCGCGAGTTCGACTGTCCTGGCGCGCACCACCGCACCCGGCGGCAGCTGATCCAGCGTCGACGGCGGCGCGTAGAACGGATCGTCCTCGGGCAGCAGCGGAAAGACGGTGCGCGGCGCGACGACCGGACCGATCAGGCCACGCACGGGATCGGCACTCATGGACTCTGCTTCCTCTCGATCGCCTCGTCGCGCCATCGGTGCCGCGCTCTGTCCTGCGGCCAACCCAACCATGGGTCGGTGCGGAAATAAATTGGTGCGAAAGACAATTCACACCGGCCGCAATTCTGCGCCGCGGGTAGTGACAGCGCGGTCAGAAACTGCCCCCGCCGCCGATCAGCCAAGGATTGAAGGTGCATTCGAGATTCGGCGAGGCGACCGGATCCAGCGCACGCAACACGATCGAGACGGCGCGCGGCGAGTACATGAGCGTGAGGTGATCGGACATGTCCTGCGCGCAGCCGTCCTGCAACGTGATGTTGTGCACCGTGGCGTCGGCGCCCGCCCGCAGGAAGGTCCAGTCGTACGGATTCATCACCTGGTCGAAACGCGAACCGACCGATGTGTATTCGACGCCGGGAACGGTGTCGCCCGAGGCGTTCAACGTGGCGTAGAACGGCGAACCCACCGCCTGTTGGATATTGGCGAAGCCGACCAAGGGCTCGTAGAAGCCGAGAATGTCCACGCCGAGGTTGTTGATCATCCGGCCCAGGGTGGCGATGCCGAGCAGTGAGGTGCCGTGATGGGTGGCGCCGAAACTGACCAGCCTGCGCACCTTCGGCGCACCGCCCTCGAATTTCAGATACTGGTTGGCCACCGTGCCGCCCTGCGAATGCGCGACGATGTCCACCGTGTCCGCACCCGTGGCCGCCTGCACCCGGTCGACGAATCGGCTCAGCTGGCGCGCGGAATCCTCCATCCGGCCGACCCCGTACCGACCGGGCAGCACCGGCCCGAGACCACCGCCCGTCAACAGACCGGAGCGACCGAAATTGAAGGCGTACACGCAATATCCGGCGCGGGCGAGGCGCGGCGCGAGGTAGGCGAAGCTGTCGTAGGCGTTGAGCCAGGTGCCGTGCAGCAGCACCACCGGCCGCGGGTGTGCGGCGCTCGGCTGACAATCCCAGCGGTTCGCGCCCGGTGGCGCGGCGTCGGGATGGGTCAGCCCATAGGCGAAAGCGCTCAGGTAGGAGGACATTTCCGGTCCCTCACCGAGTACGTCCGACGCGTGACTGAGCCCTGCGCTGCTTCCGGTATCCAGGACCGCTCGCGGTTGCCTGCCGTCCGCAGCCGGTGTCAGCCCGGCGTCGATCGCCGCCGAGAGTGCCGATCCGGTTGGATCACCGCCCGGATCACCGCTCGCCGCACCGGAACCGAGCAGCGTGGCGACGGTCAGGCCCGCGGTGAGGGCGGCGCCGAACAGGGCGCGCATGGCATTGTGCGTCATTGCAAGCATGTCAGTTCACATTCCCATCAAACGATTTCGCGCTCCGTACGCAAATCGACGACGCCACTGTGATGCGGGTCATATCGGAGGCGTAATCGAATCTATGGCGGTGGCCGCCGCGATGTCACTGCACGTCGGCGAGAACAATCGGACGGCGAAATTGTTGCGCGCACCAAAGTTTCGCTCGATGTGCCGGTTGCCTTGCCGGGTAAACCTGTCGTTGGAAACAATCGGCACATGTCCGCCATCCTTTCGCCGCCGACCGATCGCGTCCCGCTGGTGACCCGGCTGCTCACCCGCTGGCCGCAGATCTCCGAACGCATGCTGGCCGCCGGACTCGGCACCACCGCGCCCACGGCGGATCTGCCGGAAGGACATTTCACCGCCGAGGTGCTGCCCGCGATCTACGCGTGCGGCCGAGCCGTCCTGCAGGCCATCGGCGAACAGCGGGAGTTCACCAGAGCCGAGGTGGCGGCGTTCGTCGCGCCGGTGGCCCAGCGGCACGCGCAGGACCGTATTCCGTTGTCGCTGTTGATCGAAGCGATGCACGGCTCCGCCCAGTCGGTGCTGCACGAAGCGGCGGCCTTGGCGGGCGCCGCCGAGCTGGACGAGCTGGTCGTCGTCGGCAGCAGGCTGCTCGAACTGCTGATGCACATCAACATCACCGTCGTCGAGACCTACGCCGAGGTCGAGCAATCCATTTATCACACCGAACGCGAAGCGCGCCGCGCGTTGTGCGCGGCACTGCTCGGCGGTCTACCCGCCGAAGAACTGGCCGCGCGCGCCGATACCGCGCTCGCGGAGCGATACACGGTGCTGGCCATCCACATCCGCCACGAAGATCACCCGAGCGCGGTCGCCGGGCTCATCAGCAGGCGGCGGATCAGAATTCTGCAGCGCACCCTGGACGCGCTCGCGGGGACCACGGCACTGGCCACCTTCGACGGCTGCACCGGAATCGCCCTGTTGCCCACCGGCACCGAGCACGATCCCGACGAACAGCCCTACGAGCAACTCGCGACAGAACTCGCCGCGCACTTCGGCGTCGCAGTGTTCGTCACCGAATATCGTTGCGTCGCCAGGGAATCGGTACCGCAGGTCGCGCGCGAAGCCACCGAACTCGCCGAATTGGCCCGCCTGCTGGGCCGGCCGGCCGGCTGCTATCGCCTCGATGATCTGCTACTCGAATATCAGCTCACCCGCCCAGGCCCGGCCCGGGACCGATTGGCCGAGCGGATCACGCCGATCCTGGACAGTCCCCACCTCATCGAGGCGCTCGACGCGCATCTGCGTCACGGCGCCGACCGCAAGACCGCGGCCGCGGGCATCCACATCCACCCCAATACCTTCAGTTACCGCCTGCGCCGCATCGCCGACCTCACCGGCATCGATCCCGGCGAACCCGACGGATCGCGACTGCTCGCCGCGGCGGCGCTGATCCATCGCCTGTTCCCGGCGGCCGACGCGAACGCCGCGACGCCGCCGGGACAGCACCTCGCCTAGATGACGTGCCAGGCCTGCAGCAGGTAGGTGATGTTGGCGGCAATGGACGTGACTACGTTCGCCAGATTCAACGCGGACGAACCCAGATCGATAAGCGGCACCGAAATTCCTCCATCAGATGGGACTGCGAAATCCCCTTCAATGTAGTGATCGACGGTGGCGTACGCGCTGCTCGCGCGGTGCCGGACCGCCCGGCGCCCACGCGGGCCATCCCCTGAAAAGACATGCCCGGACGGCAGTTTCGGCACACCTAGCGGGCAATGGCCATCGGGCCGCTGTGAGGGAGTTCACCGCGGCTCTCGTCACAGTGGCCACAGCAGGCCCATTCCGGAGATATCGGTCGAGTCCTGCCGCCGCGGCAACCGCCCCCTTGATTTCCGCAGCTGCGGAAATATACTGCCTTCTGTGTCGAATTTGCGGATCAGTGAGGTCGCGGTGCTGGCCGGTGTCAGCGACGACACCGTGCGCCGGTGGATCGATCAGGGCAAGCTGACCGCGATCCAGCTCGGCAACGGACGCAAGGGCGTCCGCGGCCGGGAGCTGGCCGAATTCCTCCAGGCCACCGCCGAGACGCCGGAACCCGGCGTCACCGTCGCCGCCTCCGCCCGCAACCGGATGCGCGGCATCGTGACGCGGGTGGTCAAGGACACCGTGATGGCGCAGGTGGAAATGCAGGCCGGCCCGTTCCGGCTGGTCTCGCTGCTGAGCCGTGAATCCGTCGACGAGCTCGGGCTCGAGGTCGGCAGCGTCGCGGTGGCCTCGGTCAAATCCACCCACGTCGTCGTCGAGATTCCGGAAAGCTGATGAGGACGAACATGATTCGCTCGCTGAGTAGCGCCGCCGCGCTCGGCGTCGCCGTGCTGGGCCTGGCCGGCTGCGGCTCGGACGACGAGGCCGCGCCCGCGGGCCCGGACGGGATCGGCGGCACCGTCACGGTGTTCGCCGCGGCCTCGCTGACCGAGACCTTCACCGAACTCGGCGAACAGTTCGAGGCCGCGCACCCCGGTGTCAAGGTGGTGTACAGCTTCGGCGCCAGCTCGGCGCTGGCCGAACAGATCAACCAGGGCGCGCCCGCCGACGTGTTCGCCTCGGCCGCGCCGAAGAACATGCGGCAGGTCCAGGACAAAGGAGAGGTGACCGTCGCGCCGGTCACCTTCGTGCGCAACCGGCTCGAGATCGCGGTCCCGAAGGGCAACCCCGGCCACATCACAGGGCTGGCCGACTTCGGCAAGACCGAACCGAAGCTCGCGCTGTGCGCCGCACAGGTGCCGTGCGGCGCCGCCGCCGAGACCGTGTTCGAGGCCGCGGGGGTCACCCCGCGGCCCGACACCCGCGAGGCCGACGTGAAAGCGGTGCTGACCAAGGTCAAGCTGGGTGAGGTCGACGCGGCACTGGTCTACCGGACCGATGTACGGGCGGCGGGCGACCAGGTGGCGGGCATCGACTTCGCGGAGTCGAGCAAGGCGATCAACGACTATCCGGTCGCGCCGCTCGCGCACGCCCCCAACGCGGCCGCGGCCGCCGCGTTCGTCGAGTTCGTGCAGTCGCCGCGGGCCCGCGCCGTGTTCACCGAGGCGGGATTCGACAACCCGTGACCCGGACGGCACGGCGGACGGCCACGGGGCGGCGACCGCTGGTCCTGCTGCTACCCGCGCTGTGCGCGCTGGCCTTCTTGCTGGTGCCGCTGGCCGGCCTGCTGTGGCGGACACCGTGGCGTGGTCTGCCCGATCGCCTGCTCAACGCCGAAGTCGGTCAGGCCCTGCAACTTTCGCTGGTGTGCGCGAGCTCAGCGACGGTGCTCTGCCTGGTGTTCGGCGTACCGCTGGCGTGGCTGCTCGCGCGCGGCGACCTCCCGGGACGCGGGGTGCTGCGCGCTTTGGTCACCGTGCCCCTGGTGCTGCCGCCGGTGGTGGGCGGCGTCGCGCTGCTGCTCGTGTTGGGCAGGCGCGGGTTGATCGGGCGGTATCTGTACGAATGGTTCGGCGTCTCACTACCTTTCACCACCGCCGGGGTGATCGTCGCGGAAGCGTTCGTCGCGATGCCGTTCCTGGTGATCTCGGTGGAAGGCGCGCTGCGGGCGGCGGATCCCCGCTTCGAGGAGGCGGCGGCCACCCTGGGGGCCTCGCGCTGGCTGACCTTCCGGCGGGTCACGCTGCCCTCGGTGCTGCCCGGCGTCGTCGCGGGCGGGGTGCTGTGCTGGGCGCGCGCGCTCGGCGAATTCGGGGCCACGATCACCTTCGCGGGCAACTTCCCCGGCAAGACCACCACCATGCCGCTCGCGGTCTACCTCGCCCTGGAATCCGACCCCGAGGACGCGATCGTGCTCAGCCTGGTATTGCTCACCGTGTCGGTGGTGGTGCTGGTCGCGTTGCGCGAGCGATGGATTCGAGGCGCGGTATGAGCCTGGCCGCCGAACTGCGGGTCACCCGCGGGCAATTCGAGCTCGACCTGCGGTTGTCCGTGGCGCCCGGTGAAGTCGTCGCCCTGCTCGGACCCAACGGCGCGGGCAAGACCACCGCGCTGCGGGCGCTGGCGGGGCTGACGCCGCTGACCGCCGGTGCGCTACGGATCGGCGAAAAGGTCTGGGACGCACCGCCGCAGGTGTTCGTGCCCGCCGAACGCCGCGAGGTCGGCGTGGTGTTCCAGGACTATCTGCTGTTCGGCCACCTCAGCGCCCTGGACAATGTCGCGTTCGGGTTGCGGGCGCGCGGTAGCCGGCGCGCGGCCGCCCGGGAGCGGGCCGCCCAGTGGCTGGACCGGGTGGGGCTCGGCGAGCAGGCGCAGGCGAAACCGCGCGCGCTGTCCGGCGGGCAGGCGCAGCGCGTCGCGCTGGCGCGGGCGCTGGCCACCGAGCCCGCGCTGCTGCTCCTGGACGAGCCGCTGGCCGCGCTCGACGCGAGTACCAGGCTGCGCGTGCGCGCCGACCTGGCCCATCACCTCGCCGACTACCCGGGGCACACCGTGCTCGTCACGCACGATCCGCTCGACGCCATGGTGCTGGCCGACCGGCTGGTCATTCTGGAGCACGGCCGGGTCGTGCAGGAGGGTGCGCCGAGCGAGGTCGCCCGGCGGCCGCGCTCGGACTACGTGGCAAACCTGGTGGGCCTCAACCTGTATCGCGGCCGAGCCGAGGGCACCACGGTCGAACTCGACGCGGGCGGCACCCTCACCGTCGCCGAACCCGGCGCCGGCCCGGTGCACGTGGCCTTCCCGCCCACCGCCGTCAGCCTGCACCCCGAACAACCCACCGGCAGCCAGCGCAATACCTGGCCCGTCGCCATCGCCGGCCTGGAACAGCACGCCCACACCATCCGCGTCCGCCTCGACGGCGCCCCACCCGTCCTCGCCGACGTCACCCCCGCCACCGTCGCCGACCTACGCCTGCAACCGGGCACCCGACTCTGGGCTGCCGTAAAAGCCACCGAAACACACACCTATCCGTCCTGAACCGCGGTGCGGCGAAGCTCCGAGCAGGGCTTCCCCCAATCCGAGCACACCTGCCAACCCCCGAGTACCTTCGTACCCGCATCATGGCGTGCACCGACACCGAGCAGTTGGCGACTGGTTCGAGAGAGCCGTGGTCGCCGCATCCCTGGCGACGATCTTCGACCTCTGACGTCCGGACTCCGGGACCAACGGTGCATCAACAGCGGCAACTGTGCGAATCCGTGTTAACTTAGACGAGAATCGCAGGTAACTTAAGTTGATCGGAGAGGGCTATGGGGTCCGCCGTAATCGTTGATGTGGTGCGCACGCCGTCGGGTAAGGGCAAGGCCGGAGGTGGGCTCGCCGAGGTACATCCGGCGACCTTGCTGGCGGGGGTTTTGCGCGAGCTGGTGGCGCGCAACGATCTGGACCCGGCGCTGATCGACGACGTGGTCGGCGGGTGCGTGACGCAGAGCGGCGAGCAGGCGTTCAACATCAGCCGAACGGCGGCGCTCGCGGCGGGCTTGCCGGAGTCGGTGCCCGCCACCACGGTGGATCGGCAGTGCGGGTCGAGTCAGCAGGCAGCGCACTTCGCGGCGCAGGGGGTGATCTCGGGCGCGTACGACATCGCGATCGCCTGCGGTGTGGAGTCGATGAGCCGGGCACCGATGTTCTCCAACGCGCAGGGCAAGGATCCGAACCAGGGTCCGCTGGCCCAGCGCTATCCCGAAGGACTTGTGCAGCAAGGGATCGCGGCCGAGGTGATCAGCGCGCGCTGGAAGTTCGACCGGGCCACGCTCGACGAGTTCGCCGCCCGCTCGCACCGCCTGGCCGCCGAGACGGCCGCAGCGGGCGGTTTCGACAATGAACTGCTCGCGGCGGGGACGTTGACCGCGGACGAGACGATCCGCCCCAGCACTACCGCCGCGGGTCTGGCCGCACTGCGGCCCGCGTTCGTGGACGACCAGTTCACCCGGCGTTTCCCGGAGATCGAATGGTCCATCACGCCGGGTAACTCGTCGCCGCTGACCGACGGGGCCTCGGCGGCGTTGATCATGAGCGAGGCGGCGGCAACCAAGCTGGGGCTGCGTCCCCGCGCCCGCTTCCACTCCTTCGCCGTGGTCGGCGACGATCCGCTGCTGATGCTCACCGCGGTCGTGCCCGCCACCCGCAAGGCGCTGTCGCGGGCCGGGCTGACCATCGACGAGATCGACGCCTATGAGGTGAACGAGGCGTTCGCCCCGGTGCCGCTGGTGTGGCAGCACGAACTCGGCGCGGACCCCGCCAAACTGAACCCGCGCGGCGGCGCGATCGCCCTCGGCCACCCGCTCGGCGCGTCGGGCACCCGCATCCTGGCCACCCTGGTGAACCATCTCGAACAGACCGGCGGCCGCTTCGGCCTGCAGACCATGTGCGAGGCGGGTGGGCTGGCCAACGCCACGATCATCGAGCGGCTCGGATGACGCCCGCCGGTCTGGATCTCCCTGCGCTGCAACAGTATTTCGAGAAGTACGTCCCGGACACCGCGGGCCCGCTGACCGCGACCCTGCTGCCGGGCGGCAAGTCGAATCTCACCTACCGGCTGAGCGACGGCGCGCACGATTGGGTGCTGCGCCGCCCACCGCTCGGGCCGCTCACGCCGACCGCGCACGACATGGCTCGGGAATACCGTGTCGTCGCGGCCCTGCGCGACACGAACGTCCCGGTCGCGCAGGCGATCGCGCTGTGCGAGGACACCGCGGTGATCGGTGTCCCGTTCGCGGTGGTCTCGTTCGTGGACGGCCTGGTCCTGCAGGACGGCGACCAGACAGCCGCGCTCACCAGCGAGCAGGCGCGGGCCACGGGCAACGCCCTCGTGGATACCCTCGCCGCCTTGCACGCGGTCGACTACGCCACTGCCGGACTCGCCGAATTCGGCCGTCCCGCAGGCTATCTGGCCCGGCAGGTGAAACGCTGGCGCGGCCAATGGGATCGGGTCGCCACCCGGGAGCTCGACGCTCTGGACCGGCTTACCGAGGCCTTGCGGCGCACTGTGCCCGAGCAGGCGGCCGAGACCATCGTGCACGGCGACTATCGCCTGGACAACACGATCGTGGACCGCACCGACCCCGGCCGGATCGCCGCGGTCGTCGACTGGGAGATGGCCACGCTCGGCGACCCGCTCGCCGATCTCGGGCTTTTGCAGGTCTATTGGGACAATCGCTGCGAGCCGGTGCTCGGCGTCCGGCATGCCCCGAGCGCGAATCCCGGCTTCCCGAGCAGCGACGAAGTCGCCGAACGGTACGCGGCCGCAACCGGTTTCGCCCTCGATCGACTACCGTTCTATCGCGCGCTCGGTTATTACAAGCTGGCCGTCATCGCCGAGGGCATCCATCAGCGCTTCCTCGCGGGCAAGACCGTCGGCGACGGTTTCGCCACCATCGGCGCGGCCGTCCCGCTGCTGCTCGACATCGGCCTGGCGACCCTCGGATGAGCGAGACCCGCAGCGCGCTGGTCACCGGCGGTTCCCGCGGCATCGGCGCCGAGGTGGCGCGCCGTCTGGCCGCCGAGGGCTACGGCCTGACCATCGCCGCACGGAACAAAGACACGCTCGACGAGGCAGCGCACCGCCTGCACGCGGAAACGGGCGCCGAGGTGAATCCCGTTGTCGCGCAGATGAACGACCTCGCGCAGGTGCGGGAACTGGTGCGGGCGCACGCGGACCGCTTCGACGGCCTGCACGCGCTGGTGCTCAGCGCGGGCACCGGCACCGCCGGCACGGTCGCCGAGATGCCGCCGAAAACCTATGAGCGGATGCTGGACGTGAACTTCCGCGCTCCGCTCACGCTCATCCAGTCCGCGCTGCCCCTGCTCCGCAAGAGCGCCGCCGACGACCCGCACCGGGGCGCGAAAATCGTTGCGCTCGCCTCCATCACCGGGGTCGCGGGCGAAGCGGGCCTGGCCGCATACGGCGCGACCAAGGCCGCGTTGATCTCGCTCTGTGAAACCGTTTCGCTGGAAGAGTCCGCGAACGGCGTCAGCGCGACCGCGATCTCCCCCGGCTATGTCGACACCGACATGACGGCGTGGAAACGCGACGTGCTCGCGCCATCGGCGATGCTGAGCACCGGGGACATCGCCGAACTGGTGCTGGCGATCACCCGTCTGTCCCGCAATGCCGTGGTGCCCAACATCGTCGTCTCCCGCGCGGGCGAGCAGCTCTGGCGGGCCTAGGGTGATCTGGGCCTCAGCCGCCCAGCGTCCGGGTGTCGCGGCGTTACGCTCATCGGTGTCCGATCGTGGGACGACATGGGAAGGGGCCCCGATGGCGAAGGTCTTCGCACAGCTCGATGACGCACTCCGCAAGTTCATCGGCGAGCAGTCGATGTTCTTCGTGGCCACCGCACCATCCGAGGGCGGCCGGGTGAATCTGTCCCCCAAGGGTTATCGCGACACCTTCGCGGTGCTCGACGAGCACACCTTCGCCTACCTCGATCTCTACGGCAGCGGCGCGGAGACCATCGCGCACCTGCGCGACAACGGCCGGATCACCATCATGTTCTGCTCGTTCACCCGCACCTCGAAGATCCTGCGGCTCTTCGGCACCGGTCGCCTGGTCCGGCCCGATTCCGCCGAATTCGACACGCTGCGACCGCATTTCGGACTCCAACATCCGGGCCTGCGCGGTGTCATCGTGGTCAGCATCGACCGGATCGCCGACTCGTGCGGGTATTCGGTCCCCTATCTCGAACTCGTCGACGAACGCCCGGTGCTCGACGCGTTGCACGACCGCCGCGGCGACGACGACTTCGCCAAGCGCATCGCGGGCGACAACGCGACCAGCATCGACGGCCTACCCGCCCTGGAGCCGGACCACCCGCTGCCGTCCGCGATTGCGCGCTAGCGCCTGGTCGGCACCGGCGTCAGCTCCGCCAGCTCACGCTGGACCACCCGGTCGTGCTCGGCGGCAGCGGCCGCGGCGCGTTTCGGCGACCAGTGCCCGGCCATCAGGAAGACGAACGGCAGAAACGCGACCTGCGCGAGCAGGCAGATCCACCACCAGCGTGCCCACTGCTGCGGCGAATCGGCCTTGGCCTGCTGGACCTCTTTCCCGTGCGCGGCCAGGTACGCCTGGTCGGCCGCGGGGATGGTGCCCACCGTCTCCAGTTGTGCCCGTGCTCGGTTCAGCTTCGGGCCTACAGCGGTCGCGCCGGCCAGTTCGGCGGGCGGGATCTGCTGGACCGCGGTGAGCCGGGCGATGGCCTGATCCGGCGGGATACCGAACTTGCGGGCGACCTGACCCACCGCCGCGAGTCCCGCGTTGGCGTCGGCGGGGTTCGCGGCGAGCGCGGCCTGGGTGGCGGGTTCGATCGCCTGCAGCGTCGCCAGCTCGTCCGGATATCGGGCGTTGAGCGCGAACGCCGCCTGGATCTCGGCGGGCGTGGCCCCGGTCAGCTTCGTCAGCGCCGCCAGCTGGGCCGCCTGGTCGTTCGGGTCTTTGCCCAGTGCCGCCAGGGTTTCCGGCCCGACCTGCTGGATCGTCGCCAGCTGGGGACCGTAGCGCGCTTGGATCTCGTGCAACCGAGGACCGTGGTTGACCAGCGGCCCCGCCGCGTTCACCACCACGAGCAGCCCGAACAGCACCACGGTGACCACGCCGCGCAGCACCCCGCCCCACACCGCGAGACCCACCGCGGTCGCCGCGGGATTGCGCTGCTCAACCGTCTCGGTGAAGCTCGCCATCCAGGTGGCGTAGGCGATGCCGGTGCCGATCGCGATGAGGGCGAACACCCAGGCGAAGGTGTAGTAGCCGGTGTCCGGGTCGTCGGTGTACCCGATGAACAGGTACATGCCGACGATGCTGAGCACCGCGCCGACGATCATGAACGGCTTACGCACCTTGAGATAGTCCGAGGCGAGCCCGGCCAGCACCAGCGCCACCGCGTTGGCGGTCCAGTACCAGTTGCCCAGCGCGTTCGCCTTGGCCGGGCTGAAGCCGAAATTAGTCGCCATATAGACGGTCAGGAACGACACGATCGTGTAGAAGAACGCCAGGAACAGGCTGATCCCGAGCGCCGAGCCGACGATGTCCAGGTGCAGCATCTGACGCCACTGCCCCTGTTCGAGTCTGCGCACGTCCAATCCGCGCGCCCGCGCCTCGACGAGCGCCCGGTCGCGCAGCGACACCATGATCTGGTCGCGCAGCGGCGGACTGAGCTCACGGAGGCCGACGACCGCGAACACCGCGATGACGAGACAGATCACGCCGCAGAGCCGGTAGTGATACTGCCAGTCGGGGTGCGCGTCGAGCGTCCTGGTGGAGATGGCGGTGGTGACCAGCGCGCCGATCACCGGGCCGAGGGTCCAGAAGCCCATCGCCGAGGCGCGGCCGAGCTGCGGCGAGAAGTCCCGGATCAGGGCGGGCGTGGCCACCAGGACCGCGCCCTCGACGATGCTCACCACGCAGTAGACGAAGAGGTACTGCTCCTTCGTCGTGGTCGCGGGCACCGCGAACAGCGTCAGCAGCGAGCAGATCACCACGCCGTACGCGACGATGTTCGCGCGCCCCCAGCGGTCGAGCACCCCGGCCAGCACCGAGGCCACGGCGCCGAAGGCCGCGCCGATGATGAAGATCCAGACGAAGTAGGCGAACGACAGCTCGAAATAGGCGATCAGTTCGTTGCCCACCGCGCCGGTGACGAACAACTGGTAGTAGAGCGCGATCGAGGTGACCACGACAACCGTCAGGTACCAGGAGCGGGCGGGGGTGTCGGGGTAGTGCGGTAGCTTGCGCTGCCACAGCCCGGTGAGAAGCGTCGGCGGGGCTGCGGTCCGGGTCGAACTCATGGTCGAGATGCCTTTCTGGCCACGGCATCTCGGCTGGATTTACGACGATCCAGCACCGAGGGAGCCGGGTGGCAACAGGGTAGTGATGGGTATCACCACGCGCAGGCATTTCCCGGCACGAGACCGAAACGTGTTCTAGTTCCGAAAGATGGGACGAAATATCCGAATGCTCGCTGCGCACACTGCCATTCGGCATCACGCAAAACAGCGCAGCTCCACGGATATCAACGGAAAGCTCGACGCTTGCCCCGGATGACGCAATCGCCCCGAAATAGCCCGGCGCCTGCCGCGTTTCGCGGCAGGCGCCGATCGGCGTCAGAGGTGGGCGCCGCAGACCGGCCAGGCGCCGGGGCCCTGGGTGGCGAGCACGTTCTCGGCGACCCGGATCTGCTCGGCCCGGCTGGCATTGCTCGGCCGGCCGACACCGCCGTTGGCCTCCCAGGTGCTCTGGGTGAACTGCAGCCCGCCGGAGAACCCGTTACCGGTCTCGATGGCCCAGTTGCCACCGCTCTCGCACTGCGCGACAGCATCCCAGTTGTGCGCGGACGCGGTGGCGGTGGACAGGCCGAACGGGACGACGACGAAAGCGCCGAGCGCGGCGGTGAGGCCGAGGGCACGAGCACTGAACTTGCTGTTGAGCGACATAGGGAGTTTCCTGCCTGCGCCCACCGGCACGACCGTCGAGGTCGCGTCCCTGCCCCCAGGTAGGTCGGGGATCCCCGGACCGCGGGACAGGGTTACCGGCGTTCAACGGTCCGAGTTCGAGCCCGTCTTCGATCGGGCTTCGGCGACGGTAGCGAAGAATTCGCTGCAAATCACGTGGTGATCACGGACAAATTGCCACTGCAAACTTAGAGGGCATTGCTATTTCCCCTTCCGAGCAGCCGGAAAGGTTCATACAAGCGTTCAGTTATCGTTACGTTATGTGCCCGAGATCACAGCGAAATTGTGTTTCCGCTCGCAACATCCGGTGCCGAGTCCCGGTCAGCGGGACGCCGCCACGCCGACGCCCCTACTTGCCGTGCGCGCGCAACTGGTAGAGACCTTCGGTTTCCGCGACCACCACGCCCGCGGCGTCGGTGACCACGGCCCGCAGCGTGAAGTCGGACTTCCCGTTCGCGGCGGCCTCGGCCTCGATCCGGGCGATCTCCGCGTCGGACAGCGTCGCCTCGGCGCGCACATCGGTCTTGGCCGGCTTGCGGAAGTACACGTGCAGGTCCTTCACCAGCGGGTAGTACGCGGAGTTGTCGAAAGTCGCGATGGCGATCGCGCCGCCGAGGATCTCCGCGACCGTGAACAGCACCCCGGCGTACATCGCGCCGAAGTGGTTGCCGTTGCCCTCCACCGGCACCGTCGTCGCCGCGAACCCGCGACGCACCTCGGCCGCCGCGATCCCCATCCGGTGGGCGACCGGAATGGTGAATTCCAGTGCTCCGTTGATGATTTCGGTGAACGGCGGGGTCGCCACCTCGTCGGTCATATCGCACCAGTCCCTTCACACGCCGGGCGCGACGCACCTGGTCGCCGCCCATCCGACCTCAGAAAAGGGTAAACCGGACCTGGCGCGCCACCGGCACCGACATCGCCGCCGATTCCGGTCCACCGGGGCATACTGCGCTGTGCCGTGGGCATACCGCACGAGTCGCCGCCGCGACCGGCGGGCGACGCACCAGGCCGCCGCTGCCGGAGACGGTGCACATCGGCGCACCCGTCGGGAAAGGGAGACCATGACTGAACTGCGCAAGGCAGCAACGATATTGGCGGCGTTGGCATTCGCGACGGTATCCGCCGTGGCCGCGCCCGCGGCCCAGGCCGCGCCGGTGTGTCCGGGCGCGGGGCAGCCGACCGTTCCCGCCGCGGCACTGCCCGGCGCACTGGAGGGACTGACCGTCGACGCGCGCGGCCGCGCGTACACCACCGACCTGGCGACCGGCCGGGTCTACCGGATCGACGCCCCGGGTGCGGTACCCGTACCGATCGCGACCGTGCCGAGCGGCGGCGGAGGCGCGCTGGCCTGGACACCGCAAGGCACACTGCTCGTCGGCTACGGCGCGGACGCCCGCGTGTTCGCGGGTGACGCGCTGCGACACGCGGGCATCGTCGAACTCGACCCGGACACCGGCGCGCTCACCCCGTTCGCGGCCGGACTCAGCGCGGCCAACGGCATGGACGTCGCACAGGACGGAACGGTCTACGCCACCAACGATTTCGGTGCGCTCATCGGCCGGGTGTATCCGAACCGCGTGGTGCAGGCCGATTGGGCGGCTTTCCCGAGCGCGAACGGCGCGGTGCTCGGCAAAGACGACGAATACCTGTATGTGGGAAGGACATTCGCCAACCCGGGGGTGAGCCGGATTCCGACGGCGAACCCGGGTGCACCCCAGTCGCTGCTCGACCTGACCGGCGCCGACGCGCTCGCCGCGCCGGACGGGCTGACCTTGGATTCGCTGGACCGGCCGGTGGTTCCGCTGAACACCGCGGGACAGGTGATCCGCATCGACGCGCCGAATCGGTACTGCGTGCTCGGCGACGGCAATCCGCTGACCAGCGTGCTCACCTACGGCCGCGGCACGACGGGCTTCTCGGCGGGCCGGCTGTTCGGGGCCACGTTCACCGGCGTGATCTATGAGATCCCCGGCGGTTTCGACCCGGACGCCACTACCGCCGCCCCCTGACCGCCGTGCGGCCGGAGCCGCGACGCCTGCTGCCCGAACGCGACGCCGGGCATAGGATGAACCCCGTATCGCCGAGCACCACACGATCGTCCATGCCGCACATGGAGGTACGGTTTGGCTTCGCGCACCAGGTTCCTGATCGCCACCGCGTTCGTCGCCGCGGTGATTCTCGTGGCCTGCGGTGTGCTCTACGCCGTCCGGCACACCGGGGAGGCCGACGTCGCGCACGTGTGTCCCGAGGACGCGGCCTCGTCCGATCCCGGCTGGACGTCCTCGAACACCGACGTGGACGCGGCGTTCGACGAACATCCGTTCGTCGGCAACGGCTATCTCGGGCTGCGTGTCCCGCCCCGCGGCTCCGGCTACGCGCTCACCGGTGAGCCGTCCGGGTGGCCGCTGTACACGCCGCGCTACGACGGCGCCTTCGTGGCCGGGTTGTACGGGCACACACCGGGTCTGGCCGACGATCGGGAAGTCGCCACGGCACTCCCGAACTGGTCCACGCTCACCGTCGGCGCCGGCGACGACACGTTCTCCACCGCGACGCCCGCCGCCCAGATCACGAAGTTCGCGCAGACGCGCTACCTGCGCTGCGGGCTGGTGCGCACGACGCTCACCTGGACCGGCCGCGACAGCAAGGTCACCGACCTGGTGTACGAGGTGCTCGCCGACCGCGCCGACCAGCACGTCGGCGCGGTGCAGCTGACCGTGGTGCCGCACTGGTCCGGCGAACTCACCGTGACCGATCGCCTCGACGGCGCGGGAGCGCGCAGGCTCACCCCCGTCGACGCCGGCGCGCGCGGCGACGGGATCGGCGTCGGTTTCCGCACCGAGGGCACCGGCGTTCCCGGCGAGGTCGCCTCGGTGTTGCGCACCGGGCATCCCGTGCAGCCCGGACCGGCCCGTGAACTCACCGCGGAACAGCAGAGCACGTTCCAGGTCGAAGCCGGGAAGTCTTATGCGATAACCAAATTCGTCGGTGTCGACACCCAGCTCACCGCGCCCGAGCCCGCCGCGGCGGCGCGCGCCGCCGCCCGTCGTGCCGCGGACAAAGGCTGGCCGCAGCTGCTGGCCGGTACGGCTGCGGTCTGGCGCGCGCTGTGGCGCGGCGATATCGAGACACCGGACGCCCCCGAGTTGCAGAACTGGGTGCGAGGCGCGCTCTATTCGCTGTACGCCGGCACGAATCCCGAACAGGACAACAGCCTCTCACCAGTCGGGCTGAGCAGCGACAACTATGCGGGGGCGGTGTTCTGGGACGCCGATATCTGGATGTTCCCCGCCCTCCTGCAATTCGCGCCCGAGCTCGCGAAATCCGTGGTGGAGTACCGCTACAAGACGCTGCCCGCCGCGCAGGCCAACGCCGCGCAGCTCGGTTTGCGCGGCGCGTTCTACCCCTGGACCAGCGCGAGCCGGGGTGCCCTGGCCGAATGTCACAGCTGGGATCCGCCGCACTGCCTGACCCAGATCCACCTGCAGGGCGACATCTCGCTCGCGGCCTGGCAGTACTATCTGGCCACCGCCGACACCGGGTATCTGCGCGATCGCGGCTGGCCGATCATGCGAAACCTCGCCGAGTTCTGGGCTTCCCGGGTGACACCGAACGACGACGGCAGCTATTCGATCGAAAACGTCGCGGGCCCGGACGAATACAGTAACGGCGTGCGCGACGGCGCCTACACCAACGCGGTAGCCGCACTGGCGCTGCGCAATGCGACCCGCGCCGCGCAGCTCGTCGGCGCTCCCGCCCCGCCCGAATGGGTCGCCATCGCCGATCGGCTGCGCATGCCGTTCGACGCCGAGCGGCAGATCTTCGCCCAGTACGACGGCTACGCGGGCACACCGATCAAACAGGCGGACACCGTCCTGCTCGTCTACCCGCTCGAATGGCCGATGTCACCGGAGGTTTCGGCCAGGACCCTGGAGTACTACGCCGAGCACACCGATCCCGACGGTCCCGCGATGACCGATTCGGTGCACGCCATCGACGCCGCGACCATCGGCACCCCCGGCTGCACCACCAACACTTACCTCGAACGCGCCGTGCGCCCGTTCGTGCGCGCGCCGTTCGGGCAGTTCGCCGAGGCCCGCGGCAACAAGGTAGGGGTCAAGGACGCGCTGGCGGGCGCGCCCGCGTTCACCTTCGTCACGGCCGCGGGCGGTTTCCTGCAGACCTTCACCAACGGCTTGCTCGGCCTGCGCCAGCGCGCCGACGAGATACGGGTCGATCCGATGCTGCCGCCGGAGCTGAGCACCGGCCTGCATCTGCGCGGAATGCGCTGGCAGGGCCGGACTTTCGACGCCGAACTGGGACCGGACCAGACCAGGATCATCTTGAAAGACGGTGCGGCCATGCCGGTCCGGACGGCGACCGGCGTCGCGACGGTCGGCCGGGACGAGCCGCTGACCCTTCCGACCCGCCGCCCGGACCGCACTCCCACCGACAACCTCGCCCGCTGCAAATCCGTCACGGCCAGCGCCGAAGAACCGGGGCGCTACGCCGACGCCGCGGTCGACGGCAGCGTCGGCACCGGCTGGGCGCCGGGCGCCGGGCCGGCCACCTACACCGTCGATCTCGGTGCCGCAACACCGGTGGGGCGGATACTTCCGCGCTGGTCCGGCCCGGCCCCGGCGGCCACCTTCGAGGCCTCACCGGACAATCACACCTGGACCGCAGTCGACCTCGATCCGGCCACCGGCGCGACCACCCGCCCGCTCACGACCCGCTATCTGCGGATGACCCTGTCCGCCCTGGACCCGGCCGCCCGGCCGGACCTGCGCGAGCTCGAGATGTACGCCGCACAGCGGTGAACGGCGGCGCGTCCCTTCGGTTATTCGGCGGTTACCCGCAATAGTTGATCGCGATGGCTACCGAGACAGAGAAGACACCGACCACGCCGGATCTGCGGCTCATCGGCATCGGCGTCACCGCGGTGGTGGCGGCCGCCGGGTGGGCGGCCCTGGGCAAGGACAGTTTCGGCGCCGTCTCCGAGACGGCACTGAACTGGGTGCTCGGCAACTTCGACTGGTTGTTCGTGGTGTCCGCCGACGTCTTCCTGGTGCTCTGCGTGGTGATCGCGGTCAGCCGGTTCGGCCGGATCCGGCTCGGCGCCGACGACGCCGAACCGGAATTCAGCAACCTCGCCTGGATCGCGATGATGTTCAGCGCGGGCATGGGCATCGGCCTGATGTTCTACGGGGTGGGTGAACCGCTGCAGCATTTCGTCGAGCCGCCGCCGTCCACGGGCATCGCGCCGCAGACCACCGCCGCCGCCGGTACCGCCCTGCAATATTCGCTGTTCCATTGGACGCTCACGCCGTGGGCGATCTACGGCATCGTCGGGCTCGCCCTGGCCTACGCGGGTTTCCGGAAGGGGCGCGGCAACCGGCTCTCCGCCGCGTTCGTTCCCCTGCTCGGTGCCCGCCGGGCCGCGGGCTGGGCCGGGCAGGCGATCGATCTGCTCGCCGTGTTCGCCACCGTGTTCGGCACCGCGACCAGCCTCGGGCTCGGCGCGCTCCAGGTCGCCAAGGGTTTGCACCTCACCGCGAACGCGCCGGACACGGTGACCGTGCAGTTGATCATCATCGGCGCGCTGAGCGCCGCGTTCGTCCTGTCCGCCTTCTCCGGGCTGCACAAGGGCGTCAAGTGGTTGTCCACGGTGAACATCGCGCTGGCCGCGCTGCTCATGGTGTTCGTCTTCGTACTCGGCCCGACCGTGTATGTGCTGGACAGCATTCCGTCGAGCATCGGCAACTATCTGACCAACCTGCTGCCGATGGCCACCAGGACCGGCGCATACGCCGATTCGGCCTGGCTCGGCACGTGGACGATCTTCTACTGGGCCTGGTGGTTGTCCTGGGCGCCGTTCGTCGGCACCTTCATCGCGCGGATCTCGCGGGGGCGCACCATCCGGGAATTCCTCATCGGGGTGCTGCTGGTGCCCAGCGGGGTCACCGTGGTGTGGTTCTGCATCATGGGCGGCAGCGCCATCCGGTTGAGCAGCACCGGCGTCGCCGATCTCACCGCGAACGCCGACGACGCGGAGGCCTCGCTGTTCGACATGTTGGACGCGCTGCCACTGGGCACGGTCACCTCCTGGGTGTCGATGATCCTGGTGATGACCTACTTCGTCACCAGCGCCGATTCCGCCTCGCTCGTGATGGGTTCGCTGACCAGCCGGGGAGCGCTCAATCCGCCTTCCTGGCTGGTGGTCACCTGGGGCATCCTGATGGCCGGGGTCGCCGCTGTACTGCTCGTCGCCGGCGGGCTCGGCGCCTTGCAGACCGCGACGATCCTCGTAGCGCTGCCCTTCGTCCTGGTGATGCTCGCGCTGTGCTGGTCGCTGTTGAAGGAACTTCGCGAGGACCCGGGCGCGGGCCCGGCGGGCCACCATCCGCTCTACGGACTCCGAGACGCGGTGCGCGCCATGGTCGGCGAGGCGATCAGCGAACGCGAGCCCGCTCGCAAGCCCCGCCGCCGGACGCCGCCCCCCTGACCCTCAATGCAGCTTGTGCGCGTAGACCGCCAGGCGCACCCGGTTGTCGCAACCGGTCTTGCTCATCAAGTTCGCGACGTGCGTCTTCACCGTCGTGACGCCGAGGTGCAGACGATCGGCGATCTCCTGATTGCTCCAGCCCGCGCCGACCAGGGACAGCACCTCCCGTTCGCGTGGCGTCAATTCCGCTTGCGCGGCAGGCGATTCCGGCTCCGGCCGGGTGGCCACGGCGCGATCGACGAGGCGGCGCAGCAGGTTCTGGGAGAAGAGCATGTCGCCGTCGGCGGTGCGGCGGATGGCGGCGAGCAGCTCGCTCGGCTCGGTGTCCTTGATCAGGTAACCCGCGGCCCCCGCGGCGAGCGCCGGAAACAGATGCTCGTCGTCATCGAAGGTGGTGAGCACCAACACTTTCGCCGAGGGCCGCGCCCCGACGATCTGCTCGGTCGCGGCGACACCGTCGAGGCCGGGCATGCGCAGATCCATCAGGATCAGATCGGGTGACAGTTCTGCCGCCGACCGGATGGCCGCGACGCCGTCGGCGGCTTCGCCGATCACCTCGAGGTCGGGGGTGGCGTCGATCAGCATCCGCAGGCCCGCCCGGACCAGGCGTTGATCGTCGACCAGCAGCACGGTGATCACGCGAGGACCCCCGCTCGGTCCGCGGCGCCGGGCAACCAGGCGGCCACCGCCCAACCCCGCGCGGTCGCACCGACATCCAGCGTGCCGCCCGCGAGTTGCACCCGCTCGCGCATGCCGACGATGCCGTGGCCCACCGAAACCGCTGTCGCACTGCCTTTTCCGCCACTGTCGACACGCAATCGCACCCCACCGTCGCGATCGCGCACATCGACCCGGACCGGTACCGCCGGATCGGCGTGTTTCATCACATTGGTCAGCGATTCCTGCACCAGCCGCAGCAGGGTCAACCGCCCGATCGCGTCCAGGCCCGCCGTACCGAGCGCCAGCTCCGCGTCGACGGTGAACCCGGCTACCCGCACGCGCTGCACGGCGGCCGTGATCTCCTTGTGCACCGCCGCCGCGTCCACGAGCGCGACCTCGCCGAGCGCCGGATCGCGCAGCGCCGCGAGCAGCCGCCGGATGTCGGCGAGTGCGTCGGTGGCGGTGGCGCGGACGTCGTCGAGCACCGCGGTCACGCCCGGGTCCAGATCGGGTGCGACGTGCCGGGCGATGCCGACCCGCAGCACGATCGAGGCCATGTGATGGGCCACCAGGTCGTGCAGCTCGCGGGCCAGCGCGCTGCGCTCGTTCGCGCGGGTGCGCAGTTCGGCGTCGGCGCGGCGGGCTTCGGCGTCCGCCGCGCGCAGCCGCAGGCTCGCCGCCAGCGCCCGCTGGCCACGCAGGTACAGGCCGAGCAGCAGCGGCACACCCACATAGGTGCCCGCCTCGACCAGAATCGCGGCGCGCGAAAGTGACGCGTCATGACTGCCCCAGCGCCCGAGCAGCACCGCGCAGGCCCAGCAGGCTGCCGCGAGCACCACCCGGGTATCGCTCCGGGTCCGCATCACCGCCTCGACCAGAGCGACGGCCCCGAGATACGGCACCAGCCCGGACAGACCCCAGGCCTCGGTCCGGAACATCGGCACGGCGAGCGCGGCGAGCGCGATCGCCACCGCCAGCGGCCACCGCCGACCCACCACGAACAACCCGCTCGCGACCATGGCCAACACCCAGTAACTCCAGGGCACCCGGTACTGGCCGGGGAAGGTGCTGGCCGCCAGCAGCAGCGGAACCACGACGAGCGGGAGACACCGAACGGCCGACCGCAGGGCGGGCCGGGAACCCATCTCCATCACGGTCCCACGGTAAGGGACTGCGGTTTCGCGGCCATCAAGACCTCCGGGCCGAGCGATGTGCACGGATCGGAAGCTCGGCCGTTAGCACGTCGGCGAGCCGCGCACAAGGGTCCGCGGGCGGAGCGGGCTGCCACGAACAGCGGCTTCCGGGCCGATTTCCGCAATCGGTGAGCAATCGAAGCTGGAACGGACACCGACGACAAGGAGTAAACCGTGGTCTCGAGACGAGGCTTCCTCACCGGAGTCGCCGTGCTGCCACTCGCGGCGGCCTGCACCGGGCGACCCGCGGGCGCGCCGAGCTCGGCCACCAGGCCGCTGCCCATCCCGCCGCAGGCCCGCTCGACGGTGGATGCCGCCGGCGTCCGGCACTTCCGGCTCGACGTCCAGGCGGGCAGCTCGGAGATCCTGCCCGGCAAGCGCACGCCGACCTGGGGCTACAACGGGTCGATCCTCGGACCGACGCTGCGGGCCCGACGCCACGAGACGGTCGCGTTCACCGTGCGCAACACCCTCGCCGAGCCGACCACCGTGCACTGGCACGGCATGCACGTGCCCGCCCGGCACGACGGCGGGCCGCATCAGACGATCGAAGCGGGCGGCGACTGGTCGCCCGAGTGGACGGTCGATCAGCAGGCCGCGACCCTCTGGTACCACCCGCATCCGCACGGCGCCACCGAAAAGCATGTCTACCGCGGACTTTCCGGCCTGTTCCTCGTCGACGACGACACGTCCGACGCGCTCGACCTCCCGAAAGATTATGGCGTCGACGATATTCCGCTGATCATCCAGGACCGGCGCTTCACCGCCGATGGCGCCCTGGACGAATCCGACCCGACCGATGTGGGCCTGCTCGGCGACACCATCGTCACCAACGGTATCGCGGACGCGCACCTGGACGTCGGCACCGACCGGGTCCGGCTGCGGCTGCTCAACGGGTCGTCGGGCCGCATCTACCGGCTCGCGTTCGCCGACGACCGCGAATTCCAGCTCGTCGCCTCCGACGGCGGCCTGCTCGCCGCGCCGGTGCCGTTGCGCGCCGTCCAGCTCAGTCCCGGCGAGCGCGCCGAGATCGTCGTCGGCCTGCGCGACGGTGAACAGATCATGCTGCGCTCGCTGCCGATCCTCGCGCGCCGCGATATCGATCGCGCGGCCGCGTTCGGCTTCGACGACACCTTCGACATCGTGCTGCTGCGCGCGGGTCGAAACCTGAAACGATCGGCGCCCCTTCCCGGTTCGCTCACCACGAGCGCGCCGCTCGCCACCCCGGACACCCCGGTCGATCACGAATTCGAACTGAAGTGGTTCATGATCAACGGTCAGCGGATGGACATGAACCGCATCGATCTCACGATTCCGGTCGACACCACTCAGGTCTGGTCGGTCCGCAACAACGACAACTGGCCGCACAACTTCCACGTGCACGACGTCCAATTCCAGGTGATCACCGTCGACGGCCAAGCCCCGCCGCCCGAACTCGGCGGCTGGAAGGACACCCTTTACACCGAGCCCCAGCGCGTCTATCGCCTGGCCATGCGCTTCGCCACGCACAGCGACCCCACCTACCCGTACATGTTCCACTGCCACCTGCTCCTGCACGAGGACCACGGCATGATGGGCCAATTCCTCGTCCTCGCCCCGGGCCAGCAGCCCGCGCCTATGGTCATGGACATGCCCGGCATGCACGCCGAATCAGGCTCCGGGCCAAGGCATCACGGGTGAGAACTACTTGCCCCCCGTGAGGTTGCGCAGGTCGCGAACATAGGTGACGGCCTGTTTGCCTTCGCCGGGACTGCGCGTCTCCAGCTCGAAAAGCGTAGTAGCGCTGAATAGTTCGCCCAGCTTGCGATAACCGTAGGTGCGTGGGTCGAAGTCGGGGCGCTGCTTGTTGATGATGGAACCGACACCGGCCAGAGTGGCCCAGCCGGAGTCGTCGGAGGCGGCGTCGACCGCGTTGCGCAGCAGGTTCATCAGCTTGGCGTCCCCCTCGAACTGCTTGGCCGTGCTGCGCCGAGCGCCCGTCGGGGCCTCTTCGATGGTGCCCGTGAGGTTTTCGGTATAGATGAACTTGTCGCAGGCCGCCACGAACGGCTTCGGCGTCTTGTGCTGACCGAATCCGTAGACGGTCAGCCCGGATTCGCGGATGCGACTGGCCAGCCGGGTGAAATCGCTGTCGCTGGAGACGATCACGAAGCCGTCCAGGTTGCCGGTGTAGAGCAGGTCCATCGCGTCGATGATCATCGCCGAATCGGTGGCGTTCTTACCGGTGGTGTAGCCGAACTGCTGGATCGGCTGGATCGACTGCGCGAGCAGTTGATCTTTCCAGCCCTTGAGGTTCGTGCTCGTCCAGTCGCCGTAGGCCCGCTTCACGTGCGCCGTCCCGTACTTGGCCACCTCGGCGAGCAGCCCGTCGGCGATGCCGGGCTGGGCATTGTCCGCGTCGATCAGCACCGCGAGTCGCGTAGCGTTGTCGCTGGTCACAGCACACCCCAATCGTCGGTCGGCTCGAGCACCCACCGTAGCCCGGCGCGCGCCGTCAGTCGCGTAGGGCTTGTTCGCGCAGGGTGCTGAGCGTTTTGGCGAGGATCCGGGAGACCTGCATCTGGGACACGCCCAGGTGTGCGGCGATCTGATCCTGGGTCTTGGACTCGAAGAACCGCATCACCAGTACCTGGCGTTCCCGTTCGGGCAACGCCGCGATCAGCGGTTTCACCGCGAGGTAGTCCTCGACGGTGCGGTACTCCGGCTCCTCGGCGCCCAGGCTGTCCAGCGGTGAGCGCGGGGCGTTCTCGTCGTCGCTGTCGGAGCCGACGTCGATCGAGGAGGTCTGGTACGCGTTGCGCGCGATCAGCGCCTGGGTGACCTCGACGAGATCGGCGCCGAGTTCCTCGGCGATCTCGCGCGCCTTGGGCATCCGGCCCAGGCGCTGCGCGAGGGTCTCGATCGCGGGCGCGATGGTCTGCTGAATCTCCTTGAGCCGCCGGGGAACCCGCACCGACCAGGTGTAGTCCCGGAAATGCCTGCGCACCTCGCCCATGATGGTGGGCACGGCGAAGGCCAGGAACGGCGAACCCTGGGTGGGATCGAAACGGTCCACCGCGGCGACCATCCCGACCCGCGCGATCTGCAACAGGTCGTCGAAGTTCTCGCCGCGACCGGTGAACTTGCGCGCGATGTGCTCGGCCAGCGGCAGGCAGCGACCGATCAGTTCCTCGCGTAGCGCCGCGCGTCCGGGGTCATCCGGATCGAGCGCGGCCAACTCCAGGAACTGCGGCTCGATATTGTCGTAGCTGTCGCCGCCACGACGACGCGGCTGCTGGTCCACCTCGGACCGGGTCGCATCATTGCTCATCGAGTTCGCCCCGGGCCCAGACGAATTCGACGACAGTCGGATAACCGTCGACGGCCGCGTCGAACGGCGCACGGGTCGCGGTGACCGAGTCGGTCAGTGTCTGCACGATGTGCCAGCCGAAACTGCCTGTCCCGACCTCGGTTTCGGAGCGGCCCACGGCCTGGATCGCGGCCTTCAGCACGCCTTCGCGGTAGGTGAAGGCGCAGGAAATGGTCGAACCGGGCACCGCGTCCTGCAGCAGCACGGTCGCGATCTCGTCGAGCGCGAGCCGGATATCGGTCACCTCGTCCAGCCCGAAGTCCGCGATCAGCAGCACTGTCTCGGCGAGCGCGCGCAGCATGGTCAGCTGCTCCGGCGTCGCGGGGACGGTCACGGCGACCGTCGTTGTCTCCGTCACGGATTCCGATACCCGTTCACTCATTCCGCCACCACCCTCGTGCGCCACGTGCTCGACCGACGCGTCAGCCTACCCGGAGCGGGTTTGCGACGGCAGAGCCGCGCCGACATTATCCGGCGGCGCGGCCCGTGCGGTGGCTACTTCTCGATGTTCTCGAAGTCGAATTGGCCGTTCCAGGTGAGTTCGGCCTTCTTCACCTTCTCCCCCAAGCCCGCGGTGGCGATGTAGTCGAGCACCGGGATGTCGGCCATGTCGCGCAGCAGCAGGGTCTGCGCCTGCCCGACGAGCTTGTAGGACTCCTCCAGCGACGCGGCCGCCAGCGCGGCGTCGATGAGCTTGTCGAATTCGGGGTTGGCGTAATCGATGTTGTTGGTGCCGGCCCCGGTGTAGTACTGCGCGGTCAGGAACTGGAGCATGGTCGGGTAGTCGCCCTGCCAGCCGTAGCGGAACGCCTTGCCGATGGTCCGCGCGGTGATCGCGGTCCGGATGTCCTTGAACGTCGGGTAGGGCGCGCCGACCGCCTCGATGCCGAGCGTGTTCTTGATACTGTTGGCGACCGCTTCGATCCAGGCCTGGTGACCGCCGTCGGAGTTGTAGGCGATCTCGTACGTGCCCGACCACGGCGAGATGGCATCGGCCTGGGCCCACAGCTTCTTGGCCTCGGTCGGGTTGAACTTCAGCACCTCGGCCCCCGGCAGGTCGCCGTTGAAGCCGGGCAGCGTGATCGCGGTGAAGTCGCGGGAGGGCACCCGGGTGCCGTGGAAGATGTTCTCGCAGATCTGTTCCCGGTTGATCGCCATGGACAGCGCCTTGCGGCGCAGCACGCCTTCCTCGCCGGACAGGTGCGGAATATTGGATTGGCTGCTCACGTGCTGGTTCTGGGCCGTGGGCTTGGTGATCGCGCGATCGCCGAGGTCCTGCTTGTAGGAGGCCAGCGCGCTGTCCGGGATGGTGTCGAGCGCGTCGAGATTGCCCGCGATCAGGTCCGCGTAGGCGGTGTCGAACGACTGGTACATGACGAACCGAATGCCCTTGTTCTTGGCCGGGCGCGCGCCCTTGTAGTCCGGATTGGCGACCAGGTCGACCTTGACGTTGTGCTCCCACGCGCCGGTCCGCGCGAACTTGTACGGCCCGTTGCCGATCGGGTTCTCGCCGTAGGCCTTCATGTCCTTGAACGCGACCTCGGGCATCGGATAGAACGGGGTGAACGCGAGCGCGAGCTCGAAGTCGATCGACGGACGCGTCAGCGCCACGGTGAACGTGTGCTCGTCGACCACCTTCAGACCCGACATCGTCTGCGCGGTGGGCTTTTCCGCGGCCACGTCGTCGTATCCGACGATCGGCGCGAAGACGTAGCCCTGCAATTGCGCGTTGGTGCTGAGCGCGCCGTAATTCCAGGCGTCGACGTAGGACTTGGCCGTCACCGGCGTGCCGTCGGTGAACTTCCAATCCGGCTTGATGGTGATCTTGTAATTCTTGCGGTCGGTCGTCTCGATGGACTGCGCCATGTCGTCGTGCGCCACACCGTCGGCGTCGTAATACTTCAGCCCCGCGAATATCCGGTCCGCGATCCGGCTGCCGTTGTTGTCGTTCATGCTGGTCGGCACGATCGGGTTCTGTGGCTCGGTGATATTGGTCGTCACGATGCCCGCGTCGGCGTCCTCGTCGGACGAGCACGCGGACAGTCCGAGGCCCGCGGCCAATAGCACCGCCGCCGTCAACGCACCAGCTCTTGTGAATCTCACTGCGTTTCTCCCCATGTCGAGAAATGGAGGGAACCCGTGACACGCGTGAGGTCACCAGCGCGTGCCGACACGATCCGCCTTGAATGTCCTCGGACAGTAGCGATTCCGGCAAGCGCTGTCATCAGATCGACAACTTGCGGCGGGTGGGGCGTTTTACAGCCAGTCCTTCTTGCGGAACAGCACCTGCAGGAACACCGCGAGTACGACCATCGCGCCGAGCACGATCGGATACCCGTACACCCAGGTCAGTTCGGGCATGGTCGCGAAATTCATCCCGTATATCCCGGCGATCAGCGCGGGCGCGGCCGCCGTGGCGACCCAGGCCGCGATCTTGCGGACGTCCTGCGCCTGCCGTAGCCCGACCTGGGTGAGGTTGACGTCGAGCACGCCGTCGAGCAGTGCGCGGCGGCCGCGGACCCGGCTATCGAGGTAGCGCAACCGCCGATCGACCTCGTGCAGCGCCTGCTCGCCGACGCAGGCGGCGCACGGATCCATGCCGACCCAGCGCGGCAGGCGGCGGCGGATGAGCCGTTCCAGCGGTTCGTCGACCAGTTGCCCGGTCACCTGCTCCACTTCCATCAACAACCGGCGCAACCGATAGATCTCGGCGGCCAGGTTGGTGCCGCGCTCGGCGAAGATCTCCCGCTCGAGCAGCCTGATCTCCCGATCGATGTCCTCGATCAGCGTCGCGAAACCGTCGATGACCAGCTCGAGCACCCCGTGCAGCAGTGCGAGCGGGCCGCCGCGCAGTTCGGTCCGGCCGTCCTCCAATTCCGCCCGCAGGGCCGCGAATCCGGTCATGTCCGCGTCGCTGACCGTCACCACGAAATCGGGCCCGACCACCAGCAGCAGATCGGTGAGGGCGACCGTCATGCTCTCCGGGCGATAGTGACCGGTGGTCAGCGCGATGAGCACCGTATCCCCGACCACGCGCATGCCGGGCCGTTGCAGTTCGTCGTGCGCGGCCGAGATGGCCTGCGGGGCAACGCCCACCGTTTCGTGCAGGCGCGCCAGGTCACCGTCGTCGGGATTCTGCACGCTGACCCACGCGAACGCGCCCGGTTGACGCCAGTTCGGGCCGTACCCCGTCATCCCCACCTGGGTCAGGCCGTCGAGATACACAGCAGCTTCGGTGATCATTGCGGCATCATGCGCAGCACAACCAACCGGTCCGGATGTCCGCGGCGTCGCGGTAGCGACCATTGGGCGAACAGAACGGCAACGGTGTTCAGTTTTATTGCAGTGTCCGCCGGGTCGCGCTAATCGCTCGGCCACCCGCGGCGAATTCCGCGATACCGCCGGTTCGGCCGACTGCCCGATCGCACTGTGCACACCCACAAAGATCGAGTTCCCAGCGATGCCATGGCAACTCAGGAAATCGGTGCCGGAACCCCTGTGCTCCTGCCGATTTCGCGGTGCAATTCGCCGGATTTCGTTGCGCGGGATTCGCGGAATCGATCACTCGGCCCAAGCCACCGCGCGAGAATAAAAGCGGCCTGATCCGCCTTCACTCCGAACTATCGGCTGTCGTGGCCGAGCAGAACATGTGGGGAAACACGATGAAAATCAAAGGATTTGCCACCGCGCTTCTCGCGGTAGGAGCTACCGGAATCACCGCGGGCACCGTCGCCGCCGAACCGCTTTCGACACCATCAGCCGAGGTCAGCGTGTATGGCGTTGATCATGGCATCGGATACACCACGACAACCGACGGCCGCGGGGTGCGCACCACCGTCGACGCGGGCGCGTTCGCACTGACCCACGACGGGACCGCGGTCACGCTGACCGACGCCGCGGGCACCGTGGTCGCCGCGCTACCCACCTCGTTCACCGCCGACGGCGCGACGTTCGCGCTGCGGCCGGAGCTCGCCGACGCGGGCCGCACGGTCACGCTGACCCCGGTCAGCGCCCCGGAAACCAGCGCACACCTGGCCCAGCTCGTCGATCAGGCGGACGACACCATCGCGCGCAAGCAGTACAACGCGGGCATCGGCGCCCTGATCGGCGCGGGCATCGGCGCGGTGATCGGATTCTTCCTCGGCGGAGTCGGCGCCCTGGTCACCATCCCGATCGGGGCGGGCATCGGGGCCCTGATCGGTTACTCCACACCGTAATTCACCGACGAAGCGCCGGCGCGGCAGCTTCGCGCCGGCGCTTCGGGTAGCTCGGTACCGCCTCGGGCGCGGACCGGCCGCTGTGCATGATGGTCCGCATGACCGACCTTGTGCTCGCGATCGATCTCGGTAAGACCGGCTGCCGCGCCTCGCTGCGCCGCGACGGCCACGAGATCGGCGCCGCCACCGGATCCGGCACGCCGGGCTTGGCCAATGCCGGCGGCGTCACGGCCGCGGAGCAGTCGATCCGCGCGGTCGTCGCCCGGATCACGCCGCCCGCCACCGGTTTTGCCCTGCTCGTCGGCGCCGCGGGTGGACTCGCCGCGCCGGACGCCGCCCGGCTGCTCGCCCGCGCGCTGACCGATCTGCCCGGCGCCCGATCCGTCGCGGTCACCTCCGACGCGGTCACCGCGCATGCCGGCGCGCTCGGCGGCGCACCGGGCGTCGTGCTCGCGGCGGGCACCGGCGCGGTGGCCACCGCGGTCGACGCGGCGGGCCGATTCATCCGGACCGACGGCTGGGGTCCGCTGCTGGGCGACGAAGGCGGCGGGGCCTGGATCGGCACCGAGGGCTTGCGCGCCGCGCTGCGCGCGCACGACGGTCGCGGCCCGCAGACCACCCTCGCCACCAGGGCCACCGAGAGCTACGGGGTGACACTCGACGAACTGCCCAGGCACCTCGGGCAACACGAGAATCCCGCGCTGCTCGCGGCACGCTTCGCACCGGTCGTCGCCGCGGCCGCGGCCACCGACGAGACCGCCGCGGGCGTCATGACCGCCGCCGGGCGCGCATTGGCCCGCACCGTGCGCGCGGCGATCGCGCGCTCCGGCCTGCGGCCGCCGGTCCCCTACGCGCTCACCGGCGGGCTGGTCAATCTCGGCGCGGCCCTGCTCGATCCGCTGGATCAGGAGATCGCGCCGCTCATCGACCGGCGGACCGCGCTGGGCGGTCCGATCGACGGCGCTGCCCTGCTGGCCGGTGATACGGCTACGGTATTGGAGAAATTGGTGGTACGAATCGTCTGACAATCATTGACAGAGTTCACGTGACGGCTGACACTAAGTTGCAATCAGCACGCCGCGTCACCTAGGAGCTGCGATGAACGCACTCAACGTCGCCGTCATCGTCGTCTATCTGATCACCGTGGCGTGGATCGGCCTGCGGCTGTCCGGTAAGCAGAAGTCCAGCAGCGACTACTTCGTCAGCGAGGGCCGGATGCCCTGGTGGACCGTGTGCTTCTCGGTGGTGGCCACCGAGACCAGCGTGCTCACGGTCATCTCGATACCCGGCGGCGCGTACACCGATCAGGCCTTCGGCAATGTCGAGCTGGCACTCGGCTACATCATCGGCCGCACCATCGTGGCGACCGCGCTGATCCCGCTGTACAAGCGCGGCGGATTCGTCAGCGCCTACCAGTACCTCGAGCTGCGCTTCGGCCGCTACCTGCAGGGCGTGGCGTCGGTGACGTTCGTGTTCACCCGGCTGCTCGCCGAGGGCGTGCGCCTGTTCGCCTCCGCTATTCCGATCAAATTGCTGCTCAGCGAGTTCGGCATCGACCTCGGCTATGACGTGATCATCATCGCGTTGACCCTGCTGACGGTCGTCTACACCTATCTCGGCGGTATCAAGGCGGTCATCTGGACCGACGCGCTGCAGATGGGCCTGTATCTGTCCGGTGCGATCATCGCGATCGGCGTGCTCACCGGTCACGTCGGCGCCGCAGGCTGGTCGGATGCCCTGCACGCGGGCAAGTTCCAGGTCTTCGACACCGATTTCGGCCTGGCGCACATTCTGACCAGTCCCTTCGCCATGCCGACCGCGATCGTCGGCGGCGCCATCTTCGCCATGGCCTCGCACGGTTCCGACCAGCTGATCGTGCAACGCATCCTGGCCACCCGCTCGCTGCGCGACAGCCAGAAGGCGATGATCGGCTCCGGTATCTTCGTCGCCATCCAGTTCGCCGCCTTCTCCCTGGTCGGCGCGCTGCTGTGGTCCTACAACGACGGCAAGACGCCCAAGGAACTCGGCCTCGCCACCGCCGACAACCTCTACCCCAATTTCATCCTGCACGGCCTGCCGGTGGTGATCTCCGGCCTGCTGGTCGCCGGCATCCTCGGCGCCGCGATGGGATCGCTGTCCTCGGCCCTGAACTCGATGGCGAACTCGACGGTCGCCGACATCATCCGCAGCTTCGCCAAGCGGGAGATCTCCGACGCGTCCATGCTGAAACTGGCCCGCTATATGACTCTGGTGTGGGCGGTGCTGATGGCGCTGTGCGCGATGGGCTTCAGTGCGACCACCGGCAACGTCTACCTGACCGCGCTCACCATCGCCGGGTACACCTACGGCGCACTGCTCGGGGCGTTCCTGCTGGGCAGGCTGGTCCCACGCGCCAACCAGGTCGACGCCATCATCGCCTTCGTGGTGACGGTGATCGTGATGACCATCGTGGTGCGGGTGATCCAGATCGATGTCACGGTGGCGGGCAAGACCGTCGAGAAGGGTATCGCGGCACAGTGGCTGGTGCCGATCGGCGTGCTCGTCACACTGGTGGTCGGCGGGCTGACCAGCCGCCTCCATCCCGCCCCCGAACCGAGCCCGGAGCCGGTCGAGGCGGTGGCCTAGTGCGCGTCGTGGGGTTGATGTCCGGCACGTCGCACGACGCGATAGACGCGGTCGCCGCGGAAATATCCCTGCGGGACCGCACGATCGAGGTCCGGATCGCCGGACTGCTGAGCCGCCCCTACCCGGCCGAGTTGCGGGCCGAGCTGATCGCGGCGCTACCGCCCGCCTCGATCGATATGGCGACGGTGTGCCGGCTCGACACCGCGATCGGACAGCAGTTCGCCGCGGCGGCCGACGCAGCGGTCCACGAATTCTTCGGCGGCACAGCCGACCTCGTCGCTTCGCACGGACAGACCGTGTATCACTGGGTGCGCGAGGGCGTCGTGCACGGCACGCTGCAACTCGGCCAGCCGGCCTGGATCGCGGAACGGACCGGGCTGCCCGTCGTCAGCGATTTCCGCCCGCGCGATATCGCGGCCGGCGGACAGGGCGCTCCTCTGGTGGGCCTGTTCGATCTGTTGTGGCTGGCCGGACGGCCCGGACGCGCCGCAGCGCTGAACATCGGCGGCATCGCCAACGTCACCGTCACGGGCGAGCCGCCGGTGGCCTTCGACACCGGACCGGGCAATGCGCTCATCGATGCCGCCGTCGCCGCGGCGACCGGCGGCGCGGAACTCTTCGATCGCGACGGGCTGCGCGCCGCCCGCGGCACGGTGGACGAGCACCTGCTGAAAGCCCTTCTCGCGGAACCCTACTATCGGGCGGCGGCACCGAAGACGACGGGCAAAGAGCTGTTCAACAGCGCCTACCTCGCGCGCGTGTTGCGGGACCACGCACCCTCCGGCGAGGATATCGTCGCCACGGTGACCGCCCTGACCGCCCACACCATCGCCGACGCGCTGGCTCCCTTCGCACCGGACGAGGTGATCGTCTCCGGCGGCGGCACGCTGAATCCGACACTGTCGGCGATGCTGCGCGACCGGCTGCGGCCGGCGACTCTGCGCACCTCCGATGAACTCGGATTGCCCTCGGCCGCCAAGGAAGCCGCGGCGTTCGCGGTACTCGGCTTCCTGACCGCGCACGGGCTCGCGGGTACCCATCCGGCGGGCACCGGCGCGCGCCACGCCACGGTACTCGGCTCGATCACGCCGGGCGCGACGCCGCTCGTACTTCCCCCGGTACCGGGCACCCCACCGCAGCGGCTGACAGTGGTGGCGCGATGACCGAAGCAGCACACAGTGATTCGACGAAAGGTGGTAGCCGGGTGCCGGGTGGGCCGGAGGGCGACGACGTACGCACTCGATTACTGGGGGCGCTCCCCAGACTCACACCGGCCGGGCTGCGGGTGGCCCGGGTGATTCGCGACGATCCCTCCGGCGCCGCGCAATTGACCGTGAGCGAACTCGCCGAGCACGCCGCGACCAGCACCTCGGCCGTCGTCCGGCTCGCCAAAGCCCTTGGCTACGAGGGCTATCCGCAGTTGCGGCTAGCGCTGGCGGCAACCGCCACGGACGACGGCAGGCCGGTGTTCGCCACCGATATCGACGCCGACGACCCGCTGTCGAAGGTGTTGCAGAAGCTCACCGCCTTCGAAACCGAGGGCATGCTGGCCACCGCCGAACTCGCCGATCCCGCCACCATGCTCGCGGTGGTCGAGGCCCTGGTGCACGCGCGTCGCGTGGAACTCATCGGCATCGGCGCGTCCGGTCTGGTCGCGACCGATATGGCACAGAAACTCGCCCGGATCGGAATGTGGTGTGACGCTTGCACCTCCGAGGACGAGGCGCTGGTACTGGGCAGCTTGCTCGAGGAAGGCGATGTGCTCATCGCGTTCTCGCACTCCGGGGAGACCGCCGCGATCGTCGACGCCCTGGATCACGCCCGCGGCAGGCGCGCCACCACGGTGGCCGTCACGGCGGGTCCGCAATCCAAACTCGCCCGGGTCGCGACGCACACCGTGCTGGTAGCCGGGCGCGAGGACGGCTTCCGTTCCGCCGCGATGGCGAGCCGGATGAGTCAGCTGCTGGTCGTCGACGCGCTGTATGTCGGTGTGCTGCAACGCACTCCGTCGGCGGCGTTGGCGCTGCGCCGCACCTACGACGCGGTCGCGGACCGCAGGATCCCACGCTCGCTCCGGAAGTCTCCGTGAGCTCGGCTTTCGCTCGACCCCCGGAGTTGGCGGACCCGCAGGACAGAGGAGGCGAAGTGAACGAGATCAGCGCACTGACCACCGAGGAAGCCAATCCCCATACCGCCGCACTCGATGCCATGCCGGTCGAGGACATGCTGCGCGTCATGAACGCCGAGGACGCGGGCGTGGCCACCGCGGTGGCGCAGGCGCTGCCGCAGATCGCGCGCGCCGTGCACCGGATCGTGGCGGCGCGCGAGCAGGGCGGCCGGTTGGTCTACGTCGGCGCGGGCACCAGCGGCAGGCTCGGCCTGCTCGACGCGGTGGAGTGCCCGCCGACCTTCGGCACCGATCCCGGCGAAGTGCTCGGCATCATGGCCGGTGGCGCGCAGGCGTTCACCCGGGCGATCGAGGGCGCGGAGGACGACCCGGAGCGCGGCAGGCAGGACATGGCGGCGATCACCCTCACCGCGCGCGATGTCGTCGTCGCGCTCGCGGCCAGTGGCCGGACGCCGTACGCGATCGGCGCGCTGCAATACGCCCGCTCCGTCGGCGCGGCCACCGTCGCGGTCTCCTGCAACCGCCATGCCGAACTCAGCGCACACGCCGATATCGGCATCGAAATCGAAACGGGCCCAGAGGTTTTGACCGGATCTACGCGGTTGAAGGCGGGTACCGCGCAGAAGATGGTCTGCAACATGCTCTCGACCGCGACCATGGTGCGCTCCGGCAAGGTGTACGGCAACCTCATGGTGGACGTGCGGCCGACCAACGCCAAACTGGTCGACCGCGCCTGCCGCATCGTCGCCGACGCCACCGGCGCCGATCTCGCCACCGCCGCCGCCCTGCTCGACGACGCGGGCGGCCACCCGAAGACCGCGATCGTCATGCGTCTGGCCGGCGTCGACGCGGCCGCGGCCCGTTCCCTGCTCGCCGGCGCAGGCGGTTTCGTGCGGGTCGCGGTGGGCGAGGAAAGCTAGCGGCCGACGCGAGTCCGCCTCCAGCCCTGCCGGAGACCGCACCGGTACGGTACCGGCATGCCCTTCGTGATCGATGGTCCGATGACGTGCTATCTCATGCCCGGCGACCACGCCGAGGCCGAGCAGCGGTTTCTGGAACTGGTCGCCGGGCCGGGTGAAACCTGGCTGATCGCCTACGGATTCACCCTCACCGACGCCGCCGACAGCTTGATCGCCGCGCACCGGCGCGGCGTAGCGCTGCACCTCTACCTCGATCACACCCAGTCCGCGGGGCACACGCAGCGGCCCATCGTGCGGCAGTTGGTCGACGCCGGTATCGAGGTCACCATCGGCACCAGCACCAGCGGACGCAAATACATCTGCCACACCAAAGGTCTCGTGGTGGACACCCCGGCCGGTCCGCAGTGCTGGGAGGGCTCGGTCAATTTCAGCACCAGCGGATGGCTTCAGGTGAATACCGCGATCAATTTCGGCTCTGCGGCCTGGCGCGACCATTTCGTCGCGCAGTTCAACACGCTGCGCCACTACGCGTGGACCGAGGAGCGCGACCTTCAGCTCATGCCCGCACCCCCGGCCGACCTCGGCGAGGCGGCGCTGCCGATGCTGCCGCTGACGATCTGAGCATCGGCTAGGAGCCGGTCGAGCCCAGCGCGACCTTTTTCATCGTGAAGACGCCCAGTTCGGTCTTCTTTTTGTCGGTGCCGATGCTCACCACGTCGGCCGTGAAACTGCTCGGTTTGCCGGTGCCGTCACATGTCAGCGCGGAAATGGTGGCGTGAACCGTGCTGCCGTCGCCGATCAACTGGGTACCGCTCCAGCTGGTCAGCACATTCTTCGCGTCGACCACGAATTGTCCCAGGTAAACCACCGGTTCCGCGCCCGCCCGGGTGTATTTCGTTTCCACGAAATTGATCAGACCACCGAAACCACCGACCAGGGTGTTGTTCTCGCCGCCTTTCCACGCGCCGTCATACGCGCTGCGATCGGCCACCGACTCGCAGGTCGCGGCATGCGCGGCGGGCGCGACACCGGTCAACGCGCCGAGACCGAGCAGCCCGGCACACAGCAGTACGACACCCTCGGACATCCCCCTGGCATCACCTAGTGGCACGGTTTCGAATCCCTTCCATTTCCGATAGCCGACACAACCGACCAGCCAGTATTACAAGGGAAATCCGAATAACCCGCGCGGGCGCGCGGAAGAAACAACGCGGCGCGTTACGAGTCCGGGGTGGAATTCGCGCGGCGGGCGCGGGCGCGGCGCTTTCCCTCGTGCATGGCCTGCACGCGGGCGACCGGAATGGTGTGGCCTTCGGCGACGAGATCGGCCGGCAGGCTTTGCGGAGCGGGCATTTCGGAGGCCCACGGGTCGCGGTCGCCGAGCTGCGCCAGCGCGTTGCGCACGGTGAAATCGCGCGGGGTGACCTGCTCGAGATCCGACCAGGCCACCGGGAACGACACCGTCGTGCCCGGCCGGATGCGCGGGCTGTAGGCGGCGACCACGGTCGCGCCGCCCGCCCGGGTGGAGTCGAGGAACACCCGACCACCCCGGTCCTCGCGAATGAACGCGGTGGTCGCCAGGTCCGGATCGATCCGCTCCGCACGGGCGGCGATCGCCCGGGTCGCGGCCGCGACATCATCGATGGCGAGCCCGGGCACCAACGGGACGAAGACGTGCACCCCTTTGGCGCCACTGGTTTTCACCGCGCCGTCGAGCCCGTCGTTGCCGAGCGCCGTGCGGATCAGCTGCGCGGCGCGCACCGCCTGCCCGAACGGCTGCTCCGGCGCCGGATCGATATCGAGTACGAGGTGCGTCGGGCCTTTGCCGTGGTCGGCGAGCAGCAGCGTCGTGTGGTACTCGATCGCCCGCTGGTTGCCGAACCACACCAGCGTGCGGACTTCGTCGGCCAGCGCGTAAGTGACTTCGCGACGGGAACTCTCGGCCCACATCGTCACCCGGTGCATCCACTCCGGGGTGTACTTGGGCAGGTTCTTCTGCATGAACGGCTCCTGCCCCGGCCGCACCCGGATCACCGACAGCGGCCGGTCGCGCAGCTGGCGCACCATTCGCTCGCCGACCGCCGCCAGGTAGTCGACCAGATCCCGCTTGGTCGCCTCGGCGCCGTCGAACAGCGGCTTGTCGAGGTTGGTCAGCGCGATCCCCGCGCGGACCTCTGCACTGCCCATCGGCTCACCATGCCCGCCGCGGGCAGCGCGGTCAACCCGGGTGTTTCGCGGGCTGTATCGCGGCGAGCGCGTCCACCACGGTGCGATTCGCGCCGTTCGCGTGCCGTCCGAGCTGCGGCCAGCCCTGCCCGGCGGGCCCCAGCAACTGGGTCCAGACCTCCCGGGTCCGTTCGAGCAGTTCCCGCTGCTCCGGGTCACTGAGCGAGGACAGGAACCCACCCAGGAAGCGCGCCGCGGCGAGCCAGTCGAGCGGATCGATCTTGGCGCCCGGGTCGTAGCCATACGGCATCACGCTGAGATGCAGGTGCGGACCGCTGGATTGGCCGTTGCTGCCGACGTAACCGATCAGCTGGCCCGCCTCGACCCGGTCGCCGACCGCCAGTCCGGTCGCGCGGGCATCCCACATATGCCCGTATTCGGTGACACCGCCGCCCTCCGCGGCGGGATGGTCGATGACAATCCACTGTCCGTAGCCCGCGGCGGCACCGAGGTGGAGCACCGTGCCGCCGGCACAGGCGTGGATCGGTGTCCCGTCGGGCGCCGGGAAGTCCTGACCGGAATGGAATCCGCCGTCCCGTGGGCCGAACGGTGAACCGATCGTGAGCGTTTCGCGGGTCATGGGCCAATAGCGAGTCATGGGTGCCCTCCTCTCCGCTCCGAATATCGGTGCGCGCCGTCGCGGGTATACCGGTACGGTCCGCTCAGTGGGCCGAGCCTGGGTCGCGGGCCGGCGGTCACAGCCGGAGGTCACGTCCCGCGCCCCAACCGACCACCGCCTGCGCCAGCGTCGCGGCGGTCAATGTGAGCAGTGGGAGCGCCCAGCCCGCGGTCAGCGTGTGCAGCAAACCGAGCAGCAAGGGGCCGACCGCGGCGACCGCGAAGCCGACCGTCTGTGCCATTGCGGCGAGGGCGGCCGCCTGTGCGGCGTCGTCGGCCCGCCTGCTCTGGAAGGTCATGGCCAGCACCAGACATACGCCCGCGCCGAGACCGATCAGCAGCACCGAGACCGGCACCAAGCGCGGCGCGAGCGCGAGCAGCAGGAAACCGATCGCGTTCAGCGCCGAGGCGCCCGCGGCGAGCAGTCGCTGGTCGCCGAGCCACCGCTCGAGCCACGGCAGCAGATTGACCGCGAGCAGACCGAGCAGCTGAAAGGCGAACAGCAGCACACCCGCCGCCCGCTCGGACACGCCGTTGTCGTGCACGATGCTCGGCAGCCAGGCGATCATCGCGTAGAAGCCCAGCGACTGCAGGCCCATGAACACGCTCACCTGCCAGGCGAGACCGGACCGCCACGGGATGCCCGCGGGCGCCGTGGCGGCCGGTGCCCGCACCTGTCCGCGCTGCTGCCCCGACCAGACCAGCAGCGCGGCGACCGCGAGCACCACCCAGCATGCCAGCGCGCTGCGCCAGCCGCCGGGCAAGTGCTCCGACAGCGGCACCGACACCCCCGACGACACCGCCGCGGTCAGGGTCATCGCGGTCACGTAAGCGCCTGTCGCCCAGCCGATCCGGCGCTCGGGCAGGCTCGCGCGCAGCACCGACGGCAACAGCACGTTGCCGAAGGTGATGGCCACGGCCAAGATCGCGGTGCCCGCGAACAAGCACCACAGGCCGGCCGCCGAACGCAGCAGCACACCCGCGACGAGCCCGAGCAGGGCGAACAGCAGTACGCGAGCGGACCCGCGACCCGCGATCCGCACGACCAGGGGCGAGACGGCGGCGAATATCAGCAACGGCAACGCACCGAGAACCCCGCTGCCCGCACTGGACAGCCCCGTCTCGCGTTCGATGGTGGGCAGCAGCGCACCGACGCCGGTGAGCGCGGCCCGCAGGTTCGCGCCGATCAGCACGATGCCGATCAGCAGTCCCGCGGTCGGCAGGGTTCGGGTGCGCTCGACCACGACGGAGTTCATCGACTAGTGGTTCGAGCCGAAGGTCATCCGCCGAAGCAGCTTGTCCCGCAACAGCAGTGCGTGGAACAGCACCGCGCAGATGTGCGCGGTGAAGGCCGCGAGCAGCAGATAGGCGAGGATGCCGTGCACCGTGCGCAGCGTCGCGTACAGCCCCGCGTCGGTGGGCACGATCGCCGGGACGCGCAGCCCGCCGAAGATCCGAATCGGTATCCCGGAGGCCGAAACCAGGGCCCAGCCGATGATCGGCTGGGCCAGAAACAGTGCGTACATGAGGATTTCGGAGCCGATGGCGATCAGCCGCTCGGGCATGCTCAGGTCGAGCGGGGGTGGGGGCGGCCGGTGCCACAGCCGATTTCCGATGCGCAGCACGGCCAACGCCAGGATCGCGAACCCGAGGGACTTGTGCACCTCCAGCAGCACGTTGTAGCGGCCGAGCGAACCGACCAGCGCGCCGCCGATGAAGATCATCGCGACGATCGCGATCGCCATCAGCCAGTGCAGGATTCGCGCCGTGACGCCGAATCGGTCGAGCTGCTGGGTGCGGCTTTCGCCGAGTGCGGTCATCATGCCCGCACCACCTGGATCGCGCCCGCGGCCCGCGGCTCGCCCGCCCGCCGTCGGAACGATTCGGCGTAGACGGCCGACCGAGCGGGCAGCAGCGGATCGTCGGAAGCCGCGATGCCGTCGGGTAACACGAGCGGATCGAAATTGACGTCCTGCACATTGTCGGCGGCTTCGGTGCGCACCGCGTCGAGCACCAGCGTGCCGACCTCCACGGCGCGCCGATCGGCGGGCCACGATCTCGTCGCGTCATCGGTGGGGTCCTGGCCGCGAATCCCGATGACCAAGCGCAGTTTCCAGCGCAGCGGGCCGCGCCGCAGATCGGCGACGAGTGCGTCGAACAACTGGTCCGCGCCCGGCCGCTGCGGCGGCACCGGGCTCGTCTCCGGTTCGAACTGCCAGCGCACGGGCACCGCGCGGCCCTTGGCGTCGGTGCACTCGAACGCGTTCAGACCGTAGTAGGTCGAACTGGCGAAGCTCGGGGCGTGCGGCCCCTGCTCGATGAGCGCGAGGGCGGCCGCGGTTTTCGGATGTGTGGCCAGGTGTTGGCGCATCCGCTCCGGGTCGGGTTTGCCGGTCGCCGGATCGGGCGCGAAAGCCAGTGTCCGCGTGTAGAAATCGTCCGGGGTCGCGTCGAGAAACACCGGGACGTTCACCAGCGCCATCCGCCACTGCTCCCCGTTCGGCAGGAACAGCCGCAGGCCGAGTCCGCGCGGCGTAGCGAGATCGTCCGGCACGTGCGGATTTCCGCCGGCCAGGGAGAAACGGCCGTCGAGGCGATACCGGCCGGCGCGGAACACCGATGCCTTGCACACTTCGACGCCGTTGCCATTGCTCTCGAAATACCCCGCCACGGCAACCCCTTTGGCGTGGTTGCGGCGGCGGCCGGAAAAGTTCCCGCCCGCCGCCTCCTGCAGCCGGTCGGCGATTCGCCGCGCCGTCAAACGCCGAGGGCCGATGATGTTTTCGCTGAACAGGAAGCCGCCGATGCTCGCGGCACCGACTGCGGCGAGCACCGCGCCGCCCAGTACCGTGCGCCGATTCAACGACAAACCCGCACTTTCGTCGGTCATGAGTTCCCCCTCTTTCGTGCACTGGTGGGGCGGCGGCCGCCGCCCCGGAATATCGCGGGGCCGGATCAGGGCGGGCCGAGCGCCTGCAGGCGTTGCACCAGTTCGGCGTCCACGCCGGGCTTTTCGGCCATGAACATGTCCACCGTGGGCGCGGGCGGCCCGGACGCGGGATCGACGCGGATGTCGATCACGTAGGGCGCGCCGCCCTCGATCACCTTGAACCCGCGCTCGATGGCGTCGCGCAGCTTGCAACCCTCGGTGACGACCTCGCCGTCGATGTCGAAGGTCGCCGCGATCGCCGCGAAGTCCTGGTTGGGCTGCCCCAGCCGCAGGTACCAGGGTTCGTTGGCGGGCTCCCAGCCGTAGATCTGCTCGATCGCGCCGACGCCGGTCATCAGCGTCTTGTACTCGTGGTTGTTCAGCACCAGGTACAGCACCGGCAGGTCGAACTTGCGCGTGGTCCACCAGGCATTGGTGTGGAACAGCGCGGACCCGTCGCCGACGATGTTCACGACCAGTCGCTCCTTGCCCAGTGCGAGCGAAATACCCAGCGACGCAGGCAGAGAGAAGCCCAGCGAGCCGCCGGTGGTGCAGAAGTAGGCGTCGGGCACGTCGTACCGGATCGTCTTCTGCACCGCGGCCAGGATCGAGAACGCCTCGTTGATGACGGTGATCGGCTTGCTGAGCGTCTGCTGCACCTCGGCGATGGCCATCGGCACCTGGATGTCGGGAATCCGCGCGTCCACTTCGGCGTGCGCGAAGAGATCCGTCAGGGCCGCGAACCCTTCGTCGCGTCCGGTCGAAAGCTGATGCACCCGAAAGTTTCTCGCCTCGGCCGCGGACCAGTCGAAGTCCGGGTGGGTGGCGATGCCGTCGATGATCCGCGGCAACGTCATCGCGATGTCACCGAGGACCCCGACCTCCGAGTAGTAGTTCTTGCCGATCTCCCACGCGTCGTTGTGCAGCGTGACCTGGGTGAGGTGCGCCGGAATGATCGGCCCGTTCTCCCAGCGGAAGACGAGGATCTGCGCCTGGGTGTTCACCCCGATCTGGAAGACCGTGTCGAAGTCGCCCAGCTGCATGTGCACGCCCTCCTGAGTGGGCAGCAGCTCGCCCTGCCAGTGCGGCAGATCGTTCGGATAGTTCAGCCTGCTCGACTGATTCGTCGAATAGACCGCCGCGCCGAGCAGCGTCGCCAGCTCCTCGATCTCCGGCCAGGCCGCCGCCTCGCCGACGCCGTCCCCCACCAGCAGCACCGGATTCCGCGCGCGGGCAAGGGTTTCCGCGGCCGCGGCGACGCCGGCGGGATCGCCGATCACCGCGTGCGCGATCCGGGTGGCCCGCCCCGTCTCCTGCAGCGCGGGCGCCTCGATCAGGAAGTTCCACGGTATCGAGATGAACACCGGCTGGAACGGCGGCACCTGCACCTCTTTGAACGCGCGCTGCATGACGATCGGGATCTCGTCGACGTTGCGGATCTCGTGCGCCCACTTGGTGTACTGGCCCGCGGTCCGCACCAGGTCCGAGGCCAGGATCGGCTCCTGCACCAGCAGATCGCTGTGCTGCTGGCCGCAGAACACCAGCAGTGGGATGTTGGACCGGTAAGCGTTGAACAGGTTTCCGATGATGTTGGCGGTGCCCGGCGTGACGTGCACGATCGCCGCGCCCGGCCGCCCCGACATCCTGGCGTAGCCCATGGCGGCGCCGAGCGCGATGTTCTCGTGCAGGCACGGAATGTAGGACACCCCGTTCTCCGGGATGGTGGTGCCATCGATCAGCGGGATCTCGTGGGTGCCCGGCACGCCGAAGGCGTATTCGATCCCCGCGTCGCGCAGATAGTCGAAGATGATGTCGCGTCCCAGCTTCTTACCAGGTGAATCCATTGTCATTCCTTCATTGCCCGGTCCAGTTCGGGGCGCGTTTCGCCACGAAGGCCCGGGGTCCTTCCTGTGCGTCGGCCGAGTTCGCCCGCAGGGTCTCCCACGGGTAATCGGCCACGAATGCGTCCGGCAGCGACTTGGCCGCCCCGGCCGCGGCGGCCTGTTTGATCGCGCGCACCGACAGCGGCGCGCAGGCCAGCAGATCGGCGACCCAGCGATCGACGCAGGCGTCCAGTTCGGCGGCCGGGACCACCTCGTTGATCAGGCCGAGTGCGGCGGCCCGTGCGGCGGGCAACCGCCGACCGGTCAGCAGATACCCGAGCGCCACCCGGTACGGCGCCTGCCGCGGCAGCCGGAACACCCCGCCCGCCCCCGGGATCAGCCCGAGTTTCGCTTCTGGGAGCCCGAATTCGGCGTCATCGGCGGCGACGATGAGGTCGCAGGCGAGCGCGAGTTCGAAACCACCGCCGAGCGCGTAGCCGGACACCTTGGCGATCACCGGCTTGGCGAAGGCGAACCGCTCGGTCAGCCGGGGGAATCCCGGTTTGCCCGCACTACCGAACGACGAGTGCGCCGTGCCCGCGTCGATCCGCCCGGCCAGCTCCTTCAGATCCTGCCCGACCGAAAACGCCCGTCCCCCTTTGCCGCCGAGCACTACCACCCAGATCGCCGGGTCGGCCTCGATATCGTCCCAGACCTGCCCGAGCTCGTGGTGCATCCGCAGGTTCATCGCGTTGAGCACCTCGGGTCGGTCGAGTTCCACGGTGGCCACGCGGCCGTGCTTGCGGTAGTCCACCGTCGTCAGGGTCTCCACGGACAGCGTCATCGGCCCACCCCCGCATGGAAGCGGCTCACCTTCGTCAGCACGTCGGCGCCGTAGCACCGCAACGCCTGATGCAGCGCGAATTCCGACAGATAGCGGCGGAACACATCCTGTGGTTCCTCGGCGCAGACCAGCATGTGCTTGTTCGCGACGACCGCAGGTGCGGCGAGTTGCGCTGCGGCCCGGTCGATTTCGTTGTCCATCAGATCGGACTCGATCACCGTGTCCAGCACCAGACGGGCATCGGGATCGGTCGCCGCGATCTTGCGCCCGTACAGGATCACCTCGCGGGAGAGCCGGAAGTTCGTCGCGCGACCCAGGCGCAGGTTGCCCGCCCCCGGAATGATGCCCTCCTGCGCGGCCGGCAGGCTGACGAAACTGTCGGCGGCCGCGATCACCCGATCGAAGACCAGCAGCAGTTGCGCGCCGCCGCCGATCGCGAACGAGTCGACCGCGGCGATCCACGGCTTGGTGGCCGGACCGGACAGCCAGTGCCGCTCGTCCCGGGTCATCCCACGCAGAATCTTCGCGATATAACCGGTTTCGCGACCGAGGATGAAATCGACGAACGAGATCCGGCCCTCGTGCAGGTGCTTCAGGTTGATGCCCGCGCTGAACACCCGGCGACCTCGGTATCGCGGATGATCCATCACGCCGCCGCGCACCACGCCGACCCGGGAGCGCGGGTCGAGCAGCACCAGATCGACCGCGCACTCCATATCCGCGACGTGTTGATTGTCCTCGGCGTTGAGGCAGTGACCGTTGGTGACGGTCAGCGTCGCGGTGGTGCCGGTGCGCCGCAACTCGACCGCGGGCAGCGTGAGCAGCCCGGTCGCCTCGTACTCGGCCAGCAGGCCGAGCGCGCGCGGCGTCGGGGCGCGCATCGCGTCCAGCAGATGGTTGCCCGCGACGGGATCGGCGAAGACGGCGTGAAAGAAGACGCCCTGGTCGATCTCCCAGCCTTCCTTGGCCGCCTGCGGCGTCCCGGCTTCGGCGCCGAGTTGCCCGGCATCGGGCAGCAGACCGGGAAACAGCTCCCCGGCCGCCGCGGCGAGTTCGGCCAGCCGCAGCGGGCGGCGCAGGTCGTCGGTCGCCGCGGCATAGACCTCGCTCAGATGCGCGCGCAGGAACCGGCGGCGCAGCGTCCGCACGGCACGGTGAGACTCGGCCGCGCGCGCCGCGTCGCTCTCGCCGCGCTGCGGCACCGGCCCGAGCGAACGCAGGAAGGCAGCGTGTTCTTTTGCCGCCATGTGCAATTCGTCTCGGTCACGGTCGAGCGCGGCGTCCGTGCGCGAGCGGTGAACCGCCGTCACGACGCGGCCCGTTCCCGGCGCAGCATCCGATCGGAGGCCGCGAGGTGGGCGCCGAGCGCATCTTCGAAGCGCGTGGTCGCGGCGTCCAGCAGCAGCCGGCGGCGAATCGCGAGTTCAGAGCCGGCCGAGGCACCGAACAGCCCGACGGCCGCCGTGATCGCGGCCGCCTCGCCGCCCTCGGTGATCACCTGATCGATCAGTCCGTGTTCGCGCGCCGCCTCGGCGGACAGCGTCCGCCCGTGGATCGCCAGCTCCCTGGCGCGGCCCAGGCCCGCCTGCCCGGCGAGCCGATAGAGCGCCATCGCGGGCCAGACGTCCGCGCCGGTGCGGGCCAAACCGAAGGTGGCGCCCGCGCGCACGATCCGATAGTCGGCGACCAGCAGCAGTTCGGCCGCCGGACCGTAGGCCGCACCGCTCACCACGGCAATGATCGGCGCGGGCACCTGCTCCAGGCGGCGCAGCGCGCTCTCCCATTTGCCGACGTCGGCGACGGCGACATCGCCGGGCCAGGCGAAATATTCATCCGACCGCGCCCCGTCGATATAGAGGACGACACAGTGACGCAATTCCGGTGTGGTGTCCTCGGCCCGGCGTGCGACCGCGGTCACCGAGGCCACCAGATCGGCGGACAACGGACGGTCCGCGGAAATCACCGCGGTGATGACATGAACGTCGCCATTTCCCCGCTCGGCGCCGTTCGAATCGACAGTTGAACTGTTCATCGACATGCCTTGTCTAGGTAGGTTTTCGAAAAGTGAATGAGATCAGAATCTGAGCAGTGCGGTTTCGATCTGCGAGCCGGGCCCCATGGTCATCAATATCCCGTAGTCACCGGGACGGACCACCCGCTCGGCGAGCAGTCGCTGATAGGAGAACAAAAACGACCCGCTGGAGAGATTTCCGTAATCGCGCATAACGCTGACGGTGTGCCGCACATCGTGCCCGGTGAGCCCGAGATTGATTTTCACGGCGTCGATGACCTTCTTGCCGCCGGCGTGCACGATCCAGTGCGCGATGTCCTTGCGCCGCAGCCCGTTCTCGATGAGCAGGCGGTCGACGACGATCTCCACGTGCGCGCCGACCTCGTACGGGACTTCCTTGTCCAGGTAGAAGCTGAACTTGCCGGCGTCCTCGTCCCAGTCGTAGCGCATGGCCCCGACCGCGTGCGTGATCATGTAGCTGCGCTGGGCCAGCAGCGCGGGCGCGCGCTCGGCGGCGGGCGCGAGCGATTCGGGTGCGAGATCCGTGCCGATCGCCAGCGCCGCCGCGCCGTCGCCGAACAGGCTGTTCACCACCGCCGTTCGCAGCGTCCCGTCGAAAACGTAGGCCGCCGAACACGTTTCCGAGCAGGCCAGCATCGCCAGCTCGCCGGGATGGGCCGCCGACCACGAGGCCGCGGCGGTCACCCCGTTCAAACCGGCATTGCAGCCCATGCCGACGACGTCGAGGCGCGCGGTATGCGCCGAGAGCCCCAGCTCGTTGATCAGCAGCGCGCTGAAGCCCGGCGTGAGGAAGCCCGTGGTGGTGACGGCCACCAGGTATCCGATGTCGCGCACGTCCCGGCCCAGCTCGCCCAGGCAGGCTCGGATCGCCTGGGCGGCCGCGTGCACGCCTTCCCTCCGGTGTTTGGCGAGCAGCTCCCCCTGTGTCTCGACCCGATAGTTGCCGTCGGCATCGCGGGGCGGCAGCACGAGGTGCCGGGTTTCGATTCCGCCGTTGAGAAATATGCCCCTGATTTTGGGGTCGGATATATTCAGCAGCTCGACCAGTTCGCGTTGGCTGTAGCGGGTGGACGGCGTTGCGGTCGCCACGCCCAACAATCGCGGATAGGACGGTTCCGCCGGAAATTCTACCCGGTCCGTTTTCGCATCGAACTCGTCGATGCAGTATTGTTCGAGTGCACTCATGAGTCGCGTCCGATCCGGCGGCAAAGGTGCACTTCAGTTGTTGAATTGAGCAGATTCGTCGCACATGCGATAGACATGCGTCTCCCCCAGAAAATTGCTGATTTCAGTCGCCGACAACGACTCGACGTTGTTCGACGCACCCCCGAGCATATTTTCGCTTCGACACGAGACTAGCAGCCCCCCTACAGCCCCGCAATAACAAAAGACGATACTCGCTACCGCCTGGAAGTACCCGCACTTCCTGGTTTATACGTTGTGCCGCAACAGGTTTCGACAGGCCATCGCGGTCACCGGCGAGCAGTCGCCCCGAGAATTGAGGGCAGACAACGCAGGCGAATATGCCCCCGATATCGCAATACCAAACCGGTCGTTTGATTGTTGAACGGTGGGCAACCGTGCCCCGGCCGCCCGCCTACCGCGCTGGTCAGCGCGCTGTGACCGTGGTGGGCAAGGCCGCGAAACCCCGGTTGTTCGACGCGTGGATGCGGCGCACACCGGCGGGATCGATGTCGTAGTCCGCGATCTTGCCGACGATCTCGGTCAGCGCGACGCGCAGCTCCAGTTGGCCGAGGTTGGCGCCGAGGCAGTGATGCCTGCCGCTGCCGAACACCAGCGCAGCGCCGGTGTCGCGGTCCAGGTCGAACTCGTCCGGCTCGGCGAAGACCGCGGGATCCCGGTTGGCCGACCCGGTCAGCAGCAGCATTCGCGCACCCGCGGGCACCGTCGTCCCGTGCAACTCGAACTCCTCGGTCGCGGTGCGCAGCGCGGTCTGGGTGGCCGGGTCGTAGCGCATGCCTTCGGCGATCCAGTCGTCGATCCGCCCGTCGAAAGCCTTGCGCCGCTGGTCCGGGTGCCGCCAGGCGGCATGCCAGAGGTTGCCGAGGGTGAGCATGGTGGTCTCGATGCCCGCGCCGACCAGCAGGATCAGCACGCCCACGATCTCTGCCGGGGTGAGCCGGTCGGTGCCGTCGGCCGCGTCGAGCAGGCCGGAGAGCAGATCGTCGCGCCGATCCTTGCTACGCTCGATGGTCAGTTCGGTGTAGTAGCCGATGAGGGCGCCGATCGCCTGGATCGCCTCGGGCCGCAGGTCGGTGGACTCCTCGTCGGAGTACATGATCTCCATGCCGAGCTTGCGGATCATCTCGCGGTCGCGCTCGGGCACACCGACCAGTTCGGAGACCACGTCCGTCGGATAGGGGCCGGCGAATTCGGTCATCAGGTCGAATTCGCCGCGCTCGAGCAAGGGCTCCAGCAGTCCACGAGCGATCTCTCGCAACCTCGGTTCCAGTGCCTGCACCCGGTGCTGGGTGAACGCACGCACCACGAGTCCGCGCATGCGGGTGTGCCGCGGCGGGTCCATCGCGACGAAGGAGAACATCTGCTCGGCCTGCGGCCCCCAGAACGCCGGCTCCATCCGAATCGAGCCGTTGGCGCTCGAGAAACGATCCGAATCCCGTAGCGCGGCAAGAATATCCGCATGCCGCGAGAGCGCCCAGAAGTCGTCGGCCTCGTTCCGGTAGACCGGCGCCTCGGCGCGCAGCCTGGCATAGGCCGGGTACGGGTCCTCGTGTACGGCGAAGTCGTACGGGCTGTAGTGCAGTGGCATGATGGACCCTCCCGGGGCGGCGCGACGTCACCCTCGCTACTGGTTCGCAACTCGAGCTGACATGATGACCATAGTCGAGATGAATTGAGGGCGTTGTGGACTCGGAATCGACAGCGGCGAGAATCGACGTCTCCAAGCCGCACCCGGCGCGCCGGTACGATTACTGGCTCGGCGGCAAGGACAATTTCCCCGCCGACCGGGAGTCCGCCGACATGGTCGCGCAGGCCTTTCCCACCATCCGGCTGGCCGCGCTGGAGAATCGCAACTTCCTGCGCCGCGCGGTCGGCTACCTGGCCGACGCCGGAGTCCGGCAGTTCCTCGACATCGGCGCGGGGCTGCCCACCGCGGGAAACGTGCACGAGATCGCGCAGGACATCGCCCCCGAGGCGCGCATCGTCTACGTGGACAACGATCCGATCGTGCTCGTGCACGCCCGCGCACTGTTGAACAGCTCCCCCGAGGGCGCGACGGCCTACCTCGACGCCGACATCCGCGACCCCGACCGCATCCTCGGCCACCCGGACCTGCTCCGGGTGCTGGACCTGGACCAGCCGGTGGCCTTGATGCTGGTGGCCATCATGCACTTTTTGACCGACGACGACGGTCCCTACGAACTGGTCCGCAAGCTGTGCGGCGCATTGCCCTCGGGTAGTTACCTGGTGATGTCGCACGCGACCAGCGACCACCTCTCCCCCGACGAACTCGCCGAGAACAACGCGGCCAACAAGCGCAGCGGCGTCCCGTTCCGCTTGCGCACCACCGAGGAGTTCGCCCGCTTCTTCACCGACCTCGAACTCGTCCCGCCGGGCATCGCTTCGGTGACCGCGTGGCGGCCCGAGGAGTATCGGCCGCACCCGCGCGCCGAGGCGGTGTCCATGCTCAGCGCGGTCGCCCGCATCCCCTGACCGGGCCGGTGTGCGGCGGGCGTGGCCTGCGAACTTCGTTGCGCGATCGGCCTTCCCGGACCGCCGCGCTTTACTGAACAACCGACCAGGTGTGGGCGCCGTGCCGCCGAGCGGTACCGTCCTCCCCATGACTCCGCCACCGTCCGGACAGCAGTTCTCCATCGGCCACGGGGAGCAACGGGCGGTGATCGTCGAGGTCGGCGGCGGGATCAGGGAGTACCGCGTCGGTGACCGCGACGTACTCGAGCCCTATGCCGTCACGGCGATGTCGGACGGCGGCCGCGGCGCCGCACTGATCCCCTGGCCGAATCGGCTGGCCGACGGCAGGTACCGGTTCGACGGCGTCGACCACCAGCTCGCCCTGTCCGAACCCGGCAAGCAGAACGCCATCCACGGGCTGCTGCGCTGGCGCCCGTGGCGCGCGACCGAGCACGAGCAAGACGAGGTCACCATGCGGGCCACCCTGCACCCGAGCAAGGGTTACCCGTTCCAGCTCGAACTCGCCATCCGCTACGCGCTCTCCGACCAAGGCCTGACGGTGACCACGACGGCGAGCAATCTGGGAGACACGCCCGCGCCGTACGGCTGCGGCCACCATCCCTACCTCTCACCGGGCACCGGCCCGATCGACGCGGCGACGCTGGGCTTCGCGGCCGAGACCAGGATCGTCAGCGACCCGGACCGGCAATTGCCCGTCGGCACCGAACCCGTGCGAGGCACCCGGTTCGATTTCGCCGCGCCGAAGCCGATCGGCAGTGTGCCGATCGACCACCCGTTCACCGATCTGGCCCGCGACGAGCACGGCCGCGCCTGGGTGCGATTGCAGGGCGCCGACGGGGCGGTCGCCGAGCTGTGGGTCGACGACTCCTACCCGGTGATCCAGTTGTTCACCGGTGACACGCTGCCCGCGCCGCGGCGGCGGACCGGCCTGGCCGCGGAACCGATGACGTGTCCGCCCAACGCCTTTCAGAGCGGTGACCGGTTGATCCGGCTGGCCCCCGGCGACACCGTCGCGACCCGCTGGGGCGCACGGCTGACCCGTCCCTGACCCCGGCCCGGCTCACCGCGTGAGTTCTGCTGTGGACGAACGCGCTGCGAGCGCACCGTCCGCGCCGGGTAATCTCGACGGAGCCCGCGCCGGGCGGAGGGACCGTGCGCAACCGCGCCCCCGAGGATGGTCTCTGTGAAGTACGTGCCCCGCGTCGCCCTGTTTCTGGCGATCCCCGCAGTGCTGTTCCTGTTGCCCTGGTGGACGCTGGTCGCCGCGCCGAGCACGGGCGCGGGGCCGCTGTTCTGGCTGGGCACCGCGCTGTTCGGCCTCGGTTTCGCCGTGCTGCCCGCGGCGATGTTCCTCGGGCACGGCCCCGCGCAATCGGATGCCGCGTCGATCGTGGGCGACACCCTGCTCGGCGCGATGTGGGTGGTGTTCAGCTGGTCGGTGCTCGGCAATGTCGTCGGTCTGGCGCTGGCCGTCGGCGGGATGTCCGATCCGGCGCGCTCGCGCGTCGTCGCGGCCGGCGTGTTCGTGATCGCGACCGCGCTGGTGGCGTGGGGCGTGTTCGAGGCGCGACGGGTGCCCCGGGTGCGCACGGTCGAGGTGCCGATTCGCGGTCTCGGCCCCGGGCTCGACGGATTGCGCCTGGTGGTCGTCACCGACACCCATTTCGCCGCGCTCGACCGACTGCGCTGGTCGGAGAAGGTGGTCGACGTCGTCAATGCGCAGCGGCCCGATATCGCCTGCCATGCGGGGGATCTCGCGGACGGGTCGGTGGCGAAGCGGCACCCGCAGGTCGATCCGCTCGGCAAGGTCGACGCGCCGCTGGGCCGGTTCTACATCACCGGCAATCACGAGTACTTCGGCGACGCGCAGGGCTGGATCGAGCACATGACCTCGATCGGCTGGCAACCGCTGCACAACCAGCACGAGACGGTGACCCGCGGCGGTGACCGGCTGGTGATCGCGGGCATCGACGATCCGACCGGTGTCGCCCTGCCCGGGCACGGCCCCGATCTGCGCACCGCGCTGACCGGCGCGGACCGGACGGTGCCGGTGGTGCTGCTGGCCCATCAGCCCAAGCAGATCACCGACACCGCGGCGGCGGGGATCGATCTGCAGATCTCCGGCCACACCCACGGCGGCCAGATCTGGCCGTTCCACTACCTGGTCCGGCTGGACCAGCCGGTGGTGGCCGGACTGAGCAGGCACGGTGCGAACACCCAGCTCTACACCAGTCGCGGCACCGGCTTCTGGGGTCCGCAGCTGCGCGTCTTCGCCCCCAGCGAGATCACCGTCCTGGTGCTGCGCACCGCCCCGGCGACCGGGTAGCCGCGCACGGCGCTCGCCTCGCGAAGGTCGGCGAAACCGCGCCAAGATCGGTTTTGCGGCCTAAACTCCTCCCACCACTGCAGTCCTCGGCAGGATCGGTGAGTTGGGTTGCGGGGTATCGCGTTTCAGGAGGCAAAAATGGGCAGGTTGCTACGCACCCTCACCGCCGCCGGTGTGCTCGTGCTGACCGTCGCGGCGTGCGGTAGTCCGCCCGCCGAACAGGACAAAGCCGGTGAACCGGGCGCCAAGGACTTCAAGGCGTGCATGGTCTCGGACTCCGGCAAGTTCGACGACAAGTCGTTCAACCAGACCTCCTTCAAGGGCGTCACCGACGCCGTCGCCGCGCTCGGCATCTCGAAGGCGCAGTTGGAGTCCAAGTCCGACAACGACTACCCGACCAACATCAACACGATGGTCCGGCAGAAGTGCAACATCATCGTCACCATCGGCTTCAAACAGGGCGACGCGACCTACGCCGCCGCGAAAGCCAATCCGGACATCGACTTCGCGATCGTGGACTACGCCTACACCGACACGCAGAAGAACCCGCCGCTGCCGAACCTGCAGGGGCTGACCTTCAATTCCGCCCAGCCGTCTTTCCTGGCCGGTTATCTGGCCGCGGCGCAGACCAAGACCGGCAAGGTCGGCACGTTCGGCGGCATCAACATCCCCACCGTGGCGATCTTCATGGACGGCTTCGCCGAGGGCATCGCGCACTACAACAAGGTGAAGAACAAGCAGGTGCAGCTGCTCGGCTGGGACGCGGCCACGCAGCAGGGCGTGATCACCAACGACTTCCAGGACAAGAACATCGGCAAGACCAAGGCCAACGATCTGATCAGCCAGGGCGCCGACATCGTGCTGCCGGTGGCCGGCCCGGCGGGTCTGGGCGCCCTGGAAGCCGCGCATTCCTCGGGCGGCAAGGTCCTCGCGATCTGGGTCGACACCGACGGCTGTGTCAGCGCCGCCGAGTACTGCTCGTCGCTGCTCACCAGCGTGGAGAAGGCGATGGACGTCGCGGTGCAGAAGGCGATCACCGACGCCTTCCACAAACAGTTCAGCAACCAGCCCTATGTCGGCACGCTGGCCAACAAGGGCGTCAGCCTGGCCCCGTACCACGAGTTCGACGCCGTCGTACCCGCCGAGCTGAAGAGCGAGATCACCGCGCTGGCCGCCGATATCGCGGGCGGGAAGATCACCCTGGCCTCGAAGGCCCAGCCCGCAGCCAAGTGAGCCGCGGCCGTCACCACGGGGAGCGATATGCGGCTCGAATTACGCGGTCTCACCAAGCGATTCGGTTCTTTGCTGGCCAACGACCACATCGACCTGGTGGTCGAACCGGGCGAAATCCACTGCCTGCTCGGCGAGAACGGAGCGGGCAAGAGCACGTTGATGAACATGCTCTACGGCCTGCTGCAACCGGACGAGGGCGAGATCCTGCTGGACGGCAAGGCCGTGACCTGCCTGTCCCCCAGCGACGCGATCGATGCCGGAATCGGCATGGTGCACCAGCATTTCATGCTCGTTCCGGTGTTCACCGTCGCGGAGAACATCATCCTGGGCCGCGAACCGACCAAGGGGTTCGCCGCCGTGCTCGATCGCGCGGCCGCGCGCCGGCAGGTGCGCGAATTGTCCGAGCGGTACGGGTTTCCGGTGCGCCCGGACGCGCTGGTCGCCGATCTCTCGGTCGGTGAGCAGCAGCGGGTGGAGATCCTGAAGGCGTTGGCCAACAACGTCGAGGTGCTGATCCTCGACGAGCCGACCGCCGTGCTCACCCCGCAGGAGATCGACGAATTGATCGAGGTGCTGCGCGCCATCGCGGCGAACGGCACCTCGATCATCTTCATCACGCACAAGCTCAAAGAAGTCACCCGGATCGCCGACCGGATCACCGTCATCCGCCGCGGCAAGGTGGTCGGCACCGTCGAACCCGGCACTGCCGAAACGGATCTCGCGGAACTGATGGTCGGCCGGTCGGTCGAGCTGGTGGTCGCCAAGACACCGGCCGCGCCGACCGGCCCCACCCTCGTCGTCGACGGGCTGACCGTGGTCGACGCGGCCGGCGCTGTCGTCGTGGACGACGTGTCGTTCCGGGTCGACGGCGGCGAGATCGTCGGCATCGCGGGCGTGGTCGGCAACGGCCAATCCGAGCTGGTCGCTGCGCTGCTCGGGCTGCGGACACCGGTGGCGGGCACCGTGGCCGTCGGCGGCTGGCAGGTGGTGGGCCGCACGCCGCGCCAGCACCTGGCGGCCGGGATCGGCTATGTGCCGGAGGATCGTTCGCACGACGGCATCATCGGCACGTTCAGCGTTGCCGAGAATCTGGTGCTCGATCTGATCGACCGTCCGGAGTTCTCCCGGCACGGCGTGCTCTCCCCGGCCGCGGTGAAACGCAATGCCACCCAACGGATCGCGGAGTTCGACATCCGCACCGGGTCGATCGCCGACCCGGTGCGCACGCTGTCCGGCGGCAATCAGCAGAAGGTGGTGCTGGCCCGGGAGCTGTCCCGGCCACTCGAGGTGCTGATCGCCGGGCAGCCGACCCGCGGCCTGGACGTCGGATCGATCGAGTTCGTGCACAAACGCATTGTCCGCGAACGGGATCAGGGCACCGCGGTGCTGATCGTCTCCACCGAGCTGGACGAGATCTACGCGCTGTCGGACCGCATCATCGTCATGTACCGGGGCCGCATCGTCGGCATCGTCGGCCCCGACACCCCGCGCGATCGGCTCGGCCTGATGATGGCGGGCGCCGCGCCGGAGGAGGACGCATGACCGGGACGACGCGCGGCGATTCGACCAAAGGCCGACCGGCGGGCCGGGCCTGGGTACGCGAGACCGTCGTCAGCGCACTGGCATTGGTGCTCGCGCTGGCCGTCGGCGCAGTGCTGATCATCGTCAGCGACCCGAATGTGACAGCGGCACTGGGCTATTTCTTCGCGCGGCCGCTGGACACGGTGTCCGCGGCGGGCACCGCGGTCGGCGAGGCGTACCGGGCGCTGTTCCTCGGGGCCTTCGGCGGCAAACACCAGATCGCCGAAACCCTGGTCGCCGCAACACCGTTGATCTGCACCGGGCTGGCGGTCACGCTGGCGTTCCGGACGGGACTGTTCAATATCGGCGCACAGGGTCAGCTCATCGCCGGGGCGCTCTGCGCGGGCTGGGTCGGCTTCGCGTTGCACCTGCCGCCGGTGCTGCACGTGGTGGTCGCCTTGCTGGCCGGTGTCGCGGGCGGCGCGCTGTGGGGCGGTCTCGCCGGACTGCTGAAGGCCCGCACCGGTGCGCACGAGGTGATCACCACGATCATGGGCAACTACGTCGCGCTGTACGCGCTCACCTGGTTGCTCACCACCTCGACGTTGCAGCGCCCGGGGCGCAACGAGCCGATCAGCCCGGTGGTCGACGAGACCGCGCAGCTGCCCCGATTCGGCGATACCCGACTGCATCTCGGCCTGCTCGTGGCGCTCGGCGCGGCGGGGTTCGTCTGGTGGCTGTTGTCCCGGTCGACGCTCGGCTTCCGGTTGCGCGCCGTCGGCGCCAATCCCGACGCCGCGCGCACCGCGGGGATGAGCGTCGGCAAGGCGTACGCGCTGGCGATGCTCCTCGCCGGTGGTCTCGCTGGACTCGCCGGGGCGCAGCAGGTACTCGGCACCGCGCTGCCGCTCACCAACGGCATCGCCGGATCGTTCGGCTTCGACGGCATCACCGTCGCGCTGCTCGGGCGCGGCAGCCCCATCGGCACCGTCTACGCCGCACTGCTGTTCGGCGCGCTCAACGCCGGCGGCAACGAGATGCAGGCCGCGACCGGTACCCCGCTCACTTTGGTCACCGTGTTGCAGGCGGTGATCGTCGTGCTGGTCGCGGCGCCCGCCGTGGTGCGCACCGTGTTCCGGATCAAGGCCGAACGTGCGGACGCCGTCCTCGCGAAAGGGTGGAACTGATGGTGACGACCACATCCGAGGCCACCGCCCGTCCGCGGGAATCACCCGAGAAGCGGAATCGGCGGCTCCGGCTCGGGATCCTGCTGCTGATCCTGGCGCTCACCGCGGTGGCGCTGGCGCTCTATACCCGATCCGGCATCGTCGACTTCCGTTTGGCCGCACCGGATGCCGCCGGACCATCGGATATCGACGTACCGGCCAAACCGACGGCCCTGGTGCTGTCGGTGCTCGCGCTCGGCATCGCGATCGCCCACCTGTGGCGCGGGCTGTCCGGGCGCTGGGCGGCCCTGCTGTTCACCGTCTTCGGCTTCGCGTTCGTGGTGACGTTCGTCTGCTGGGCGGCCTCGGGCAAGATCTTTCCGCTCACCAATCAGATCCAGGGCACGCTGGCGCTGTCCACCCCGCTGATCCTCGGCGCACTGGCCGGCGTGCTGTGCGAACGCGCGGGCGTCATCAACATCGCCATCGAGGGCCAGCTGCTGGCGGGCGCGTTCGCGGCCGCGCTGATCGCCACGGTGAGCGGCAGTTTCGTGGTCGGCGCGGTGGCCGCGGTACTCGCCGGGGTGTTCGTCGCGTGGCTGCTCGCGGTGTTCTCGATCCGCTACCTGGTCAACCAGATCGTGCTGGGCGTCGTGCTGGTGGTCTTCGCCACCGGCATCACCGGGTTCCTGTTCGATCAGCTCGGCGACCTGTCGAACGGGCCTGCGCGGTTCAACAACCCGGGAACGTTGCAGCCCATCGCGATTCCGGTGCTGTCCTCGATTCCGATCATCGGCCCGACCGTCTTCGATCAGACCGCACTGGTGTACGCGATGGTCGTCGCGGTCGTGCTGATCGGCTACGTGCTGTATCGGACGCGCTGGGGTCTGCGGGTCCGGGCGGTCGGCGAACACCCGCGCGCCGCGGCGACGGTGGGCATCAAGGTGCTGCGCGTCCGGTATCAGGCCGTGCTGCTCGCGGGCGCGGTCGCCGGCCTCGGCGGCGCCTACTTCACCATCGGCTCCACCGGCGGTTTCACCAAGGAGATGACCGCGGGCAATGGCTTCATCGCGCTCGCCGCGGTGATCATGGGCCGCTGGCATCCGCTCGGCGCGACCTGTGCCGCACTGTTTTTCGGCTTCACCAAGGCGTTGCAGGGCCAGTTGCAGGTGCTGGCGACACCCATCCCGACCGAGGTGCTGCAGATGACGCCGTACCTGCTGACGGTGATCGCCGTGGCGGGCGCGGTCGGTCAGGTGCGGCCGCCTAAGGCCGACGGCGAGCCCTATGTGCCGGGCTGATCATCCGCCGAACAGCAGGTACAGCCCGGTGAAAGTGAAGCCGACCATGGTCAGCATGAGCGCGAGCTGACCGGTCGCACGCCGCGCCGGGGGCAGCACTCGCAGGCAGCGATCGTGCGCGGCGGTCACCCCGAGCACGTGCCCGGCGAGCACGGCGAGCACCTTCACCCCGGCCAACGCAGCAGGATGCGCGGACAGCGGGTAGACCACCCGGTGGTGCCCGAGACCGGCGATATCCCAACCGCACCGGAACGGATCCGCGAACAGCAACGCCGTGGCCTGACCTTTCTCGACGAGAAAGGTCAGGTAGTGCGCGACGATATAGCCGGCGACGATCGGCGTGACGCTGTGCACGAGCAGACCGGGCAGCCGTGCGCGCTCGGTCCGGGACAGACCGCCGGTGGCGCGGGCGGCCCCGGCGAACAGCAGGCCCACCACGGCGATCACGAGGAACAGGCCACCGGTGCGGACCAGCGTCGCGGCGAAAACCGAAGCGCCGCCGAACGTATCGACCAGACCACGCCAGCCGGGCAACGCGGAGAGGCTGTCGAACGCGGTGGACCCGAGCAGGGTCGCCGCGAGCGCCACCGACCCGGGCCGCACCGGCGTACCCGCCAGGTTGTGCAACGGCCACCGCAACACCGGTGCACCCGTAGCGGACCTGCGGCCGAGCGGGCTGAGCCGGGCGAGCAGGCTGCTGTACACCTCGAACGGATCGCCGCGTTCGGCCCAGGTCGTGCCGAACAGCAGCAGCCCGGCCAGGGTGAGCACGGCGTAGCCGAGCAACCACCAGCCCACTGCGGCAACCGAACCCGGTGCCGGGGACGCCAGCTCCAGCCAGACGAACGCGAACAGCCCGAGCACCGCCGGTCGGTAACCCCACGCCTCCGGATAGGCGCGGACACCGCGTCCGGGATCGCGGCCCAGCACGGCACAGCCGAACCGATGCACCGCTCGCAGCGGGGAAACGATCTTCCAGACCGGACCGAACACCAACGATGCGAGCATCACCCCGACCCACACGTATATATAGAGCACTCCCGGCACCGGATTGTCCTGCGGCGACGACGAACCGAACACAGCCACCAGCGCGATCAGCGCGGCGGCCGGGACGCTCAGCGCGGCGATCGCGATCCGGACGGGCCACGCGTCGAGCACCGTGCGCACGGGGGCGGGCAGCAGCAGGCCGGGCACGTCCGGGTCCAGCCTGGGTCTACGCCAGGCGAAAAGCAGGATCGCGAACGAGAAGGTCAGAGCCCACGCGGCCCCGATGAGGGCGTAGGTCAACGGAATCGGCAGATCGGCCGCGCCGTTCAGCCCGTGTGCCAGCGGTCGCGTCACTGCCGGATCAGCAGGGTGGTGATGGTCTTGCCCGCCCGGTGCAGTTCGATGTCCACGCGGCCGGGCACCGTGACGACGAAGCGGAACTCCTGCCCGGCCCGTGCCTCGATCGGGAAGGTCTGACTCGGTTCCGAGTGCACATGCAGTTCATCGGCGGCGTCGCTGTCGAGTTCGACGATGATCGGTTGATACAGCCTGGCCTCGGTTCTGGTGTTCGTCGGCGTCACCGTCCCGCCCGCGATGCGGACGGCGATCCGCACCTGCGCAGGACGGTCGATCGAGATGCTCGCGGCGGTGCGCTCCGCGGGCGACTCGGAGATCACACCGCATCCCGTCGCCACCGCGAGCACGGCGGCGATCGCCGCCAGTGCGCTGCATCGGGCCGGGTACGTCACGGGTTCTCCTCTCTGCCAGGCGGTTCCGCGGTCTCCCCGGTCGCGCGCCGCCCCTCGCGCCGTTCGGCCCGGCGATCACGCGCCGCGATCACCAGGATCACGGCGACGACCGCGAGCGCGGGTACGAACGCCGGAATCGCCAGCAGCATCGAGTGACCGGCCAGCACCGTGCTGTCCGGGTTCATTGCCGGACCGCCTGCGGTGCGCGGGCGTCACTGCGGTAGGCGAGGTTGATCCGGGCCGCGCCCCAGGAGAGCGCGCCGATCACGAGCAGCGAGCAGACCAGCACGACCAGCGAGGCGGCCGTGAGCAGCCAGGCCGGGTGATCGAACGAGCGCTCCCGCTGCAGCACGGTGATCTCGGAGACGAACGGGCGGGTGAACTCGTCCTGCGCGGGCACGCCCTGCGCGTCGATGCCACGGTCGTCCGGCAGGTATATCGGCAGGGCCGCCAGCATCCGGCCGTCGTGCACCCGCAGCACCGTCTTCCAGTTGCCGTACGCCGGAACGGGTCTGGTGCTGATGTAGTGCCCGGGCTCGACCAGCCGCAACTGGTCCACGACGAGTCCGCGGCCCGGGCTGTCCGGACCGACGCCGCCCTGCCAGGCGAGCACCTGTACCCACTCGGGATCGTCGCCGACCACGTCCGTCGGCGTCAGGGCGAGATCGAGGGTGACCATCCGCCCGCCGCGCACCGGGTCGGCGTCCTGTACCCGGACGGTCGCGGCGGCCTGCGCCGGCACCTCGGTGCGCAGCCCGTTCGCGGTGGCCAGGCCGGCGATCAGGACCGCGAGCACCACGATCGAGCGCCGCACCGCGGGTCTCGGTATCGGCTCACCGCAGAGCACGAGACCGAACAGTGCGCCGAGCACCCCACCGGCCACGCCCACCGGCACCGACATCAGCAGCAGCTCCGGCCACATGCTCGCCGGCCAGCTGTTGACGAATGCGCGCTGGATCCAGAGTGATTCGAGCCAGAGCCCGGCGGTGGCGGCGGCCAGACCGGTGAGCGCGCCCCACCACAGTGGCCTGCCCGACAGCGGCAGCAACGCCATCAGTTCCACCACCACGGCGATGCCGAGGTAGAGCGGGAAGACGTTGTGCGGTTCGCCGAGCACCGGACCGACCAGCATGGCGACCAGGCTGCGGACCACGAGGGCGAACACCACCGCGACCAGGGCACTACCGCGGCCGAGGGTGTAGCGCGCGCCCACCAGGGCCACCGTCCCCGCCGCCGTGATCAGCATCGGCTGGAAGACGAAGCGGAACTGCTCCACGCCGAAGTCGAATTCGACCTGATACACCGACAACCCGATCAGCAGTCCGCCGAAGGCGAACACCCGCCCGAGCCATAGCCAGCGCCCGTCCATCCGCTCGGGGTCCGGCCGGTCCAGCCTGCCCTCGAATTCCAGCAGCAGCACCGCCACCAACGACAACCCGGCGCCGCCGATCAGCATGAGATGGGTTGGGCCCCACAGGGTGACGTCCTGGCCGAACAGTCGGTGCCAGACGTCGTCGAGCGGGAAGCCGATCAGCGCGTACAGCCCGACCGCGGCCATGAGCACCCCGCCGACCGGCGCGTACCAGGTGCGGGTGATCCGGATGGCGGCCGGGCCCGGCTTCTCGTCGAGCGGCAGGACCACGGCCGTCATTCCCGCGATGAACAAGAAGAACAGTCCGATCAGGATGAAGTAGTGCGCCGGATTGGCCAGCGGCCCTTCGTCTCTGCCCTTGCCGACGTGCAGGCTGACATCCCAGATGAAGCCGACCAGCGCGGTCAGGATGGTGGTGAGGAACAGCGTGAGCGGCAACGCGACCCAGCCGGGGCGATTGCTGTACGCGCCGAGCCGGTCCGCGCTCGCCTGCAACCAGGTGATGCGCCGGGTCCGATGCAGATACGCCACCACGAACAGGCCAGCGGCGACCACCAGCGCCGCACCGGTCAGCAGCGCGACCTGATCCAGTGCGGCGCCGCCACCTTCGGAACCCCGTGCCGACACCGCGAACTCAGGCCTCATCGCACACTCTCTCTGTAACTCGAAGTCTATGTAAACGCTAATGCCCAGGACCGGCCGAGATGTGCCGATGATCATGCGCGAGTTACAGATCTGGGATCACTCACAGCTATCCGACATTCCGCGCTGGGGCAGTTCCCAACCGGGGCACGCAGATCCGCACCGCCGCCCCTGCCGAAAGTCGAGTTCGACGTACCGGGTAGTCTCCGGCAGCAAGTTTTCCGCAGCCGCGAATTCGGACAAAACGGACTTAAAAACTAAACAGGACAAATACCAACAAGCGGTGACGCGTCACCAACTGGGGAGCGAACACGTACTGTCGTGTTGCCATCGATTTACCCCTCGATGGCGTACCCTGGGCCAGCCGGTGACCGCCCGCCCGATCGCGCAGGACCCGGCTCCCCGAGCTTCAGAAAAAGCGCAGTTCAACACGTTTCGAGAAAGGAAAAGCGGCCCCGCCGGAATGGCGTCGGGCCCTTCTCCTATGCACTTGCATAACAACGCCTTTGGTAACCAGAGGATATCCAGAACCCATTTCAAGATCACGTGAATGCAAGATCAAAAACCTTGGTACGCAAGCAGGTTGAGATGTGTATGCTGTGGATCAATCACGACCCCCACTACGAGGTGGGCCGATGGACGAAGGCGGTGTCTGTGTGGACGTGAATAGGCTCCAGATACGGCGTTCAGCCATTGTCGCGATCGCTCTGGGTGTGCTGGCGTTGGCCATTACCGGGATGATCGATCGACTACTGCTCGGCACATTCATCTGCGCCGGGTTGTTCGTCGGTTGGCTGAATGCACAGCTCACCCTGTGGGCCATCACCCGAATAGCCAACGCGGCCACGCCGAGCAAGCAGCGACTGGTCGGTTCTTCCGCCCTGCGGCTGCTCGGTATCACCGCCGTGGCGATCCTGGTGGCTTTCCTGGCTCGCCCCAACGGCGTCGGGATCTTCTTCGGCCTGGCCCTTTTCCAAGTCGCCCTGGTCTTCAATACCGTTGTGCCTGAATTGAAAGGGCTCCGCCAAACGCCATGACGATCTCAGCCATTTCGTTTACCCAGATGGCCTCGAGCGTCACGTTGCTCGCCGAAGAGGCTCCCGCCGGAGAAGAACCGAAAATCAAAGTCGGCCACCATGCCGTGGCCCATGTCTTCGGAATGGACTTCAACGTGGACACGATCGTGTCCACGTCGGTCGCGGCGATCATCGTGCTCGTGCTCGCATTCCTGCTGCGCCTGAAGCTGACCTCCGGGGTACCCAACGGCGTGCAGCTGTTCTTCGAGGCCGTGACGGTGCAGATGCGCAGTCAGGTGGAAAGCGCCATCGGCATGAAGGTCGCGCCGTTCGCGCTGCCGCTCGCCGTCACGCTGTTCGTGTTCATCCTGCTGTCGAACTGGTTGTCCGTGCTGCCGGTACAGGTCGGCGACGGTGAATTGATCGCGCCGCCCGCCTCGGACGTCAACTTCGTCTACGCGCTCGCGCTGTTCGTGTTCATCGCATACCAGTCCGCGGGTATCGCGCGACGCGGTCCGTTCGGTCACGTCAAACAGTTGTTGAAGGGCCATACCGGCTGGGGACCGATGGTGTTCATCAATGTCATCGAAGAAATCGCGAAGCCGCTCTCGCTCTCGTTGCGACTGTTCGGAAACATGTTCGCCGGTGGCGTCATGCTCTCGGTGATCACCCTGTTCCCCTTCTGGATCAGCTGGGGCCCGAACGCCGTCTGGAAGCTGTTCGACTTGTTCGTCGGCGCCATTCAAGCGTTTATCTTCTCGCTGCTGACGGTGCTGTATTTCAGTCAGTCGATGTCCCTCGAGCACGAAAACCACTGATCGGCGAGCGCCGAATCATACGCACACATCCGAGAATAGGAAGTAGAACATGGCAGACCCAACCACCGCGTCCATCGTCCAGGGCGCGCTTATCGGCGGCGGCATCATCATGGCGGGCGGCGCCATCGGTGCGGGTATCGGTGACGGCCTCGCCGGTGCCGCGCTGATCAATGGAGTCACCCGTCAGCCGGAAGCCGAAGGTCGGCTGCGCGGCATCTTCTTCCTGACCGTCGGTCTGGTCGAGGCGGCGTACTTCATCAATCTAGCCTTCATGGCCCTCTTCGTATTCGCTACTCCCGGCAAGTAACCGGGCATGTCTCCGAGAACAGATGTGGTGGCCGAGGGGAACTTCCTCATCCCCAATGGCACCTTCTTCGTCGAGCTGCTGATCTTTCTGATCGTGCTCGGAGTCATCTGGTTCTTCGTCGTTCCGCCGATCCGCAAGGTATTGGCGGAACGCGAAGAACGCGTTGCCGAGACCTTGACGAGGACCAAGGAGGCTCGGCAGCTGTTCACCGAGGCCGAGGCCAAACATCAGGCGGCGCTGGAAAAGGCGCGCGCCGAGGCGGCCGCGATACGGAACCAGGCGCGGGCGGAAGGCCGCGCCATTCTCGAACAGATGCGCGGTGAGGCACAGCAGGAGGCCAACGCGATTGTCGTGGAGGCCGAGGCGCAATTGCGGGCACAGGCCGATCAGGTCGCCGCGGACTTGCGTGAGGCTGTCGAGCCGCTGGCCCAATCGCTGGCCAATCGCATGGTCGGCGTCAATGATCGGCGCGCGGGCACCAGCCGCGGCCATCAGACAGGACGGGCGTCGTCATGACCCTCAGCAGCACCGACATCCTCGCCGAGAGCATTTATCAGATCAAGTTCGAATGGCCGGTCTTTCTCAGCCAGCTGTTCGGCTTCGTGGTGATCGTCTGGGTCATCGTCAAATACGTTGTGCCGCCGGTGAAACGGATGATGGCCAAGTCCCAGGACGCGATCCGCAAACAACTGGAGGAGAACCAGGAGGCCGCGGATCGGCTCGCCCAGGCCAAAGAGGTCTACGACAACGGCATGGCCGAGGCCCGCGCCGAACTCGCCCAGCTGGTCGAGGACGCGCACGCCGACGCCGAGGCCATCGTGGTGCAGATGCGCGAGGCCGCGGCCGCGGAGGTCGATCGGGTCCGCAAGCAGGGCCGCGATCAGATCGAGCTGGCTCGCCGGCAATTGATCCGCGACCTCAAGGACGACTTCACCGAGCTGGTGTTGACCCGCACCACCGACGACGTCCGCGAACAGGTCCGTTCCCCCGAGGTCAAGGCGGACGCGGTCGAGAAGTTCCTGGACGAGCTCGAAACAATGGCGAACGCAGGTTCCGAACTCCGGGCCCGCAGCCAGTCACAATGGAATTGAGTGTGCTTCAAGTGAATTGAGGCCCTGCCGGGTAGGCAGGGCCCTCACTTTTTTCGTGGCCGACAGGTCGGCATGCGGCTAGTCTGACGCTGTTCGAGTTACAGCTTGTCGGATCGGAGTCGGCATCATGACGGAAGCAACTGGTACGGCGGGACAGCCCGCCGACGCGGTGCCCAGCCTGTACGAATGGGCCGGGGGCACTGCGGCTTTCGAGTCGCTGACCGAGGTCTTCTATCGGCAGGTACTGAAAGACGACCTGGTCGGGCCGCTGTTCCGCGGCATGGATCCCGGCCATCCCAAATACGTCGCCATGTGGCTGGCCGAGGTCTTCGGCGGCCCCGCGGCCTACAGCACCGAGCGCGGCGGCTACGCACACATGGTCCGCCAGCACCTCGGCAAGGCGATCACCGAACCGCAGCGCCAGCGCTGGGTGAACCTGTTGATGGACGCCGCCGACGAGGTCGGGCTGCCCGACGACCCCGAGTTCCGCGCCGCCTTCGCCTCCTACATCGAATGGGGCACCCGGTTGGCCCACGCCAATTCCCAGCCGGAAGCCACCCCGCCGCTGGAAGCGCCGATGCCGCACTGGGGTTGGGGCGTCGCACCGCCCTACCGGCCGTAGGCATCGGCCGGGCCGGCCGCCGCGGCCGACGGCGGGAAGTAGTCCTTGAACAGGATCTCGCCCACCCTGGTGACGGTCTTGCGGCCGACCTGGTAGCCGTTCTCGATCACCTGGGTGTTGTTCATGATCGCCACCGTGAATTGTTCCCGGGGACCGACGAAACCCACCGAGTTCATCAGCCAGGAGCCGTCGTCGTTGTCGTCGGCCCAGCCGTTCTTGTTGCCGGGCAACGCGTCCGCGCCCGCACCCCACACGCCCCACTGCTGGTTCGTGTCCACCGAGTCGCTGCCGTCGACCGAGCGCATCTCGCGGACCAGGTACGCGCGATCACGGGCGGGCAACTTCGTCAGCGCGAAGTCGATCAGACGCTCGAGGTCGTTCGCGGTGACCATCATCCAGCCCCACGAGTCGGGATGACCCGGTGAAAAGCTGAACTCCGTCATGCCGAACGAACGGAACCGCGGCGCGAACACCCGCTCGCCGCCGTAGCGGTCCCACAGGGTGGTGGCGGCCTCGTTGTCGCTGCTGTGCAACATCCGGTGCATCAGGTCGCGGTCGTCGGCGCGCAACGTGATCGTGCCCGCGTCGGCACGCAGCAGCAGGTCGACCACCATCGCCAGCTTCGGCGTCGAGCACGCCGAAATCGGCGTTCCCGCGTCGGCATTGCGCCACACCGCGCCGGTGCGCCGGTCCCGGACCACGATGGCGGTGAAGCCGGGCCGCTCTTTGACGTAGGCCTCGGCCTGGGCGATCCGCGCGGTGAACGCCGGGTCGAACCCGAGCGGCGTACCGGTATCCGGCCGCAGCGGGGCCTGCTGCGCGGGCTCGGGCGGGTCGTAGAGCAAGGCCGCGGCGAATACCGCGGCGACGACCAGCACGCCGGACGTCACTAGGGGAAATCGTCTTCTGACCAACCGCACGCGTTCATCCCTCGCTTCATATCGCAAAGGTCCTGCTCGGCGCTCTGCATCTTGCCCAGTGGGACAGCGCTCGGGCAACCCGACACCCGGCAGTGACGACAATTGGCTGCGGTCTGCCGCGGTATCGGCCCCGAAAGCTGGGGGCACTATTTTTGACGTGGGCGCACATGTGTGAAACTTTGTAACAGGATTCGGGAGGCCGCCGATCTCCAGGTGTCTCCCGAGCGCGCTGGAGTGGAGGCCTGCGCGCACTGCCCCGTGACCGGGACAGCGGGAGCACACCGTTATCCACCAACCGATTTCGGGGGTTCTATGAACGTCAAATCGTGGGCTTTCGCCGCACTGGCCGCGAGCGTCGTACTCGCTGCGACCGGCTGTACCGACTCGAGCCCGGCAGCGCAGGCCACCAGGACGCCGATCCCCTCGGCCATACCTTCGACGCCGGCCGCCACCCAGGCGCCCACCCCGGGCGAGGGCAACCCGCCCGCCGATCCGCCCAAGGCGCAGCCGAGTCCGGTGACCGAAGCGCCCGCTCCGGCCCCGAACAACCCACCGGCCCCCGACAACCCGCCGCCCGTGGCCGACCCGCCTGCCGCGGACCAGCCGCCCAACGGGAGTGGTCACGGCCTGTGCTTCGACTCGAACTCCGATCTCGCCCGCACTGCGGTCGCCCGATTGGCGCCCAACAAGGAGGGCTACCCGTGGGTGATCCGGGAAGCGAGCAACGATCCGATCTCCGCGGGTTGCGCCGGCGTTCTGTCCTGGATGCTGGTGGACTGGAACGGCAGCCACCCCGGCTATCACGTCCTGTTCTTCACCAACGGCACCTACCTGGGCACCGCGACCTCGAAGTACTACGGCTACACCACGGTGCTCGGCAAGACCAAGAACACCGTGTCGGTGCAGTACCGCTGGGTCACCCCGCAGGACGCGCTGTGCTGCCCCTCCGGCGGCCCGAACGTCGTGACCTACACCTTGACCGGCACCACGGTCCAGGCCAAGGGCGAGTTCCCGCCGGACCCGGACAAGTAGACCGAGCCACGAGTCCGGCCGACTGCCCCTGACCGGACTCCACCGGGCGTCAGTACCCGCGCGGCCGCTGGGCTCGCAGCGCACTGACCCACCGGCGAAGCCCCTGTATCTCCCCCTGCTTCGAGGTACAGGGGCTTCGTCTTCGCCGGGGTCAGCGCGCGAGCAACGCCGCGACCGCTTTCGGCGCGGCCACCCATTCGCGGAGGTTGTTGCGCACCTTCGTTATTGGCCGGCAGGCGCACGCGGCGGTGACGCCGTCGGCGTCGATGCCCGCGCCGCGACACAGGGCGACCGCCCGCGGCACATGCTGGTACTGGGTGACGACGAGGGCGCGCTCGACGCCGAACAGCCGCCGCGCGCGTGCACCCGTGGCTCGGGTCGACAACCCGAGGCCGTCGGTGCGCACAACCGCCGGGTCGACCCCGTGGGCCTCGAGATACCTTGTCATCGAGGCGATTTCGTCCCCGGAGGCGCCCGCCGCATCGCCGGAAACCAGGATTTCGCGCACCTTGCCCGCGCGCAGCAGCTCGATCGCGGCATCCAACCGCCCCCGCAGGTACGGCATGGGCGTGCCGTCCGGCGCGACCTTCGCACCCGGCACGATCACCACCGGCGCGATGGGGGCCGTCGCCGGATCGAACCGATGCCCGGACGACAGTTGCCGCAGCCGCAGATTCGCGCCGGCCACCAGTCCCGTCACAGTGACGGCGGCCACCACGACCGAGCCGGGCAGCCACCGCCGCACCGCACCGGCAGCCCGCTTCGAATCACTCGGCACTGTCATCTCTTTCGTCGACGGCCAGGTGCCCGCCCGCGCGGGCCGTACCGGCGACCATCGTAGTAACGTGCCTGCCGCGATCCGGCGCTCGACCTACCGTGGGTCCGGCACCGGTTGCACCGCAACGTCTTCGGGCGCCACCGGCTTGGCCGAACGCGCTCTGGTGATGGCCACGCCGGACAGGCACAGCAGGCCGCCGACGATCGCGAGCGGAGCCGGGACCTCGCCCAGGGCGAGCCACGCCATGACGACCACCAGGGCGGGCACCACATAGGTGGTCACGCCCATCTTTCCGGCGGTGGTGCGGGCCAACGCGTACGCCCAGGTGGTGAAGGCCAGCGCGGTGGGGAACACACCGAGATACAGGACGCTCAACGTCGACGACAGCGGCGCGGCGGCGGCTTCGGAGATCAGCTGTCCCGCGAAGGGCGCACAGGCGATGGTGCCGATGACGCAACCGCCGGTGGTCACCTGCAACGCCGACGCGTGCGCGAGGGCGGGCTTCTGCGCGACCACCGCGACCGCCCAGGCGGCGGCCGCAGTCAGGCAGAGGACCACCCCGAGCACCGCGGAACTGCCCGCGTCCGAATTCGACAACCCCACGACCACCGCCCCGGTGAAGGACACCGCGATACCGGCCATCAGGCGCGCCGGAAACCCTTCGCGCAGTACCAATCCGCTCAGCAGCGCGATCAGCACCGGGCCGATGTTGATCACCATCGCGGCGGTACCCGCGTCGACGTACTGCTCGCCCCAATTCAGCGCGACCATGTAGACGCCGAACCACAGCACGCCGGAGACCACGATGCCGGGCCAGGCGCCGCGCGCGGGCCACCCCTCCCCTTTGATGAGCAGGATCAGCACCAGCGCGATGGACGCCGTCGACAATCGTCCGAATGCCAAGGCCCCGGGCGAGAAATCCGCTCCCGCGGCCCGGATGAACACGAACGCCGACGCCCACAGCACCACCGTGACGGCAGCGGCGACGGCGGCCTTTTGACCGGCAGATCGAACGACTAGCTCCATTTACCGAACCCTAGATCAGGGGGCAGGAGAACTCACGCGGATTTCGGACGGCGCGATCGCCCTGCGGCGCTAGGCGATCCGCGCGTTGCTGCTGAGGTCTCCTTCGAGCAGCGCGACGCCCAGGGTGGTGATCTCGTGGCGCATGGCATTGCGGTGCCGCCAGCTCTCGACCAGACCGGCCTCGCGCAGAATCGACGCGTGTTCGCTCGCCGTGGCGGGCGAAACCCCAAGGCGGCGAGCGAGTTCGGTGGTACTACAGCCTTCGGCGATCACCTGCAGGGCGGCCGCCCTGGTCCGGCCCAGCAACGCGGTGAGTGCTTCGTTGGTGCCGCGCGGCCCCCAGGCGGCGGCGAAGTCACCGATATCCCGCAGCACCGGAACGATCAGCATCATCGGCGCCGTCTCGTCCACGGTCGAGTGCAGGGTTATCGGTTCGGGCCAGGCGAACAAGGACGGAATGATCAGCAGGCCGCGGCCGGCGAGATGCTCGTCGTGGCACGGCTTCGCGCGCAGCACCTCGAGCACCGGCGCCCGCCAGCGGGCGTGCGGCATGAGCCCCGACAGCAACCGTTCCACACCTTCGGCCGCCATGGTGCGGGCCATCCGCTCGGCGGCGACCTCCAGATAAGTCTGGATATGCGCCCACCGGCCCGCGAACGCCACCGAGTGGAACGCTTCGACGGCGCTCGCGACGCTCTGCCTGGCGCTGCTGTCCCGTTCGAAGAGTTCGGCGGTCCAGGAGGGCAGCGGGGTTTCGCCGATCTCCGCCCGCCGGCGCACGACGGTCTCCACCTCGTTGCGCAGCTCCAGCCGCGAGGCCAGATGCAGCGCTTCGACGCCGCCGGACATCGTCCGCGCGCCCCGGGTCGGCGTGATCAGGTCGAGAAAATTCTCCTCGGCGGGGAAGATCTCGGCGATCCGGCCGAAGTCGGCCGGGATCGCGGCGCCGACCTGCTGCCGCCAGCCGGTGTAGACGGCGACATTCGAGCGTTGCACGGCCCGGGTGGCCAGCATGGTTTCGCCCAGCGCGCCCAGTGGCGACCCGACCCGGATCCGGATGAGATCCTCCGGTGTGAAGATGATCCGCTTCATGCGCGGCTCACCGCAGGCCTTGCCACCGCACCGCCATGAGCGGATCGATACTCGTCAGCAGTTCGTCGGTATTGCCGGGCTGCGGCGCTGCCCGCAGCACCGGTTCGCCCCTGCGGGACCATATGCGCTGCCACCGCCGCCTGCCTCGCTTCCACTCCGTCGCCATCCCGTCGGCGCACCGCGCCACCACCAGCGCGACCTCGCCTCCGGCGGGCGCCGCTACATCCTTCATCATCGTCGCACTCCTCATAGTCACTGCTCAGCAGCCTATGAAGGAGAGTGGGCGGGACGCACCATGTTTCGGTCCAGGCCGAAACACCCCGAGAATTCGGGGCGCGACGATCCGCTCAGCGCTTGTGCGCGATGTCGTACCACTGGTGCGGCACGGACCAATCCCACGCGTCCGCACCGGGCACGACGGGCGATTGAGCGCGGGCCGCTTCGATCCGCTCGGCCTCGATGAAGCAGCGCACCGACCCGCCCACGCAGGCCCCGTACAAGAGCAACCCCCGGACGATATGACGCCGGAACACCTGCCACGAGATGCGCCTCTGCATCGGTACCTCCTCGCCGAAGGTGCTTGCGGTACTACGGATTCCGAGCCTGAACCACCGCGCTGAGCAGGCCGGATCCAGTCACGATACCGCCGGGGTTCGCATTTCGGACCGAAATCGGAACCGAATTCGACCGGGTGGGAACGGGCGTGCGGCCCGCTCGGACCTACCCGGGAAAACGGCGACGGCCCGGCGGTGCGCTACCGCCGGGCCGTCGTTCGCGATCAGGAGTGCGTGCGCACCGGTTCGCCGCGATACCGCGACTCTTTGCCGTCGATCCGCAGCGCCCGCCAGGCCAGCTTGGCCGCCGGGTTCATCAGGCCGATCTCGGCGGCCAGCATCCTGGCCTCGCCGAAGAAGTCGCGGCGCCGCGCCCTGGCCTCGGCGCTGCGCCAGAACAGTTCGCGCCGAATGCCCTTCGGGATGTCGAACTCGCGGAACAGCGACCGCGGCGGCTTCACGATCAGATCGCAGGCGATGAACATGATGATCGGATAGGCCAGCGACAGCGTCGCGCGCTGCACCGGATGCTGCTTCGGGACCCGGTGCCGCAGGTATTCGTGTGCGAAGGCGATATGCCGGGCCTCCTCGGCGATGTGAATCCGCATCACGTCGCGCATGATCGGGTGCACGTCCTCACCCGCACGCAGCACCTGCTTCTGCACATGGTCGATCGGCTCCTCGCCGGCGAGCACCGCGACGAAGAAGGTGGTCGGGAAGAAGCGACCGAGCAGCGGCACCAGCGGGCCGAGCAGCTTCATGATCGAGCCCATGCCCGGGACGTCCGCGCCGATCCGGTTGACCATCTCCTGGAACATCAGGGTGTGGTTGACCTCCTCGGCGACCTCGTGATTGAGGTAGCGGAACTCGGCCGAGCCGTTGGGCACCTTGGCGAACAGATAGTTCATCACGCCGCCGATGAGCAGCTCCTCGAACTGCAGCCCGACCTTCGCGATATTGGCCTGCCGCCACATCCCGATCTCGATCTTGCGGCTTTCCGGCAGCGCGAGGTACCACGGGTGCGCGCCGAGCGGATCGGTGGAGGCCGGGAGAATCCAGCGCGGATCGTTCGGGATCACCGCCCATTCGGCGGATTCCCAGTCGATCTCGGTGTACGGGTCGAAGTGCCGATTGACCGAGCCTTCGGACAGGGTTGTCAGGATCGCCGTGTACTCACCCTTTGCCGCGGTGCGAGACGGCGCCGTTGCCGACTGTGTTGCCATGACGTCTACCTCATATCGGGTCGAGGTTAATGTGACACAGGTTTACGGTAACAGGCTGTCTCAGTCATTTCTAGATCGATCGGGCCCGCTAGGCAGATTGCCGAGCGGCCGGTACCCGGGGAACAGAACCGAATATCGGCGTGTTGGCTGTTCAGGGGGTTGCGATGAGAGTGAGGACGCCCGTGCGGGTCGAGATCTGGACCGACATCAACTGCCCGTTCTGCTACCTGGGCAAGGCGCGGTTCGGGGCGGCACTGGCCGAGTTCGCCCATCGCGCCGACGTCGAGGTGGTGCACCGGTCGTTCGAATTGGACCCGACGCTGCCCGCGGACGAGTCCGGGCCGGTGATCGCGAAGATCGCCCGCAAGTACGGGATCAGCGAGGCACAGGCCGCGGCCAACGAACGCGGCATCGGCGCGCAAGCCGCCGAACTCGGTCTGCCGTATCTGACCGAGGGCCGCGACTACGGCAGTTCGTTCGACATGCACCGCCTGCTGCACTTCGCCCTCGCCCAGGGCAAACAGGAAGAACTGCTCGACGCCCTCTACCGCGCGAACTTCGCCGAGGAGCAGTCGCTGTTCGCCGATCACGACCGGCTGGCACGGCTCGCCGCGGACGCCGGACTCGAGGAATCGGCCGTGCGCACGGTCCTGGCGGATCCCATGGCCTACGCCGACGACGTGCGCGCCGACGAACAGGAAGCGGCCGAGCTGGGCGCGACCGGTGTCCCGTTCTTCGTCTTCGATCGCAAATACGGCGTATCCGGCGCCCAGCCGACGGCGGTGTTCGCCCAGGCGCTCGAGCAAGCCTGGGCGGAGCACCGACCGGTCCTGCAGACGATCGGCGGCGCGGACGTCTGTGGCCCCGACGGCTGCGAATTGCCCGCGCGCGACTGAACCGCGACGCAGTTCGCCCCGCGTGGTCAATTACCACGCGGGGCGATCCGGAACTCTCCGGTTATGCGCAGTTGCTCGGCGCCGGCTTGCCGGCGAAGCGTCCGTCCAGCCAATTCATCATCGACGGCAGCCCGAGTTCGGCGGCTGTCAGATGATCGGGTGTGGGGTACAGCTCCGCCTGCACCTTGACCCCCGCGCGGCAGTACCGGTGCACCGTATTGGTGATCGCGTCCAGCGGGATCAGCCCGTCCTGCGGCGAATGCCATTCGAAGACCGGCGCGCGCGGGACACCGTCGTAGAGTTCGACGCTGTTCTCGTCGGCCACCGCCCACGCCTTCGGATCATGGGCCAGCACAATATCTTTCGCGTAGTCGTCGAAGCTGTGCCCGACGCCGCGCGCGATCAGGTCGTTGGTGCAGCTGTTCGCCATACCCCTGGCCGCGGCGAGCCCGCGCTCGTTCAGCGCGCTGGTGATCGGCAGGCGGTCCGGGTACTCCCGCTCCAGGCCCAGCACGGCGGCGAAGCCGAGCCCGAACGCTGGATGCTGGTTGTGCCCGATCGCCCAGCCCATGGTGGTCAGATTCATCGGCACCCCGCCTTCGGCGGCGCCGACGAGGTTCAGCTCCGGCGCGTACGTCGGCGCCAGCGCGGCGGCCCAGGCGGTCGCCATGCCGCCGCCGGAGTAACCGGCCACCGCGGCCGGGCTCTGCCCGAGGCCAAGCTGTGGCAGCCGCTGCGCGGCCCGGATCCCGTCGAGAGTGATCCGGCCGCCCAATTTCGCTGCGCCGTAAGCACTGTTCGGACCCAGGTGGTCCGGCAGCGCGACGCTCCAGCCGCGCGCCAGCGCGACGTTCAGCACCGGCGCGAACGGCACGATGAAGTTGGTGTCGTTGGCGTAGAGCCCGTGCGAGATCGCGCACTGGGTGCCGAGCCCGTTGATGATGTGCTGGAACGAGAGCAGCGGCGCGTCGGCGCGGTGACCGAGCGGCGTGAGCACCGTCGTGGTCGCCGCGATCGGCTCGCCCTGCGAGTTCGTGGACCGGAACTTGATCAGCGTGACCGTGGCGCCGGGGAAGAAGAACAGCGGCGGCATCGGCCGGCTGTCCAGCACGTCGCCAGGGGCCTTGCTCGCGATGTCGGCGGGCGCGGCATAGAACGGGTCAGGGTCCGGGAGGGGCCAGATCGGCTGGGCGCTCGCGGTGACCGTCCCGGTCGCGGCCATGGCCACGCCGATCGTCAGCGCGCCGAGGATCGCGCGAATCGGTCTGGATTTCCGGCCACCGTCCGGCCGGAAGAAACGTCTGCCCACTGCTGCTGTACCTCCACTGCTTCGCAAGAATTGTCGGGTGATCTGCATTCAGCTGCCTCTACCGTAATATTTCAGCTGCGCTTCACTCTTTTAAGTACCGGCTTGCAAATAGGGCGCACGCCGGTCGCGACGTCCCGATAATACGATTAAAAACGAATATCCGCCGCGCTTACATCATCACCTCAATCGACCGTCCGGGGTCGGCCCGGGCAAGCATCATCATTCGTACTGAACTTCGAATGATGCTGTACCACAACAACTTCCAAGGAATCCGACGCGCCCGCAAGCCGCTATCCGATAGTCCGCATCCGCCGGCGCCGATGTCCGATCATTATCCGAGGCTGCCACACTCCCGAGTTCTGTCATTCCGCGCCGTCGTCCGATCAGCGTAATAGCGGCAACCCTACCGGTCCATCCCGCAGTCCGGCGTCGCGAAGAATTCACACCTTTCTAACAAGGTGCACCGGCGGAATTCACCGGGCAGGCGGCGACAGCCACACCGGCCCGTGCCGGGAATAACGGACGGCCACCGCGTGTTCAGACCCGAACATGACCAGCGCTGACTTGTTGACAGACGCCTTCGGCCGAGTTCAGGAGAATGTGCACGGCGCCGTCGCGGACCTGACCGCCGACGAACTGGGCGCGCGCCTGGACCCTGGCGCCAACTCCATCGCCTGGCTGCTCTGGCACCTGACCCGGGTTCAGGACGATCACATCGCGGAGGTCGCGGGACTGGACCAGGTGTGGACAGCCGCGGGCTGGGCGGACCGCTTCGGTCTGCCCTTCGCCGACGACGCGACCGGCTACGGACACACCGCCGCCGATATCGAGCAGCTCGGCCGAGTGCCCGTCGAACTCTTGCTCGGCTACTACGACGCGGTGCACGCGCAGACGATCGACTATGTCTCCGGCCTCACCGACGCCGACCTCCCCCGCATCGTCGACACCCGCTGGGATCCACCCGTCACCCTCGGTGTCCGGCTGGTCAGCGTCGTGGACGACGATATCCAGCACTCGGGTCAAGCGGCATTCATCCGCGGAGTCCTGTTGCGCCGCAGATGATCAGGCACTCGGCCAATTGCGGAGCAGCGCGTCGAGGGCGTCGAGCGAACGGGCCCACGAGTCCTGCACCGCGCGCGGGTGGCTGTCGTAGCGACCCGCCAGTTCGAGCTGCACATAACCGTGAAAAGTGCCGTGCAACAGGCGGATCGCATCGGTTTCGGCCGGCTCGTCGAGGTGATACCCGCGCAGAATGGCGCGGGTCATCTGTGAATGCCTGCGGGCGGCACTGGCTTCGGCCGTAGCCGGGTCCAAATCCAGTTGCATCGCGGCGTACCGGCCGGGGTGCTGCTTCGCATAGTCCCGGTAGGCGTTGGCGAACGCCACCAGCGCATCCTTGCCCGCACGTCCCGCCAACGCGTCGGCGACGTTGTCGGCGAGTTCGGCGAGCGCCATGACCGCGATCTTGACGCGCAGCTCGCGCACACTGGACAACCGCGAGTACAGGCTCGCGTCCTTCACGCCCAACTTGCGCGCGAGCGCCGGGACGGTCACGTTCTCGAAGCCGATCTCGTCGGCGAGTTCCGCCGCCGCCTCGATCAGATTCTCACTCGTGACTCGTGTGCGCGCCATGTCTTCTCCTCGTATGGCTACAGGACTGACCCGGTTGCCTAGTGCCTCTAGGTAGTTTAGCGTATCGACTTGTTAAATAGGCGAGTAGATACAGGAGAAGGGGTGGCGACTATGAGTTCCTCGGTTGCCCGTGGCACTCGACCCACCGAGTTCGGGCGGATCTACCCGCCCGACCCGAGCTGGCTCGCACACCAGACGCGGGAGCAGATCCTCCTACCGGAACTGCCCATCATCGATCCGCATCACCACCTCTGGCAGCACCCCGGATTCCGTTATCTGCTGGACGAATTCGCGGCCGACCTGGGCAGCGGGCACCACGTGGTCGCCACCATCCACGCCGAATGCCTGTCGGCCTATCGCACCGACGGACCGGCCGAGCTGCGGCCGGTCGGCGAGACGGAGTTCGTCGCCGGTCTGGCCGCGGCGAGCGACGCCGCGGGCGGCCCGACCAGGGTCGCCGCCGGGATCATCGGCCGGGTGGACTTCGACCTGGAGGCCCGGCTCGTCGATCAAGTCATCGAAGCGCACCTCACCGCGGGCCAGGGCCGTTTTCGCGGCCTGCGCTACGCGGCGAGCTGGGACGCAAGCGACCAGCTCGCGCTCAGTCACCCCGGGGCGCGACCACACATGCTGGCCGAGCCGCGCATCCGCGACAGCGTGCGCGTCGTCGCCGACCGTGATCTCACGCTCGACCTGTGGATCCTGTCGCCGCAACTCGCCGATGCCGCAGCACTGGCCGATGCTGTGCCCCAGTTGCGCCTGGTGCTCGACCACTGCGGCGCTCCACTCGGTTTCGGTCCCTACGCTCGCGACCGAGACGCGCATTTCGCTACCTGGGCTCGCGGCATCCGAGCCTTGGCCGAGCGGCCGAACGTGGTCTGCAAGCTCGGCGGCATCCTCGCCACGGCGGCCGCATTCGACTACTCGACCGCGGCCACGCCGCCGACTTCGGCGGAACTCGCCGAGCACTGGCGGCCGTGGTTCGACACCTGCATCGCGGCGTTCGGCCCGCAGCGCTGCATGTTCGAGAGCAACTTTCCCGTCGAGAAGATGGGCACCGGGTACGCGACGCTGTGGAACACCTTCAAGCGACTCGCTGCCGGAGCCTCGGACACCGAGCTCGCCGCTCTCTTCTCCGAAACCGCGCGTCGCACCTACCGTCTGACGGCCTGACGCGCCCTACCCTGTTGAGGACCAGCAATGACCGCCTGGATCACGACCCCGATCGAACCGCTGTTATGCGGTGTGCTCGACGTCGAGCACACCGCCGACGGTCTGCTCCCGCACCGATTTCCGGCCGCGGCTCGCAAGCAGTTCCCGGACGACTACCTGGCGACGGTCGAGGCCCAGCCCGCCGGTGTCCGCCTGGCGTTCCGGACCGAAGCGACCGGCATCGAGCTGGACGCGTTGCCCACCAGGGCGTTCTACCCTGGCGTACCCGCCCCCGCCGCCGGTGTCTATGAACTGCTCGTCGACGGCCGCCCGGCCGGTAACGCGGCCGTGCCCGGCACCGGCCGGCTCGTCGACATGACCACCCAGGCGGTCGTCGCCGCGGACGCGGCGGCAGGCACTCTCCGGTTCGACCTGCCCGCAGGCGCCAAGGACATCGAGATCTGGTTGCCGCACACCGAAACCGCCGCATTGGTGGCGCTGCGCACCAACGCGCCGGTCCGGCCCGCTGCGGCCGATGGCCGGAAAGTCTGGCTGCACCACGGCAGTTCGATCAGTCACGGCTCGAACGCCGACCGCCCGACCGCGACCTGGCCCGCGCTGGCGGCGGCGCGCGGCGGTGTCTCGTTACGCAACCTGAGCCTGCGCGGCAACTGTCTGCTAGATCCGTTCGTCGCCCGGACGATCCGGGACACGCCCGCGGACCTGATCAGTCTGAAGCTCGGCATCAACCTGGTGAGCAGCGATGTGATGCGCGTGCGCGCCTTCACGCCGACGGTGCACGGGTTCCTGGACACCATCCGCGACGGCCACCCGGACACGCCGCTGCTGGTGGTGTCGCCGCTCCTCTGCCCCATCCATGAGGACACGCCCGGCCCGGGCGCGCTGGACTTCGACGGACAGCGCGTGAGATTCCGCGCGCTCGGCGATCCGGCGGAGCGAGCGAACGGAAAACTGACCCTGAACGTCGTACGCGACGAACTCGTCCGCATCGTCGAACAGCGCGCGGCCGACGACGCGAACCTGCACTATCTGGACGGGCGATTGCTGTACGGCGAGCAGGATTTCGCCGAACTACCGCTGCCGGATCAGCTGCATCCCGACCCCGCGACGCACCGTCGCATCGGCGAGCGCTTCGCCGACCTCGCCTTCGGCGCGTCGGGGCCGCTGGCACCGGCGGGCTGAGCGCGCCGCGCAAACAGCGGATGCCGCCGGACACGTCCTCGGTCCGGCGGCACCCTCGCGTGCTGATCCGAAGCCCCCGCGGGTGCGGCCGGTCCCGCGAAGACCCGGTAAACCACAAAGCGAGTTTGTGGCTTACCTCTCGAGTCAGCGATGACTCGTCCGAGCAGCCAACTGCTCGAAGACATTTCGAATCGGGGCGGTGAAGCCGTTGCTCCACGGATCCCACGACGACTCGGCGGCATCGCCCGAACCCCAAGGGTCCCAAGCGGAATCGCCCCACGGATCCCAGGAGTCGTCCGCGCCGTCGGCACCCTCGCCCCACGGATCCCACGAATCACCGCCACCATCGGAACCGTCCCCCCACGGATCCCACGAATCACCGCCACCGTCGGACCAATCGCCCCACGGATCCCACGGCGAGCCGCCGTCGGACGGGTTTCCACAGTCGCCGTCGGAGGGATCGCCACCGCCGGGCCAACCGGGCTTGTCGGGCTGACCGGGCTTGTCGGGCTGGCCGGGCTTGTCGGGCTGGCCGGGCTTGTCGGGCTGGCCGGGCTTGTCGGGCTGGCCGGGCTTGTCGGGTTTACCCGGCTGACCGTCGGTCGGCTTGCCCGGCTTACCGTCCGTCGGTTTACCGGAGTCGGTTTGGTTCGAGGTGCCGAAGTTCTGGGTCCAGTACGGAGTTCCGTTGCGCGCCTTCGCATATCCGACGCCGATATCGCGCAGACCGCAGTTCAGGATGTTGGCGCGGTGCCCCGGGCTGTTCATCCACCCGTCGACCACGTCGGCGGCGCTCTGGTATCCGGCGGCGATGTTCTCCGCCCAGGTCTGCGGCTTGTACCCCGCCGCGCGGATTCGCGCGCCCGGATCGCCCTTCGACGAGTTGTGATCCATGAAGTTGCCGGCGGCCATATCTTCCGAATGGCCTTGTGCGGCTTGGGTGAGATGACTTTCCGCGCGCAACGCCGGACAGCCGGCCTTGGCACGTTCGTCGTTGGTCAGGCTGATCACCGCATCGGCGGGTGATTCGGCCGAGGGTGCGGCCTGAGCCGCAGGGGCTCCGGCAAGCGCGGCCACGGCGATCGCCGAGGCGCCGACAGCGGTGGACAGAGACAGCATGGTCGCTGGCGAGAAACGCACAATTTCCTTCGTGAAGTTGTCGATTACCTTGCTATTTCGGTTGTCAGCCGACGCTCGGTCCGAGCGCGAGCGGAGCCCACTCGGCGTCGTCGTCGGTCACATAAGCCGAATCGTCAGCGGCATAAGCTGATTCATCGGCTCCGTAGGCCGAGTCGTCGTCGGCATAAGTCGGGTCATCGGCTTCGGCAGCCGCGTCATCGTCGGTATAGGTCGAGTCATCGGTCTCGGCAGCCGGGTCATCGTCGGTATAGGTCGAGTCGTCGACTGGTTCCACTTCGTCCGAACCGACCGCCGCGTGCCGGGGGGCACCGGCAGGCGCGGGTGCAGGCGTCACGCCGGCGAGCAACTGGTTGATCCCCTTGGCCACCTCGGGACCGATCGCGGCGTTGCCGGCGCTCAGCGCCGCCGCGAGCGCCTTGATCACCACGCGCATCGGCTCCTGCAAGGCCGGACCGCCCAGTTCGAGCAATTTCTGCGCGCTCTCGATCAGCGCCGCCGTGTCGCCGGTCCCCGGCTCCGCGCGCCCGGTACGACTCGACTGTTGTGCGGGTGCACCGATTTCCGGCCGCTGTGCCCGCACGTCTCCGGGTGTCCGCGAAACAGGCACGGCCACCGCCGGTTCCGGTGCCGCGATCGCACCGTCGCGGACCGCACCCCCTGCGTGCGGCGCCGGCTCGCCGGCGCCCGCGTTGGCCGAGACCGCCATGCCGATCAGCGTCACCGTGGACAGCATCGCCATCCGGGCGGGGACATAGGTATTTCTCGGCGCGCTGTGCTTACCCAAGATGTCTTCCTTCGAAATGGCCGATCGTCCATCGGATCGACTGAGTCGAATTGATCGCCGATTCCGGCCGGTCGCGACGCTGCGACCGGCCGGACCCGGCTAGCCGCGACTCTGCGGTCTAGTACGCGGTTCCAGCGTGCTGGCTTCCGATTCGAAGCGTACGAGCGCCGCCGACACCCGACAAGGCCGCGAGAACATTCTTACATCGAATCAAGATCCCAATTAACAGACGTTGGATCGGCGATCACGGCCAGATCACGTACGGCGTCGAAACGGACAATTCTCCGATCACGTCGCGATCACGTAAACGGCGCGATTCATAGCCGTTCCGCTATATCGCGGGAGTTGTCGCAATGAACAAGCCGGATTGTCATCCGGTACAAGATGTCTACCGGTTGTTAGCCGCTCTAACATTGCGTTAAGTTTCGATTGAATAAGCACCCCACGGCCCGTACTTCGAGACCGACACGGTTACGATCCAGTATCCGATGAGCACGATGCAGGGGCGCGCTCGGCGGAACCAGAAGGCGGTTCAGCAGCCATCACCCCAGGTAGCGAGAGCAAGCGAGTCAGTGTGCGAAGTGGCAAGGTGATCCAGATAACAGAACGATAAATACTTCCACATTGACGTATCCTGCACCCGCGTAGATACTGACTCCGCGCAAGTCGGCACGATCTCCGAGTTAGTTCTTTCCCGGCCATCGCCGAACCATTCGAGATATGAACGCACGGTAAACGGGAAGAACCGGAAGTCGAAGTCGATCGACGCTGATCGGCAAACTGCCACGACTCGGCGACGGATGCCCACTTAAAATTCAGTGAAGGACCGCAAGTGCGGTAGATGAGCCGAAGGCTCGATATGAAGGTTGCCGATGTCTGATTATCCCTTGCTCACTTCCAACACGATCACGTTGCGGCAGTTCGATTACTTTGTGAACACGGTGCAACTGGGTTCACTGTCCGCGGCGGCGCGCCGATTCGGAATAACGCCGTCCGCGATGTCGCAGCAGATCGACTCGCTGGAGAGCTCGCTCGGCCGGAAACTGTTCGACCCCCGATCCCGAAGATCGAGGCTCACCAAGTTCGGCCGCGAGTTCTTCACCCAGGCCTCCGACGTCGTCGACTCGGTCCGGCAGGCGATGGCCATGGGTCAAACGTTCGGCGACGGCGTCATGACCGTCGGCACGACGCCGACGATCGCGCAGAAACTGTTGCCGCCGCTGATCTATCGGATGCGGCTGGAGCGCAATATCGACAACATCGAGGTCCGATCGTTCACCGATATCCGCGAATTGCACTCCACCCTCGACGAGGGCGCGCTCGATCTCGCCGTGGGCCCGCTGGAGCGGTCCACCGCGAAGGTGTTCCACTGCTTCGGCGAGGAGGAACTCGTCGTCGTGTGCCACCACAGCCACCGCAACAGCTTCGACGGTTCCTGGAAGCAGCTGATCGAGGCGCCGTGGATTCGCTGCGGCGCGAATTCCGATCTCACGGATATCCTTTCCCGCGAGGCGGGCCGGGCCGGCGTGCACATCCGCTTCGCGGTACGCGCGCCCGACGTGTCCACCGCCTTGAGCCTGGTCGAACACGGTGTCGGCGTGGCGCTGGTGCCCCGCATGGCCTTGCACGGGTCCTCGCGCCTGGTGTCCATCGTCCGGTTGCCCCGCCCGATCCGGCGCGAACTGACGGTGCACGCCCGCGACAAATCCCCGTATGTGGAGAAGTTCCTGGACGCGATCACCGACACCGAACTCGTTCGGAAGTTCGGCGCCGCAGGGCTGTTCGACATCCGGCGCCCGAAACTCGAGTCGACGTCCCGGCCGCAGGTGCCCGCCCAGATCGGCGCCCGTGACTCCGCTTATATCCCCGAGGCCAAGGCGCAGTGAGGCGTCACTGCCGGACCATCGAGTTCGCCCAGTCGATGACGGCCGCCTGATAGTCGCGAGTGTTGCGCGCCAAGTTGACCGAGTGCCCGCTACCGGGCAGCACGAAGGCGCGCAACTTCGCGGCCGGGCCGAAGTACTGGGACTCCGACGCCAGCAGGGTGGCCGAGTCCGTGCAGACCGAATAGTCGGCGCCGCAGGACAATCGATCCCGGCTGCCGTTGACGAGCAGCACCGGCGCGGTGATGAGACCGGACATACCGGGCAGGGTGGAGGTCAGGCCGTCGGGATATTCGGTGAGCGAGAAGATTTCCTTGTTCTGTTCGTCGACCGCGAGGACCTGCGGGTCGACATTGTCGGGATCGAAGAAATCGTGCAGGCGGGTGCCCGGCCGGGACACCAGGTAGCCGGAATCGAGCCCGCGCCCGGCGAACTTGGGATCCTGCACCGCCGGATAGTAGGTGGAGATCACGCCGAGAGTCTCGGGAATGCTGAGCGAGTGCGAATATCCGGTGAGCACAACGCCGTCCACATCGTGGTGCCTGGTCGCCTCGATCACCGCGGTGCCCGAGGTCAGCGAATGCCCGACGCTGATCACCTTCGCGAACGGCTCGGCGCCGGCGAGCCCCGCGCGCAGGGCCTGCACGATGTCGTGCAGCGCATCCGCGGTGGCGGTCGCGGTGAGGGTCAGGCTCGGCGGATGCGTGCTGTCGCCGTTGCCGAGCCGATCGACCACGAGGGTGGCCAATCCCGCCGCGTTCATCGCGCGCCGGAAATTATAGGTCTCGGGGGCGTACTGGAAATCCCAATAGGAGCCGTTGTAATTCGAACCGGCCATGAGCACCATGACCGTATCGGCTGTGCCGCCGGCGGGCAGGCACAATGTCGAGGCCAACTGACCCCGGGCTACCTCGAAGGGAAAGGATCGGCAATTGTCCGAGGCCGGTGCGGGATCGGCCTGCGCCACTCCCGCGACCACGCCGAGTAGAGCTGCTGCCGCCAACGCGGCCAATGTTCGAACCGAGATCCGCACGCGACGAGCTCCTCGATAGTGAGAGGCGAAGAACGCCCGTCCGGCGTCCCTTCCAGCAACTAGTCAGGCAGGCTATCGCCGGGGGTGAGCACATCGCAAGGACTACCGCGGATTCGAGCGCCCGCGTCCGCGTCACCGAACTCGTTGCGGGGCAAGCCACTCCACGCGACTCGGGCGCAGAAAAGGGACGAACCGCCCCCTTGTGAGGGGCGGTTCGCGCTGACGACCCGGTCAGGTCTTACTTGGCCGGGTTGAACGGCTGGTTGATCGTGGTGAAGTACTGAATAGCCGCACCGATCGCCACCGGGGCGGTGATGAAGATCTGGCCCGCGACAGTGCCGAGCGCGCCCATGGCGGCCGCGCCACCGAGGCAACCCGCGGCGATGCCGCCCAGGAACGGACCGAACAGGCCGACGATGGTGCCGCCGACCACCGCGCCACCGACGATGCCGCCGAGCACACAGCCGACGGCGGCGCCGCCGAGGCCGCCGACCAGGGTGGCGATGCTCGCGCCGAGGCTGATCGTGCCGGTCATGCGGGACCAGGCGGCCTGCTCACGGTCGTACTCGCTCTTCCACGGCGCCTTGTCCTCGAACGGCAGCGCGACCGGCTTGTAGACGGCCTTGCTCATGTCCAGCTGCGGGGTCAGGGTCGCCGTGCGGCCGGCGATATCGGCCGCGATCGGGAACTCGAACTCGTCGAGCCGGAACTTCAGCGGGGTGCCCGCGACGACGTTTCCGTTGGCGGCCTTGATCTTCAGCGCGCCGTCCTCGACGACGATCGAGCCGGCGTCCAGGGAGACGATGGCCTGCGTGTCGGTGGTCTCGGCGGTGAAATTGATCGGCGCATCGGCAGCGGCCGGGTCTGCGGCCGCGGTGCCCGCGGCGACACCGAGTGCGGCGATCAGCATGGTGGCTGTCGCGGCGAGGTTCCTCATCAGCATTCTTCGAAGTCCTTCGTAGGTGTGGTCGGGATGCCGGAAGCTTAGGATAGCCACACCTTATTTTGTCAACATGTTCGTTGTCACTGTTCAGATTTGCTCAAGTGCGCACCAACGACCCGGATGCCAAGTCCGACACCGAGTTTCGCACATACCGCCAACCGCCGGGGCCTGGAGATCGCGTAGCTACCTCCCCGCCCGGTCCGCCGCACGATCGGCCCGCGCACCCGTCGCCGCCCGCGCGACCGAGCGCACGATCTCGCCGGTGCGCACCGCGATGTTCGACAGCAGGGACGAGGAGAGCCCGTGCGTGTGCTCGGTACCGCCCTGCAGGTAGATATCGCCGGGCAACGGCGCGGTCGGCACCAGCCGGTAGTCGCGGGTCACCTGGACCTGCCCGCTGTCGAACGCGACGGATTCGGCCAGCTCCCCGAGTACGGTCCGGACGTCACCAGGCCGGAAACCGGTGGCGCACACCACCGCATCGCAGACCAGTGTCTCGGTGAGGCCGGTCGGCCCGTGCGTCACGTCGACCCGGACCCCGCTGCCGGAATCCTCGATGCTCGCGACCGTCGAGGCCCCGTGCATGAACAACCGCCGATCACCGGCGACCCGCTCGGCGTACTCCTGCGCGTACAACCGCTCGATGAGCGAGGGCTCCACCGCGGAATAGTTGGTGCCGCGGTGATAGGCCATCAACTGCCGCCGCAACTCCGGCGAGGACGCGTAGAAGTCGTCCACGGCGGCCGGGTCGAAGATCCGGTTCGCGTACGGGCTGTCGTCGGCCGGGCTGAGCCCGTACTTGCCGAATACCGCGTGCACTCGCGCGTCCTCGTAGCGCTGATGCAGATGCCCGACCACCTCGGCCGCGCTCTGCCCCGCACCCAGCACCACGAACCTGTTGTGCCGCAACGTCGGCAGCGTCTCCAGGTTGGGCAGCAGGCGATGGCTGTGGAACACCCGCGCGCTCGCCGCCACGCCTTCGGGCAGACGCGCCGAAAGGCCCACGGCCACCACGATGTTACGCGCTCGCAGCACGCCGGGCGCGGCGCCGTCCAGCTGAATCTCGAAGTAGTCACCCGTCGCGGCCACCGACACCGCGGTGGTACCGAAGGACACCTCGGCGTCCACCGTGCGCGCCGCCCACCGCAGGTAGTCCTGGAACTCCAGCCGGGTGGGCCGGAAGGTCGACAGGTTGATGAAATCGGTGAGCCGGTCGTGCTCTTTCAGATAGTTCAGGAAACTGTACCTGCTGCGCACATTGCGCTGCGTGACAAGGTCTTTCAGGAACGAGATCTGCATCGTCGCGCCGGGCAGCAGCATACCGGGATGCCACTCGAAGCGCTCTTTGGTCTCGACGAACCGGGCGCTCAGCCGCTCGTGCGCGCGGTCTTGGTTGTGCTCCTCGAGCGCGATCGCCAGCGCGAGATTCGAAGGCCCGAAACCGATCCCGGCGATATCGACGATCTCGTCACCGGTGCTGCCCGTCATGTCCGATCCGCGTGACCGGGTACCAGGACGTCGAGCCAGACACCGAGCACCGGCTCGGCGGCCAGGGTGGCGAAATCCGCCTCCGTCGCGCCGGCCGCCCGCCACTTCTCCACCAGCGACATCAACCGCACCGAATCCAGGCCGGCGTCGGTGAGATCCCCGTCTTCGGGCACCTCGTGCGGTGCGACGCCCAGTGCCGCCGCGATATCGGCGATCACGTCCTCGCGGCCGATGGTAACCGGCTCGGTCATAACACTCCTCCAACTAGTCGAAAGCCCGGGTCAGGCCGCATTCGATTGCCGCAGCGCGTAATCCAGCGCGTCGGTGGTGGTCACCGCGCCACAGCGGCGCGCGACGTAATCCATGGCCATGAGGTGCTCGTCCCGGCCGAAGTCGGCGGTGGCGTCCAGCACCAGGAACGGCTGGATGTCGTTCATGAACGCCTCCGCCGCGCTGAGCATGCAACCCATGTGCGCGTAGACGCCGGTGATGATCAACTGGTCGCGGTTGTAGTGATTCAGCAACTCGCGCAGGTCGGTGCGCTGGAACGCGGAGTAGCGCCACTTGGTGACCTGGATATCGGCGGGGCCGGGCGCCAGTTCGGCGACGACCTCGGCTTCGGGGCCGTTGCTCAGTCCGCTGCCCCAGAAGTCGGCGAGAATGCCACGCCGCGAGGGGTGCTGGTCACCGGGCTGCATGGTGAAGACCACCGGGACCCCGGCCTCGTTGCACTGCTTGCGCAGGCGCCGGATGTTCGCGACGGCGGTCGAGATCGGTTCCTGATCGAGCTGGTACGCGTCGATGAAGTACCGCTGCATGTCGTGGATCAGCAGCGCGGCGCGCGACGAATCCAGCGTCCATGGAACCCGATTGACGGCGACATCGTCGCGCGCCGGTATCGAATACGGTGCGATCGGCGGGATGGCCAACAGTTATCTCCTTGTGGGTCGGAACAGAGCCGTCATGCGTCGAACGTCGCGCCGCCGTCCACCCGCAGGTCGTGCATGGTGATATGGCGGGCTCGCGGAGTTGTCAGGAAGTAGATGCCTTCGGCGACGTCCTCGGGCTGGGCCACCCGGCGCAGCGGGATGCCGAGCCGGAAGCGCTCCGGGTCGCCCGCGAGCACCTGATCGCGGGCCGCGGCGGGCAATTCGGTCGCGGCGTGGTCCCACATGCCGCGCAGCATGGCGGTGTCGGTGGAGCCGGGCGAGACCATGTTCACCCGCACGCCCGCCGCGGCCACCTCGAGCCCGAGCGCCATGGCGAACGCGGCGGCCGCGGCCTTGGACGCGCTGTAGGCGGCCATGCCGACCCGAGGGGTGTTGGCGGCGTTCGAGGTGACGACCACGATCGAGCCGCCACCGCGCGCGGCGAGCAGCGCGGCGGCCCGGCGGGTCACGTTCATCGTGCCGGTCGCGTTCACCGCCAGACACCGATCCCATTGGTCGCCGGTCAGTTCCGCGACCCTGCCGGTTTCCAGCACACCCGCGGCGTGCACCACCGACTCGAGCGGACCGATCCGCTCGACGGCGGCCGCGAAGGCCCGGTCGACGGACGCGGCGTCGGTCACGTCGACCTGTTCGGCATGGGCATCGACACCGGTGCGGCTCGACCGGATCTCTTCCGCTGTGCGGTGCACTGCGGGATCGTGGTCCCAGAGCACCACGGGCGCTGCGGACCGGTCCGCGAAAATCTGTGCCGCAGCCCGTCCGATGCCACCAGCAGCACCGGTGATGATCACACCGCCACCACTTTTACCATCTCGAGACATATGCTTAGCCTAACCTTAATTCTTGATGAAAGTAAAACAAGTGTGATCAGCACGTGAGGAGCTCGTCTTGTCCACGCAATCCGACCTAACCCCTTGGCCGGCAAACGAAGTCGATACCTACCGCGCCCTGGGCTACTGGTCCGGAGAAACCTTCGGTGACATGCTCACCAGCCGCGCGGCCGCCACCCCGGATGCCGTCGCCGTGCTCGACGACCGCAATCGCTGGACCTACGCCGAGCTGGAAACCCGGGCCAGGTCGCTGGCCTCGGGGTTCCTGGATCTCGGCATCCAGCAGGGCGATCGGGTGCTCGTGCAACTGCCCAATATCGCCGAGTTCGTCGAGGTGATCTTCGGCCTGTTCTATGCGGGCGCGCTGCCGGTCTTCTGCCTGCCCGCGCACCGCCAGGCCGAACTGCTCCCGATCGCGCAGGCCAGCGGCGCGATCGCGATGATCACCTGCCACCACCACCAGGGGTTCAATCACGCCACGCTCGGCGCGGTGCTGCGCGACAGCGCGCCCGAGCTGCGGCATCTGATCCTCGTGCCGGATCACCGGCGTCCCGCCCTGCCGCCGGGCGGCACACACGGACTCGACGACCTGCGCGCCGCACCACGCGAATTGCCCGAGGTCGACCCGTCCGGCATCGCGTTTCTGCAGCTCTCCGGCGGTAGCACCGGGACGCCGAAGCTCATCCCGCGCACCCACGACGACTACCTGTACAGCGTCCGGCGCAGCGTGCAGATCTGCGGACTCGACGAGACCAGCGTCTACCTGGCGGTCCTGCCGGTGGCGCACAACTTCCCGATGAGTTCGCCCGGCATCCTCGGCGTGCTGTACGCGGGCGGCACCGTGGCGATGGCCATCGAACCCTCCCCCACCACCGCGTTCGGCGCGATCCAGCGTTTCGGCGTGACCATCACCGGCCTCGTGCCGCCGCTGGCCAGACTGTGGGTGGAACGCGCGGAAGCCGGGACGGACTACGACATTTCGAGCCTGCAGGTGCTGCTCGTCGGCGGTGCCCGCTGCCCGGACGAGCTGGCGCGGCGGATCGCCCCCGCGCTCGGGGTCACCCTGCAGCAGGTGTTCGGCATGGCCGAGGGACTGGTCTGCTACACCCGGCTCGACGATCCCGAAGAGGTGATCTTGGCCACGCAGGGCAGGCCGATGTCGGACCACGATCGGATCGCGGTCGTCGACGAGCAGGGCGAGCCGGTACCTCCCGGCACGGACGGTCTGCTGATCACCAAGGGCCCGTACACGATTCGCGGGTACTACCGCAATGCCGAGGCCAATGCGACCTCGTTCACCGAGGACGGCTGGTACCGCACCGGTGACGTGGTCAACCTGCGCCCGGACGGCAATCTGGTGGTGAAGGGCAGGCTGGGCGACCGGGTCAACCGTGGCGGGGAGAAGATCTCGGCCGAGGAGATCGAGGCACATCTGCTGGACCATCCGTTGATTCGGGACGCGATCGTCGTGTCGGTGCCGGATGAGCGGCTGGGCGAACGCAGTTGCGTGTTCGTGCTGGCGACCGACCCGGCCACCCCGCCCGCGCTCGGCCAGATTCGGCAGTTCGTGCGCGAGCGCGGTGTGGCGACCTGGAAGATCCCGGACCTGCTCGAGGTCGTCGAGAGCTTCCCGGAGACCGGCGTCGGCAAGATCAGCCGCCGTTCCCTGCGCGCCGCGCTCACGGCGCAGGCGGCCCAGTCCTCCTAGCGCGGCCGCCCGTCGAGGTGAGCCCCAGGGCTCACCTCGACGGGCCGCACGGGCCCTAACGGTGCTCGGCCGCCTGCCGGTCGGCCGCCGAAGTGGCCAGCCAGACCGGACGCGAGACCGCGCACAGCAGCAGCCCGAATACCGCCGCGCCACAGCCGTATACGAGCAGCGCGGTGTCGGGGGCGAAGTACTGCCCCAGCACGCCGGCCACCAGCGAACCTACGGCGGTGCCCGAAACCGCCTGCACCAGCCACAGACTCGACACCCGGCCACGCAGGTCGTCGGGGGTGTGCTGTTGCAGCACCGCGAAGCGGAAGGTGTCGTTCACCGCCCGTCCCAGTCCGAACCCGGCCAGGCCGAGCACCGCGAAAACCGCTGTGCCGCCGACACCCACGATGATCAGCGCGACTGGCAGCAACACCACCGAGGCGAGCAGTGCCCGCCCGTTGCGGTGCACGCGCCCGGTCCAGCCGCTGGTGAACAGCCCGACCAGCGCACCGGCCGCCGGTGCGCCGTACAGCCAGCCGAGCACGGCCGGACCCGCGCCGAGCACCGTGTCCGCGTACGCGGGCAGCAGCACCAGCGGACCGCTGACCAGCATCACGGCCAGCCCGACCAGCAGTGTGCCGCGCACGATCTGATGACCGAGCGCGAACCGCAGGCCGGTCAGCAGCGCGCGCAACGGCGGCTCGTGCACCGAACCGCTCGGCGGATGCGCGCCCACCTCTTGGAACAGCGTGACGGTGAGCGCCGTGGCGGCCGCCGCGACGAAGTAGGTCACCGAAACCCCACTGGCAGCGATGATCACGCCCGCGAGGCCGGGCGTGACGACGGTGCCCAGCTCCGTGGTGAGCGTCATCAGCGCGCCCGCGGCGGCCAGCCGGTGCCTGCCGACCAGCGCCGGCGTCAGGGCCATCAGCGCCGAACTGCTCACCCCGCCTGCCACGCCGTCCAGCACCGCCGCGCCGTAGATCACCCACAGCAGTGGATGATCCAGCAGCGCGTTCCCGCCGAGGATGAGGAACCCGACCCCGGCCAGCGAGCGCGCCAGCTGAATGGTGCGCCGGCGATCGTGCCGGTCGGCCAGCACACCGCCGGACAGGCTGCCCGCGAACATCGCGACCGCGGTCACCACCGAGACGCCCGCGACGTGCAGGCTGGACCCGGTGAGCTGGTAGACCTGCACCGGCAGGGCCACCATCAGCAGCCCGATCCCGAGCAGCGAGATCAGCCGGGCCGCGAAGACGTAGCGGAACGCCTTGCTGTCCCGCAGCGGCGAGATATCGATGACGAGGCGACGCAGCACGCTCATCCGAAGGTTTTCGCGATGGTGTCGAGCGTGGTCAGCGCGCCGTGGTAGTCGGGGCGGTAGCTGGTCGCGGGCAACTCGTAGACCTTGCCGTCGCGGAACGCCGGCAACCGCGCGTACAGCGGGTTCTGGCCCAGCTCGGCCGCGCTCGGCCCGCCGACCGGGATCACGATGGCCACCGGCGCGTCGGCGACCTTGTCCAGCAGTTCGAGGCTGACCTGAAAGGAGTCACCGGAGCCGTACAGTGCCGGGTTCCCGGCCTTGGTCAGCACATCGTCGGCGACGAAACCCAATTCACCCAATTGGCTGGGCAGCGCAGCGGTCTGCGGCACCACGAACGGCTCCTTGTTGGCGACCGAGAGCAGATAGACCACCTTGCCGGTCGGCACCTTGCTCGACGCCTTCACCTGCGCGGCCTTGTCCTGGTAGGCGCTCAGCAGCGCGGGCACCCGGTCGGCCCGGCCGGACGCGTCCGCGACCATCCGCAGCTGCTCCTGCCAGTCGGTCACCTTGGTGGGCACCAGCACGGTCGGCGCGATCGCGGTGAGCTTGTCGTAGAGCTCGCCCGCCTGCACCGCGGTGATGCCCTGCCCGCCACCGATGATCAGGTCCGGGTCGGCGGCGGCGACGGCCTCGATGTTCAGTTCCGCGCCGGCCGGTAATTGCTTGGTGCCCTGCGCTTTTGCCTTGTCCGCCCATTGCGGCGGGAAGCCGCCGTCGAGGTTGGTGATGCCGATGACCCGGGTGTCGGTGGCCACCACCGGCGCGTCGAGCGCGTACAGGTAGTCGGCCAGGCTGCCGCTGAGCACCACGATGCGCTTCGCCTCGTGCGGCACGGTCACCGCGCCGCGATCCGTGGTGATCGTTCTGGTGTGCTCGCCGGCGGCGGTGTCCTCGGACGACGAGCATCCGACCACGAGGCCCAGCGCCATGGTCAGTCCGCCGAGCAGGGCGACTGCCCGCCGCATGCGTCCGGCGCGGCCGGACGTTCGGGTCGACTTCATCGGTCTCCTTGTGTTGAACGAACTTTCATCCCCAGCTCCCGCTCGATCAACGGCGTGAGCTCGGCCCAGCCCGCCGCGGTGACGAGCCCGGCGTGGTCGAAGGGCAGGTGGTGCACCACCGGATCGAGCCCGAGCCCGCGCCAGCCCGCGGCCAGCTCCGCACCCGGCGAGGCGACGGCATCGTGCGGCCGATCGGCGGTGAACAGGGTCAGCGGCCCGGAGTAGTCCGGAACCGCCGAAACCGCGAGCAGTCGCACGCATTCGGTGAAACCGGCGCGCAGCGCGGCGTGCAGGTGCGGGTCCGCGGTGCCGATCTCCGGTGCGAGCACGGTCAGCAATTCGGTTACGTCCGCGTCGATGTCGTGTTCGGCTCCGGCCCGGGTGCCCAGCGGTGCGGCATCGATCAGTCCCGCGAAGGCGACCTCCTCGCCTGCCGCACTGAGCTGGGCCGCCATGGCGTGCACCACATTCCCGCCGAACGAGTAGCCGAGCAGGTGGTACGGCCCGCTCGGCTGCTGTGCGCGCACGGTGGCGACGTACTGCGCGGCCAGCTCGTCGATCGACGAGGCGGCCGGCGCCGCGCCGCTCAGCGTGGGCAACTGCAACCCGAGCACCGGCCGTCCCGCGGTCAACCGAGTCGCCAACGGCAGGAACTGCCAGGCGAATCCACCCGCCGGGTGCACGCAGAACAGCGGCGCTTCGGCACCGTGCGCGCGCAGCACGAGCACATGCTCACGGCCCGCGGCCGACGACTCCGGCTCGGCCGCGGTGCCCTGTGTGCTGTCCAGATGCGCGGCCAGTTCCGCCACCGTCGGCCGGGCCGTCAGCGTCCCGAGCGAAATGGTCACGCCCAGTGCGCGATCCAGCGCGCCGAGCAGCCGCATCGCGCGCAGCGAATCGCCGCCGAGGTCGAAGAAGCTGTCCTCGATGTCCACCTCGCCGAGCTCGAGCACCTGCTCGAACACCGCGCACACTGCCCGCTCCCGCGCCGTCTGCGGCGCTCGGCGCACCGTGCGGCGCTCCGGTTGCGGCAGGGCCGCGCGATCCAGCTTTCCGTTGGGCGTCAACGGGATCGCGTCGATCACCATGATCTCGGCGGGCACCAGCGCGGCGGGCACCGTGGCCCGCACCTCCGGGCGCAGATCACGAGGGGCGCAGCCGGCGTCGAGCACCACGTAGCCGAACAGTCGTGCGGTGCCCGCGGAGTCGGCGCGGACCGTCGCGGCGGCGCGCCGGACGCCGGGCAGCGCGGCCAGCGCGGTCTCCACCTCGGCCAGCTCGATGCGCACACCGCGGATCTTCACCTGATGATCGACCCGGCCCAGGTACTCCAGCTCCCCATCGGCCCTGCGGCGCACCAGGTCTCCGGTCCGGTACATCCGGCCCCCGTCGGGGGCGAACGGATCCGCGACGAACGTGCCCGCGGTCAAGCCCGCCCGATCCCGGTAGCCGATCGCGATGCCGTCGCCGGACAGATACAGCTCGCCCTGCGCGCCGACCGGCACCTCGGCCAGACCCGAATCGAGCACCCGCACCTTCGCGTTGCGCACCGGGCGGCCCAAACAGGGTGTGGCACTGCCGGATACCGGCGAACCGAGCGCGTTGATGGTGAACTCGGTGGGCCCGTACAGGTCGTAACCGGTGGCGACCGGATGTTCGCGCAGCAGCGTCCACAGATCCGGCGGCACCGCCTCACCGCCGAGCAGCACCAGGGCAGGCACATGCGCGCCGGTGAGCAGGCCGGCCGCGAGCAATTCCCGTGCGTAGGAGGGCGTCACGTTGACCGCGTCGATGCCGACGTCCCGGTAGTGCGCGACCAGCGCGGCGGGCTCGAGTCGCGCCTGCTCGTCGATGACGTGCACCTCGTGCCCGGCGAGCAACCAGAACAGTTCCTCCCACGACATGTCGAAGGAGAACGAGACGGTGTGCGCCACGCGCAGCCTGCCCCGGTTCGCCCGGCGGTCGGTCGGGCCGAAGATCTCGTCGAGGTGGTTGTGGTACATCGTGGTCAGACCGCGATGACCGATCACCACGCCCTTCGGGCGACCGGTCGAGCCCGAGGTGTAGATGACGTAGGCCGGTTGATCGGCGCAGCTCGGACCGGCCACCGCCACCTCGGGCACCGCGGGCGGCGGCACCGCACCGTCGAGCACGCGTGCCACCTCGGGCTGATCGATCAGCAGTTGCACCCGCGGTCCGCCGTCGCCCTCGATCACGCTTTCCCGATGGACGCCGGTGCTGATCAAGGCCGAAGCCGCGCTGTCGGCGAGCAACTCACGCAGCCGGGCGGGCGGGTGGGTCAGATCCAGGGGTAGATACGCCGCCCCGGTGCGCATGACCGCGAAGATCGCCACCACATGGTCGGCGATGCGCGGCAGCGCGAGCGCGACCACGTCGGTGATCCCCACGCCGCGGCTCGCCAGCAACCGAGCCATCCGGTCGACCCGATCGTTCAGTTCCCGCGCGGTCAGCGCGACCGGTCCGCACACCAGCGCGCAGGCGTCCGGGGTCGCGGCGGCCCGTTCGCGCAGCAGCGCGTCGACGCTGCCGCCCGGCTGCCCGGGTAGCGGCACGTGCACCCGGTCCGGCGTGAACCCCGGCGCACGCTCAACCGGCACAGCGGTGTTCGCGACCATCGTGCGGCCCGCGGCGGTGTCCGGCGCCGCGAGCTGTTCGAGGATGGCGACCAGCCGCGTCAGCATCTGCTCGGCCAGTCCGTCCGGGATCAGATCGGCCCGGTGTTCGAGGGTGATCCGCAGCGGATCCGAGCCCGCGCCCGGATCGACGTCGAGGGTCAAGGCGTAGTGCGTGCTGTCCACCGCTTCGCGTCCGACCACGCCGGTGCGCGCGAAAACGTCTGCGGCGCCGCTCTCGTCGCGCGGCAGGTTGCGGAAGACATAGAGCGTGTCGAACAGCGTCGGGTATCCGGCCGCGCGCTGGATGCGGCCCAAGCCGAGCTGCTGGTGGGCGACGAGACCACCCTGCTCGCGCAGCATCCGGCGCAGCAGTTCCAGCAACGGCTCGCCCGGGCGCACCTGGACGCGCACTGGAATGGTGTTGAGCACCAACCCGATCATCCGTTCCGCGCCCGGCACCTCGGGCGAGCGCGCGGAGACGGTCGAACCGAACACCACATCGTCGAGGCCGGTGCTCGCGCGCAACGCCAGTCCCCATGCGGTGGACACCACCGTGGACAGGGTGACCTGGCCGTGCCCGGCCAACGCGCGCAGCGCCGCGGAGGTCGCCGCGGGCAGTTCGATCCGGGACCGGCCCGGCAGCGGTGACCGATCCGTGGCCCCGGTGCCGACGAGGGTCGGCTGCCGCAGGTCGGAAAGATATGCGTGCCAAGCCTTTTCCGACGCGCCGTGATCCAGGCCGGCCAGCCAGCGCAGCTGGTCGCGGAAATCGGCGGCAGGTTCCAGCGCCGCGTCCAGGTCGGCGGCGGTGCTGGTTTCGGCCCGCTCGTAGAGGGTGAACAGTTCGGTGAACAGCAGGGCCAGCGACCAGCCGTCGATCAGCAGGTGATGCAGCGTGAAGACGGCGCGGCTGGTGCCGTCCGGCAAACGCACCAGCACCAAGCGGATCAGCGGCGGTGCGCCGAAATCGAAAGGCGTGCGGTATTCCTCGTCCGCCAGCGCCACCACGGCGGCCGCGGCGTCGTCGGTCGTGCGTAGATCGACTTCCCGGCACGGTGTTTCCCACGCACCCGGAATGAACTGCACCGGTGCGCCGAAGCCCGCGTGGGTGAAACCGGCCCGCAGGTTGGCGTGTCTGCGCAGCACTGCGTCGAGGGCGCGGCGCAGCAGGTCGGCGCGGGCGGGCCGGGCGGACTCGAACACGAAACTCACCTGCATGTGATACGCGTCCGAACCCGCGGCCCGATCCACCACCGACTGGAAGTACATGCCCTCCTGCAACGGACCCAGCGGCAGCACTTCCTGCCACGGCGGGCACAGCGCGTCCAGGCGGGCGCGCTGGTCGGCGTCCACCGTCACCAGTTCCGCCGCGGCGCCGGGCGCGGCCGCGGCGTCCGCCGGTGTCGCGGCCGCGGCCAGCTCGCCCAGCGTCGGGTGTTCGAACACGTCCGCGACGCTGAGCACCAGGCCGTGCCGCCGGGCCGCGGTCACCAGCCGCACCGAGGAGATGCTGTCGCCGCCGAGCGCGAAGAAGGCATCGTCCGGGCCCGGCGCGGTGATGGCGAGCACCTCGCCCGCCAACGCGCACAGCGTCCGCTCGGCGGCTGTGCTCGGCGCGCGACGCGCGGTATCGGTTCGGGTCGGCTCGGGCAGCGCGGCCCGATCCACCTTGCCGTTGAGCGTCAACGGCAACGCGTCCAGCACCGCGATCGCCTGCGGCACCATGTATTCGGGGAGGATGCCCGCGACGGCGGCGCGGACCGCCGCCGGGTCCAGCGTGCCGCCCGGCGACGCGACGACGTAACCGAAGAGCCTGCCGGTGCCCGCGCTGTCCGCGCGGACCGTGGCCGCCGCCCTGGCGACCCCGGGGACCCCCCGCAGCGCGGACTCGACGTCGCCCAGTTCGATCCGGAAGCCGCGCACCTTCACCTGATCGTCGCTGCGGCGCAGGTACTCCAGCCGTCCGGCGCGCTGCCGGACCAGATCACCGGTGCGGTACAACCGCCGGCCGGGCAGGTCCGGATCCGGCACGAAGCGCGCGGCGGTCAGTCCCGGCTTGCCGAGGTAGCCGCGAACCACCTGCGCGCCACCGAGATACAGCTCGCCCGCCACACCCGGCGGCACCGGGCGCAGATGCTCGTCCAGCACTCGGGTGTGCACATCGGTCCACGGCGCGCCGATGGTGACCTGATCGCCGTCGTGCAGATCGCTCGCCGTCGCCCACACGGTCGCCTCGGTGGGCCCGTACACATTCCGCACCGACCGGCAAGTGGCGACCAGCGCCACCGCGAGATCCGCGGGCAACGCCTCGCCACCTACCAGCGCGCGCACCGCGGCCAGCCGCGGCGCGTCTTCGTGTTCGACCAGCACGCGCCAGAGCGAGGGCGTCGCCTGCACGAGTGTCGCGGCGCTCTCGGCGATCAAGGCGTGCAACGCGTCCGGGTCCCGGACGGTCGCCCGATCGGCCAGCACCACGGTCGCGCCGACGGTCAACGGCAGCAGCAGCTCCAGGACCGCGATATCGAAGGACACCGTCGTCACCGCCACGATCCGGTCGCCACGACCGATCCAGCCCGCCCCGCCGACGGTCTCGGCGAACGCCGCGAGATTCGCCGTAGTCACCATGACGCCCTTGGGCTTTCCGGTCGAGCCGGAGGTGTGGATCACGTAGGCCAGGCGCTCGTCCGCAGGCCGCGGCTGCGGCAGCACAACCGGATCCGATTGTGCCGCAACGTCGGTCAGCACCGTGGGCGGTCCGCCCGCAGGCAGCCGAGCCGCGAGGTCGGAACTGGTCAGCACGCACACCGGGGTCGCGTCCGTGAGCATGTACGCGAGGCGATCGGCCGGGTAGTCGACGTCGAGCGGCAGGTAGGCCGCGCCGAGGCGCAGCACGGCGAGCAGTCCGGCGACCAGATCCGTCGAGCGGGTCAGCGCGACGCCGACCACCTGCTCCGGCCCCGCACCCGCGGCCAGTAACCGCGCAGCCAGATCCGCTGTCCGCGTGGCGAGTTCGGCATAGGTGACCGATTCCGCACCGCAGACCACGGCGATCGCCTCGGGGGTCGCGCGCACTTGGTCGGCGAAGCGCACCGCCACACCGGGCGGCGTGGTCGAGCGCCGCGCCGGATCGTGCGCCGGATCGGATGCGGCCGAGGCGGTTTCGAAGATGCCCGCCGTCGGTTCGGGCACGACCCGCGCGAGCACCGCGATCAGGCCGTCGACGAGCGCGTCCGCGGTCGCGGGGTCGAACAGGTCGGCGTCGACCACCAGGCGCAGGTTCGCCTCGTCCGGTGCGCCGGCATCGGCCAGCCACACCGCCGCGTCGAAACGCGCGGCGGTGGTGACCGGGGGTACCGGCTCGACCACGAGCTCGCCGAGTTTCGGAGCCGGGGCCGCCGGTTCGTAGGCGACCATGGTCTGGAAGAGCGGATGCCGGGCCAGCGAACGCGGCGCGGCCACGGCGTCGACCACCCGCTCGAAGGGCGCGTCCTGGTGCGCCAGCGCGTCCAGCGCGGCGACCCGCACCCGGCCGAGCAGCTCCGCGAAACTCGGACGGCCGGTCAGATCACAGCGGATGACCAGCGTGTTGACGAAATACCCTATGGTGTCGCCGAATTCGCCCGCGTCGTCGTCCAGCACGCTGTCGCGATGCGACACCGCGCTGCCCAGCGGTATATCGCGCCCCGCGCCGAATGCCGACCAGGTGGTGGCCACCGCCGCCTGCAACACCATCAGCGGACTGACACCGTACGCGCCGCACAGTTCGGTGATCGCCGCGCGCAGTCCGGCGGGCAGCCGCCGCAGCACGGTGTGCCCGCGGTACGCGGCCCGCGCCGGGCGCGGGCGGTCGAACGGCAGCTCCAGCTCGGCGGGCAGACCCGCGAGGGTCTCACGCCAGTACGCCAGCTGCCCGGCATAGGCGTCCTGCTGCTGTCGGCGGCGCTCCCGCGCCGCGTACTCGCGATAGTCCGTGCCTGCCGGAGACCACTGGGGCGCTTCGTCTTTCACCCGCGCCCGATACGCGATGTCCAGATCGTCGAACAGCGGGCGCAGCGACGTGGCGTCGAAAGCGATGTGGTGCACCACCAGGACCAGCACGTGGTCGTCGGGCGCGATTTCGAGCAGCGTGGCCCGCGCCGGCGCCGCGGCGGTGATGTCCACGGGCTGGGTCAGGCACGCCGCGATGGCCGCATCGAGGCCCTCCGCCCCGATCGCGTGCCAGTCCAGTCCGGCGGCCTCGTCGGCCGTGCGCAGGTGCAGCGTGGCGGAACCGGCGGCATCTTGCGGATAGCTGGTGCGCAGCACCGGATGTCGCGCCAGCACGTCGCGCCAGGCGGCGGCGAGCGCGTCGTTGTCGAGCGCACCGCGCAGCCGGACGACCACCGGCACGTCGTAGGTGGTGGACGGTCCTTCCAGCCGGTGCAGGAACCACAGGCGCTCCTGCGCGGGCGACAACGGCGCACCGGTACCCACACGGTCGAGCACCGCGGGCGTGAACTCTGTTGGGGGCGTCGCCACTTCGCTGCCCCCAGTGATCGCGCGCGACCCGAAGCGCAGCGGATCTATCTGTGCCCGCGCCGCCAGGGTGCGCGCGGTCGGCGCGTCGAACACATCGGTGATCGCGACCCGGACGCCCAGCCTGCGCAGCCTGCCCACCAGGCGCATGGCCGTCAGCGAATGCCCGCCCAGCGCGAAGAAGTCGTCGTCGGGACCGATCGAGGCCACCTCGAGCACTCCCGCCGCGCCCTCGCGGATCGCCGCCAGCACCGCACCGTCGGCGACACCGGAAGGCTCGATCACCCGCGGGCGATCCGGCGTTCGCACCGGCGCACTCGGCGTTACCCACCGCGACATATCGAGCAGTTCGTCCACGCGCGTGTCCTCGGCCTCGACCACCGTGCGCAACACCTGTGCGATCCGCTCGACGATCCGGCCGACCGTCTCGTCCGCGACGGCGGCGCGGTCGTGGTAGACCACCAGCTCCAGCCGCTCGCCGGGCGGGGCGAGCAGCGTGACCGGGTAGTGCGTGAGCCCGTGATTGTGGAAGCCCGCGATCCGCAGTTCGTGCGATTCGGGCTGTTGCGCACCGGAGTTCGGGAAGTTCTCGAACACCACCAGGGTGTTGAACAGCTGACCCAGCCCGGCGGCGCGCTCGATCTCGGCCAGGCTCGCCTGCTCGAATTCCTGCATGGCGAACTGTGTTTCCTGCAGTTCCGCGAACAGGTCGAGCAGCGACCGGCCCGGCGCGAGGGTGCACCGCACCGGAATGGTGTTGGTGAACAGGCCGACCATCGCTTCGACGCCGGGCAGTTCGGCCGGACGACCGGATACGGTCGCACCGAAGACGACGTCGGCCTGCTCGTTGAGTTCGGCCAGCACGACCGCCCAGGTGCCCTGCACCAGGGTGTTCAGCGTCAACCCGCGGCGGCGGCCCAGTGCGACGAGCGCGGCGGCCTGCGCGGTGGAGAGCGGAACCCGCGCCTGCCGGAAGTCTTGTGCGCTCGTCGATGTCGTGGACAGCAGACTCGGCGCGGCCAGACCGGCCAGCCTGGCCGCCCACGCGTCGCGCACCGCGCCTCGGTCCTGCTGCGCGATCCACGCCAGGTAGTCGCGGTACGCGGCGGGGGCGGGCAGTTCGGCGCGGTGGTAGAGCGCGAGCAGCTCACGCAGCACGATCGGGGTGGACCAGCCGTCGGTGAGCAGATGGTGCGCATTGAGCACCAGCCGGTGCCGGGCGTCCGGCA
>NZ_BAUA01000061.1 GCF_000710915.1 Nocardia brasiliensis IFM 10847
ACAAGGAGTCGTTGGTTGCGGGTGGTTCACTCGTCACCCGCGCGGCCGCGCCCGGCCAGATCGTGCCGGTCGATTCGGAACATTCCGCGCTGGCCCAGTGCCTGCGCGGCGGGCGTGCCGACGAGGTGGACCGCCTCGTGCTCACCGCGTCGGGCGGTCCGTTCCGCGGCTGGACCACCGAGATGCTGGAATCGGTGAATCCGGCTGAGGCCAAGACACATCCGACGTGGTCGATGGGCCCGATGAACACGCTCAATTCGGCCTCGCTGGTGAACAAGGGCCTCGAGTTGATCGAGACGCACCTGCTGTTCGGCGTTCCGTACGACCGCATCGACGTCACCGTGCACCCGCAGTCGATCGTGCACTCGATGGTCACCTTCACCGACGGTTCCACGCTGGCGCAGGCGAGCCCGCCGGACATGAAACTGCCGATCGCCCTGGCCCTCGGCTGGCCGGACCGGGTGCCCGGCGCGGCCGCCTCCTGCGACTGGGGCACCGCCGCGACCTGGACTTTCGAGCCGGTCGACAGCGCGGTCTTCCCGGCCATCGATCTGGCCCGCCGGGCCGGCGAAGCGGGCGGCAGCGTCACCGCCGTGTACAACGCCGCCAACGAGGTCGCGGTGCAGGCGTTTCTCGACGGCAAGATCCGCTTCCCCGAGATCGTGCGCACCGTCGCGGCGGCGGTCGAGGCCGCCGACCAGTGGCGGCCCGAACCCACCTCGCTCGCCGAGGTCCTGGCCGCCGACACGTGGGCCCGGGATTTCGCCCGTGGCCGGGTCGACCGGGACTAGGCCGGGACCGGCGTCCGAGGGTTTCCGACTCGCGAGGTGAGCCTCGGCTGGCAGACTGAGCACCCGGGGCCGGCGGGTGTCCGGTTACTGTGGTCGTGGGCTCGCGGCCGCGACGGATTCGCGCACCCGGGTTTGTGGGCGGCCGGACCGGGCGGCCGCATGTCATCAGGCGAGCTGCGCACAGCAGGAGGGCTGTAAATCACATGGTGTTCGCGTTGGGTTTCGTGCTGTTCGCTCTAGGCATCACGATTTCGATTGCGCTGCACGAATGCGGGCACATGTGGACCGCGCAAGCCACCGGTATGAAGGTGCGGCGGTACTTCATCGGATTCGGGCCGAAGATCTTCTCGTTCCGGCGGGGCGAGACCGAGTACGGGCTCAAAGCACTCCCGCTCGGCGGCTTCTGCGATATCGCGGGCATGACCGCGCTGGACGAGTTGCAGCCCGAAGAGGTCGAACGCGCGATGTACCGCCAGGCCACCTGGAAGCGGATGGTGGTGATGTCGGGCGGTATCGCGATGAACTTCCTGCTCGGCTACATCCTGGTGGTGTTCCTCGCGGTCGGGTGGGGCCTGCCCCGGTTCGATCAGCCGCCCGCCACCGCGCTAGGTGCGATGAGCTGTGTGGCGCAACAGAATCCGGACGGCAGCATGCAACCGTGCACCGGCACCGGTCCGGCGCAGCGCGCGGGATTGCAGCGCGGTGACGTGGTGACCGCGGTCAACGGGGTGAGCGTGAAGACGTGGAAGGAATTCCAGTCCGAGACCCAGAAGCAGAACGGCCCGTTCACCTACACCGTCGATCGCAAGGGCCAGAGCCTCACCATCCCCGTGACCCCGGAGCGGGTCGTGCGCTACCCCGAGGGCGGCGGCGCGGGGCGTGAGGTCGGCGCCGTCGGCGTCGGCATGGACTTCTACGAGCCGGTCCAGTACAACGTCCTGGCCGCGATCCCCGCCGCGGGCGCGTTCACCGGCGACATGTTCGTGCGTACTTTCCAGTCGCTGGCTCAGTTACCGCAGAAGGTGACCGCGCTGTGGAGCGCGGTGACCGGCGGCGAGCGCGACGCGGAGACCCCGGTCAGCGTGTACGGCGCCAGCAAGATCGGCGGCGAGACCGCCGAACGCGGCCTGTGGAACGTCTTCATCCTGGTGCTGGCCAGCCTGAACTTCTTCCTCGGCGCGTTCAACATCCTGCCGTTGCTGCCGCTCGACGGCGGCCATATGGCGGTGGTCCTCTACGAGAAGGTCCGCAACACCATCCGCGGCTGGAAGGGACTCGCGCCCGGCGGGCCGGTGGACTATCTGAAGTTGTTGCCGGTCACCTACGTCGCGGTGGTGATCGGCGGCGCGTACATGGTGCTCACCTTGGTGGCCGACATCGTGAATCCGATCAAACTGTTCTGAGTTTCGTCGGCGCGGTACCCTGTCGCCGGCACTCGGGGGAGTACGTTGTCGCGGGCGTCACAGGGTGGCCGTTCGGCGGGCGCGACTAAGCTCGTAGGCGAACGGCCCGGAACGTACGGACGGAAAGTAGGCAGCCGAAGGTGACCAGCACAATCGGATTGGGGATGCCCGCCGCGCCCGCGGCCGTTCTCGCTCCTCGACGCAAGACCCGCCAGCTGATGGTGGGCAATGTCGGAGTGGGCAGCGATCACCCGATCTCCGTGCAGTCGATGACCACCACCAAGACCCACGACATCAACGCCACCCTGCAGCAGATCGCGGAGCTCACCGCGTCGGGCTGCGACATCGTGCGGGTGGCCTGCCCGCGTCAGGAAGACGCGGACGCGCTGGCGACGATCGCGCGCAAGAGCCAGATCCCGGTGATCGCCGATATCCACTTCCAGCCTCGCTACATCTTCGCCGCGATCGACGCGGGCTGTGCCGCGGTGCGCGTGAACCCCGGCAACATCAAGGAATTCGACGGTCGAGTCGGCGAGGTCGCCAAGGCGGCCGGCGCCGCGGGCATCCCGATCCGGATCGGTGTCAACGCCGGTTCACTGGACAAGCGGATGCTGGAGAAGTACGGCAAGGCCACCCCGGAGGCGCTGGTCGAGTCCGCGCTGTGGGAGGCGAGTCTGTTCGAGGAGCACGGCTTCGGCGATATCAAGATCTCGGTCAAGCACAACGATCCGGTGATCATGGTGGAGGCGTACCGGCAGTTGGCCGCGCAGAGCGACTACCCGCTGCACCTCGGTGTGACCGAGGCGGGTCCGGCGTTCCAGGGCACGATCAAGTCCGCGGTGGCGTTCGGCGCACTGCTCTCGGAGGGCATCGGCGACACCATCCGGGTTTCGCTGTCCGCGCCGCCCGCCGAGGAGATCAAGGTCGGTGGCCAGATCCTGCAGTCGCTGAATCTGCGCCCGCGCAAGCTCGAGATCGTCTCCTGCCCGTCCTGTGGGCGCGCTCAGGTCGACGTGTACACCCTCGCCAACGAGGTGACCGCCGGACTGGAGGGCATGGAGGTGCCGCTGCGGGTGGCCGTGATGGGTTGCGTCGTCAACGGACCGGGTGAGGCCCGGGAAGCGGATCTCGGTGTGGCCTCGGGTAACGGCAAGGGCCAGATCTTCGTGAAGGGCGAGGTCATCAAGACCGTGCCGGAGGCGCAGATCGTCGAAACCCTGATCGAAGAGGCCATGCGGATCGCCGAGGAAATGGGCGAGGGCGCCGGTTCGGGCGAGCCCGTGGTCACGGTCGGCTAACAGCGGAACTGTTGCGTTCGGCATAGCCGTACCACATCGCGGATATTCGTGGCAGGCTGTCAACGTGCGGAGTCTGCTGGAGCCGACGCGAAGGGCGAAATACGTCCCCGCGCGGCAGCTCGCGAATCGGGACCTGGCGCAGGTCCTTCGAGTTCTGGACGCCGATCCGGTGGCCTCGTGTATGGTCGCGGCCCGGCTCCAGGAATTCGGCCTCGATGCCGCGCGCTGCGGGCAGGGTGAATTGTGGAGCCGCGGCGGGCCGTCGGAATCGCTGTGTTTCTCCGGCGCGAATCTGGTGCCGTTGCGTGGCGACCACGACGCGTTGCGCGCCTTCGCTGATCGTGCCGTGCGCTGGCCGCGAATAGCGTCCTCGGTGGTCGGGCGGCGCGAATTGGCGTTGCCGCTCTGGGAAATGCTGGTCGGTCATTGGGGTCCGGAACGCGAATTGCGCGGCGAGCAACCATTGCTCGCGCTCGCGCAACCGCCACTGGCGACTCCTGATCCGAATGTGCGCCGGGTGCGCCCGGACGAAATAGATCGCTATCTCGGTGCGGCGATCGCCATGTTCATCGAGGAGGTCGGCGTCGATCCGCGCGCGGGCGACGGCGGCCGCGGATATCGGCGGCGCATTCAGAGCTTGATCGAATCCGGCCGGGCCTGGGCACGTTTCGAGGACGGCGAGGTCGTGTTCAAGGCGGAGGTGGGGGCGCTGTCGCGGCGCACCGGTCAGATCCAAGGCGTCTGGGTGCATCCGGAACATCGCGGCAGTGGCCGCGGCACCGCGGGCACCGCGGCCGTCGCGAACGCCGTCGTGGCCTCCGGGCGGACCGCGAGCCTGTACGTCAACGACTACAACGCGATCGCCCGCCGCGCCTACAGCCGCGTCGGATTCCGGCAGATCGCGACCTTCTCCACCATCCTGCTCGACTGAAACACGGTGTGCCGCCGGGGTTTGCCCGGAGGTGGCCACTACCATCGGTGCCGATGCAGACCAGGACGGTACCGTTGCGAAAATCGCTGCTCGGCGCGCTGAGCGTGGCGGTGCTCACGCTGTCCGCCGTCGGCTGTGGCGGCGGTCCGCAGGGGCCGACGCCGATCGCGGACGATTTCGTCGAGGCCTTCGCCGGGCGCGACCCGGCGGCCGCGGCCCGGTTCACCAACCAACCCGAAAAGGCGACCGCCGCAATGAATTCCGCGTGGGACCAGTTGCAGGCGGAGGGACTGGACGCGCGCACCGGCTCGGCGCGGGTCAGCGGTGACACCGCGACCGTCGACTACACCTACGAGTGGCGGCTGCCCAAGAACCGGACCTGGCGCTACACCGGCCAATTGCAGATGGGCCGCAGCGAAGGCCGCTGGGTGGTGCGCTGGACCTCGTCGAACATCCACCCGAATCTCGGCAACACCCAAACGCTCGCGCTGCGTGCCACGCCCGCGCCGCGGGCCCGGGTGAACGAGCAGGCGGGCAGCGATGTGCTGGTGCCCGGCAAGGTGTCCCGGGTCGCGTTCACCGCCGCGAACGCGCCCGACCCCGGCGCGGTGGCGACCGCCCTCGCGGCCGCGCTGAACCGCTTCGATCCGAAGCTCACCCCCGAAGCGATCCGGGACGCGGCCACCGCGACCACGGGCGTGTACACCGTCACGGTGCTCAACGAGAACGAATTCGACCAGGTGAGTACCGATCTCATCGGGTTGCCCGGCGTGCAACTCACCTCCGAATGGGATCTGGTGCCCACCGATCGCAATTTCGCGCCGGACCTGCTCGCGCAGGTGCGCAAGACGGTGATCGCGGAGGTCGACGGCAAGGCGGGCTGGAGTGTGGTCACCATGAACGCCAACGGCGCCGATACCGACGTGCTCACCGAGGTGCCGGCGCAACCCGCGCCGTCGTTCTCGCTCAGCGTGGACCGCAACGTGCAGAACGCCGCGCAACGCGCGGTCGACCTGCGCCCCGACCAGACCATGATGGTGGTGCTGCGTCCCTCCACCGGCGCGATCCTGGCGATCGCGCAGAACAAGGCGGCCGATCGGGACGGGCCGGTGGCGACCATCGGCCAATATCCGCCCGGTTCGGTGTTCAAGACGGTGACCGCGGCCGCGGCGATGTCCACGGGTATCGCGACGCCGGACACGGTGCTGCCCTGCCCGAGCCGAATCATCATCGGCGAGCGCATGATTCCCAACTACAATCTCTTCACCGTCGGGGACGTACCGATGATCACGGCGTACGAGCGGTCGTGCAACACCTCGTTCGCGACCATAGCCAGCAGGTTGCCAGGTACCGCTTTGCACAACGCCGCGATGAAATTCGGACTCGGCACCGGCTACACGATCGCGGGCCTGCCGACCTTCACCGGTTCGGTACCGCCCGCGGACGAGCTGGTGCAGCGCACCGAGGACGGCATCGGCCAGGGCAAGGTGGTGGTCAGCCCGTTCGGCATGGCGTTGATGGCCGCGACGATCGCGCACGGCTCGCTGCCGGTGCCCTACCTGATCGCGGGTCGCACCACGACCATCGATGATCCCGGCGCCGCGCCCGACCCGGCGGTGATCGCCGGGTTGCGTGCGATGATGCGCCGGGTGGTCACCGGCGGCACCGCCGAGCGGATCGCCGATCAGGGCGAGGTGTACGGCAAGACCGGCGAGGCCGAGGTGGAGGGCGGTTCGCACTCGTGGTTCGTCGGCTATCGCGGGGATATGGCGTTCGCGACCCTGCTGGTCAAGGGCGGCAGTTCGGATAATGCGGTCGCGGTAACCCGCGATATGTTCGCCGCATTGCCCGGTGGTTACTGACGGCTGCTACCGCTGGCTGCTGCCGGGTCCGGCCTGTTGATTGCTGGAGGACGCGCCGTGCTCCAGAATTATGGCGCCGGCGTCACCGCCGTCCAGGATCTCGACGGTCGCCGCGCCGCCGAGAATGATCGCGACGCTGGCCAGAATGGTGGTGGAACGCTTCATGGTTCGGCTCCCTCAGGTAAGGGGTGTCGACGGGGTTCTTGCTTCAGGTGGGTTCGCCACGCGAAGTTGACTGGAAGTTTGCTGGTTGATCGAACCGTAATCTCTGGGCGATTCGGTGAACAAGGACATGTGGCCGATGGCACAGCGCAGGCCATAGTGGTATGGGTCACATTCTCGAATGGTCTGCGGTGAGATTACCCAGCGGGCCCGCGGCCTTGTCGCGAAATCCATCGATGCTGGAACAAGTACGCGGAACGGGCCATTCGGACAGATAAAATCCCGCGCCCATTGCTATTGGTCGGACGCTATCCGGATTTCGCCGGATCGGTCTGTTCTGCCGAGGCGTTGGAATCGCCCGGGACGGCGAAATGTCCCTTTCGGAATCGGCGCAACGCCGCATCGGTGCCGAGTTCGCGGCGGTGCTCTCCGTGGTGCAGGTAATAGCGCAGGGCGTGGAACACCAGGGTGGGGTCGGTGTCGATTTGCTGATGGGGTATTTCGTAGGCGAGGTAACCCGCATCGGGGAAACGTTCGTCCGGTGTGGTCGTCGGATCGTCCGGACCGAGCACCGCGGGATCATCGACCAGGACGACGATCATGTTTGTCGCCGCGGCGGTAACGAGCGCGGCCGGACTGTTGCGGACATGGGCGGCGTGAATGCCGGAAATATCGGTCCAGTCGAGCGTGATCGGGCCCGTGCCGTGGTCGGTGCGCAATTGCCGCGGGGTGAGCAGTATTCCGGTATTCGCCCGCGTCACGTACGGCCGAAAAGTATGGCGCGCCAGGAAAAGACCCAGCGCGCCCACGGTACTCAGGCCCGCACAGCCGAGATATCCGAGCGACGGGTCCGTGCCGAATTTCCAGACCATGAACCAGACGCCGCACCCGATCAGCAGCACGCCGCCTGCGGCCAGCGCCACCGGCCGGACTCTGGACGGCAGCCGCACCGGGATCGCCAGCGCGGACTGGGCCTCGGGGCCGGTGATCACGGTGCTCGCCTGGACCACCGCGTCTTTCGGCCAGGCTCGCCACAGCGCGCACAGCACGCCTACGGTCACCGCGGTCCAGATACCGGCGCCGAGCAGTGTGCCCGCGTCGGCTGTGCCGCGCACCAGGCGGCCGAGCTCGAGCACGACCGCGCTGAGCGGAATGAGCAGTACCACCGCGACGCAGCAGGGCAGGACCGCGTACCGATGCGAGTAGAACGCCCGCCGATCCCATCCGCCAGGAAACGGCAGGTCGAATCCGCTCCGGTAGCGGTTATTCGAGCCAGCCACGGCGCCGATGCTCCTCGAAGTACCGGTCGTCCGCGTCCGGTTCACCAGGGTCGACGACCGGGTCGCGGTGCGGTGTACGGTTCTCGGGGCGCGCTGCGGCCGGGGGATCGGGCTGATCGTGCGACGCGCCGGACTCGCGCAGCTGATCCAGTTCCGCTTGCCCGAGCGCGGCGAGTCGTTCGCGCTCGGCGGCCGACATCGCGCCCGCTCGATGAAACATGCCCTGGGCGATGCCGTCGAGCAGTCGCGCGAATCCCTCGGATTTGCCGAACTCGCGCATGCTCGCTCGGCCCGCCAATACCTCGCCGAGGTTGCGGCGCAATTCCGGGTCCGCGGTCGAGGACGCGAGCACCTCGAGCGAGCGACGCAGGTGGCGGGCGGCGCCGAGATCGCCCCGCGCCACGTCGAAGACGACCTCGGGTTGTTGTGGCATTCGGTCACACTCCCGGATGGTCGTAGGTCGAAGTGCCCAGCGGCGGCAGCTCGCTCGGCGGTCTGTTGGACAGTTCCAGTGCGGTGGCGCCGAGGCCGACGACGGTTTTGAACGCGCCGGTCGTCACGGTCAGGATCTGCTCGAATCTGGCGAAGATCATCACGGCGTGGGCGGCGGCCACCGCGGCGGCCGCGGCCGCGCCGGGAGCGCCGACGAGCGTCGAGGACAGCACCGCGGCCGCGGCCATCTCGGTCAGCCACATGATCGTCCAATCGACGATGTCCTGCAGCAGGTCGCCGAGCAGCCGGGCCAGGTTGAGCATGGAGTTGCCGATGTTGTTCAGGGTGCGTTCGATCTCCTGGAGTGCCCTGACCTGGAATTCGACGCCGCCCGCAAGGTGGTCGAAGTAGCCGCGGGCCTGGTCGGCGGCGTTGCCGCGCCACGACTCGGACAGCAGGCGCTGCCACTCGGTCGCGAGCGAATCGTGGAAAGCGGCGTTGAATCCGGCCAGGTTCCCCGCGGCGTCCGCGGCCTGCTTCACCCCCGCCCAGTCGCCCGCGACGAACTCCGAGGCCAGGCCGAATACATCGGTGCCGGTGATGCTTTGGATTGCCTGACCGATGTAATAGGCCGGGGAGACATAGTTCCCGCCGAGGAAGAAGGGAATCCAGCCGGGCAGCGGATCGGTGGCCTCGGGAATCTGCAGGGCCGTCGCCGGGCCGGTCACTTCGGCACCCCGACGTAGGTGCGGTCCAGGCGGATCGCCGTGGCCAGATCGGTGGTCCGGTACATCTCGGCACTCTCGGCGAGTTCCGTCGACGCGGTCTCGCTCAGCACCCGCAGGTGGGTGTAGTTGGACTCGAGATTCCGGCGTACCTCATCGAGCATGCTTTTGACCTGCGCATAGATCCGGCCGTCGTGGTCGCCGAAGGCGAACCAGGTGGCCGCGTAATCCTTCGCGGAGCCGGCCTGGCCCGCCAGGTCGGCTAGTGCGGCGGCGAACTCGTCCAGCTGATCGGGCCGTACTCGGAGCTCTTCGGCCATCGGGTCCTCCCGTTGTCGTCGTCCGGTACCAGGTCGGCTACGCCGGAGGACGACGACGTCGGCGGCCGTCCGGGTCCGATACTGGTTCGACGCGACACGACGGCGTTCGGTTCCATCGAATCGGGAGAGATTTCTTCCGGGCTACTCGGCGCGGATCAGGGTGGCGGCGAGGTGGTGTTGCAGCGGCTCGCCGACCGCGGCCATGCGCACCGTGTAGTCGATCGTGTCGCCCTTGACCTGAAAGGTGCGGCCGAGTGCTGTTACGAGTTTCGCGGTACTGGAACGGCCGATGCTGGTCGAGTCGAATTCCAGGTGCAGCGCGCCGTCGTCGACGGTCAGTGCCCCCTCGCATATTTCGGTGATCCCGGTGGGATGGGCCAAGATCAATTCCACCCGATCCGGCCGCGGGCAGCGCAGATATCCGGTTTCGGCGTGCATCGGGCGGCCGTCGTCGGCCGCGCGGGTGCGCTGCCGGTAGGTGAGGAACGGACGGCCGAGATGACCGAACCGGACTTCTTCCAGATAATCGAACGGCTGGATGGTCGGGTATTCGCCGTGTCCGTTGCCGCGCCAGGTGCCGAGCAGCGCAGCCAAGGGGGCGATATCGGGATGGGGTGCGATTGGCGGTTGGGATTCGACCACGGCGCACAGCCTAAACCTGTTGGTTCTCGGGGGTTCACATACCGTCGAATCCCGTCGACATCAAGGCTGGCTCAACCTGAACGACAGGCTGATTTCTGGTTGGGGGAAAGCGTCGGCCCTACGCACCGGCGCCGGGTCGGCCGGTGGGGGCGGACGCGCGGGGGCTGGTATCGCCGGCCTGCACGGCTGTTTCCACTTCGTCGAGCGCGGTGTCGATGACCGTGCGGTACGGGCTGTCCGGCAGGTTCGGCAATGTCCTACGGGTGGCGGCGATTTCGCGGCGGGCGGCGGCGAACGAGCCGAGCCTGCGGTAATTGTCCGCGAGGTTCAGGTGCAGCGACGGATAGAAGCCGCGGACCTGCAGCGACGAATGGTACTGCTGGGCCCGGGCGTCGGTCAGGCTGTCGGCGGCATCGAGGGCGCGGATATCCCAGGAGAGTGCCTCGGCCGGGTCGTCGTGCAGGTCGGCCAGGTAGTGCGCGAGTGCGCAGCGGTGCAGCGGATCCCCTTGGGGGCCGAGGGAACCCCAGAGGTCCAGCAGTGCGGTGCGGGCGGCGTCGGGCTGCCCGGCGCGGCCGAGTTCCACCGCGTGGGTGATGGCGGTCATGGTGGTGTCGGTGGTGGTCATCGGTTCTCCTGCGGTGCGGGGCGGGTGGGCATGACGAGGGTGGTGAAATCGCCGTCGGTGGCGGAACGGACGACGACCGGCCGATCGGCGGCGGCGATATCGATCATGAGATCCGGGCCGAGCGCGCTGTGGATGGCCGGCCGCAGCGTCGCGGTGGTGAAAGTCAACGCGAGATCGGGACCGGTGCGCTCGGCGGGCAACCGCCGGTGCGCGCCGTGGGCGTCCGAAACCGTGAGCCCGGTGCAGTCGGTCGCGAATCGAACGGTGGCGGAGTCGCTTTCGAGAGCGGCGAGTAGCGGTTCGCGGGCCGTGACCACGCGCAGCCGCGGCGGTGCGAGCGCGTCCAGCATGGCGCGGTAGTCCGGGAACCGCTCGTCGACCACGGGGCAGCACCGCTGTTCGCCGGCGCCGACGAGTCGCAGCCCCTGATCCGTTGGCGCCGCGACGATTTCGTCGATCCGGCCGAGCCATTCGATGATCGGGCCGAGTTCGCGTGCGTCGACGACCAGGGACCAGTCCACCCCCTGGCGCTCCAGCGGTACCACGCTCCTGGTCGAGAGTCGGTACCGATCGGTGGCGGTCAGCGTCAGTGACGTGGCGTCCACTTCGAACGAAATGCCTGCCAGGACCGGGATTCCGGGATCCACCGCGGTCGCGGTGCGTACCTGCTCGAACGCCGTGGCGAGCAGCGCCGCGGGCACGGTGACCCGGTCGCCGCCCAGCGCCTGTTTGATCGTCACCGCGGCCTGTTCGGCCGCGCGTGCCCGCCGGTGCAATTCGGCCACGTGCCGATCCAGCAGTTGCTCGGCGCGCTGGACGTCGCCGGTCAGGATGTCGGCGATCGACTCGAGCGGCATCTCGATGGCCCGCAGCCTGCGGATCAGCGTCGCGCGCGCCCGCTGGTCCGCGGTGTAGTACCGGTATCCGGTGAGCGGGTCGACCTCGGCGGGCACCAAGAGCCCGCAGTCGTCGTAGAAACGCAGCGCGCTCGCCGTGAGCCCGCTGGCTCGCGCGAGCACGCCGATCGTGATCAACCTGTCGGAATCTGCCACCCGGTCATCATGAAGTCTCAGGTAGGCCGAAGGTCAAACCGCCGGTTCGCCCCCGGTGGGCGTCCAGTGCCGGGACCAGTCCCAGAGTGGGTGCAGCGCGGCGGTGAGGCCGGTTCCGGCGGTGGTCAACTCGTAGGACTTATCCGCGTTCTTGACGATCAGGCCCGCGGTTTGCAGGTGCTGGAGCCGGACCGAGAGCATGCTCGACGAGCAGTTGTCCATGCGCCGGCGCAGCTCGAGAAAGCCGAGGCGGCCTGGTTCCAATTCCCACAGAATGCGCAGCACCCAGCGCTGGCCCAGCAGCTCCATTGCGGCGAGGATCGGCGCGTTCGCCGGATCTCGCCCGCCGTTCGGTGGCGTCGCCCCGTTTGCGCTTCTCATTTAGAACTACCATAGTGGTTCTGAATTAGAAGCAATTCGCCGGGCCGCCGGGCCCGCGATCGAGAGGGCGACAGTGGGCGAAGCAGACGGACAGCGGGTCGTTCTGATCACGGGCGCGTCCCGGGGCATCGGTGCGGAAACGGCCCGGATCCTGGCGGCCGGCGGTGATCACGTGATCATCAACTATCGCGAAAAGCTCAAGCGCGCCAAGGTGCTCGCCGACGAGATCGTGGCCACCGGGGGCAGCGCGTCCATCGCGGGGGCGGACATCTCCGACGAGGACTCGGCCCGCGCGTTGATCGAGGGTGTCGTCGCGCAGTACGGCCGGATCGACGTGCTCGTCCTCAATGCCTCGGGCGGTCTCGAGCGCCAGGCCGCGCCCGGCTACGCCATGGCGATCAACCGGGACGCGCAGACCCGACTGGCGCGATTCGCGTTGCCGCACATGCCATCCGGCGCCCGGATCGTCTTCGTCACGAGCCATCAGGCGCACTTCCACGGCCGCAAGCCGGTACCCGCCGACTACGAGCCCATCGCCGCGAGCAAGCGCGCCGGTGAGGACGCGCTGCGGGCGATGATTCCCGCGCTCGCCGCGCGAAATATCCCGCTGCACATCGTTTCCGGCGACATGATCGACGGCACGATCATCGTGCAACTGCTGGAACGCCGGAATCCGGACGCGGTCTCGGCCCGGCGCGAGCAGGCGCCGCTGCCCACCGTTGCCGAATTCGCCGCTGCCGTAGCCGAAGCCACCACGTCGACCGCCGAGTCCGGCCACACCACCTACGTCGGCGGCCCCGACTACCTGGCCGACGCCGGCTGACCGAGGTACCTGATCACTGGAGATCGGCGCGGCCACCGCACAGGATGTGGGCATGACCGGCATCGAGGAGGACACCGCCTTCCGGATCGACTGGGCGCAACTGCCGCACGAGGTCCGCGCGGGTATCGAGGAAAGGCTCGGCGGCACGGTGCGGCGCGCCGTCGGTCAGCGCGGCGGATTCAGTCACGGACTCGCGGCCCGGGTGCGGTTGGCAAATGGCGCGCGGGTTTTCGTGAAGGCGATCGACGCCGCGGACGATCTCGCGACCGCGTACCGATCGGAGGCGCGGACCGCGCGGTGTTTGCCGGAGCGAATGCCGACGCCGCGCTGCCGGTTCGGCGAAGAGATCGCCGGGTGGTTCGTCGCGGCGTTCGACGAGGTCGCGGGCGCGCATCCGCGATTGGCCGACCCGGGGGAGTCGTCCGATGTGCTGCGCACTGTCGGACGGATGGCGCGGGTGCTGACGCCGAACCCGGTGCCGCATGCCCCGACCATCGCGGACGCGCTGGGCTCGGCGTTCGTCGGGTGGCGCACTTTCGCCGAGCAGGGCCCGCCCGCCGACCTGGACGACTGGTCGCTGCGGCGGCTGGACCGGCTCGCCGAACTCGAAAGGACCTGGCTCGCGGCCGCTTCCGGGGAAACGCTGCTGCACACCGATCTGAGTCCGAGCAATATGCTCCGGCGGGCGGACGCGGCGGTGCTCGTGGTCGACTGGGCGTGGGCCTGCCGGGGCGCGGCCTGGGTCGACCTGGTCCTGCTGGCACCGTCGTTCGCGGCCGCCGGGGTCGATCCCGACCTGATCATCACGACCCACCCGGTCACCGCTGCGGTCGATCCCAGGGCCATCGATGCGGTGGTGTGCGCGATGGGTGGATACTGGGCCACCAACTCGCGCAAGCCCGTGATACCGAGTTCGCCGAAGCTGCGCACGCATCAGCGTCGCTTCGCCGGGCTTGCCCGGGATTGGCTGCGGCGGCGCGTCGGTTGGGCATAGCCCCAGGAAATTACTTCCGAGTGGCAGATTAAGGTGTGGTCACTCAGAGTTAGCCGAAGCCCGGTGCGCGCGGCGGCCGACTGGTGGGGAGCTGGGCGAATGCTGCGTGTCGGACCGACGGAAGTGGGTGAAAACGACGTGGAGGGGGGCACTCTCGTTCACGCTATCGATGTGTGTCAGGCGCCGCTGACGTGAACCGTTCGGGTAACGACCGGGTCATCCCCGGCAAGTACCTGCTGCTGGCGGCGCTGCGGGGGTTTCCGCACGCGGACCACCCGATGCTGGAGGCGGCGGGTGAGCTGGCACAGCTGCATCTGGCGCGCGAACGCACCCCGGCCACCGAGTCGATCAAGATCGAGCGGCGGCGGATCCAGCTGGTGCGCACCATCGATCGCTGGGTCACCCTGGCCACTCCGGTCCCGGAACTCGCCGCGGTCGAACACCCCGAAACGGTCGGCCGGCTGGTGGACCGACTCGCCGAGATGACCGCGCAGGCGAGCACCGCACTGACTTATGCCCCGGAACCCGTCTTCTACGACGCGTGGGTGCGCATCGAAGCGCTGGCCGCCGGCTATCAGCAGCTGGTCGAGGATCTGCGCCACGGCATCCGCCGCTTACCGGACGATCCCTACGACGACCGGTGACTACCGGCCGCGGCCGAACAACCGGAACGAGCGAGCCCGCCGCCGCGGCAACGTCGCATAGACCATCGTCATGTCGGCGAACACCTCCGCCTCCCGCTCGCGATCCTCGCCGAAATCGCTGCGGCCCTGCACATGTTCGATCGATCGCGGCGACATCGCAGGCAGCAGCACCGCCAGCGACGGCGGCAGTGGATCGGTGCGCGCCGGCCCCTGCTCGCCGTGACCGAGCAGCATGTGCCCCACCTCGTGCAGGACGATGTGGTCGGCGTTGCGTCCGGTCGCTTCGCTGTCGTAGACGATGATGTCGTCGTGCGTGCGCGCGACCCACAGACCCCCGCCGCCGCAACCGATCTCGTGCAGCAACGCCTTCGGCGCGGTGTGCAGGGTGATGGAGCGACCCCGGTGCGCGGCGACGGCGGCGAGGTACGCGGACAGATCCCACGGGTTGGGGAGGGGCACGGTTCGGGTGGCATCACCGAAACGAGCGTCCATGCTGGTCATCTCGGCACACATTACCCACCGGTTCGCTTCGCGTCACCCGCTGATCCGGGCCGTCGGATCGACTACTACGCGGGCGGTGCGGCGTGCAGATGCTTGATCGCGAAGTGGTTCACACCCCACAGCACGACGCCGATACCGAGCAGGATGCCGGCGATCACATACTGCTGCGGATTGCGGTCGGTGAACGGTGTCACGAGGAAACCGCACGTCAGCGCGCCGATGATGGGCAGCGCGGTCGGCGTGCGGAAATGCTCGTGCGAGACCGGATCTCGTCGCAACACCAGAACGGCGACGTTCACCACGGTGAACACCGCGAGCAGCAGCAGCGCTGTGGTTCCGCCGAGTTCGGGCACCTCGCCGACGAATGCGATCAAGCCGAGCGCGAGCAGGGTGGTGAACAGGATCGCCACGAACGGCGTGCGCCGCCGCGAATGGACGCGGCCGAGCTGCCGGGGCAGCACACCCTGCCTGGCCATGCCGTAGAGCAGGCGGCTGGCCATCAGCATGTTGATCAGCGCGGTGTTCGCCACCGCGATCATGCTGATGTAGGCGAAGACATGGGTCGGAAACGCCGGTGCGCCGACCTGCACCACCTGCAACAGCGGGGTGTCGCCCTGGCCGAGTTCGGCGATCGGCACCAGGGCTACCGCGGTGATGGACACCAGCACGTAGATGAGCGCGGTGATGGCGAGACCGGCCAGCAGCACCTTCGGGAAGATCCGGCTCGGCTGCTTGCACTCCTCGGCCATGTTGACCGAGTCCTCGAAACCGACCATCGCGTAGAACGCCAGGGTGGTGGCCGCGATGACGCCGCCGACGGCGGTCCGGTCGCCGGTCTCGAACTCGGTGATCCGGCTGAAATCGCCGTCCCCGACGCCGAGCGCCCAGCAGCCGATCCCGATGACGATCAGCAGGCCGGTCAGCTCGACGCAGGTGAGCACCACGTTCAGCTTCACACCCTCGCTGACACCGCGCAGATTGATCGCGGCGACGACGAGCATGAAGCCGAGCGCGATCAGCGTGATCACCGCTCCCGGGCCGAGGTCGAGATCGAAGGCCGCGGAGAAGTTGGCGCCGAAGGCCCGGGAGGCGGTCGCCGCGGAGGTGATACCGGAACTCATCACCGCGAACGCCACCATGAAGGTGACGAACTGGATGCCGAAAGCCTTGTGGGTATAGAGGGCCGCGCCCGCCGCGTGCGGATACTTGGTGACCAGTTCCAGATAGCTCATCGCCGTGACCAGTGCGACCAGGAACGAGACCACGAACGGCACCCACACCGCGCCGCCCACCTCGTTCGCGACTTTGCCGGTGAGCGCGTAGATCGACGACCCGAGAATGTCGCCCACCACGAACAGCAGCAGCAAGCCCGGGCCCATCACCCGTTTCAGTTCCGGCTCGGCTGCCCGCTCGGCGGTTGTGTCGGCCATGGTTCCCCTCCCGATCTTTGTGCGACAGATGGATGAAGTACCCGGAATCAGTCGAAAATAGTCGACCGAATCCGGCTTTCGCCGTAACCCGGTCCGACTGGTGAACCGGACCGCCCGCTGTCTCGGTATCCCATAGACAACCGTCCGCGACATGCGGACGGAGCCGGGTTCCCTGGGAACCGGCACGGTTGTCCGCAGGATGAGAGGGTGCGGTCGCAGGATGAGAGCGTGCGGATGAGCCTGCCCGCGGCGGCGCCGCGGCCGCGGTTCGGCGCGGTGGCGCAGTGGTGGGTGCTGACCTGCCGGCTGGTGCGGCCGTCGTGGCGCAACGGCGAGCTGGTCACCGCGGTTGTCGCGCCCACGGTGTTCACCCTCGGGTTCTATGTGCCGCTGAACCTGGTGATGAGCGGATACGGGCACGGACTGAGCAGTTACGCGCAGTTCCTGCTGCCGATGATCGTGATGCAGGCGGTGGCGTTCTGCGCGACCTCGGCCGCGTTCCGGGCCGCGTCCGATGCGCGGGACGGGCTCACCGTGCGGTTCGGGTCGCTGCCGATGCCGTCCGTGGTGCCGTTGGCCGCCCGGACCGCCGCGGCGCTGTACCGTGCCGCCGTTTCGTTGGCGGTTGCCCTGGTATGCGGCTGGGTGATCGGCGTGCGCTTCTACGGAAGCCATTTGGAGACGGTAGGTTTCGTGGTCTTCGCATTGCTGGTGGCGTTGGCGCTCACCCTCGGCGCGGACCTGATCGGCAGTATCGTCGCCAAGCCCGAGGCGATCTCGCAGGCGCTGATCTTCCCGCAGCTCGTTCTCGGCCTGGTGTCGACGGGTTTGGCGCCGGCTCACCAATTCCCCTCCTGGCTGCAAGGATTCGCGCGCAACCAGCCCGTGTCCCAGTTCGTCTACGCGATGCGCGCGCTGGCCGGTGATCCGAGCGGCAACGCCGGTGTCGTGGGCTGGTCGGTGCTCGGGCCCGGATCGGCGTGGGTAGGCGGCCTTTTCCTGATGTTCGGTGGGCTCGGTGCCGTGGTCGCCATGCGGAGGTCGGGATGACCGGAACTCGCGCCGCCTCGGCATTGCCGGTGGTATCCGGCCGCACCGAGACGTGGCGACTGCTGGCGCCGCAGACCGTCATCCAAACGCGGCGGTTGCTGCTGCGCTGGGGGCGTGATCCGTTGACAACGGTGCAGTCGCTGGTGTTTCCGGCGCTGTTGTTGATCGTGTTGAATACCGTGCTCGGCAAGCAGATCTCGGTCTTCGCCGGTGCCAGTGCGCTGTACGGGTCGGTGCCGATGGTGGCTCTGGTGGGGGTGATGTCCGGTTCGCTGGCCGGTGCGATCACGCTGGGCCGGGAGCGCGACCAGGGACTGCTGGCCCGGCTATGGGTGCTGCCGGTGCACCGGGCGTCCGGCTTGGCGTCGCGCATCCTCGCCGAAGCGGTGCGAATCCTGTTGTGCACCACGGTGTTGTTCGCCGTGGGGGTTCTGCTCGGGTTTCGCTTCGAGCAGGGCGTCCTGGCCGGGCTCGCGCTGTTCGGCGTGCCACTGCTGTACGGGCTGGGTTTCGCGACACTGGTCACCGCCGTCGCCACGTGCACTACGAAAGCCGCTCTGGTGGAGGCAGTTTCGCTCGGCTCGTCGCTGATGATGTTCTTCAGCACGGGTTTCGCGCCGCTGAGTGCGTATCCGCGCTGGGCGCAACCGATCGTCGCGCATCAACCGATGACCCATGCGATCGACGCGATGCGCGGTTTGTCCCTCGGCGGTGCGGTCCGTGCGCCGCTGCTCGCCACGATGGCGTGGTCGGTGGGGGCGATCGTGCTGTTCGCGGTGCCCGCGGCCGTCGGCTACCGCCGCGCCAGCCGCGCCTAGGCCTAGCCCATCTTGCCCGCGGCGTCGGTGATCATCGCCGCGGAATCGCGTGGGCTCAGAGCCATGGCACGCAACTGGTCGAAGATCACGCCGAAGCGCCGGATCTCGGGATGGCCCTCGATCAGCTCGTCGCCCGCGATGCCCTCTACGTAGACCAGTTCCGGATCGGCCGGGTCGGGAAAGTCGAGCAGCGTGAACGAACCAGCCATCCCGGGGTGGGCGCCCGCGTCGAACGGCAGGATCTGCAGAATCACGTTCTTGCGCTTGGTTTCCTGGAGCAGCCGGTCCAGCTGGCCGCGCATCACCGCGGGTCCGCCGACGGTGCGCCGGATCGCCGCCTCGTCCATCACCACCCACAGCTCGAGCGGTTCCTCTTTGGTGAGGTTGGCGGCGCGGTCCATCCTGGCGCGGGCTCGGTCCTCCATCACCGACGCCTCCACCTTCGGCATCGAGGTGTCGATCACCGCGGTCGCGTACTCCATGGTCTGCAGCAGTCCAGGAATGGTGGAGGTCTGGTAGTGCCGCGCCGACAGCGCCTCGGCCTCGAAGTTGATGTAGGCCGCGTAGACCTCGGAGACGCTGCCCTCGTAAGCCCGTGACATACCGGGCTTGAGCGCGTCCGAGAGTAGTTCGCCGGCGTCCTCGCGCTGCTCCTCGCTCACGCCGTACAGATCGAGCATCGCCTGCAGGGTGCGTCGTTGCGGCCGAGCCTGCGCGGTCTCGATCCGATACAGCGTGGTGACGTTGATGCCGGTCTTCGCGCTGACCTCTTCTTTGCTGAGTCCGGCGTGTTCGCGCATCTCGTGCAGCATCGCGGCCAATCTGCGCAATCGCACGGTCAGGACGGTGCGCTTGCCTGCCATGACAACATCCCTCCGATGTGCGCCAGCGAAAATCAGAGCGTACCCCGTTCCATGCTGCGCGGAACCGAGGTTTGCGGGCACACATGACATTTCATGCCCGCCGCCCGGCAGCCCAATCTTCACCGCACGGAAACCTGCGGAAACCTGGTGTTCGGCTCGGGGCAGTAGGTTCTGCGCCTATGACTGGGGTGGCATCGATAGCGAAGCGTGTCGGGTTCACCGTTGCCGCGCTGGTGGCGGGCCTGACCCTGGTGCTCGGGTTGTCGACGGGTGCGCAACAAGCGGCACGGCCGGTGCCTGCCGATTCGATCACGCTGGTCGGCGCCAGCGTTCCGCAGCGGGCCTGGGACACGCTCGCGCGCATCGACGCGGGCACCTGGCCGCCGAACGACGGCTCCGGGACCAAAGGCGGCGGCACCTGGCAGAACCGCGACGGCACCCTGCCTCGCACCGATGCGGCAGGCAACGCGATCGCGTATCGCGAGTGGGACGTCAACATCAAACAGCCGGGCCACAACCGCGATGCCGAGCGAATAGTCACCGGCAGCGATCGGTCCGCCTGGTACACAGCCGACCACTACGCGACGTTCACCAGAATGCGCTGAGCGCCGGTTCGATCATCGACTTCCCGTACGGGCTCGGAAGCTTCCGCTTCCGAGTCCGTTTTGTCGTCGTTCGGAGACGGACCGGTCGGTAGTTCGTGATTGCGCGATCGTAGCCAGGCCGATCGGTCTATTAGTCATAATGGCTGGTCCTGGCGTTGTCACTGGGAGTCCTAAGTTGTTGGGGCAGTGCGGGGATGGGCAGTGAAACGGCGGTAGGACACAGTTGGTGCAGCAATGCGGACGCACTCTTGCGTTCTTGCATCTGTAAGAGCATGATCCAGCTAGCCTAGTTGTGAAGAACCGATCCGATGACCGGGATAACCGAATCGAGAGCCAATTATGTTGGTACAAAGCGCGTTGGTGTCGGGTGAAGTCGGGGTGGAGGCATGAGTGCGCCAACGGTGGGGGTACTGCCGACTGCTCCGCAATTGTTGTGTGCCTTTCAAGGGCGCCGTTTCCAGGACCGGGAAATGCTGCGTTCGGCACATGCGCTCGCCGAGCTACATGCTCGGCGGCGCCAGGTCGGAGACTCCGCTCTGATCATTGAAATCGACTGCCGCAGAAGCGAACTGGTCGACGACATCAATGATTGGATCGGCAAGGAGATACCCCAGCATCGCAATGGCGCGTCGCTGCACACCGAAAGTCTCGGTGCGGTGGTGGACCGAATGGCCCGCAGCTGGGTGGACGCCAATCAAGCCATCGACACCGAGGGCGCGCGCAGCGACAATACCCATAAACATTGGTACCACTTGGCCGAACTCGTTGACGGGTACACTGATTTGGTAACCGACGTGGCCGGTGGCCGCCGTCGATTGCCTTCGTGAAAGTGGCGCTCGGACCCGACAGCGCCACAGCCTCCTAGGCGACGTGCCGGGCGCAAATCATCCGACCAGTGATTTCGCCCGGGCATTCACGTTGTCGCACAGTGACGGCGGGCGCAACGGGGCGCCTCGCCCGGCGTGCCGCGTGGTCGACTGGCGCGGCACGCCCGCTGAAAACCCGCCTTCCGCAATCACTCCGCAACAGTGAAGACCTCGTGCGCGGCGAATCGCACATCCTCCTGCTCGTGCGTCCGCATTCGGGCGAGTAGTTCGACCCAGTCCGCGCTCCAGCCGAAATGACTGCCGCACTGCGAGATCAACGTCAGCGCGCAGAGCGCTGCCGCCGTCGAGTCGGCGGACACCGCCCGTACCACCGCTGCCATGGTGTCCGCGTCAACGACATTCGGAGCGGCCGCCAGCCGGGCCCGCAGCCGTTGCGCCGGATAGGTCAGCAGTGCGCCCTGCGCGTGCGCACATGCCTGCCGGATGGCCAGCACCCCGGAATCCGCTTCGGCCCACTGGATCCGGGTGAGCCGTAGATCGATGGCCGCACGTTGCCAGCCGGGCTCGTGCGCGAGCCGGGCGGCGACGGTCGCGGCGGTCGTGCGGGCCTGCTCCGAACTTTCGGCCGCGGTGGCCAGCGCGTCGAGCAAGGTCGAGAGTCGCTGGCGCGCAGGCAGATCACGATCGGACAGCACGACGCCCGCCGAGGCGAGCAGTCGATCGACGGCCGCCGGAACACGCGCGTGGAAACCGCCGTGCACGAGCACGGGCACCACCTGCCGCCACAACCCGACCTCGCTGAGGTCGGTCAGCCTGCGCACCAAGAGGTCTCCGGTGTCGCCGGGCGCCCAGCGGTGCCAGGTACCCAGCACCCGCAGCGCCGTGCCGGCGAGCGCGGTATCCGGATCGGCGGCCACCGTATGGACGAGTTCGGCCATGCGATGCCGCTGCGCGACCGGAAGGTCGCCGGGGGTGAGCGCCAGCACCTCGCTCGCCACCTCGGGCAGCCGTACGGCCGCGTCCAGGATCTGCCAGGCCTCGTCGTGCCCCAGCAGCCAACGGCAGCCGAAGACGATGGCGCGCCGCACGTCTCGGTGCTGGCCCGGGCGATCCCAGAGCGCTCGCAGCGTGGCCATCGCTTCGGGCGCGTGCAACGCCGCCAGCAGACGCACGCCCTCTTTCACGGAGGTGACCTTGGGGGCGTCCAGCAGTGGTCGCAAGGCCACCGCGAGCTGGTCGGGGGCGATACTCCCGGCGCGGGAAGCCATGCCGCTCACCGCGACCCGGGCGCGGTCGCCGGTCACGTAGCGGCCGAGTATGTCGATGGCGGCCGCGGCCGGATCGCTGCGGCCGAGCGCGGTGAGCGCGGCCTCGGCCACCGTGAGCTCCGGGTCGTCCAGATACTCGCATAAGCGGGCGACGCTCTCGGGCAGGCGGCCCAAACGTTGGATCGCCCATGCTTTCTCCCACGGTGCGGTCTGCTTCGACCGCGCCAGCGCGGTGAGCGCGCGGGCGTACAGCTCGACCTGTCGCGGCGTCCATCCGCCGAACCCGGTCGAGAAGTCCGGCACCATACGCACTTTGGGTGAACTGAAGCGGCCCGGGTTCGCCCCGGCGAGGACCAGGCCGAGCAGATCGGTGCGCCGCGTCGCGATCAACTGCCGCACCCGGGGCAACGCGATGAGGGAACGGTCACGGTGCAGCAGGACGGCCAGGTGCTCGTCGCGGGTGGCCGGGTTCGCCAGCACCAGATCGACGGCGGTACGGATGACGTGGTCGTCGCGCGCGCCGCAGGCGCGTAGGAGCAACTGCTGCAACGCCGGGACCTGCCAGGCGCGCCGGTCCAGGCCCTGGGTGAGGCGCAGCGTCAGATCCCACTCGTCGCGGGCGGCGGCGCTGTCGAGCCGCGGGCGCAGGGTATCGAAGAGGCGGTGCTCCGCGCCGTGCGGCAGGTCCCGGTGCAGCTGCCACAGCGGTACCGAACTCTCTTGCGCGGCAAGGCTTTCGATAATGCGTAAGGCCGCGCCCGCGAAGGCGGTTTCGCCGGTGCGGGCCCCGTGCACGAGCAGCGTACGGGCGATCCGGCCGACTGCGTCGATGGTCGCGGACGATCGGTCTCGCGCCTGTACGGCATCGGCGGTCAGCATTTCCAGCGCGGGCAGGTGGGCACCGCGTAACAGCGTGGGCGGGATCCGGCCGATCGCCTGTAACGCGATGCGCCGCACCGGGTCCTGCTCGTTGCGCAGCCGGCGCAGCAGGTCGAGCAGCGCGCCGACCGCTTCGGGATCGCGGCTGCCGATCGCGGCGGTCACCAGCAGCGGATAGGCCTGCGCGCGTTCCTCGGCCGTCGGTCGGCGAATGCTCTCGCGTAATGCGGGTTCGGCCTCGTCCCACGGCAGGCGGGCGATCAAGCGCTCGCGGACGGCTCGAACCTCGGTGCCGCCGTGCTTGGTGAGCAGCAGCCGGACGAGTGCCGTCCGCTCGTCTCGGGGCACCTGGTCCAGCGCGTCGAGATCGACCCGCGCGGGATCGGTGCCGGGCCGGATGAACACCTGGATCACCGCGGCCCGCCGGGCCGGCGCCAGCGTGCGCAGGAAGGCCCGTCGCTGGTGGTCGGGGTAGGCGGCGCACAGGGCGATCAACCGCTCGTCCGGTAGTTCGCGCAACGCGGTGAACAGGGCACGTCCGGTCAGGCCGGTGCCGCGTCCACTCGGATGCAGGATCAAGGCGCCGACCGCGTCCACGTCGTGCCGGGCCAGCGCGCCGACGGTGCGGTGCAGCCCGGCGAGCGGCACATATCGGACCGCGCGGGCGGCAAGGGCGAGGAGCCGGTCCGGGTGGTGTAGTGCGCAGGTGTCGGCGCCCGCGGCGATCCAGGGCCACAGGTGCGGCCACTCCGCTTCACCGGCCAGCGCGGCGAGGCCCTCCAGATGACCGAGCACGAGATCGGAGTGTTTGCGGTGCAGCGTGCGCCAATTCGGCGTGGCGTAGTCGAGCCGTGGCAGGTACTCGGCGACCACCGCCGCGGAGCAGTACGGCAGGATATGCGCCGCCTCCGCATCGCCGAAATGCGTTCTTATCTCGGGCAGTAGCGCATCGGCCAGATCCGGGCCCGCCGAACGACGCCCGATCGCGCGATACAGCGTGCGCCGGACACGGTGCGGAAATCGCGACACCCGTGCGACCAGCTCCGCCGGGGCGACGCCGACGCGCACCAGTCCGGCGAGCGCGCGGCACCCGAATTCCGCTTCCGCCGAATCGAGTTGAGCGAGCAGGTGGGCGCGGTCAGCGGCGATCGTGGCCAGTTGGCCGGCGAGGACGCGCTCGTAGTGGCCGCGCGCCCCGAGGTCGCTGAGCAGTGCGCCGAGCTCGGGTGTGCCGCGCAGGCGCAGGGCCGTGCCGGCGATCGCGCGCCTGCGCTGCGGTGCGGCCAGCGGTTCGAGGTCCTTCAGGAGTTTTGTCGCCGGTGCTGCCATGGTTCGACGGCCCGCCTTTCGGATACCGCTGGGTGGGAGCTGACGAGGTCCGTGGGGGAATCAGATCGCGGGCGCGTGCCGCGCCGCCCTGCGCTCCCGGCGGCGGCGCAGATAGCGGCGGATGCGGGTGGCGAGGAAGGCCACCAGGACCGAACCGAGCACGAGCAGCACGCCCGCGATGATTGCCGCCGGGATCGGATGGAAGATCGCCAGCGTGATGATCCCGGCGACCGCGGTGTCCTCCGCGGTGCTCGCCACGACATTGCTGACCGGCTCCGGCGAGGTGTTGATCGCCATCCGCATGCCCGCCTTGACCAGATGACTGGCCAGCGCGCTGAAGCCACCGACCGCGCCGGCCGCCAGCTCCGGCAGCGAACCGTCCTGTCCCGCAATCAAAGCCGCCACCACCGCGCCCGAGAGGGGACGCACCACGGTGTGGAACGCATCCCAGAACGAATCCAGGTACGGGATCTTGTCCGCCACCGCTTCGATCAGGAACAGCACCGCGGCGGCGATCAGCACATCGGTCCGCTGCAGCGCCGCGGGCACCGAATCGGCGAGGCCGGTGCGCCCGAAGAGGCCGAGCAGCAGGACGACGGCGTACGCGTTCACCCCGCTCGCCCAGCCCGCGGTGAAGATCAACGGAAGTGCGGTCACCTCGCCATCCTAGGGCCTGTTTCATGAGTCACGGCGGCGCCTTCGGGGTCCAGCTCGCCGCCTGGCCGCGTTGTCGTCGTCGCCGATACAACCCCCGGTATCGGCTCCTCCTCCGCCTTGCCAGGCGACGAGCTGGACCCCGAATGCATCCACCGTGACTCATGAAGCAGGCCCGGGCGGGGCGGCGCGCACCGGCCGGGACCAACGCGGCCCGGGTCAGCGCAGGGTCGCGCGGCTGCGGATCCGCCCGAGCAGGATGAGCGCCACCAGGGTGGTCAGCACGAGCAGGGTGGTGCTCGCCGCCGCGTCGAAGACCTCGCCGCGATCGGTCTGGGCGAAGATGCTGACCGGCAGCGTCTTCCAGGTGGCCGGGTACACCATGACGGTGGCGCCGAGTTCGCCCATCGACAGCGCGACGGCCAGGCCCGCGGCCGCGCCGAGAGCCGGCAGCAGCAAGGGCAACGTCACCTGGAACAGGACCCTGGCCGGTCCCGCGCCCAGCGATTCGGCGGCTTGCCGGTAGCCGGGGTCGATCCGGTCCAGCGCGGCCGATACCGCACTGAACGCGTACGCCAGCACCAGCACCGAATGCGCAAGGACGACAATCCATTTCGTGCCGCCGAGCAGGGCGGGCCGCTCGTTGAACGCGATCAGCACGCCGAGGCCGACGGCGACCGACGGGACCGCGACCGGCAGGTGGAACACGGCATCGGTGCAGCGCCGCCACCAGCCGGGCGCCTCGCGCGCCGCCAGCGCCGCCCAGGTGCCGAGCACCAGCGAGACGGCGCCGGCCAGCAGCGCGGTCTGCAGGCTCACCGAGAGGCTGGCCGCCTGCTCGCCGGACAGCGCCCGCCCGAAGTTGGCGAAGCCGAGGTCCGCGGGCAGCGGGCCGGTCCAGCTGCCCGCCAGCGCGGCCGCCGCCACCGTCGCGATCGGGGCGAGGAACACCACGAGCACGACGAGCGCGAACCCCGCCAGCACGACGGCTCTGCCCTTTTTCGTCCACACCAGCATGATTCAGTCCTTCTTCGCGGCGGCACCGGTGAACCGGGCGAACACGAGCCGGTAGCCGATGTAGAGCGTGAGCGACAACAGCACCTGTACCGAGGCGAGGACCGCGGCGCCGGGCAGGTCGAACGTGACGATGCCGCGCGTGTAGATCAGCGCGGGCAGCGTCAGCACGCCCTTCGCGCCGGTGAACAGCACGATGCCGAACTCGTTGAGCGTCAACAGCAGGACCAGGCTGCCGCCCGCCGCCAGCGCGGGCCAGGCCTCCGGAAGCACCACCTGACGCAGGACGCGCCACGGCGAAGCGCCCAGGCTCGCGGCGACATCGAGTTGTTCCCGCGGCAACTGCGCGAAAGCGGCCAGCAGCGGCCGCACCACGAACGGCGTGAAAAACGTGATCTCGGCGAGTATTACGCCGAGCGGGGTGGTGAGGAAGTCCAGTGCCGGCTCGGTGCCGCCGGTCAGCTCGGCGATCAGCGCGTTGACCGCGCCCGCGGTGCCGTAGAGGAACGTGAACGCCAGCGTGATCAGGAACGACGGCAGCGTCAGCACCGTATCGATGAGCCGGCCCACCACCTGTGCGCCGGGGAACGGCACGAAGGCGAGCACGATGGCCAGGAAGGTGCCGAGCAACAGGCACCCGGCGGTGGACAGGGCCGCGATGGACACCGTGCGCCACAACGCGTTCCGGAACGATTCGGAGCCGAGCACGTCTGACCACACTGTGGTGCCCCGGCCGGACGGCGTCACGGTCGACTCGGCGAGTACCCGGACGATCGGGTACACCGCGATGCACAGCACGACCAGCATCGGCGGCAGGCTCCACAGCACTGGTTTCCAGTTGCGTTGCCGCGCAGGTCGCTGCGGGCTCGGCCCGGTGATCGGTTCGAGCAGAACAGGCGTGCTCATGCGTCCGACCCCACCGCGCGGGGGATGAGGACACCGGCCGGGTCGGGGAAGCGGACCCCGACGACCGTGCCGACCGCCGTCTCCACGTGACCGGGGACGTCGGCGGTGACCTCGTCGGCCAGCCCGTCGATGGCGAGGTGCAACCGGGTCGAGGCACCCCGCCAGACCGCGGTGGTCACCGTGCCGCGCAGCGCGTCTCGTTCGGAGGTGGCGCCGATCCGGATGGTGTGCGGGCGCACACACAGCAGCGCGGGCGAGTCCGGAGCCCAATTCTCCTGACCGACACCGGGTGTGGGCGCTTCCGCCCGCAGTGTCCGGGTGCCGACGGTGACCAGCGCCGCGCCGCCGGACACCCGGTTCACGGTGCAGGACAGCAGGTTCGCTCCGCCGAGGAAGGCGGCGGTGAAGTCGGAAGGCGGGCGACGCCAGAGATTTTCGGCGGTGTCGATGTCGACCAGGCGAGCGTCACGCATGACGGCGATGCGATCGGCCAAGGCGAGTGCCTCGGTTTGGTCGTGGGTCACATACAGCATGGCCGTGTCCGGCAGCGCGGCCCGCAACTGCTGTAACTCGCCGAGCATGGATTGGCGCAGCTGGGCGTCTAGCGCGGCGAGCGGTTCGTCGAGCAGCAACACCTTGGGCCGGATGGCCAGCGCCCTGGCGATCGCCACCCGCTGCTGCTGGCCGCCGGACAGTTCCCGGGGCAGTCGCTTGGCGTAGGCCCCCATGCCGACCATGTCCAGCGCCTCGGTGACCCGCGCGCCGATCTCCTCGCGCGGCACGCGTTGTGCCTTCAGGCCGAAGGCGACGTTGCCGTGCACGGTCATATGCGGGAACAGCGCGTACGACTGCACGACGACACCGATCCCGCGCTTGGCCGGGGAGAGTTCGGTGACGTCGCGACCGGCCAGCCGGACCGCGCCCGAGGTCGGCCGGACGAATCCGGCCAAGGCCTTGAGTGCCGTCGATTTGCCCGAACCGCTCGGTCCCAGCAGGGCGACCGTCTCGCCCGCGGCGACGCGCAGGGTGAAATCGGCCAGCGCGACCGTGGTTTTGCGGCCGCTGCGATAGCTGACGCCGACCCGGTCGAAGACGATCGCCGGTTCGGCGACGGCCCGTGTCGTGGTCGGGGCTGAGGTGGATGACTCGGTGCGCGCGTCACCGGTGGACATGATCGACTCCCTTGTGCGCTAAGCTGTTTCAGCTACCGGTGGCCTTCTGGTACGCGGCGAGGTCGCCGTCCAGATCTGTGAGCACCTTGTCCCAGTCGACCGGCAGCAACTCGACACCCTGCAACACCGAACTCGGCGACGGCCCGGAGCCGGCGGCCGGGGTCTCGCGCAGTTCGGCCCGCGCGGGCACCGCGAAAGCGTCTGTGCCCAGCGACCGCTGCGCCTGGGCCGAGAGCAGGAACTCCATCAACTTCTCGGCGTCGGCCTGATGTGGCGCACCCTTGGCCAGGCCCATCACGTACGGCACCGCGACGGTCGCCTTCTTGCCGTCGGCCGCGGCCGGGAAGAACACGCTGAACTTCGAGCCCTTCTCCTTGATGGTGGTCAGGTTCATCTGCACGTCTCCGTTGGCGATGCTCAGCTCGCCCTTGTCGACCTTGGCCTGCAGCTTGCCGGTGGACGAGGACGGTCCGACGTTGTTGGCCTGCAACTTGGCCAGGTAGTCGAGGGCGCCCTGCTTGCCGAGCAGCTTCTGCAACAGGATCAAGACCGCGGTGCCGTCGCCGGCCTGGCCGGGCGTCGAATACTGCAGCTTGCCTTTGAATTCCGGCTTCAGCAGGTCGTCCCAGGTGAGCGCCTTCGCGTCGACCGCGGGGTTGGCGATGAAGCACAGGTAGTTGTTCGCCAGCGTGACGTATTTGCCCTCGGCGTCCTTGTCCGCGGCCGGGACGGCGCTGGTGTCCACGCCGCTGTCCTGCAGCAGCCCAGCGGCTTTCGCCTTCTGGATGAACGGCGGCAGGGTGACGACGACGTCGGCCTGCGGGTTGGCCTGCTCCTTGTCGACCCGGTTGACGACCTCGCCCGAGCCGGCCTCGACCAGGTTGACCGCGATGCCGGTCTGCTTCTTGAACTCGGCGAACTGGTTCTGGTACCAGCTGCCTACGCCGTCGGCGGAATAGACCGTGACGGTCTTGCCGCTCCCGCTGTCCGTTCCGGTGCCGCCGCAGGCCGCGGTGGCCGCGACGGTGGTGACGGCGGCGACGAACAGCGCGGCCCGGGACAGGCGGCGTGCGAGGCGGGTCTGCGTGTTGGAAGTACGCACGTGACTACAACTTTCGGTTCGTGATGGGGTCGGCGTCGAAGGAATGGTCGGGCGTGGACGGGCCGGTCAGGAACGTTCGGCCAGGATCAGTTCGGCGAATTCGACGACCGAGGCCACCACGTGGGTGGCGCCCGCCGCGCGCAGCTGCGCCTCGTCGTGCGCGCCGGTGAGCGTGCCCGCGACGATCTGTGCGCCCGCGGCCAGGCCGGTGGCGATATCGCTGGTCGTATCGCCCAGTACCGCAACCCGATCCACCGCATCGGCCTGCAGGCGCAGCAGTGCGGTGAGCACCAGGTCGGGATAGGGGCGTCCGCGTCCGGCGTCGGCGGGCGCCAGCGTCAGATCGGCGATGTCCTGCCAGCCGAGCGCGCGCAGCAGACGGTCCTGGGTCGAGCGGCTGAAGCCGGTGGTGAGCGCGACCTTGACGCCCGCACCGCGCAGCTTGCCGATCGCCGTGGCCGCACCGGGCACCGGTGCGATCTCGACCTCGTCGATCAGCGCCTCGTACGCGGCCTCGAAGGCAAGGTTGGCCTGCTGGGCGCGGTCCTCGGCGCCGAGTAGCGCGCGGAACACGGCGATCTTGGACTGGCCCATGGTGTCGAGCACGTAGGTGCGGGCCGCCTCGCGCTCCGGTCCCTCGGCCGCGATGCCCGCCGCCGTGGCGGCGGCCTCGAAGGCGCGCAGCACCAGGCCGCCGTCGGCCACAGTGGTGCCCGCCATGTCCAGCACGGCCAGTTGAATAGTGTTGTCCGACAAGGCAATCCTCACAGATTCAGGAGTTCGGCGGTTTCCTCGCCGAGTGCGGGTCCGAGGGTCATGCCGCGGCCGCCCGGGCCGGTGACGACCCAGGTGTGGTCTCCGGCCGCGGCGCGGGTGACGAGTGCGCAGGGGTCGGTGCTCTGGCTGTACACGCCCGCCCAGCGCCGAACCACCTGCGGCAGTGCGCGTCCGAGCAGTTCCTCGGTGACCGCGGTGAGATGTTCGTACGGCGCCTCGTCCACGTCGAAGGCGAACGGCTCGTCGTATTCGTGGGTGTCGCCGATGGTCAAGCCGCCGTGCAAGCGCTGCACGCAGAGCAGCTGCATCTTGTGCTCGGCGGCGGTCGCCGATTGGGACTGCTCGCGATTCAGCGTGTCGACCGCCGCACCCGCGAAGCCGGGGTAGTAGCGGAAGCTGTCGCCGTCGGCGATGGCGGTGGTGAGCGGTTCGCCGAGCGGCGCGGTCTGCATCATCTGCAACCGAACCCGGCGCACCGGCAGCACGCCGGCCAGCTCGCGGGCCAGTCCGGTGTGTGCCGCGCCGGGGCACACCAGCACCAGGTCCGCTTCGAATCGGCGGCCCTGGTCGTCGCGCACGGTCGCACCGGCGGCGGTATCGGTGACGGACCTGGCTTCGGTACCCGCGTGGAAGGTGTAGCGACCGGTGGCCGCGAGGTAGGCGCGGATCGCGGGCAGCGCCTGCCGGGACTCCACCGCGGCATCGGCCGAACAATGCAGCCCGGCAAGGAATTTGCCGCGCAGTGCGGGGTTTATCGCACGTACCTCGGCGGGCTCCAGCAATGCGAAACCGCGGGATTCGGCCGACGGGTCCGCCACGGCTTGTTCGGCGACCGCCAGCTCGGCGGGCGTGCGCACCAGCGTGATCGATCCGGCGGGACGGAAGCCGACGCCGGGGACCTTGCCGCCGAGTTCCTCCCACAGCTGCCGGGAACGCAGGGTCAGCTCGAGTTCGCCCGCGGCCCGGCCGGAGACCCACACCAGGCCGAAGTTGCGGACCGTGGCGCCGCGCGCCTCGGTCTCCCGCTCGACCTGCACAACCTCGTGACCGCGGCGGACGGCGGCCAGGGCGTGTGCGGTGCCGAGGATCCCACCGCCGATGATGACCAATCGCATGCGACCATGGTGCACATTGGTCTAGACCAACGGGTGTTAGTGGTGCGAACGGTAGGTTAACAATTGGTATAGACCAATTGCGGTACGCTGTGGGCATGGACGCGACGGAGGTGGGCAGGGTCGGTGCCGCGGCGGGCGGCGGTGGCGGGCGCGCGGAGTTCGCGCTCCCGGACCGGTTGCCGAAGTCCTATCGCGTGCGCACCGAGATCGAGGCGATCCTCGGGGAACTGCACGAGGGGGATCCGGTTCCGTCCGAACGGGATCTGGCCGTGCGATTCGAGGTGGCACGGGAAACGGTGCGGCAGGCGCTGCGAGATCTGCTGGTGGAGGGGCGGATTCGCAGACAGGGTCGTGGCACGGTGGTCTCGCGCCCGAAAATGGTGCAGCCGCTGTCGCTACGCTCCTACACCGAAGGGGCGATCAGTTACGGGCGCGTGCCCGGCCGGTTGCTCGTCGGCTGGGACGACGTGCCCGCCGATGCCGATGTGGCCCGTGATCTCGCTGTGCCCGTGGGTACTTCGGTCATGCACCTGGAGCGGGTGCTGCTCGCCGACGGCGAACGGATCGGGCTCGAGAGCACCTTCCTGCCGCTGCATCGGTTCGCCGATCTGCGCACCAGCTACGACCCCACCACTTCGCTGTACGCGGCGGTGCGCGCCGCGGGCGTCGCCTTCGGCCGCGCTACCGAACGCATCGAAACCGTCCTCGCCTCACCCCGCGAGGCCGCCCTGCTCGAATGCACCACGGCGCTGCCCCTGCTGCTCCTGCACCGCCGCAGTGTCGACACCGACGGCGCGCCCATCGAACGGGTCCGCGGCCTCTACCGGGGTGATCGCATCGCCTTCGAAGCGCGCCTCGATGAATAGATCTGTGTAGCAGTCGGTTTCGTGGGGCTGGTCAGGTTCGTGCGCCTTTGCGGCGGGTGCGGGCCCAGTCCGCGCAGCGGCGGGTCAGGGCGAGCACGTGGTCGAGGACGGCGGGACTGACGCCCGCGATGCCCATGGCGTAGCGCGTGCCGTCGGTGTAGGCGGCCCGGGCGAGCATGCCGTGCTTGGTGCGAAAAGTGACCAGTCCGTCCAGGATTCGGATGACGCCGTCCATGGCGTAGGCCGCCTTGGTCGAGGGCGGACCGTCGGGGCGGTCGAATTCCCGGACGAGCCTGGTCACCAATGATTCTGCGTCCGTGGTGTGTTCGAACATCCGCCGCCACCGGGGGAGGCCGTAGTTCAGCAGATCGTCTTGGAAGTACGTCATGCCGACGCCTCCGTGATCGGCCGACCAGACGAGCCGGTCGATCAGATACAGCGGCACGTGGACGGCGGCGGGTCCGTAGTACGAGCGGTCGGCCACGACCACGTCCGCCATGAACGGCCGCAATCGCGCGGCGTAGAACTCGATCGGATCGACGGTGCGGTACAGGCCGCTCATCAACTGCGGCAGGGTCTCCAACTGGTCGGCTGCCGCGTGGCAGATCTCGCCGAAAGCTGTGTCGTCCGGGTGGAGTTCGGCCAAACCCGCCAGCTGTGGCGCGATCTCGCTGATCAGCAGCGTGCTCACGCGGACGGCATCCAGTACGACATTTTCCTGATGCTCGCCGAGGAACATCCGCTGGCGCTTCCCTCGCGGATTCCACGCGCCGTAGTGCAGCACGGTGTCCCGGGGCACCATGCCCGCCGAATGGCCCCACGCGAGCAATACGCCGGTGGCTTCGGGTACGGCATCGAGCGGCTCGACACCGTGTCTGCGCAAAGAAGACATGAGCATGCCGACGTCTCGCATAGCCGCCAGCCGATCGGCGATATCCGGTAACTCGGCCTCGCGCGCCCGGGACAGCAACTCGCGGAACGCGGTCGCGAGCTGGCGTAGATCGGCCGCCGCGTTCATTACCGGAAGATTCGCCAGCACCGCGTCGGCGGAGAGCGGATCGCGGCGCGCGACCTGTCGGCACGACAATTCATCGATGTTTATCGAGTAGGGATTGTCCATCCTGGTCAGCGGCCGTGACTGGAGTCTCGAGCTCGGCATCGGTTCCTATCTCGACCCGCGAGCGACGAACTCGCCAGATCTTGTCCATGCCGTCTCAGTAGTACGGTCCGATGTTTGGGTGCTATTAGGCAAACAAACGTCCGGCGACTATGTCAATAATTGTTCCGGCTAACGCTGGGTAAACTAAATCGTTGCGCCTTAACCTATTTCACCGAGCCCTTAATTCGAGGGCTCGGTGACGGTTCCGGATCAGCGCACCTGGGGTGCCACCTTCTCGCCGAGCAATTCGATGTTGTGCAGGACCTTTTCGTGCGGGAGGGTGCCGACGCTGGTGTGCAGCATGAAGCGGTCCAGTCCGAGGGTGTCGCGAATATCGGCGATCTTTTCGGCGACATAGTCGGCGGTGCCGACGAACAGTGAGCCTTCCTTCGAGCGCAGGGCCTCGAACTGGGGACGGGTCATCGCTCCCCAGCCGCGTTCGCGACCGATCGTGCTCATCGCGAGGGCGTAGGGCTCGTAGAAGTCGGCGACGGCCTGCTCGTCGCTGTCGGCGATATAGCCGTGCGCGTGCACCGCGACGGGCTGCTTGTCGTGGCCGCCTTCGGCGAGTGCGCGGTGGTACAGGTCGACCAGCGGCCTGAACCGGGCGGGCTGGCCGCCGATGATGGCGATGGCCAACGGCAGGCCGAGCAGGCCGGCGCGGACCACCGACTCCGGGCTACCGCCGACCGCGATCCATACCGGCAGCGGCCGATTGTCGGTGCGCGGGTAGACGATTGCGTCGCGCAGCGGTGCGCGGAACTTGCCGTTCCAGTTCACCGGACCGTCCTCGCGCAGGTGCAACAGCAGCGCCAGCTTCTCCTCGAAGAGTTCGTCGTAGTCGCTCAGGTCGTAGCCGAACAGCGGGAAGCTCTCGGTGAAGGACCCACGCCCGGCCATCAGCTCGGCGCGGCCGTTGGACAGTCCGTCCAGGGTCGCGAAATCCTGATACACCCGGACCGGGTCGTCGGAGCTCAGCACCGTCACGGCGCTGGTCAACTGGATCTTCTCGGTGCGCGCCGCGATCGCGGCCAGCACGACCGCGGGTGCGGAAGCGGCGAAATCCTTGCGATGGTGTTCCCCGACGCCGTATACCTCGAGCCCGGCCCGTTCGGTCGCCACGGCCTCGTCCACCACCTGGCGCAGCCGCTCGGCCGCACTCGGCGCAGGCCGATCGCCGACGGGGTACAGCTCCGCGAACGTCGTGAGTCCCAATTCCACGATGGACCCTCTTTCCTGGGTAGTGTCGATGTCAACTACCACCCTAAACGGACCACGGTCCGTAGGTATTCCGCGCCGGCTCTGCGCTGCGATCCCGGCCTGTGCGTCTGCCCGAGGTTCTTGTACGGATTTACAAGATGGTGGTTCGGAGGTGGTGGCGGCGTAGGGCCCACCAGAGTTCCAGAGTGGTGGCAGGGGTGCGGAGGTCGTGGCCGGTGAGGGCTTGGTAGCGGTCGATGCGGTAGCGGACGGTGTTGGGGTGGACGACCAATGCGCGGGCGGTGGTTTCGATGTGCAGGCCGGATTCCAGGTAGGTGTGCAGGGTCTGGCGGTAGAGGTCGGGGCTGTCGGTGCGCTGCAGCGGGTCGAGGTAGCGGCGGACGAGGTGGTCGCCGACCTCGGTGTCGGCGAGGACGGCGGGCAGCAGGCCGAGGTCGGCGACGCTGTGCGCACCGGGGAGGGTGAATGCGGCCGCGGTGTTGAGTGCGCGGGTGGCCTGGACGAACCCGGTCGGGAGTTGGTCGATCGGGGTGGCCGGACCGAATCCGGTGGGGACGGGGGGCGCGTCCGGGAGCCGATCGGTGAATCCGGCGAGGTCGCCGTCGATGGTCGTCACGAACCCGATCCGACCGGACCTGGTGAACAGGTGCGCTAGCTCGGCCGAGCCGTTTTCCGCGGTGGGGCGGGCGCGGAACGGGATGACCGGCTGCTCGAGGTCGAGGCTGTATTGCTGGGCGCGCAAACCGATTTCGGCGCGGGTGAGGGTGCCGGTGAGCGCGGCGCGGGTGAAGTCGGCGCGGGCCTGGTGGTCGCGGCCCGCGTTCGCGAGTTCCACCTCGCGGTGGCCGCCGGTGAGCTCGAGAATGGCCACGTCGACGATGTCGAGCAACTGCCGGGTGAGCGCGAGTTGCACGTGGCCCGACAGACGCTGTGCCTGACCGATCTCAACGACTTCGTCGAGGATCACCCGCACCGCCAGCCGCCACGCGCCGAGCATCTCCGCGAGCGCGATGCCCTGACCCGCGCGGATGACGCCGAATTCGTGGAAGGCCCGCAACTCGGTGCTGGACGGGCCGCGCTCCTCGACCATGGCCAGCAGCATGGACTCGATCATCCGAGCCGTCAGCGGGCGCAACATGTCCGGGCCGAGGCGTGCGTACGCCGGGATCTCCGTGCGGGCCGCACCGACGATGCGGTCCAGCACCTTCGATTCGCGCGCGGCCAGCTCGGTGACCAGGCGTCGTTTCGCCGTCGCGGTACTGGCACCTGACATGCGGGCAGTGTAAGACGAGCCGTTTGTAATCGGCTACAAGGGGGCTGCCGACAAGTCCGGAAACCGCTCCATGGTGGCAACGGGGCCATTCGGACGATGCTCGAAGACGTTCCAGTCGACGGAAGGACCCGGGCACCGATGGATGTGACCACGCTCATGCGCCAAGCCGCCGAGCTCAACGCCGACCGCACGGCGATCATCACCGAGCAGGGCACGCTGACGTTCGCGCAAGCGTGGGCGCGCGGGGTGCAGCTGGCGAATGCGTTGCGCGCGTTAGGTGTTCGCACCGGAGACCGGGTCGCCGGTTTGGAGGACAACAACCTGGGCTGCGTGGACACCGTGCTCGGTTGCGCCATCGCCGGCGCGGTACGGGTGCCGCTGTATCCGCGGAATTCCGCCGCGGCGCACGCGCACATGATCGGCAGCACCGATGCCAAGGTCGTGCTCACCGACGAGACCTTCGCCGACTCGGTGCGCGGGCTGGCCGGGCAGCTCGACTGCTTGGAGCGGGTCATCGTGCGGGACAACACTTACGCGGGGTGGCTGGCCGAGCAGGACGATACCGACCCGCGACTGCCGATCGATCCCGACGCCTGGTACGTCATCCGGTTCTCCGGGGGCACCACCGGCCAGCCGAAGGGCGTGGCCTACAGCCAGCACGACTGGGTGCTGAACTGCCGGAACTGGGCGTACGGAGTCGAACGGATCGGTCGCGCGAGCGTGGTCGGTCACGCGGGCCCCATCTCGCACGCGTCCGGGTACCTGTTCCTTCCGGGCTGGCTGGCGGGAGCGGCCAACCTGATGTTCGGTGCGTTCGACCCGGGCAAGGTGCTGACGATGATGGCCGAGCATCGGGTGAGCCATATGTTCGCCTCGCCCAGCCTGCTCGCCGCGCTGGCCTGGCAGCCCGCCGCGGCCGAACAGACGTGGCCGCATCTGCGCACGATCCTGGTCGGCGGCGCGCCGATCACCGACGCCACGGCCCTGCTCGGCCGAAAAGTGTTCGGCGACACCTTGTGTCAGGGCTTCGGGCAGACCGAGGCAGTACCGATCTCGTTCATGGCCGCCGAGGAATGGTTCGGCACGGTCGAAGGGTCCGAACCGATGCGCTCGGCCGGTCGGGTGGCGCCGTACGCCCAGGTGGAGATCCGCGACGAGGACGGCAACGTCGTGCCGGTCGGCGAGGTGGGGGAAATCGTGGCGAAGGTCGAGGGTCAGATGCGCGGCTACTGGCGCGACGCAGAACTGACCGAGACCAGGCTGGTCGACGGTTGGGTGCGGACCAGGGATATCGGGCGGCTGGACCGCAACGGATTCCTCTACGTGCTGGACCGGGCCGAGGACATGATCGTCTCCGGTGGCTTCAACATCTGGCCCGCCGAACTGGAAACCGTGCTGGCCGACCATCCGGCCGTGGTCGAGGCCGCGGTTTTCGGGATACCGGACCAGCGCTGGGGTGAAACGCCGATGGCGGTGGTCACCGTCACCGATCCGGCCGCGGTCACCGCGAGCGAACTCGTCGAACTGTGCCGGGAACGGCTCGGTTCCTACAAGAAGCCGAGCCGTGTCGAGCTGACCACCGAGCCGCTGCCCAAGAGCGTGGTCGGCAAGCTGCTGCGCAAGCAGTTGCGGGAACCGTACTGGGCCGGTCACCCGAGCCGGGTGTCCGGTGCTTGAGGGCTCGAAGTCCTGGCCCGACAACGAAGGAGGCTTACCATGACCGGCTGGAATCGCATCGACGTCGGCACCGGCAGGCCGCTCGTGCTGTTGCACGGCGGCGGCTCCTCGGTGCGCAGCTGGCTGCCGGTGGTCGATCTGCTCGCCACCGAGCGGCGAGTGCTCGCGCTGGACTTCCCCGGCTTCGGCCGGACGCCTGCGCTCGCCGAGCCGGAGTTCGACATGGCGGTGGCGATGCGCGAGCTGGCAGCTGAACTCGCGCGCATCGGCGTGCGTACGCCGGTGGACATCGCGGGCAACTCCATGGGCGGCTGGCTGGCGCTGGAAGCCGCGAAACGGGGGCTGGCCCGCAGTGTCGTCGCGATCGGGCCCGCCGGGCTCTGGGCCGACAGCATGCCGTTGCGCACCCGCGCGCAGTTCGCCGCGGGATTCTTCGGCGCGTGGCTGTTCCACACCCGCGCCCGCGTGCTGCTGCGATCGCCGCTGCTGCGTGCGGCCGCGCTCTCGACGCCGGTCAAGCATCCCCGCAATTTCACCTACGCCGAGGCGATCGATTTCTTCGACGACCTGCGCATCTCGGCGCCCACGTTGCGGCGTGCCCTGCACTTCGCCCGCACGTCCAGATTCGAAGGGGGACAGGGCATCACCGTGCCGATCACGCTGGCGTTCGGCTCGCACGACCGCATGGTGCGCGCGGGGGACAGCCGTTTTCTCGATCAGCTGCCCGATGACGTCCGGATCGTGCGGCTGCCCGACTGCGGGCACATGCCGATGTGGGACAAACCTGTGCTGGTGGCCCGCACCATTCTGGCGGGCACCGGGAGCGCCGTCGAGCGCAACGGGCTCGGTGCATGAGCACCTTCGATCGAATCCGGCGCAGACTGCGGCTGCCGATCATCGCCGCGCCGATGTTCCTGGTGTCGGGCCCGGAACTGGTGCTGGCGGCGTGCCGGGCGGGCGTGATCGGTGCGTTCCCCACCGCCAACGCCCGGACCAGCGCGCAACTCGGCGAATGGCTCGGTCGCATCCGGTCCGGGCTCGCGCCGACCGACGCGCCGGTCGCGGCGAATCTGATTGTGCACAAGAGCAACCCACGGTTGGCGGACGATCTGGGGGTGCTTCAGGAGCTGCCCACCGATCTGGTGATCACCTCGGTCGGCTCGCCCGCGCCGGTGATCGAGGCGCTGCGGCTGACCCGGACCCTGGTGTTCGCCGATGTCGCCTCGCTGCGGCACGCCAGACGGGCCGTCGAGGCAGGCGCCGACGGACTCATCCTGCTCACTGCGGGTGCGGGCGGCCAGACCGGCTGGGCCAACCCGTTCGCCTTCGTGCGCGCGGTCCGCGAGTTCTACGCCGGGCCGGTGGTGCTCGCAGGTGGTATCGCCGACGGCGTCGCCTTGCGTGCGGCGCTGGCACTCGGGGCCGACCTGGCCTACCTCGGTACGAAATTCCTTGCTACTACGGAGAGTCTCGCGCCCGCGGCACACAAAGAGATGGTCGCCGCGACCACGCTGGACGACGTCGTCCTCACCTCGGCCCTGACCGGTCTGCCCACCAGCATGCTGCGGCCGTCGCTCGACATGGCAGGCCCAGCGCTCGACCGGCACACCGGCGGTGCCGACGTCGGCACGTTGCTCGCACAGGCGGACCGAGCCGAGCCTTGGCGCGATCTCTACAGCGGCGGTCACACCGTCAGCGGCGTGCACGCGGTGTGCTCGGTCGCCGAAGTCGTCGAGCGGACCGCGCGGGAGTTCCACGACCAGTAGGGCCGTCGGCGCGTGCGTCGCGCGCCGATTACGCTGTTCACATGTCTGTCCGCACTCGTAAGCCGCTGACCCCCGGGACCCTCTCGCCCACCCGCGAGGTCCCGCGCACGATCGAGCGCCCCGAATACGCGTGGAAGAAGACCGTCAACGAGGGCCGCGAGCCCTGGGTGCAGACCGCGGAGACGATCGAGAAGATGCGGATCGCGAGCAAGATCGCGGCGCAGGCGCTGGAAGAGGCGGGCAAGGCCGTCGCGCCCGGCGTCACCACCGACGAACTGGACCGGATCGCGCACGAGTACATGTGCGACCACGGCGCCTACCCGTCGACCCTGGGCTACAAGGGCTTTCCGAAGTCGTGCTGCACCTCGCTGAACGAGGTGATCTGCCACGGCATTCCGGACTCCACCGTGATCGAGGACGGCGACATCGTCAATATCGACGTCACCGCCTACATCCACGGCGTGCACGGCGACACCAACAAGACCTACCTGGCCGGCGAGGTGGACGAAGAGGTGCGCCTGCTCGTCGAGCGGACCGAAGAAGCCACGCTGCGGGCCATCAAGGCGGTCCGGCCCGGGCGAGCGCTCAACGTCATCGGCCGGGTGATCGAGTCCTACGCGAACCGCTTCGGCTATGGCGTGGTGCGCGACTTCACCGGTCACGGCGTCGGCCCCACCTTCCACAGCGGCCTGGTGATCCTGCACTACGACCAGCCCGCCATCGAGTCGATCATCGAGCCCGGCATGACGTTCACCATCGAGCCGATGATCAACCTCGGCGGGATCGACTACGAGATCTGGAACGACGGCTGGACCGTGGTCACCAAGGACCGCAAGTGGACAGCCCAGTTCGAACACACCCTCGTGGTCACGGAAACCGGCGCGGAAATCCTGACTTTGCCGTGAGTGGTCGGCTCGGACCGAAGCTCGCGCCGCGGGGTGGTCAACGAAGTCGGCCGACGCGGTGAAGGGTGCGCTGCTCGTCGCGGGCACGACCTCGGACGCGGGCAAGAGCGTCGTGGTGGCCGGGATCTGCCGGATGCTGGCGCGGCGCGGCGTGCGGGTCGCGCCGTTCAAGGCGCAGAACATGTCGAACAACTCGGTGGTCACCCTCGACGGCGGGGAGATCGGCCGGGCGCAGGCATTGCAGGCCCGCGCCTGCGGCCTGGAGCCGAGCGTGCGGTTCAATCCGGTGCTGTTGAAGCCGGGCAGTGACCGGCGCTCGCAGTTGGTGGTGCGGGGCAAGGCGGTCGGCACCGTCGGTGCGCGCGACTACTTCCGGCATCGCCAGGAACTGCGCGCCGTGGTCGCGACCGAACTCGCCGCCCTGCGTGCCGAATTCGATGTGGTGATCGGTGAGGGCGCCGGATCGCCCGCCGAAATCAACCTCCGGGCAACCGATCTCGCGAACATGGGCCTCGCGCAGGCCGCGTCCCTTCCCGTGCTGCTGGTCGGGGATATCGACCGCGGCGGCGTGCTCGCGCACCTGTTCGGCACCGTCGCCATCCTGGCACCCGAAGACCAGCAATTGATCTCGGGTTTCGTGGTGAACAAGTTCCGTGGCGATGTCGAGCTGCTGCGACCCGGCCTGGACCGGCTGACCGAACTCACCGGCCGTCCCACCCTCGGGGTGCTGCCGTTCGCCGAGGACCTGTGGATCGACGCCGAGGATTCGCTGAGCACCGTGGCGGACGCGCCGGTCGGCCGTCCGCGCCCACCCGTCGGCACCGAATGGCTGACGGTCGCCGCCATCCGGTTGCCGCGCATCTCCAACTCCACCGATGTCGAGGCGTTGGCCTGCGAGCCGGGGGTTTCCGTGCGCTGGGTGAGCGAACCGTCCCGGCTCGGGGAGGCCGACCTGGTGGTGCTGCCGGGCAGCAAGGCAACCGTGTCGGATCTGGAATGGTTGCGGCGCAACGGACTTGCCGATGCGCTGGTAGCCCGGGCCCGCGCCGGACGGCCGATCCTCGGTATCTGTGGCGGCTACCAGATGCTGGGCACCCGGATCGTGGACCCGGTCGAGTCGGGCGCGGGGGAAGTCGCGGGACTCGGCCTGTTCGATCTGGAGATCTCCTTCGCCGATCCGAAGGTGTTGCGACGCAGTAGCGGACACGGCCACGCGGCAGAAGTAGCGGGAATTCCGCTGCACGGCTACGAGATCCACCATGGGCGGGTGGTGCGCAGCGGCGACCCGGCGTGGTTGCGGCTCGACGGCGAGCCGGAAGGTTCGGTCCGCGCGGCTGTCTGGGGCACGCACCTGCACGGGCTGCTCGAATCGGACGAGTTCCGCCGGGCCTGGCTGCGTTCGGTCGCCACAGCTGCGGGCCGGACGGGTTTCGTTGCGGCCGAAGACACTTCGGTCGACGCCGTCCGCACGAGCCAGCTGGATCTGCTGGCCGACCTGATCGAACAGCACCTGGATATCGCCCAGCTCGAACGGCTCGTCGGCGCGGGCGCGCCCGCCGGATTGCCGATCTTGCGCACGCATGCGAGCACCGACGTCGACCTGAACTGTTGACGCGGCGAACCCTGCCCCTTACCTTTCAGTAAGGAATTCGACCCCGGGTAAGGCACGGGTCCTCGGCGCGGAAGTTTGGTCGGTGAGCGAAATGGCAGCAGACAAGAGACCCGGCGGCAGGTCGGGCAATGTGGTGTCCGCGACCGTGACCAGCAAGGGGCAGATCACCATCCCGATCGACGTCCGGGTCGCGATGGGGCTGCGGGCGGGGGTCCGGGTCGCCTTCGTGCCGACCGCGAACGGCACCTACGAACTGGTGCCCGAAACCCGGACCATCAAGTCGCTCAAGGGAATCGTCGGCTGGTCCGGCTCGCCGATCGGGCTCGTGCAGATGAACGAGGCCATCACGGGCAACATCGTGGAAGGCAAGCAGAAATGATCGGTCTGGACGCCAACGTGCTGATCCGCTACCTCACCCAGGACGACCCGGAGCAGTCCGCGCGGGCCAACCAGGTGATCGACGGGCTCAGCGAGACCCGGCCCGGCTACGTCACGATGATCGTGCTCGCCGAGATCCACTGGGTGCTGCGCCGCGGCTACAAGCAGGATCCCGAGGCGGTCACCGACGTGCTGCTCGGCCTGCTGGACTCCACCGAGATCGTCATCGAGCGGGCCGACACCGTGCGCCAGGCACTGCGCCGGGCCGCCGACGGCGCGGACTTCGCCGACGCGCTCATCCAGCAGCTGGGCCAGGAGGCGGGCTGCGATCTCACCGTCACGTTCGACCACAACGCGGGCGAGCAGGCCGGGATGCGATTACTGGCCTGAGAAGACCGGACTTCGTTCAGCTGAGCCGTGTAGCGTGATTCGGCATGAAATCTCGGCAGATCACGGTCGGTGACCGGGCATGGACCGTGCGGGTCGACGGGCCGGAATCCCGGCACAGCGTGTTGCTGCTGCCCGACCTCGGTGACCCGGCGGACGTCTACGACCAGGTGTGTGCCCGATTGCACAACTCCGATCTGCGCACCGTGGTGCCGGAGACGATCGAGGGCCTCGACGCGGCGGGCGTCACCGCGATCCTGGACGAGATCGGGGTGCCCTGGGCGAACGTCGCCGCCCGCGGTGCGGGCGCGGACCTGGCCTGGCGGGCCTGTGCGGCCGGATTCGGCCGGTTCATCAGCCTCGTGGTGGCCGATCGCGGGCATCCCGCGGCCCCGGGCGCGGACGGCACCGTTTCCGACGCCACGGTGCGACCGGTGGAACTGCCGACCACGGTGCTGGTGACCAAGAACCTGCCCCGGTCGGTCGCCGACGCCTCCGGTCGCTTCGTCTACGGCGAATTCCGGGTGGTCGACGTCGACGTCAGCAATGTGGCGACCGAGGCCGACCACGAGTTGGCCACCGAGATCGTGCTACGCACCAGCACCTGGTGAGCCGGCGGGTGCCTGGGCCAGGTACCCGGCCAGCCAATCCAGCCAGCTGTCGAGTTCGGCGAACGCGTGCGCGCGCGGCTCGGCCGAGGACAGGAACACGTCGTGGCGCGCACCGTCGATCGGCACGATGTTGGTGCGGTCGCCGAGGCACCCGGACCAGCGCTGAATCTGCTTGACGTCCAGCACCGCGTCGGCGACGTCGACGGCGGGACCGTACTTGCGGGCGAACTTCGTCATCCGCGAGCGCAGGATCAGCGACGGCACGCCGATGTCGAGGCCGCCGTGCAATTCGGCGTGACCGTTGCGGATCGCGCGCAGCCAGCCGAACCGGACGGGGAAGCCCTGCAACGGTTTCCAGTCCAGGTTGTAGTCCCACTCACCCGCGACGCTGTGATGCAGGCTGTCGCCGTAGCTGCTGGCCTTGCCCGCGGGCAGCTCGAGCATCTTCCGAAAGCGCCCGACCGCCTTGATGATCGGTGTGCCGACGGTCCGGTAGTAGGACGGCCCTTGCAGATCGAACCAGGGGCTGTTGAGCACCAAGCCCGTGATGCCCGCCTGCGCGGTGCCCCGCGCCTTGTTGAGCCGGTTGAGCCACAGCGCCAGGATCAGTCCGCCGGTCGAATGCGCGTTGAGTACCACCGGCGCGGCGGTCTCCGCGCGCACGATGCGTAAGGCCTCGTTCAACTCCTCGTCATACAGTGCGAGATCGGTCACATAGTGCGGTGTCTGGCCGTCGCGCAGCGAGCGTCCGCACTTGCGCAGATCCAGTGCGTAGAACTGGTAGCCGCGCGCCGCGAAATGCTCGGCGATGTGCTCCTGGAAGAAGTAGTCGGTGAACCCGTGCACGTAGAGCACCGCGCCCGCGGTGGCCGCGACCTTGCCGCCGGGGGCGTATCGAACCAGCGTGGCCACGGCCTCGCCCTCACCGTCGGGATCGGCGCCGAAAGACAGCGTGCGCTGCTGGTAGTTCGCGCCCAGGACATCGGCTTTCCACTGCCCGTCGGCTTGCGTGCGCGTCTCGGGAACGGCAAGTGAAGTTTCCTTTGTCACACACACAATCTATGTCACATTCGGCGGGTTCGGCGCGGGGGATCGGCGTGGTGAGGTGCACAATTGGACTTAGGTGAACGGCGGGTAACCTAACCCCCGCCATGGTTTCCGACCGAGGCATCACACGTAAGTACCGTGCCCAGGCAGGTCCACCCGCCCGGTGGGCCCGCGCAGAAGGACAAGGAAGTCGATCTACCCGTGCCGAACGCTGCGATGACTGAAAAGACCGATGTCGTACTCATCGGTGCCGGCATCATGAGTGCCACCCTCGGCGCGCTGCTGCGGCAGCTGCAGCCCGACTGGTCGATCTCCCTGTTCGAGCGGCTCGACGCCGCGTCGGCGGAGAGCAGCGACCCGTGGAACAACGCGGGCACCGGACACTCGGCGCTGTGCGAGCTGAACTACAGCCCGCAGAACGCCGACGGCTCGGTGGACATCACCAAGGCCGTCGACATCAACGAGCGATTCCAGGTGTCGCGCCAGTTCTGGTCCTACGCGGTCGAGAACGGCATCCTCGGCGAGCCCTCGACGTTCATCAACCCGATCCCGCACGTGAGCTTCGTGCACGGCGCGGACAACGTCGACTACCTGCGCAAGCGCTATGACGCGCTGTCGCGGCACCCGCTGTTCGAAGGCATGGAGTACATCGACAGCCCCGACGAGTTCGCTCGGCGACTGCCGCTGATGGCGCGCGGGCGCGACTTCTCCGATCCGGTCGCGCTGAACTGGACCGAGGGCGGCACCGATATCGACTTCGGTTCGCTCACCCAGGAGCTGCTGGCCTACCTCGGCCGCACCGGCGCGGATCTGGCGTTCGGGCACGAGGTGCGCGACCTGGCCAAGCAGTCCGACGGGTCCTGGCTGATCAAGGTGCGCAACCTGCGCACCCGCGAAACCCGCACGCTCAACAGCAAATTCGTGTTCGTCGGTGCGGGCGGCGGCGCGCTGCCGCTGCTGCAGAAGTCCGGCATCAAGGAGATCGACGGCTTCGGCGGCTTCCCGGTGAGCGGTCAGTTCTTCCGCTGCACCAACCCGGATCTGATCCGGCAGCACGAGGCCAAGGTGTACGGCAAGGCCGCGGTCGGCGCGCCGCCGATGTCGGTGCCGCACTTGGACACTCGCGTGATCAAGGGCACGCCGGGTCTGCTGTTCGGCCCCTACGCCGGCTGGACGCCGAAGTTCCTCAAGGAGGGCAAGCTCACCGACCTGTTCAAGTCGGTGAAGCCGAACAACCTGTTCTCGCTGCTCGGCGTGGGCGTCACCGAGCTGGGGCTGACCAAGTACCTGGTCAGTGAGCTGCTCAAGTCCGAGGCGGGCAAGGTGGACACGCTCAAGGAGTTCATCCCGCGCGCCGTCGGCCGGGACTGGGAGCTGATCACCGCGGGCCAGCGCGTCCAGGTGATCCGGCGCAAGGGCGCGGGCGGTGTGCTCGAATTCGGCACCGCCGTGGTCGCCGCCGCGGACGGGTCCATCGCCGGCCTGCTCGGCGCGTCGCCGGGCGCCTCGACGGGTGTCACCGCGATGCTCGACGTCATGCAGCGCTGCTTCCCCGCGGAGTACGCGGGCTGGACGCCGCGGCTGAAGGAAATGATTCCGTCGTTGGGCGTCAAGCTCTCCGAGGACCAGGCGTTGTTCCGCGAAGTTTGGGACTGGACGTCCAAGACGCTGAACCTCACGGGTGATTCGGGTAACACGCCGAAGCATGCGGGGGTCGCGGCAAACGTCTAGTTGTGATAGCAACAGGCGATGATGTCAACGGTTGCTCTCAAACGGTCCTGGGCGTTGGATCTCGACACCGCCATCCTCTATCAGCTGTTGAAACTCCGGGTAGAAGTCTTCGTCGTCGAACAGAAATGCGCGTACCCGGAGTTGGACGGCCTCGACCTGCTGCCGGAGACCAGGCACTTCTGGCTCGATGACGAGGGCGAGGTCATCGCGACCCTGCGGTTGCTGGAGGAACACGTCGACGGCGTGAAGACGTTCCGCATCGGCCGCCTCTGCACCGCGGTCCCGGCGCGCGGCCACGGCTACACCACCCGGCTGTTGCAGGCGGCGCTGGCCGAGGTCGGCTCGGCGACGGTGCGCTTGAGCGCGCAGACCTACCTGGTCGACATGTACGCCAAGCACGGATTCAAGCCCGACGGCGAGGAATTCGAAGAGGACGGCATCCCGCACCTGCCGATGCGCAAGGGCTAGAACCCATCGAGGCGAGTCGATCGACTCGCCTCGATCTTTTTCCGGCCGTCCACGGCGTGGGGCAGCGTCGGCGTCCCGGGGTGGCGCGCATAGAGTTGTGGCGTGTCGTTGTCCCATGCCGAAAGACTGTCGTCGCCCGGGTCGTCCGCGCGTTCGGCCGCCGACGGGGAAGCCGGGTTCCCGTTCTCCGCCGTGGTCGGTCAAGAGCGGTTGCAACTCGCGTTGATCCTGTGCGCGGTGCACCCCGGCATCGGCGGTGTGCTGGTGCGCGGCGAGAAGGGCACCGCGAAATCGACCGTCGTGCGGGCGCTCGCGCAGCTGTTGCCGCCGGTGGTGGACGAGACCGGCGCCCGGCCCGCGCGGCTGGTGGAACTGCCGGTCGGCGCCACCGAGGACCGCGTGGTGGGTTCGCTGGATCTGGAACGGGTGCTGCGCGATGGCGAACAGGCGTTCCGGCCCGGTCTGCTGGCGGCCGCCCACCACGGCGTGCTCTACGTGGACGAGGTCAACCTGCTGCACGATCACCTGGTCGACGTGCTGCTCGACGCCGCGGCCATGGGCCGGGTGCACATCGAGCGCGACGGCGTCTCGCATTCGCATCCGGCCCGATTCGTGCTCGTCGGCACCATGAACCCGGAAGAGGGCGAGCTGCGTCCGCAGCTGCTCGACCGGTTCGGGCTCACCGTCGACGTGGCCGCCTCCCGGAACGTGGACGTGCGGATGGCCGTGGTGCGCCGGCGGCTGGACTACGAAGCCGACCCGGCGGGCTTCGCCGCGAGCTACGCCGCCGCGGATCGCGCTGTCGCCGAACGCATCCTGGGGGCGCGGGACCGGGTGGCCGGTGTGCGCCTCGATGACACCGAGCTGCGCCGCATCGCCGCGCTGTGCGCCGCTTTCGACGTCGACGGCATGCGGGCCGACCTGGTGGTGGCGCGGACCGCGACCGCGCACGCCGCGTGGCGCGGGGCCGACGTCGTGACCGAAGAAGACGTGCGGGTCGCCGCGGAACTCGCACTGCCGCACCGGCGCCGTCGCGATCCGTTCGACGAGCCGGGAATCAGCGAAGAGCAGCTCGACGACGCGATGCGCGAGGCCGCCGACGAGGTGGCGCGCGAAGACGCGCAACGATCGTCCACCGACGACGGAACGTCCAGTGCGGGCGACGAGTTCGAGTCCGGGGACACCCGGCCGGAGGCCGGGGATGCTCAGCTGGATGCCGGGGCTTCTCGGCCGGATGCCCCCGACGAATCCAGCACGCAGACAACGGAACCCACGGCCAGCGACGAGGCGGCGGGGCCCGGTCCCGACGACGATCCCGACTCGCCGCCGGACGGACCAGGGGGTGGACGGCCGGCCCGCGAAGGTCGCACCGGCGCACCGGTTTCCGCTGCGGCGTCGCCGCCGCGCTTCGAGGTGCCCGGCATCGGTGAAGGTGCGCCCGGTCGCCGCTCGCGGGCGGAATCCCGGCACGGCCGGGTCGTGCGGCCCAGCTCGGAGACCAGCACCGGTCTGCATCTGCTCGGCACCGTCTTCGCCGCCGCGCCGCATCAGCACGCGCGCGGGCGCGGCGACGGGCCGCTGAAACTGGTCGCCGAGGACCTGCGGGGCGCGTATCGCGAAGGGCGCGAGGGGAATCTGGTCGTCTTCGTGGTCGACGCGTCCGGGTCGATGGCGGCCAGGGACCGGTTGTCCGCCGTCACCGGCGCGGTCGTCACGCTGCTCCGGGACGCGTATCAGCGGCGCGACAAGGTCGCCGTGATCACCGTGCGTGGTCAGGACGCCGAACTGGTGCTGCCGCCGACCTCGTCGGTCGATATCGCGGTCCGGCGGCTGTCCGGAATGCGCACCGGCGGCAAGACGCCGCTGGCCGCGGGCTTGCTCAAAGCTCGCGAGATCGTCCAGCGTGAACGCGTCCGCGATCCGCGTCGCCGTCCGATGCTGGTGCTGCTCACCGACGGTCGCGCCACCGGCGGGGTCGATCCGGTGCCGCGCGCCCGGAGCGCGGCCGCGCTGCTCGCGCAGGACGGCGTCACCTCGATCGTCGTCGACTGCGAGCGCGGCATGATCCGGCTCGGACTCGCCGCGGAACTCGCTCGCGAACTGCGCGGCGGATACCTGAGACTGGCTGAGCTGACCGGGGATTCGGTCGCCGACATCGTGCGCGCCGGATCCGGGCGGGTGGGGGCGCGTGCCGCTTGATCAGCGGCGGTTGCCTCCGGTAGGGCGGGCGGTTCCGGAGGCCGGTCCGGTGCCGAAGGACGCCCGGTAGGTGTGCTCGATCCGCGGTTCGGCGACGAGCCGTGACTGACAAGGAGATTCGATGCCCAAAGGCGTTCCGGAGACCGTGCCCGAAGACGGGCTCACCACACGGCAGAGGCGCAATCAGCCGGTGCTGGCGGTGCACACCGGGCCGGGCAAGGGTAAGTCGACCGCGGCGTTCGGCATGGCCTTGCGCGCCTGGAACCAGGGTTTCGACGTCGCCGTGTTCCAGTTTGTGAAGAGCGCCAAATGGAAAGTGGGGGAGGAGGCCGCTTTTCGCACCCTCGGCACCCTGCACGAGCAGACCGGTGCCGGCGGTCCCGTCGAATGGCACAAGATGGGCGAAGGCTGGTCCTGGTCCCGCAAGCAGGGCACCGACGAAGACCACGCCGCCGCCGCGCTGGCCGGCTGGCACGAGATCGCCCGTCGGCTGCGAGCCGAACAGCATCGCTTCTACGTGCTCGACGAGTTCACCTATCCGCTCAAATGGGGGTGGGTCGACATCGACGAGGTCGTCGAAACCCTGCGTACCCGGCCCGGGAACCAGCACGTCGTCATCACCGGGCGCGACGCGCCCGGCGCCCTGCTCGACGCCGCCGACCTGGTCACCGAGATGACCAAGGTCAAGCACCCCATGGACGCGGGCCGCAAAGGCCAGCGCGGCATCGAATGGTGAGTTCGTCGAGGGGGAACTGGTGGCGGCGAAACCCGAGTGGGTTCCGCCGTCAGTTCCCCCTCGGTGAGTGCGCGGCCCCCGGCTGCGTGGGGTGGGGGCGCTGATGGCGGGCGTGCCCGCGGTGGTGATCGCCGCCCCTGCCTCGGGGAGCGGGAAGACGACGGTCGCGACCGGGTTGATCGGTGCGCTGGGGCGGGCCGGGCATCGGGTCGCACCGTTCAAGGTGGGGCCCGATTACATCGATCCCGGGTACCACGGACTGGCAGCGGGACGTCCCGGCCGCAACCTCGATCCGGTGCTGGTCGGCGCGCAACGCGTGGTGCCGCTGTATCGGCACGGCTCGCTCGGCTGCGACCTCGCGGTGGTCGAGGGGGTGATGGGGCTGTTCGACGGCCGTATCGACGAACACCACGCCGCCCCGGTCGCCGAAGGATCCACCGCGCAGGTCGCCGGATTGCTCGGTGCGCCGGTGGTATTGGTCGTCGACGCGCGTGGGCACAGTCAAAGCCTGGCCGCGCTCCTGCACGGCTTCGCAACCTTCGACAGCGGAATCCGGCTCGGCGGCGTGATTTTGAACCGTGTCGGCAGCGAACGACACGACCAGGTGTTGCGCGCCGCCTGCGACCGCGTCGGCCTCCCGGTCCTCGGCTCCCTCCCCCGTATGGCCGAACTGGAGGTCCCCTCACGGCATCTCGGCCTCATCCCCGCCGTCGAACACGGCTCCGCAGCCACCGCCGCCGTCGCGGCCATGACCGATCTCGTTGCCGCCCACCTGGACCTGCGCGCCATAGCGGCACTGGCCCGCTCGAGCGTCGCGGGCGCGGCGTGGGATCCCGAGGCGGTCGCCGCGGAGGCATGCGGCGGTTTCGCCGTCGTCGGTGCGGGCGGACGGTCTGTCCACGCCGGCGCGGTTCCTGGTGGCGGTGGCAACGGCGTCCGGGAGGGGGACGAGGCGCTCGGTGGTCGAGATGGTGGATCTGGGCTGGTCGGTAGGGTTTCGAACGATGGTGTTGCTGAGGGCGGCGGGGGTCGTGGCGGCGCGGCCGCGTTCGGTGGTGTGGGTGTCGGGGGCGGCGGTGATCATCGGAGCGGCGTCGACCTCGTCCGGGGGACCGGTGGCCAGGTGGGTCGCGGTTCGGCGCAAAGGGGCGGTTTTCGTGCGGGGGCGGGGCCGGTGATCGCGATGGCAGGGGGTCCGGCGTTCACGTTCGGGTATGCGGAGCATCGTGAGTTGTTGAGCGCGGCGGGGGCACAGGTTCGGGTGTTCGATCCGATGCGGGACGAATTGCCCAGCGGGACGGCCGGGTTGGTGCTGCCCGGTGGGTTTCCCGAGGAGCATGCGGCCGAGTTGGCCGCGAACACGAACCTGCTCGCGGCGGTGCGGTCGCTTGCCGCGCAAGCTCTGCCGGTGCATGCGGAATGCGCGGGCCTGCTGTACCTCACGCGCACCCTGGACGGCCACCCCATGGCGGGCGTGGTCGACGCCGACGCCGAATTCGGACCGCGCCTGACCCTCGGCTACCGAGACGCCGTGGCACTGGCCGACTCCGCACTGTGGCGGGCAGGCGAGCGAGTACGCGGCCACGAATTCCACCGCACCCGCCTGACCGCCTCGAACACCGCCGCCCCCGCATGGGGTTGGCGCGGCAACGACGGAGCCCGCGCCGTGGAAGGCGCTCTCGTCCACCGAGTCCACGCCTCCTACCTGCACACCCACCCCGCCGGAAACCCCGAAGCGACAACTCGTTTCGTCGCGGCCGCTGCGGAGTTCGCTCGTGCCCGCCGTTGACGCCGAGTGCGGTGTCTCGCAGTCCCGGTGTGATCGCCTACTCAGGCTGGAGCGGGCCGTTACGGGTATCCGCGCCGTGACGCCGAGTGTGGTCGTTCGTTGTCGCGGTGTGGGCCGACTGCTCGGGATGGGCAGGAGACCGTGATGGAGTCTGCGCTGTGACGCTGAGTGTGGTTATCCGCGTGGTCGGGCTCGGTGGGGAGCCGACTGGAAGGCGCGCGGCGGATGGGTGAGTTCGTCGTCGGGCTCGGGTTGCGGCCGGGGACATCTGCTGAACGCATTGTGCGGGTGGTGCGGGAGGTGATGGGAGAGCGCGCGATCGAGTGTTTGGCGACGATCGATCGGCGGGCGGTGGAGGTCGGGATGCAGAGGGCGGCGGCGGAGTTGGCGGTGCGAGTGCTGGCTTTCAGCGCTACGGAACTAGCCGAAGTGACTGTGCCGAAACCTGATTCGCGAACTGCCGCGGCAGTCGGCACGCCGAGCGTCGCCGAAGCGGCCGCCCTCCTCGCCTCCGCGGGCGGCCTCCTCGTAGTCCCGAAGTGCGTAGTAGACGGCGTAGTCGTCGCAGTCGCCGAGCGCGTTCGAGATCCGGACTCTCCGCAGGGTTTATAGCGCGGGTATCAGCGAGTCAGGGCGTGCCTCGAGTCCGACGGCGGCCACGCTGCGCGCGCCTCCTGGTCTCCCGCGCTAGCTCTGCGTTCCCGCACGCGGGGCGGATGAATCCGCCCCGCTATGGCATGGCGTAGCGGGTGCGCGAGGGCGGAAAAGGGGTGCGGGAAGTCGGAAAGGGTGCGGGAAGTCGGAGGGGGTGCGGCACGATGGCGGGGTGGATGTCCGAGGGATCGATAATGTGCTGGTTCCGGTGGGGGACCTGGCTGCCGCGGTCGAGTTCTACGGCAGCAGGCTAGGGCTGTCCGTGCGGTTCACGGTGCCCGAGCGCGGGATCGCCCTGTTCGGCGTCGCGGCTCAGACGCCAGGCATCATGGCGCAGCTGGACCCGGCCGCTGGGCAGGGGACCGCCCCGGCCATGCGGGTGTGGTTGGAGGTGCCGGACGTGCGTGCCGCCGCGGCGGAACTCGAAGGGCACGGTGTCGACATGCGCACCGCGCCCTTCGAAGTCGCGACCGGCTGGAGTGTGGAACTGGCCGACCCCTGGGGCAACGTGATCGGCCTGACCGACTACATCAAACGCCCTGACCTGGCCCGTCCCGCCCCCTGACCCGACCCGTGCCTCCCGCACCCGTCGGGTGGCGCCCGTCGGCCGTGCGGTTGCCGCCGTGACCCACGGCGTGGTCGCCGCCGTGCCGTTACGACTGCGGCATGACGGCACGGCGACAACGGTTTCGGCGGCACGAGGGCGGCGTTTGCGGGCCGGAGTCGGCCCTGCTCCGGGCACGTAGTAGCAGGGCGCAACGTCAATTACGGTGCGACGGAACTCCAGTCGGCGAAGCCGGTGGGATCGTGGCGGCCCATGCTGGCGTGTTCGAACAGGCCCCAGCCTTCGGCGCCGTTGCAGCGGGCGTGGGCGACGTGGTCGATGACGCCGTAGGGGGCGCGGGCGACGATGGCGGGGTCGGTGAGGTCGTAGCGGCTGGACAGGGACCAGTCGCGGCCCTTCCACTGACCGTGCAGCCAGTCCGGGTCGCCGCCGTAACCGCAGCCGACGTGCAGGGGCACGTTGGTGCCGGTGGTCACCTCGATCTCCAGCGGCTTGCCGTCGGGGGTCGTCAGTTCGAGCCGGGCGCCGACGGGATGCCTTGTGCCGGAACGGTAGTCGATGGAGATGCGAGGCCAGCCGAGCTGCTCGACGCGCCCGTCCGGCCAGACCCGGACCGCGTCGTTGAGCGTGCGGGTGCCGTCCGGCTCTTCCTGCACGATCACCACGACGGCGAAGTCGTCGAAGCGCAGCGGGACATACATCCACCAGAAACCGCCGGACGGTTCGCTCGCCGCCCGTCCCGGCGGCTCGGATTCGCCGACCGGCCGGATACCCCACGACCGGTCCCTGGTACCGGTCCACACCGCCGGATCGACGGTGATGTCTTCCCCGTCGACGTGCAGTGTCCCCGCCCAGGAACCCACCTGCGCGAACCGGCTGGCCTGGATGATGGGCCGGTTGCCGTTCAGGATCAGGTGCGGCTGCTCCTGCACGGTGGGGAAGGCGCCTTCCCAGGTGAGGTCGAACGACAGCTCGTCGTGCTCGCACACCACCCGGATCCGTTGCAGCGGTTCCACCACCTCGATCCGGTAGCCGCCGACGCGTTGTTCCAGGCTGCGTTCTTCGAGCGCGTCGGAGAAGCGCACGGTGCGCTGGATGTCGCCGCGGCGGACGCAGGCGTAGGCGTCGGTCACTCCGAGGTTCGGGTACACGCCGAACCCGGTGATGAAGAAGGTGCCGCCGTCCCGGTTGTGCCCGTTGAGGTAGCTGCGGTCGTAGAAGTTTCGGTCGGAACTCGCCACCCGGGCCAGCGACAGCGCGGTCTGGTGAATCGGGTATTCGTCCAAGGGAACTGGCATGGTTTATCTCAATCCCATTCGTAGGTTCCATCGAGCAGCCGTTCCAGGCTCGCCCGATGCATCACATAGTCGTCCCGGTCGGGAGTATCGGTGTCCTCGCCGAAGTGGATCATCCGGCGTTTGACCCGGGCCATCACGATGCCGTGGCGCAGCGCCGCGTAGACGATGTGCCAGTCCAGGTCGCGCACCGTATGTCCGGTCAGCTCTTCGTATTTCGCGACCACGTCGGCCCGGCGCAGGAAGTCGGGCAGGCCCGGCTGTTCGAAGCGGGTGGCGATGTCCTGGAAGAACCGGTGGATGAAGATCACCCACGCGACGTCTAGTTCGCGCGGCCCCAATGCGGCCATCTCCCAGTCCAATACCGCCGCGGGCCGGAATTCGTCGAAGATGATGTTGCCGGGCCGCGCGTCGCCCCAGCTGAGTACGTCGGGGCCGGGATCGCTCGGCCAGTTCGCTTCGAGCCAATCGAAAGTACGCTCGAGCAAAGGGATTTCGAATCCGTCGTCGGCCAAAGCCCAGCGATACCACGCCTTCTGCGCCTCGACGTGGCGGCGCAGGGACTGTCCCGCGCCGCGCAGGGCGGGAAAGCGCAGGGCCGGGTCCGGGATCTCGTGGACTTTCGCGATCACCTCGACGGTGTTCGCGGTGAGCTGGGCCCGCTGCTCGGGGGTGGCATCGAACAGCCAGCCGACGAACACGTACGGCGGATTGTCCGTCGGCACCCGCCCGTCCACCCGCTTCATCACGAAAAAGGGCGCGCCGAGGTGCTTTTCGTCTTCTTCGAGCCAGCACAGGCCGGGTACGGGCACGGTGGTGTGCTCGGCTACGCCGGACATCACCTTGTACTGAGTGGCCAGATCGTAGGTCTCGAACACCGGAAAGGACCCGGCCTCCGGTGCCATGCGCGCGACGAACGAGCCGCGCTCGTGCCTGCCGTCGACACTCCATTCGGCGTCGAACAGAATCGTCGTGCTGGACATGCCGCCGGCCTGCGGGCGGGCGAGACCGGAGACCCGCGGCGGATGATCGGCGGAGACTTTCGAATCCAGCCAGCGCGCGAGATCCTCGGCGAGCACTTCCAGATCGCGTTCGCTGACGGTCAGTTGCTGCCGCTGGGCGGGATCCGGATCATCGGCCATCGTTGTCCTCCTGACACCATGAAGCGGTGCCGCGTGTTCCGACGCAGCCCACATCGGCGGCGGTGCGCCGCGATACGCGACAGTAACGCGTTCCAGTCGGCTCGCGGGCGGAAAACGATCGAGGTCGAAGAACCCGCTCACTGGCCGGAACCAGGCCTTGACATGCGAGTACTCGGCCGGTCGGGTGGTGGGCGCCCGCACCCGCCCCGCACCCGCTCGCGGCCGCTCGGGGCGGCTTCGGGGCACGGGACCGGTGGGTGCCGCACCGGCCGAAAGACGGTAATGGTGTAGCCAGCACGTACGACTTCGACGGCTACCACGTACGACTTCCTACCGAGGAAAAGACGGGGGATTTCCTGGAGGCCCGCGCACCGGGTGACTCGATACCGTTCGCTCACTGTGCATGTTTCGGAGGAGGGGCAGCTGTGAGCGCGGCGAGTACGCAGTCGATCGAACGAGAGATCACCGATGGTCCCGGAGTCGAGGACCCCGCGTCGGCGAGGTGGAATCCGCTGACGCGCATCGCATTCCGATTCTGCTTCACCTACTTCGGCCTGTTCTGTGTGATCTTCCCGCAGTTCTTGTTCGTCTACACCGGGATCTTCTGGGACAAGTTCCCGCAGAACGCGATCAACGGACTGCTGTATCCGCTGAGCCCCGTGTGGAACTGGGTCGGCCGAACCGTTTTCGGGGTGGATGCCGAACTGGACCTGGACTCGGGCAGCGGCG
>NZ_BAUA01000060.1 GCF_000710915.1 Nocardia brasiliensis IFM 10847
ACGAGTATCGGCAGCTGCCGAGCTCCTGCAACTACTCCCCCGCCGAAAACCGCGCCGCCCAACGCGGTTCCCGCCGGTCCAGATACGCTCGCATCCCTTCGACGGCATCGGGCGAGCCCATCACCCGGTGGTGCAGTTCGGTTTCCAGTTCTGCCACCTGCTCCGGGCCGAACCCGTGCCGGGCGGTGTCCCAGAGCAGTCTCTTGCACAGGGCCGCGGAGGTCGGGGAGACGTTGGTGGCGATGTCGTGTGCCATCGCGAGCGCGGCGGGTAGCACCTCGGCGGACGGCAGGCATCGACTGGCCAGGCCGAGGCGCGCCATGTCGGCGCCGTCGAGCCTGCGGCCGGTGAGCAGGATTTCGGCGGCGACGGCGGTGCCGGCGATCTGTGGAATCGTCCAGTGCGCCAGGGCATCCGGCACCAGGCCGAAGCGGACCTGCGGCACGGCGTAGCTCGCGTCGGTGGCGGCGATGCGGATATCGGCCTGCATCGCGAGGGTGCAGCCGATGCCGATGGCGTGGCCGTTCATCGCCGCGATCACCGGCTTGCCGAGATCGAACGCGGGCGGCGTCACCGGCGACGCACTGAAACTCGGGTCGGCGCCGACGGCGAACGTGTCCTCACCACCGGACAGGTCCGCCCCGGCACAGAAGGCCGGTGGTGTGCCGGTGAGCACGACGACGCGCACCGCGTCATCGGCGTCGAGGGCACGGTAGTACTCGCCCAACGCGGTTCCCATCTGCTTCGTGAACGCGTTGCGCCGCTCGGGTCGATGCAGCGTGAGGATCGCGACGCCGTCTTCGACCCGTACCAGGACCTCGCTCACGCGACACCGCCCTGTAAAGCCCGAATCAGGTCCGCGACATGCGAATTCGAGACGGGATAACCGGGAAAATAGCAGCACACCCGCTCGGCGACCGCCCCGAATCGGTCCAGGATCGCGGCGGCGCAGTGCTCGGGCGTGCCGTGCACGGCGAGGGTGGTGAGCATCGTGTCATCGATCAGGCTCGCCATGGTGGCCCGATCACCTTGCTTGGACAGAAGATTCAGCTCGGGTTGCAGGTCCGCCCACCCCTCGACCTCCAGCACGGGCCGATAGGCGGGCGTGGAACCATAGAACGCCAGCAGTTCCCGCACGCCCGTCGCCGCGGCGGTCAGTTCCGCGTCGGTGCGGCCGACGCCGACGATGACCTGCGGGTAGATCCGCAGCTGCGCCGACGTCCGTCCGGCGCGCGCCAAACCGTCGGCGACCGCGGGCAGTGTCCGTTGCCGAAAGTGCTCGGCGCTGTTGAACGGCATGACCAGCAGGCCGTCGGCGACCTCCGCCGCGGCCCTGGTCATCCGCGGGCCGAGCGCGCCGAGACAGACTTCGGGCGGGCCGTACGGGTTCGGCCCGGGATCGAACATCGGCGGCATCAGCGTGTGCGTGCTGAACCGCCCACGAAAGCGTAACGCCGAACGCCCTTCCCAGGCGTCGAAGATCGCCTTGATCGCGAGCACGGTCTCGCGCATCCGCGCCACCGGCTCGGACCACTGTGCGCCGTAACGCTTCTCGATATGCGGACGCACCTGCGATCCGAGACCGAGGCGAAATCGCCCGCCGCTCAGGGTTTGCAGGTCGTAGGCGGTGTGCGCGAGATGAAGGGGGCTGCGCGGCAGCGCGATCGCGACATTGGACATCAGGTCGGCTCGCACGGTCGCGGCGGCCAGCGTCAGCGGCACGAAGATGTCGTTGGGACCTTCGAAGGTGAACAAACCGTCCGCACCGAGCCCTACGAGTTCCCGCGCACGGTCCGCGACCTGCGTCAATCCCGCGTCCAACCTCAGGTCGACCTTCACCGCATTTCCTCACCGTCGCGTCCTACGCACAATTACGTTAGAGCATGGCACGTAATTAAGCCCGTCCCGGATTCGGCATCGGACGCAAATGCATTGCGCGGCACCCGCCGGGTGGTCGACCATGCAGCGATGATCAACACGCGACGCCTCGTCGGCGACGACTGGCAGATCTTCCGGGACGTGCAGTTGGCCGGGTTGCTCGAGGCCCCCTACTCCGCGAACCTGACGCACGCACAGGCCGCCCAGCGCACCGAAACAGATTGGCGGCACAAGCTTTCCGAACGAACACTGTTCATCACGACGGTCGACGGCGAACCGGTCGGCCTCGCGGGCGGTGAACTCGGTGAGCATCCGGAAACGTCCATCCTGGTCTCGATGTGGGTCGCCCCGGCGGCGCGGGGCCTCGGCGTGGGCGACGCACTCGTGCGCACCGTGCTCGAGTGGGCCCGCGGCCAGGGGCATCGGCGGTCCCTGCTCTGGGTGCTCGACGGCAACGAACCGGCCGAGCGCCTCTATCTCCGGCACGGTTTCCAGCGGACCGGACGACGTCGGGCAATGCCTCGGGACAAGTCCATGATCGAGGTCGAGATGGCACTCGACCTGGCGCCCGTCCCATTCGCCGCCCGGTAGCCAATCTCACAAAGATCGAGGCAGCGCCGATTGCCGCTATACGGTAATTTACCTTTCCAAATGGCTGCGGGGATCCAAGGAGTCGGTATGCACTTCGGCGGGGTGGCGTTACTGGTGGACGACGTGGACGCGACGGTGGCGTTCTACGAGGCGGCCTTCGGTCTCGGACAGGTGTTCGCCGACGGCGACGGCACCTTCGTGGTGCTCGGCCGGCCCGGCTGGTCCGATGGGCCCTCCGCGCCCTATCTCAGCGTCGAACACCGGCGCAAGATCGAGGACTACGCCGAACCCCGGCCCACCGACGGTTTTCGCGTGCTGCTCGAAACCGACGACGTGGACGACGCTTATCGCCGCGCGGTCGAGGCCGGTGCGCGCAGCGCGTTGGTCCCGACCACGCGACCCTGGGGGCAGCGCGTCGCGGCGGTCATCGATCTGAACGACGCCATCGTGGAGATCAACGGGCCCGTCACGCCGGACTGACGGGCCGGAATCCGCACCCGCGCCTGCCGTTTCGTGACGCCGTCGGCCGTGCCGTCCTACCCTCGAGACAAGGGTTCCTCGACGCGCACGGGAGGACGCCGATGGTCGACACCGCAGTGCTCCTGATCGACTTGCAGAACACCTACATCGCCGACGACGGCGTCCGTGACGCGCTGGGCTGGCCACCCATCTGGCGCCTCGACGCGGTCGTCGGCGCATGCGCCGAGTTGGCCGAACAGGCGCGGCGCCAACATTTCCCGCTCATCTACTCCCGGATGATCGCCGGACAGTCCGGCTTGATCGGCACCGGCCCGCGACCGCGCAGACATCTGCAGCACCGTCGTCATCTGGTCCCGAAAGTGTCTGCCGAGCAACGCGAGTGGAAGACCCGCATCATGGACGACGTCGCACCGCGCCACGGCGACATGGTGCTCACCAAGACCCGGCACAGCTTCTTCGCCTACACCGAACTCGAGCCGCTGCTCCGCAATCTCGGCGCGCACCGCCTCGTCGTCGCCGGATTGCAGACCAATGTCTGCGTCGAGGCCACCGTGCGGGCCGCACTGGAACGCAATTTCGACGTCGCCGTGCCCGATGACGCGGTCAGCACGGACGGCCCCGCCCTGCACTTCGCCTCCCTGGACGCCATGCGGGTGCTGTACGTCGAGGTCGCGCCGTGGCGCGAGCTACTGGCGCCGGACGCGCCGTGGGATCGCGCGTACACCACGCCCGACTACGGCCGCGATCCCGAATATTGGCGCAGCCCAACGGCTTGACGCACCGGACGCACAACGAGGGGCCGCAGCCGACGGCTGAGGCCCCTCGTGGTTGTACCGACCGGTGTCCGAGCCACTTTCCTCTGGGCCCCGGCCTCGATACAAGACACTCTCACATTTCCGGGCGTTCGGCGCACCGAGCGCGAGTGCAACTGTGACCAGCAGCGCATGTGCATCTGTACAGTCGGCCCACACGGCTCTGACCTGGGAAAATAGATGAGAGCTATGCGAATGAATATAACGGAAACATAACGGCCCGGCGTGATCGTTTTCATATCGTGCCCTTCGAAACACGAGATCCGTTCTCTCGCAAACGCACTCGCGAAACGAGGGAGAACCGGCGGCGGTGACGGCGGCCCGCCCGCACTCGGCTAACCTGGCCCGATGTTCTTGGCCCAGATTGTCGCTGCCCGCGTGCCGAGCCGAATGCTGTCGGCGTTCGTGCGCAACGCGGAGCTGCTGAAGTTTCTGACCGTCGGAGCGATCGCCTTCGTCACCACCTCGGTGCTGTTCTTCGGGCTGAAATGGACCGTCCTGCACGGTAAGCCGGTGACCGCCAACATGGTCGCCGTGCTGATCGCGACGGTCGTGTCCTACGTCCTGAACCGCGAGTGGGCGTTCACCGCACGCGGCGGACACGAGCGGCGGCACGAGGCGGCACTGTTCTTCGTGGTGGCGGGCATCGGCATGGTGATCAACCAGCTGCCGCTCGCGGTGTCGAGCTATATCTTCCAGCTCCGCGCGCCGCACGTGTCGGTGGTCACCGAGAACATTGCCGACTTCATCAGCGCGACGATCATCGGCACCCTGCTCGCGACGGTGTTCCGCTGGTGGGCCATGCGCAAGTACGTCTTCCCGCACCAGGTCGAGCCCGACCTGGAACGCGACGGGGCGATTCCCGAGCTGCGTGCCTGACCTGCGCGTGGACCCGCACGCCCTGATCACCGTGCCCGCGGGCACGGTACAGCTGGCGGATCGGCGGACCCGACGCCAGTGGACCGTCGATATCGCAACATTCCGGATCGGCGCGGTCCCGATCACCCAGGGACGTTATGCCCAGGTCACCGGGGAACGGCCGAGCAGTGCGCCGGGCGAGCGCCGACCCGTGGACTGCGTCTCCTGGTGGGACGCGGTGCGCTGCTGCAATGCCCTGTCCGAACAGGAGGGCTTGCGTCCCGCATACCGCATCGCCGACGAAGACATCGAGTGGGACACCGCGGCGGACGGCTACCGGCTGCCGAGCGAGGCCGAATGGGAGTACGCGTGCCGTGCGGGCAGCACCGGCCCGCGTTACGGCCCGCTCGACGACATCGCCTGGTACCGCGGGAATTCCGGCGACCGGATGCACGAGGTCGGCGGTAAGCGGCCCAATGCGTTCGGCCTGTTCGACATGCTCGGCAACACCTGGGACTGGTGCTGGGACATCTACGACGCCGAGGTCTACGGCTCCTACCGGGTGCTGCGGGGCGGGGGCTGGTTCGACGAGCACTGGAGCTGCCGGGCCGGTGTGCGCCGGCGCAGTCACCCCAGTTTGCGCCTCGATGATGTCGGCTTCCGGGTCGCGCGCACCATAACGCCCTGATCGGACATTCCCGACAGGTTCCGCCCTACGCTCCACGAAATCGTCAGGGCCGCACATACTGTCCGGTACAAGCATGGCTATCTCCCAGACAACGCGCCCGTGACACCGCATCCGGTGCCACATCGACCCGAAGCGAGCGTATTCATGGTCATCATCGCTGTGCACGACGCCCTCCTCGCCCAAATCGGTAACCCGACACCGGAAGCGCCGCCGGTCTCGGACAAGATCCTGCAGATGGTCCGCTACCTCACCTGGCTGGTGCTGCTGTCCGGCGTTTGCGGAATCACCTTCGCCGGTGGACGATTCGCCTGGGAGAAGTGGCAGGGCGGCGCGCTGGAGTCGCCGAAGATGATCGCGGGCGCGATGATCGGCGGGGTGGTCGCCACGAGCGCGGGCACGATCATGAACGCGGTGGTCGGCAGCTGATCGCGGAAGGTACTTTTCCGCGATTGCTGCGATGATCGACCGATGTTGGAGACCTCCGCACGATTGCTCCGGCTGTTGTCGCTGCTACAGCTGCATCGGGACTGGACCGGTCCCGCGCTCGCCGCACGCCTCGAGGTGTCCACCCGCACCATCCGCACCGATATCGAGCGACTGCGGACCCTGGGCTATCCGGTGCACGCGACGCCCGGTGTCGCGGGCGGCTACCGGCTCGGCGCGGGCTCCGCGCTGCCGCCGCTGCTGCTCGACGACGACGAGGCCGTCGCGGTCGCGGTCGGGCTGGCCACCGCGGCGAACGGCGCGGTCACCGGGATCGAGGAAACCTCGGTCCGCGCGCTGGTGAAGTTGCAACAGGTGCTGCCCGCACGGCTGCGGCACCGGGTCGCCACGCTCACCTCGGCCACCGTGCACGCACCGGAATTCCAGCGCACCACCGTCGACGCCGCGGTGCTCACCGCCGTGGCGGGGGCGATCCGGGCGAGCGAGCAGTTGCGCTTCGACTACGAGACGCACGCCGGGACGCCGTCGCGGCGCGCGGTCGAACCGCACCGGATGGTGCATTTCCGCGGGCGGTGGTACCTGGTCGCCTGGGATCCGGGCCGCGCCGACTGGCGCACCTTCCGGGTGGACCGGATCGCGCCGAAGACGCCCAACGGTCCGCGGTTCACGCCGCGCGAGATGTCCGAAGCCGAGATCGCCGAACGGGTGCAGCGCGGCGTCGAGGCCGCGACCTGGCGCTACCGTGCGACAGTACGCATGGCCGCACCCGCGCAGGAGATCCGGGCGAAGTTGCCGCCCGCGGTGTCGGTCACCGCGGACGGACCGGATCACTGTGTGGTGCAGGCGGGTTCGGACAACCCGCGGATGCTCGCGCACTATCTCGGTTTGGCCGACGTCGATTTCGAGGTGCTCGACGGCCCGGAACTCGTCGAGCAGTTGCTGGCGACCGCCGAGCGATTCCGGCGCGCGGCCGGTGCCGAATAAAACATCGACGCAGCACAATTCGGTGAAATAGCGAAACCCGGCCGACTCGGCAAGGGCCGATCGCGACCGGGTTCGCTCGTCCCGCGATTACCCGCTAGGGCTGGTTGGCGCCCGCGATACCGCCGATGATGCCACCGATGATGCAGCCGGGGATGGCCCCGATAATCGCGAAGATCAGCCCGATCAGGAAGCCGATCGCGCATCCGATCAACACGCCCGCGACGGTGGTGCCGGCGTCACCGATGAATTGCGGTGCGCCCGGCTCCGGGACCGCGGCCCCGACCGGCTGCAGCGTCAAAGTGGTTGCGGCGGCGTCGACCTGCGGCGCCACCCGAACCTGCTGCCCCGACACCGACTGCATCGTGGTCGGCACGGTGGCGACCAGCGAGCCGTCCGGCGCCACGACGGAGATGCCCTGATCGGGCGTGAGCACGAACTTGCCGGAGGCGAGCGTGACGGTCGCGCTCGAGTGGTCCGGCGCGACGGTGGCGGTGTAGGCCACCCCCTGATCGACGCCGTTGATCGCGTCGGCCACCTGCACCTCACCGTGCGCGGTGGCGGCGGCGATACCGGTCGCGGCAATGGTGAGAGCTGCGGTCGCTACGAATTTCCTGATATTCATAAGGCTTTCCAATCATCTAGCCGATTCGATTGGTGTTTCCTCGGCAAACAGCCGTGGAAACACCATCGATCATGCGCTCTCGGCAATGATGTTGTCGAGCGGATTCGGCAGATCGAATTGCCCTGCAAGATCAGCGATTTCGAAATTCCCCCGATAATTGGGGGGTTGCTTTTCCGGACTACTCCAATTCGCCCTCGGTCTCCAAATAGACCTGCCGCAACCGGTCCAGTGTCGCCTGCTCCGGGCGCTCCCACAAGTCCCGCTCGGCCGCCTCCAGCAGCCGCTCGGCAATGCCGTGCAGGGCCCACGGGTTGGACTGCTCCATGAACTTGCGGTTCACGTCGTCGAAAACGTAACTCTCCGCGAGCTTCTCGTACATCCAGTCGGCGACCACATTGGTGGTGGCGTCGTAGCCGAACAGGTAGTCGACGGTGGCGGCCATCTCGAACGCACCCTTGTAGCCGTGCCTGCGCATCGCCTCCAACCAGCGCGGGTTGACCACCCGGGCGCGGAACACCCGCGAGGTCTCCTCGGACAGCGTCCGGGTGCGCACCGCGTCGGGGCGGGTGCTGTCGCCGATGTAGGCCTCGGGGTTCTTACCGGTCAGCGCGCGAACCGTGGCGACCATGCCGCCGTGGAACTGGAAATAGTCGTCGGAGTCGGCGATATCGTGCTCGCGGGTGTCGGTGTTCTTGGCCGCCACCGCGATTCGGCGATACGCGGTGCGCATGTCGTCGGCCGCGGGCGCGCCGTCGAGATCACGGCCGTAGGCGTAGCCGCCCCAGGTGGTGTAGACCTGCGCGAGATCGTCGTCGGTGCGCCAGCTCTTGGCATCGATCAGCTGCAGCAGGCCCGCGCCGTAGGTGCCCGGCTTGGAACCGAAGATGCGGGTGGTGGCGCGGCGGGCGTCGCCGTGCTCGGCCAGATCCGCGGCGGCATGGGCGCGCACGTAATTGGACTCGGCGGGCTCGTCGAGCTCTGCGACCAACCGGACCGCGTCGTCCAGCAGCGCCAGCACGTGCGGGAACGCGTCGCGGAAGAAGCCGCTGATACGCACCGTGACATCGACACGGGGACGGGCCAATTCGTCGAGGGAGATCACCTCGAGCGTGGTGACCCGGCGGCTCGCCTCGTCCCAGACCGGCCGGACGCCCAGCAGGGCAAGGACTTCGGCGATATCGTCGCCGGAGGTGCGCATCGCCGAGGTGCCCCACACCGACAGTCCCACCGAGCGCGGGTACTCGCCGTGATCGGCGAGGTAGCGGGCCAGCAGCGAATCCGCCATGGCCTGACCGGTTTCCCAGGCCAGCCGCGAGGGGACGGCCTTCGGGTCGACCGAGTAGAAATTGCGGCCCGTGGGCAGCACATTGATCAGGCCGCGCAGCGGCGAGCCGCTGGGACCCGCGGGAATGAACCCGCCGTTCAACGCGTGCAGGACGCGCTCCACCTCGACCCCGGTCTGCCGCAGGCGCGGCACGACTTCGGCGGCGGCGAAACGCAATACCGCGCGCACCGCCGTCAGCTCGCGGTCGGCGGTCGCGCCCACCGCCGCGAACTCGTCGACGATCCGGTCGACCGCGTCCACGGACCAGTCGGCGGCCTGCAACGCGGCGACCAGGCCGCGGGCCTGCTCCTCCACCACATCGACCCGGCCACGGGCTTCGGTACCGGACTCGTCCAGCCCCAACGCTTCCCGCAGACCGGGCACGTTGCGTTCACCGCCCCACAGCTGGCGGGCGCGCAGCATGGCCAGCACCAGGTCCAGCTCGCTCTCCCCCGCCGGCGCCTGGCCGAGGATGTGCAGTCCGTCGCGGATCTGCACGTCCTTGATCTCACACAGCCAGCCGTCGACGTGCAGCAGCATGTCGTCGAAGACGTCTTCGTCCGGGCGTTCGGCCAGGCCCAGATCGTGGTCCATCTTCGCCGCACGCATCAACGTCCAGATCTGCTGCCGGATGGCGGGCAGCTTGGCCGGATCGAGGGTGGAGATGTTGGCGTGCTCGTCGAGCAGCTGCTCCAAACGCGAGATATCGCCGTAGCTTTCGGCTCGCGCCATCGGCGGGATCAGGTGGTCGACCAGCGTCGCGTGCGCCCGGCGCTTGGCCTGGGTGCCCTCGCCGGGATCATTCACCAGGAACGGGTAGATCAGCGGCAGGTCGCCGAGCGCGGCGTCGGTGCCACAGGACGCGGACATGCCGAGCGTCTTACCGGGCAGCCACTCCAGGTTGCCGTGCTTGCCGAGGTGCACCATCGCATCGGCGGCGAAACCCTCAGTCGCGCGCAACCATTGGTATGCAGCGAGATAGTGGTGGCTCGGCGGCAGGTCGGGGTCGTGATAGATGGCGACGGGATTCTCGCCGAAACCGCGCGGCGGCTGCACCATCAGCGCCACGTTGCCGAAGCGCAGTGCGGCGATGACGATCTCACCGTTCGGATCGGCCGAACGGTCCACGTACAGCTCGCCCGGCGGCGGGCCCCACGCCTCGATCACGGCCTCGCGCAGGTCGTCCGGCAGGGTGTCGAACCAGGCCGCGTAGGTGGCGGCGCCGATCCGGATCGGGTTACCCTCCAGCTGTTCCGCCGTCAGCCAGTCCGGATCCTGGCCGCCCGCCGCGATCAACGCGTGGATCAGCGCGTCGCCGTCCTGCTCGTCGAGGCCGGGGATCTCGCCGGGCGCGCCGAGATCGTAACCGGCCTTGCGCATTTCGGTGAGCAGACGGATCGCGCTGGCCGGCGTGTCCAAGCCGACCGCGTTGCCGATGCGGGCATGTTTGGTCGGGTACGCGGACAGCATCAGGGCGATGCGCTTACGCGCGGCCGGGATGTGGCGCAACCGCGCGTAACGCACCGCGATACCGGCGACGCGCGCCGCGCGCTCGGCATCGGGGACGTAGGTCGACAGTCCGTCGGCGTCGAACTCCTTGAACGAGAACGGAACAGTGATGATCCGACCGTCGAACTCGGGCACCGCGACCTGGGTGGCCACATCCAGCGGAGACAGCCCGTCGTCGTTGGCCGCCCACTGTTCGCGTCCGCTGGTGAGGCACAGGCCTTGGAGGATGGGCACATCCAGGTCGGCGAGCGCGCCCACGTCCCACGCCTCGTCCTCGCCGCCGGCCGAGGCGGTGGCGGGCTTGGTGCCGCCCGCCGCCAGCACCGTCACCACCAGCGCGTCGGCCTGCCGCAGGGTCGCGAGCAGCTCCGGTTCGGCGGTGCGCAGCGACGCGCAGTACAGCGGGAGCGGGCGGGCTCCGGTGTTCTCGATCGCCTGGCAGAGGGCGTCGATGTAGCCGGTGTTACCGGCCAGATGCTGTGCGCGGTAATAGATCACCGCGACCTTCGGCGCGTCCGCCGGTACCGCCACCCCCGGAGTCCGTTCCAGCACACCCCAACTCGGCAACTGCACCGGCGGCTCGAAGCCGTGGCCGGTCAGCAGCACCGTATCAGACAGGAAGTTGTGCAACTGGCGCAGATTCGCGGCGCCGCCGGCCGCGAGGTAGTTGTGCGCGTCCGCGGCGACACCGCCGGGCACCGTCGAACATTCCATCAGCTCCGCGTCCGGCGCGATCTCACCGCCGAGCGCCACCAGCGGCACCCCGCTGTCGCGGAGCGTCGCGAGCCCGTCCTCCCACGCACGCTTGCCGCCGAGGATGCGCACGATCACCAGATCGGCGCCGTCGAGCAGCGCCGGCAGATCGTCCACCAGCAGCCGGGCGGGGTTACCCCACCGATAGTCGGCGCCGCTGGCACGGGCGCTGAGCAAATCGGTATCGGACGTGGACAGCAGCAGGATCACAGGTGGCAGCCTTCCTCGGGTGACGCGCCCATCGGGTGTTCGCTGCTCGCTGCCGGGGGTCGGCAGCCAGCGGAGCCGGCGGAGTGGGCAAGCCCAGAGGGTCTGGCTTTCACAGTGGCGCGACCGCACCGGATTTACACCGGTTTCCTCGTCACCCGCCGAGCCTTGGGATGCTACCCCGCGCGTCGCGGTGCGACGCACCGAGGTTGGCCGTGTTCACCGAGCGAATAGTTCGAAGCCGCGCCCGTCAGCACCCGATTGCGAATCCGCAGATTTGTGAGCTGTCACCCAGAAATGTGCAACCGCTATGAATCAGCTACGAGCCGACCGCGCCGGCCGGTGCCGCCGCGCCGCGCCGGGGCGGTTTCGTAGGCTGGGGAGACTATGACGCGACGGGTTCCGGATTCTTGCCCTGGGGTGCTGCGGCTGCACGAGGCGGCGGATGGGCCGCTGGCCCGCATCCGGGTGCCCGGCGGGCGGATCGAACCGGCGCAGCTGCAAGTGCTGGCGGAAGCGGCACGCGACCTCGGAGACGGGAATCTCGAACTCACCTCGCGCGGGAATCTGCAGGTGCGGCAGGTGCGGGACGCGGCCGCGCTGACCGAGCGGCTCGACGCGGCCGGACTGCTGCCGAGCCGGACGCACGAGCGGGTACGCAATATCGTCGCCTCCCCGCTGTCGGGCCGCATCGGCGGAACCTCCGACGTGCACCGGTTCGTGCCGGTGCTCGACGCGGGACTGCGCGCGGCACCCCGCCTCGCCGAACTCCCGGGGCGGGTGCTGTTCACGCTCGACGACGGGCGCGGCGACGTCAGCGGGTTGAGCGGCGATATCGGCGTACACGCCACGGGCCCAGACGAATTCGCGCTGGTACTGGCCGGAGCGGACACCGGCATCCGGGTCTGCGCGGCCGACGCGGTGCACGTCGTGCTCGCCGCGGCACACGGCTTCCTGGACCTGCGCGACGACGAGGGCGGCCAGTGGCGGCTGCACGACATCGCCGACGGCGCCGAGCGGGTGGCCGAGCGCCTGGGGCTCGACCGCAGCGCCGATCGGCTGGAATTCGTTGCTGACCAAGATATTCCGATCGGCTGGCTCGATCAGGACAACGGATCGGTCAGCCTCGGCGCCGGCGTGCGGTTGGGTTCACTGCCCGCGCGCACCGCCGAATTCATCGCCGCGACAGAACGTCCCGTGTTCCTCACCCCGTGGCGCAGCCTCGTCATCGCCGACCTCGACGAATGGGCGGCCGAACAGGTCGTCCGAGTACTCGCCCCCATGGGCCTCATCTTCGACGCCAACTCCCCCTGGCTCCAGGTCAGCGCCTGCGCCGGCCGCCCCGGTTGCGCCAAGGCACTGACCGACGTCCGCGCCGACGTCACCGACGCAGTCGAATCCGGCCGAGTACTCCCACCCGCGAACGCCCCTTCGGCCCAAGCCGATTCCCCCGCGCACCAGCCCCCTGCCCTGAACGCCGCCGACGTGACCGTCGCAGGCCGCCAACACTGGTCCGGCTGCGAACGCCGCTGCGGCCGCCCCCGCGGCGAAGTCACCGACATCATCGCCACGGAACCCGGCTACCGCATCGACTGAACCACCGCCCGCGAAGCGCCTCCCGGCACGGCGACGGCCCGAGGGCTGCGGTGGCGGCGGCAGCCCTCGGGCCGTGCTATTCCGGTGGTGCTAGTGGATTTCGAGGGTGCAGCATTTGACGCTGCCGCCGGCTTTGAGCAGTTCGGACATGTCGATGCCGATCGGGTTGAAGCCGCGCTCGCGCAGGGATTCGCTGAGGGTGACGGCCTTGTCGCTGAGGAAGACGTTGAAACCGTCGGAGACACCGTTCAATCCGAGCACTTCGGCGTCGGCGTCGATGGCGACGATGGCGTCGGGGAAGAGCTCGGCGAGCACCGCCTGGCTCGCGGCGCTGAAGGCGGGCGGGAAGTAGGCGATGGTGGTGGCGTCGAGCGGCAGCAGCACGGTGTCGAGGTGGTAGAAGCGTGGGTCGACCAGTTCGAGCGAGATCACCTCGCGGGAAAAGTGCTGCGCCACTTCCTGATGCGCCGCCGGCGAGCTGCGGAAGCCCATCCCGGCGAGCAACCGCTCGCCGACCAGGAGGAAATCGCCCTCGCCCTCGTTCACCTCTTGGGCGTCGATCAGCCCGGCCAGACCGTGCTGGGCGAACCAGCGGTGGTAGGCGGGACCTTCGGCGGCCCGCTCGGCGTGGGTGAACTTGGCCGACATCGCGCGGTCGCCGATCACCAGGCCGCCGTTGGCGGCGAACACCATGTCGGGCAGGCCGGGCACGCCGGGCACGACATCGACCTTGTGCCCGTGCTCCTGGTAGGTGGCGCGCAGCCGCTCCCACTGGTCCAGGGCGAGCGCACGGTCGACGGGCGCGTCCGGATCCATCCACGGATTGATGCAGTAGGTGACCTCGAAGTGGTCCGGGCGGCACATGACGAACCGTTTCGGCAACGGCTGACGTGCGGTGGACTCGGCGCGGAGGGTGGCTACAGAAGTCAACGTGTCTCCCGGTAAGTCGGCGCGATCTTGCGGCTTACACGACAGTAATTCGCTTACTATTGCGTCAGAAACAGCGATTCGTTGCGCATATCTGCCCTAGAACATCGAATTATTGTGCGACGAGGAAAGGGTTGTGACGTGGACGACATCGACCGGCGGATCCTCGAGCACCTGCTCAGACAGGCCCGCGCCTCGTTCCAGGAGATCGGCAGCGCGGTGGGGCTGACCGCGCCCGCGGTGAAGCGTCGCGTCGACAAGATGGTGGCGAGCAAACAGATCATCGGCTTCACCGCCCTGGTGAACCCCGCCGCGCTCGGCTGGAAAACCGAGGCCTACGTCGAGGTCTACTACCGCGACAACATCTCCCCAGCCGAACTGCGCCGCAGCCTGGAACCGATTCCACAGGTGGTCGGCGTGTGGACGATCGCGGGCGAAGCCGACGCACTGGTGCACGTGATGGCCACGGACATGGCCGAAATCGAGGTCACCGTCGAACGCATCCGGGAGAACGCGCGGGTCGGGCGGACCCGCAGTTCCATCGTCATGTCCCGCATCCTCGAACGTCCCCGCACCTGACCTCCGGCTACCCGCGCCGAACTGGGCGGGCGCGCACGTCCTAGGGTGATGCGCATGTCCGACGTGCGTGCCAGCTACCTCACCGACGGGGCCGAGATCTATCGGCGCTCGTTCGCGATGATCCGCGACGAGGCGGACCTGCGCGGGTTCCCGCCGGACGTGGCGCAGGTGGTGGTGCGGATGATCCACGGCTGCGGACAGGTGGATCTGGCCGCGGACGTGGCGTTTTCGCCGGGCGTGGTGGCCGCGGCGCGCACGGCGCTGCGGGCCGGCGCGCCGATTCTGTGCGACGCGAACATGGTCGCCTCGGGCGTGACGCGCAAGCGACTGCCCGCGGACAACGAGGTGATCTGCACCTTGACCGACCCGCGGGTGCCGGAACTGGCTGCCGCCATGGGCAATACGCGCTCGGCCGCCGCCCTGGAACTGTGGCGGGACCGGCTCGACGGCGCGGTGGTCGCCATCGGGAACGCGCCGACGGCGCTGTTCCATCTGCTGGACATGCTGGACGCGGGTGCGCCGCGGCCCGCCGCCGTCCTCGGCATCCCGGTCGGCTTCATCGGCGCCGCCGAATCCAAGGACGCCCTGGCCGCTTTCGGCGAGGTCGAGTTCCTCACCGTCCGGGGCAGGCGCGGCGGCAGCGCCATCACCGCTTCGGCGTTGAATGCGATTGCGAGCGAACAGGAATGACCGAGACGACGACTACGCCCGGCAAACTGTGGGGTGTCGGACTCGGTCCCGGCGATCCGGAACTGGTCACGGTGAAGGCGGCGCGGGTGATCACCGCCGCCGACGTGATCGCGTTCCACAGCGCGCGGCACGGGCGCAGCATCTCACGCGCCATCGCCGCGCCCTATATGCGCGCCGACCAGCTCGAGGAGCATCTCGTCTACCCGGTGACGACCGAGACCACCGACCATCCCGGCGGTTATCAGGGCGCCATCGACGAGTTCTACGAGCAGGCCGCGCAACGCTTGGCCACCCACCTGGCGGCGGGCCGGTCGGTGGCGTTGCTCGCCGCGGGCGATCCGCTCTTCTACAGCTCCTACATGCATATGCACCGGCGGCTGGCCGATCGCTTCGAAGCCGAGATCGTTCCGGGCATCACCTCGGTGAGCGCGGCGTCGGCCGCGCTCGGCACCCCGCTGGTCGAGGGCGAGCAGGTGCTGACCGTGCTGCCCGGGACCATGGGAGTGGACGAACTCACCCGGCGGTTGCGCGATACCGAGGCCGCCGCCATCATGAAACTCGGCCGCACCTACCCCGGTGTGCGCCAAGCGCTTTCCGACTCCGGGCGACTCGCCGACGCGTACTACGTCGAGCGGGCGAGCAGCACCCGGCAACGGGTACTGCGCGCGGCCGACGTCGACGACGCGGACGTACCGTACTTCGCGATCACCGTGGTCCCCGGCCCCGCCCCGACCACCACCCCCGCTCTGACGGCGAATCCCGCTGCCGCTCAACAGATATCCCGGGATACCCGGAGTCGCCCTACTGACACCGGCCATACGGAGAACAGCTCCCCGACAACGCCGTCCGGCGCGCCAGAGCCCAGACCTGTTGCCGCGCAACTCGAGGAGCAGGACACCGCCCAGCCGATCTCTGCGGCGCGGGCCGCTCACGCCACATTCAGCGACCACGAACCGAGCCTCCGAGCCAGTGCCGCCGAGGAGTCCGCCGTCGGCACAGCGGATGCGGCCGCGGGCGGGCACGTCACCGTCGTCGGCCTCGGCCCCGGCGCGGCGGCCTGGACGACCAGTGAGGTGCTCGAAGCACTCTCGGATGCAACGGATCTCGTCGGTTACACCACCTACCTGAACCGGGTGCCCGTCCGCCCGGGACAGCGACGGCACGCCAGCGACAACCGGGTCGAATCCGAACGCGCCGCGATGGCACTGGATCTGGCGCGGCGCGGCGCGCGGGTCGTGGTGGTGTCGTCGGGTGATCCGGGAGTGTTCGCGATGGCGGCGGCCGTGCTGGAGGAGGCGGACGATCCCCAGTGGGCCGGCGTGCCGGTGCGCGTGCTGCCCGGCCTCACCGCGGCGAACGCGGTCGCCAGCCGGGTCGGCGCGCCGCTCGGGCACGACTACGCGATGATCTCGCTCTCCGACCGGCTCAAGCCGTGGGAGGTTGTCGCGCAACGACTTTCCGCGGTGGCCGCCGCCGATATGGCGATCGCCGTCTACAACCCCGCCTCGTCGCAGCGCACCTGGCAGGTCGGCGCCATGCGTGAGCTGCTGCTGGAGCATCGCAAGCCGGACACGCCGGTGGTGCTCGGCCGCGATGTCGGCGGCCCGACCGAGTCGGTGCGGGTGGTCGCGCTCGGCGAGCTCGACCCGGCGGACGTCGACATGCGCACCCTGTTGATCATCGGCGCGTCGACCACCGTGGCCACCGAAACCGACCATGGGGTCCGCGTCTACACCTCCCGCCGCTACGCCGGGGCGGGCGACGCGAGGTCGTCGAACGCGTAGGATCTCCTGACGCACCGACGATTGGAGGGATCTTGGCCGCGACACTGTCGGAGCTGACGCTGCGCGCCCGAGCCCTGGAGGCCCGAGCCACCGCGAGCGAACAGGCACTCGACGAACAGGGGGACGTTCTCAACGAACTCGCGGCACTCACCAGGAAGGCGCTCGACGGCATCCACCGGATCGACGAGCGCGCCGAACGGATCGAGGAAGATCTCGTCGAATTGCGCCGCAGCCAGATCCGTTTAGAGGCGGGCATGGCCCAGGTGCTGGCCCGGCTCGAGCTGCTGACCGGCGACAACTAGTGCACTGCCGAAGAACCTGACACGCGTTTCGTATAACATTCCACTATGGAATGTTGAGAGCGAAGGGAGCAGTCGGTTGACGAACACCGCGACCAGCCGCAAGCCGTTGAACTCCACGGCGGCGTCGCTGCTCGGATTTCTGCACGAGGGCCCGATGTCGGGCTGGGATCTGGTGGCCAAGGCCCAGGACCGGATCGGCGACTTCTGGACGATCACCCAGAGCCAGGTCTACCGGGAACTCGCCACGATGGACGCGGCGGGACTGGTGGAGAAAGGCGTCCCAGGGGCGCGCGAGCGCACGCCTTATCTGATCACCGACGCTGGGCGAGAAGCGTTCTCGGAGTGGATCGCCCGCGATCCGGGCGGCGAGAACATCCGCTTCCCGCTGTTGCTCACGCTCTCCTTCGGGGACCATCTCGATCGCGCCCACCTCGATCGCATCATCGCCGCCAACCGGGAGATCCATCAGGGCAGGCTGAGCAGGTATCTGGACGAGGACCCCACCGACCTACCGCCCTACGCCCGCGCCACGCTGGATTTCGGCATCGGCTACGAACGCGCCGTGCTCGACTGGTTCGATCGCCTACCCGAACTGCTCGGCCGCTGATCGCCGCGCCCGCAGCCATTCCCACACCTGCGCAACGGTTTCCATCGGCACGGCCCCGTCCGGCAGCGGCGGGCGCTCGATCACGACCACCGGTACTCCCGCCGCCCGGGCCGCGGCCAGCTTGGCCTCGGTCCGCTCGCCGCCGCTGTCCTTGGTGACCAGCAGATCGATGCGCCGGTCCGCGAGCAGGCGAGCTTCCTCGGCGAGCGTGAAAGGCCCACGTGCCAGCAGCAATTCGTGCCGCGGCGGCAGTGCGTCGGCGGGCGGGTCGATGGCGCGGATCAGGAACCACGGCCGGGTCAAGCCGGCGAACGCGGCGACGCCCTGTCGGCCGATGGTCAGGAAGACGCGTTCGCCTTGCTCGGCAACGGTTTTCGCGGCCGCGACCAGATCGGGTACGCGAATCCACCGATCGCCGGGGCCGGCGGTCCAGCCCGGCCGCCGCAGCTGCACCAGGGGCAGGCCGAGCGATTTCGTGGCGGCGGCCGCATGGACGCTGATCACCCCCGCGAACGGATGGGTGGCGTCGACCACGGCCTCGATCCCGTTGGCCGCCAACCATTCCGACAAACCCGCGACCCCGCCGAAACCGCCGACGCGCACCGCGCCGACCGGCAGCACCGGGTCGCGAACACGACCGGCGAGCGAGGAGACGATGTCGAATCCCGGCTCGCCGGTCGCGATGCGGGCGAGTTCCCGGGCTTCCCCGGTGCCGCCCAGAATCAGGGTTTTCAGGGCTGGCCGCTGAAGTAGGCGATACCCGCGTTCAGCAGCGACGGACCGCCCGCGACCGCGAGGCCGATGAGCGCGCCGAGCACGGCGCCGGGCACGATGCCGACCGCGAAGAACAGGAACCCGACCGCGGCCCCGATCAAGCCGCCCACCAGCGCACCGAGCGAAGCCCGCTGCAATTCCGCGAAGAACCACTCCTGCGCACCGATGAACTCGGCGGCGACCGGCGCGTTCGCGGACGGCTGCACCTTCGGGGTGAGCGTCAGCTGCCTGGCGTCGTCGGCGATGGCCGCGGCGATCTCCACCTGCTGCCCCTTGGCCGTCGCGGTGAGCGGGATGCTGGTGACGGTCTCCCCCGCCGCGTTCTGCAGCGTGACCGACTGCTTGTCGGCGGCCAGGGTGAACGCGCCGCCGGTGACGGTGGTGACGAGGGACTTGCCCGCGTCGGCCAGGGTCAGGGCGTAGTCGACGCCCTGGTCCTTACCGGTGACGGTGGGTGCGGTGGTTGCTTGGTCCTGCGTCGCAGGCGGAACGGGCGAGGGTGCGGCGTACCCGGTGCCCCCGCTGACGCCGGTAGCGGTGATGGCCAGAAATGCGGTTGCGGCGAACTTTTTGTATTTCATCTATCTCCCCATCAGGAACCGGATTTCCGATCATGATCGGATCTCGGCCACCGACCCTACCCGCCGCGGGTGCACGATTTTTATTCGCGGACCTCATTTCGCGGCCCCGCACTGTGCACTTTCACTACCGACCATTGCGTGACCGGCAACTGCGGACGCCAGGTCGTGAACGATCCCAACGGCTCCGCGCGATAGATCTGGAACTTACCCAACGCCCCGCCGTGCGCCGCCGCCCAGCTGAGCAGCAACGATTCGGATTCGGCCGTCACCGCGTTCGCGACGAGCCGACCGCCCTGGCGCAGCTGCGCCCAGCATGTCTCGAACAGGCCAGGCTGGGTGAGCCCGCCGCCGAGGAAAACCGCATCCGGCGCACCGGATTCGTGCATCAGCTCTGCGGGGGCGGCACCGCGCACCGCCACCTGTGGGACCCCGAGCGCCGCCGCGTTGTCGGCGATCTGCTGCCTGCGCTCGGCCGAACGTTCGAAAGAGACTGCGCGACAGCCGGGATGCGTGCGGCACCATTCGATCGCGATACTGCCCGAGCCGCCGCCGACATCCCAGAGCAGCTCGCCGGGCGCGGGGGCGAGCGCGGCGAGGGTGAGGGCGCGCACCTCGTGTTTGGTCAACTGACCGTCGCCGCCGAACAACTCGTCCGGCAGGCCCGGCACCCGCGTCGTCCGCGGCCTTGCCGGATCGGCCACACAGTCGATCGCCACGATGTTCAACGGATCGCCCGGCGGATACCGCCAGCGCTTCGCCGTATCGGTCACCAGCCGCTCGCCCGGGCCGCCGAGCTGTTCGAGCACGGTCAGCCCGGAATCACCGAAACCGTTGCGGGCCAGGAGTTCCGCGAGTGCGGCCGGAGTGTCGTGGTCGGCACTCAACACCAGGACGCGCCTGCCGTGCACCAGGTCCGGGAGTACGGTCGCCAGCGCTCGCCCGACCACGCTCACCACGGATATCTCGGCCAGCGGCCAGCCCAGGCGCGCGCAGGCCAGCGATGCCGAGGACGGCTGCGGCAGTACGCGCAACGCCGCCGGGCCCAGCAGTCGAGCCAAGGTCACGCCGATCCCGTAGAACATCGGATCTCCGCTGGCGAGTACGCACACCCGTGCCCCGTTGTGGCGCTCGAACAGCTCCGGCAAGGCGGGCACCAGGGGCGAGGGCCACGGCACCCGTTGCGAATCCCCTTCCGGCACAAGCGAAAGCTGACGCGCCGACCCGAAGACTACCTCCGCGCCCAGTACCGCGTCCCGTGCCGCGGCACTCAACCCGACCCATCCGTCGGCGCCGATACCGACGACCGCCACCGGCGGTCCCGCCCACGCCTGGGTCATCGCGCCCTTCCCGGCAGCGGATCGAAGACCACCGGCCGCGCGGCTCCTGCCCGCGGCGCACCGATCCACAAATCCATCACTCGCGACGACTCCTCCGGAAGAGCGAGGTGCCGTACCGCGTCCGCCCCGCCGCGGCAGCCGGGCCGGACAGCGGCCGCGTCCCTGCGGCGATCCGCGATCTCCGCTCCGCTCACCGGGGCATCCGACGCCAGATCGATTGGGGCAGTAGGCGCATGGCGAAGAAGATCGGTTGCAGGATGCGGGGGTACCAGACCAGCCTGGTGCGCTTGTGCAGACCCTTGACCACGGCGTCGGCCACCCGGGACGGCGTGCTGGAGAAGGGCGCCGGCTCCATGCCCTCGGTCATCCGGCCGATCACGAAGCCGGTGCGCACGAGGAGCAGGTGAACTCCCGTGTCGTGCAACGCATCCGAGAGACCGCTGGCGAAACCGTCCAGCCCCGCTTTCGCCGAGCCGTACACGTAGTTGGCCCGCCGGACCCGCATGCCCGCCACCGAACTGAACACGACGAGCTGCCCGTCCCCCTGTGCGCGCAGCATATTCGCGAGCGTGGTGAGCGCGCTGACCTGGGCGACGTAGTCGGTGTGCACCACGGCGAGCGCGTGCGCCGGATCCTGTTCGGCCCTGGCCTGATCGCCGAGCACACCGAACGCGAGGATGGCGACGCCGATCTGGCCGTGCTCGGCCGCCAGCTTCTCGAAAAGCGCGGGGTGCGCGGCCGTGTCGTCCGCGTCGAACTCCACGCAGTGCACGACTTCCGCACCGGCGGCCATGATCTCGGCGACCTGTTCGGACAGCTCACCGCTGCGGCGCGCCGCGAGGATCACCGTCTGTCCCGGTGCCAGCCGCCGCGCCACCTCCAGTCCGATCTCACTGCGCCCACCGAGCAACAACACCGTCCCGTCCGCAATCCCACGCGATCCCATGCGCCCAGTCTTACAGCACCATCGCGCGCGACCCGACATCGCCGAGCCATTTGGCGCGTACTGCCCCGCGCGCCCCGTGCTCGACGCGTGTCCGCACGTCCCGCCCGGTGTCGGCCAGCGGAAACCAGACGGTTCACAGCGCCCGTGCGCCGGGGATCTGAGCACGACCGCTACCGTCATGGCATGCCGACCCCCAGCACCGAGCTGTCCCCCGCCGCGCTCGAGTTCGTCACCGAACGGCACCTCGCGACCCTCAGCACGGTGCGGGCGAACGGGACACCACACGTCACCGCGGTCGGCTTCACCTGGGATCCCGAGGCAGGGCTCGTCCGGGTGATCACCGACGGCGGGTCGGCCAAGGTGCGCAACGTCCGGCGTGGCGGTTACGCGGCGGTGAGCCAGGTCGAAGGGCCGCGGTGGCTCACGCTGGAGGGTCCGGCGACGGTCCTCGACGCACCCGAGGACGTCGCCGAAGCCGAACGGCGCTATGCCGGGCGCTACCGCGTCCCCCGCGAGAACCCCACCCGCGTGGTCATCGCCATCGATGTCCGCCGCGTCCTGTCCAGTCGCACCCTGCTCGCCCCGGCCCTGGAGCCGTAGGCATCGTTGCTCGGCAGAAGTTCTCCCCGACGGCGGCCGTGCGGCGTCGAATGTGCTTGCCGCCGAGCCACTTCGGTATGCGCACCGGCCCCGTCCCTGAAGCGGGTGCGCATCCGTCGACTACAGGATGGTCAGGCCGTGGGGGCGCTGGTTCATCGACTCGCAGCCGTCCTCGGTGACCACGACGATGTCTTCGATGCGGGCGCCCCATGCGCCCCGGAAGTAGATGCCGGGTTCGATGCTGAACGCCATGCCCGTCTGCAGGATGAGATCGTTGCCCTCGATGATGTAGGGCTCCTCGTGCACCGAGAGGCCGATGCCGTGACCGGTACGGTGCACGAAGTTCGGACCGAAACCGGCTTCCACCAACAGATCTCGGCCCGCGGCGTCGACGGAGGCGGCGGTGACGCCGGGCCGGACGGCGGCGACGGACGCGGCTTGGGCGCGCTCGAGGACGGCGATCCGGGCGGCGATCTCGGGATTGGGTGCACCCATCGCGTAGGTGCGGGTGGAGTCGGAGTAGTAGCCGGGCTCGACGGGGCCGCCGATATCGATGACCACCACGTCACCGGCTTCGATGCGGCGCTCGGAGACGCCGTGGTGCGGGTCGGCGCCGTGCGGTCCGCTGCCGACGATGACGAACGCGGCGGCGGTATGGCCCTCCTCGCGGATGGCGGCCGAGATATCGGCGCCGACCTCCGCTTCGGTGCGGCCGATCTGGAGGAACTCGCCCATTCGCGCGTGCACCCGGTCGATCGCTGCGCCGGCCCGGCACAGCGCGTCGATCTCCGCGGCATCCTTGATCATGCGCATCTCCCGCAGCACCGGCGTGGCCGAGGAGGGCAGGCCGGTGAACGACTGGGCCAGCGGGATGAGGTGCAGCGCGGGCATCGCCTCGGCGACCGCGACCCGGGAGCCGACGTGCAGCGCGGACTTCACCAGTCCATACGGATCGACGCCGTCGACCCAATCGAGCACCTGCAGGTTGAGCTCGGCCGCCGCGGAACCTTCCAGCGCGGCCAGTTCCATCTTCGGGATCACCACCGACGGCGTCGCCCCGTCGGCGGGGATGACCAAGCAGGTCAGCCGCTCGAACGAATCTGCCGCCGAACCGATCAGGTACCGCAGATCCGGCCCCGGGGTGATCAACAAAGCGTCCAGGTGAGCGGCGCGCATCAGCGCCACCGCCCGCTCCAACCGTTCACCGTAGACATCCGCCGCGAACCTGGCATCCGTATGCGAGCTCATTCGTCCGACGTTACCCGCCCGGCCCGTCCCGGCGAACCCGAACTCCCGCCCCCGGAGATCAGTTTGCGGGCGGTGAATCGGACCGTTTCGTCCCAGTCGTGCGGGTGCAGGTAACGACGCACGCTGGTGAAGTGGTCGGCCAGGCCGGTGATGACCGACCACAGGACCGTCACGGTCATGCCCGGGTCGTCCCCGAGGTCCAGCCGCTCGACGGTGTGCAGGATCAGATCGTAGGCGCGGGCGGCCGCGGTGATCAGCTGTGCACCGGACTCGTCGCTCAGGTCGACCTCGCCGGCCAGCACGGCCCAGATATTGAGTTCGCGCCCGTACACCCGGTACATCTCCAGGTATTCGGTCGCGACGAGGACGAACAACTCCTCGAGATCTTCGGTCGCCGCGCAGCTCGGCTCGACCTTGCCGACGAATTCCTCGAGCCGTTCGGCGTACAGGGTCGCGTAGAGCGCCTCTTTGGTCGCGAAGTAGGTGTAGACCGTGCCCGGGCTGATGCCCGCGCCCCGGGCGACATCGCGCATCTGCAATGCCGCGTAACCCTTTTCGGTCAGCAGTCGCCGCCCCGCGACGAGGATGTCTCGTCGCCGGGTCTCGCGGTCGCCCCATTTGGTGGCCATGCACCTGCCGTTCCGAACCGGGTTCAATTTGCCTGACCCGAGGGTGGTGCACCGCGGGCGCGGGTGTCAAGCAGGGCCGACCGCTTCGGCGAGCCGGGTTCAGGCGATGCGTTGCGTGATCGCATGGATCTTCTTGCTGCCGCGACAGGTGCTCAGCCGGGCGGCTGGAGCAGCAGCGAGCGCAGCGCAGGACGGTCGACCTTGCCGGACGGATTGCGCGGTATCTCGGCGACGAGCCGGATATCGCGCGGCTGCTGGAACCGGGACACGTTGTGCCGGAGGTATTCCCGGATGTCGTCGACGCTCGGCGCACAACCGGGCTCGGGCACCGCGAAAGCCGCGAGCCGCTGGCCGAATTCGTCGTCGTCCACCCCGATCACCGCGACATCACACAGTTCCGGATGCGCGGCGACGACATCCTCCACCTCCTGGGGATAGACGTTCTCGCCGCCGGACACGATCATGTCGTCCTCGCGGCCCGCGAGGAACAGGCGTCCGTGCGCATCGAGCGAACCGAGGTCACCGCTGTTGATCAGGCCGTCGACCCGGCTCTTGTCCCCGCCGCCGGTGTAACCGGTGAAACCCAGTGCGCTGCCGACGAATACATGCCCGACCACGCCCGGCGGCAAGCGCCGGCCCGCGTCGTCGAGAATGCGCACCTCGGTGCCGAGTACGGGCCGGCCGACCGTCCCCGGGGCGCCGCGCAGGTCCGCCGGCGTGGCCAGCGAACCGATTCCTACCTCGGACGAGCCGTATCCGTTGTACAGCACCTCGCCGAACGCCTCGATGAATTCCGTTGCCAGCGCGGGACGCAACGGCGCGGCACCACACAGCACCACCGACAGCGACGATCGATCGAAACGAGCGCGATCCGCCACCGGGACCGCGAGGATCCGTTGCAACATGACCGGGACCACGGCCAGCATCCGCACCCGATGCTCGGACACCGCGGCCAAAGTGGCGGCCGCGTCGAAGTGGCGCCGCAGGATCAGCTTGCCGCCCAGCGCGATCCCCAACAGCAGCACACCGAGACCGAACCCGTGGAACAGCGGGATCTCCACGGCGACAGCCGCCCCGGTGCGCAACCCGGTGCGGCGCAACAGACTCGTGGCCGTCCCGACGACCGCCGACGCCGCCGGATCGCGGGGTACCCCCTTGGGTGTCCCGGTCGTGCCGGAAGTCAGAATCACCATGCGCCCGGCCCGAACTTGCACCGGCGCGCGCAGACCACGGCGCACCATGGCCGCCACCGAGTCCCCCGCCGCCTCTCGCTCCGCGTAGCAGATCACCACGGGTCCTTCGTATCCCGCGGCGCGCACGACCGGCACGAACTCCGCGTCGCAGAGCACTGCGGCGACAGGTTGCCCCGTCAGCGAGCGGGCGAGCGTCTCCGCGGCGAAACCGGTGTTGAGCAGTACGACGTCCGCGCCGGTGGCCAGCACGCCGAAGAGCCCCGCCGCGTAGTAGCGACTGTTGCGGCACAGCACGGCCACCGCGGCACCCGGGCCGATGCCGTAGTCGGTGCGCAGTCCGCCCGCGATCGCGTCGGCCAGTGCGGACAGCTCGGCGTAGGTGAGCGTGCCCCGCTCGTCGACGACCGCCGTGCGGTCCGGCCAGCGGGCGGCCGAGACCGACAGCAACACAGCGGGATTCGATCCGTTGCGCAGGACCGCGACACCCATCCGGGCAGCGGCCGCCGGGCCGACCGGCCAGACCACCCGCGCCCGCACGAACGCCGCGGCCGCCGCCGGACCGGAGCGCAGCAGGCTCATCACTGCCCACCTCCGAGCGCGGCGTCGGTATCGCGGGTACAGCGCGCCCACACCCGCATGAACAGTGCGGTCGAGCCGGGTAGTACCGCGGAGCCGACCTCGGCGGGGCGTACCCACCACGGCTGGATCGCGCGCGGCCGCCGCACGATCGCCCGCGCCACGATGCCCGCCGCCTCGGCCGGATACAGGCCGGGCAGCATGCGCATGATCGGCGTGGGCGCGCTCATCCGCGTGTAGATCAGCGCCATGTACACGGTGCTCACCGTCACTCCGTCGGCCGCCAATTCCGGTGCGACACTGCGCAACCAGACATCGAAGGCGCCTTTCGACGCCTGATACGCGCCCCAGCGCGGACCCGGCGCGATCCGCACGCCGATCGTGGAGATGTTGACGATCTGACCGCTGCCGCGCTCGCGCATCAGCGGCAGCAGGCCGAGCAGCAGCCGCACCGGACCCAGATAGTTCACCCCGATGGTGCGCTCGAAATCGTGGAACCGGTCGTACTGCAGGTGCAGCGACCGGCGCATCGACTTGCCCGCATTGCTGACGATCACGTCCGGCGCCCCGTGCCGTTCGACGATGGTCTTGATCAACGCCGCGACCGCCGCCTCGTCCGACAGATCCGCCGCGAACGCGAACGCCTGACCACCCGCCGCCTCGATCTCCGCGACGACCTCGTCCAGTCGCTCGGCCGTCCGCGCCACCAGCAGCACGCGGGCACCCGCCGCGGCCAAGCCGCGTGCGGTGGCCGCACCCAACCCGAACGAGGCGCCGGTGACGAGCACCGTCTTGCCGGCGACCGCGGCGCGCAGTTGCCGTTGATCGGACAGCCGGGCGGGATTCACCACGCGGTCGAGGGCCACCCGGGTGACCCGGGCCACCGGATGCAGGTCGCTCACCGGCCCGCCTCCCACGCTCGCCACCGGCTCGAACTCTTTGTCGCCATCGACTCACCCATTCTGAACACGGTTCGAATTGAACTGTGTTCAGAATGGTTGTCACAGATAGATGCTGTCAACCCCTTGCGTGCGGTCTGTCTGGGCCAGCCGATGGCCGGATTTCGGCGCACGACGAGTGCGCCCGAGCGTGACGCACTCCTCCGTCCCGGCCTACCGGAAGGGCTTCGGCGCGGCACATCTCTATGCCGTGTAGCGGGCGGCTGACGGCGAACATCGCGGCGGGGCAGTCCAGCCGACCGGAGTCTGATCGGCAGCGGCCAAGGCCGATACGCACCACGGGCACGAACCCGTCTGGGTCGGTGTTACGCGCTGATTTGTCGGCGTGGGCAGGTAGCGTGACCCGCGTGACTTCTGCTGCGCACTCCGGTGGACCGTTGCTGCTCCTGGACGGAGCGAGCCTGTGGTTCCGTGCTTTTCACGCGATCCCCGAGAAGATCACGGCGGCCGACGGCCGATCCGTGAACGCTTTGCGCGGATTCACCGACATGGTCGCCTCGCTGATCACCAAGCACGCGCCGAGCCGGCTGGTCGTGTGCCTGGACCTGAATTGGCGTCCAGCCTTCCGGGTCGAACTGGTGCCCTCGTACAAGGCGCATCGGCTCGACACCTCCGCCGACGCGGGACCAGGCGCGGAACAGGTCCCCGACACGCTCACCCCGCAGGTCGAGATGATCCTCGAGGTCCTCGCCGCGGCGGGCATCGCGACCGGCGGCGCGGACGGTCTGGAAGCAGACGACGTGCTCGGCACGCTGGCCACCCGCGAACGCACCGACCCGGTGGTCGTCGTCAGCGGTGACCGCGACCTGCTCCAACTCGTGCGTGACACCCCGCAGCCACCCGTGCGCGTGCTCTACGCAGGACGCGGGCTGGCCAAGGCGGAACTGTTCGGTCCCGCTGAGGTCGCCGCGAAATACGGTGTGCCACTGGCGAATGCGGGCCGCGCGTACGCCGACCTCGCGACGCTGCGCGGTGACGCCTCCGACGGCCTGCCCGGCGTGGCGGGCATCGGCGAGAAATCCGCATCCATGCTGATCTCCCGCTTCGGCTCCCTGGAAGCCCTCGTCGCCGCGGTCGAAGACCCCGAAGCCGACCTCGCTCAGGGTGTGCGCGCCAAACTCCGTGCCGCGCAAGAGTATCTGAAGGCCGCCGCCCCGGTCGTCCGCGTCGTCTGCGATGCCGACGTGGAACTCTCTCGCCCCGACACCCTCCCCGCCACCCCCGCCGACCCCGACCGCCTGCACGAACTCGCCAAGACCTACAACGCGGAAAGCCCGATCACCCGCCTCATCACCGCCCTCACCCGCCCCGCCTGAGCCCAGCTTCCCGCACCCCTTCTGCCTCCGCACCCCCTGTGCCATGCCATAGCGGAGTGCGAGAACGCAGAAGGGGTGCGCAAACCGCAGGCGAGCGGCCGGACACAGATATCGGGCTCGGCGGCCGACGGCTCGAGATAGGTTGGGGCGCATGCGAATTGTGTGGGGCTTCGTCATGGCCTCGGCGATGACGGTCGCGGCGGTGCTCGCGGTGGGGATGCTGTGGTTCCTCGCCGAGATCCTGAGCCCGCACCCCGAGTGCGCCACGATTCCCGAGGACGTCGGGCCGTGCGGCCTGTGGGGCCGGATCACCTTCCTGGGTCCCGTGGTGATGACGATCGTCGTCTGCCTCGCGGCGCTCGCCGTGTCGATGCTCGCCGTCGTCGGCGCCGGCGTCGCCGCCGTGGTCCGCAAGCGCCACACCGCCGCCTGAGGCAGTCCTCCTGCGTTCCCGCACCACTTCCGTCTTCCCGCACCCCCTGTGCCATGCCATAGCGCGGCGGATTCACGGGGTGGGTGCGGGAAACGCAGCGGGCCGAACGAGGGCGGAGACTTCGTCCGGCGCTCGGCGCGGAAGGGGCGACCGGGCCCCGGATACGGCTCGGCCGCACGCTCGGCGGAGAGAGCGTGCGGCCGGGCGGGGAGAACTAGTTGGGGCGGCCGACCTCGTAGGTGCCGTCCTCCTTGGTGATCTTGATGGTCACCTTCTTGGCTTCGCCGCTGACCTTGACGTCGCAGGCGAAGGTGGCGTCGACCTTGACCGCCTGACCGGAGGGGCAGCTGACGTCGCTGACGTCCTGGATGCCGTAGGAATCGGAGAGCACCTTCTTGACGCCGTCCTGCACCGCGGCCTGGTCCAGTTTGTCCTGGGCGGTGAGCACCAGGACGAGGGCGACGACGGCGCCGATGACGACCACACCGAGCACCACCAAGCCGATGATCAGGCCCTTGCCCTTACCGCCCTGCGGCGGCTGCTGCCCGGGTTGCTGACCCCACTGCGGCTGACCGGGCTGCTGGCCCCACTGCGGTTGCTGTCCCTGCTGCCAATCCTGCGGCTGCTGCCCCCACTGCTGGCCGGGCTGCGGCTGGCCGGGCTGGCTCCACGGCTGCGCGGGCTGCTGACCCCACTGCGGCTGGCTGGGCTGCTGGCCCCACTGCTGTTGCGGCTGCTGGTCACCCCAGTGCTGGGTCGGCTGCGCCGACGCGGGCGTCTGCGGCTGACCACCCCACTGTTGTCCGGGTGGCTGCTGGCCGCCCCACTGCTGGGTGGGATCGTTGCGCCCCTCCCCGGGTTCGCTGGGTCCAAACGGGCCGCTCATCTGGTTGCCTCCACTCGCATCGTTGTACACACGGTAGCCCCCCGCGTGGGAACCGTCGTATAACTCGACTCCTCCGCCACGGTCGGTACGCGAAAGAAATCAAATCACAATCGAATCCGGTACGCGTAGCTCCCGCCGCCGCCTCGGCTGCGCGCGGGCTGTCGCTTCGCTCTGCGCAGTCTAGGGACCGACTTGCCCGTTATGCGGCATCCACCGCGACGACACCCCGCCGGATCGCTCGCACCGCCTTGGCGGCGGTCGCGGCGACCTCCGGATCGTCGGCGTTGCCGTGGATCTGGTCGAGCAGATCGATGACCTGCCTGCACCAGCGCACGAAATCGCCCGCGGACAGCGGCGCGGCCTGGTCGCCGCTGGCGAGCAACGACTCGGCCAACCCGTCGCCGCGCGCCCACTTGTGCACCCCGGTGACGAAGCCCAGATCGGGCTCTCGGGTAGGCGGCAGTTTGTGCCGGGCCTCGTCGGAACGCAGCTCGCTCCAGACCCGGATGGTCTCGGCGACGGCCCGGCGGATCGGCGCCGTGGGCCCGCTCGCGCCGAGATAGCCGCCGTCCTGGCGCGATTCGAACACCAGAATGGATACGACACCGGCCAGTTCGGCGGGGCCGAGCCCCCGCCACAGCCCTTGCCGCAGGCATTCGGCGACCAGCAGATCGCTCTCGGAGTAGATGCGGGCGAGCCTGCGCCCGTCCGCGGTGACCTCGGAGTCGTGCACGAACCCGCGCTCCTGCAGCAGGCCGAGGATCCGGTCGAAAGTGCGGGCCAGCGAGTTCGTCGTCGCGGCAACCTTCTGGCGCATGGTCTCGGTTTCCCGGAGCAGCCGGTTGTAGCGCTCGCCGATGCGGGCCATCTGCTCCCGGTCCGGACGGGTGTGCGCGGGATGGGAGCGCAGGCTGCGGCGCAGCGTCGCCAGTTCCCGGTCGTCGGCGGCGCCGGACCGCTTGCCGCGACGCGGGCGGCCCGGCGCGGAGATGCCGGTGCTGCGCAGGGCCGAGGCCAGGTCGCGGCGGGCCTGCGCGGTCCGGTGATCGACTCGGCGCGGCAGGCGCATATGGCCCAGCGGTTCGGCCGGCACCGGGAAGTCGGCCACCGAGATCCGGCCCGCCCACTTGTCCGCGGTGAGCACGAGCGGTCGCGGATCGCCCGGCGTCGCATCGGGTTCCAGGATCACCGCGAGCCCGGCGCGCCGTCCGGACGGGATCGCGACCACGTCCCCGCGGCGCAGCGCGACCAGCGCCTCCACGGCGGCGCCGCGCCGGTCGGACCGGCCCTGCTGTTCCAGCTGGCGTTCCCGCTGCTTGATCCGCTCGCGCAACGAAATGTATTCCAGGAAGCCGCCTTCCGTGCCGCCGAGCTGATCGCGCAGCTTGCGCAGCGCGGCCTCGTTGCGTTCGATGCCGCGCACCAGCCCGACCACCGACCGGTCGGCCTGGAACTGGGCGAAGGAACGTTCCAGCAGCGCCCGCGATTCGGCGGCGCCCATCCGGTCGATCAGGTTGATGGACATGTTGTAGCCGGGACGGAACGAACTGCGCAGCGGGTAGGTCCGGGTGGAGGCCAGGCCGGCGACCGCGCTGGTGTCCACCTCGGGCTGCCACAGCACCACCGCGTGCCCCTCGACGTCGATGCCGCGCCGGCCGGCGCGACCGGTCAGCTGGGTATATTCCCCAGGCGTGAGTTCGGCGTGCGACTCGCCGTTGAACTTGACCAGTCGCTCCAGCACCACCGTGCGGGCGGGCATGTTGATGCCGAGAGCCAGTGTCTCCGTGGCGAATACCGCCCGCACCAGCCCGTTGACGAACAGTTCCTCGACGGTGTGCCGGAACGCGGGCAGCATGCCGGCGTGGTGCGCGGCCAGCCCGCGGTGCAGCGCCTCGCGCCACTCCCAATAGCCGAGCACCTCGAGATCGGCCTTGGGCAGATCGCCGGTGTGCTTCTCGATGATGGCGTCGACCTCGGCGCGGTCCTCGTCCCGGCCCAGGTCCAACCGCGACCGCAGGCACTGGGCCAGCGCGCCGTCGCACCCCGCACGGCTGAAGATGAAGGTGATCGCGGGCAGCAGGCCCTCTTCGTCCAGCTTGGCCAGCACCTCGGGGCGCGGCAGCGGCCGGAAGTCGCGCCGCGGCCCGCCACGACCATTGCGCGGACCGCCCCAGCTGTTCGCCCGGTCGGCGAGTTCGCGCTGTTTGATGAACCGCACCAGGTCCTCGTCGACGAGCACCTTCTGATCGGTGGAATCGGTGTCGAACAGGTCGAACATCCGCCGCCCGACCATGACGTGCTGCCACAGCGGCACCGGCCTGGTCTCGTCCACCACCACGGCGGTGTCGCCGCGCACGGTCTCCATCCACGCGCCGAACTCCTCGGCGTTGCTGACCGTCGCGGACAGGCTGACCAGCCGCACGTCCGGCGGCAGGTGCAGGATCACTTCCTCCCACACCGCGCCGCGGAAACGGTCGGCCAGATAGTGCACCTCGTCCATCACCACGTACGACAGGCCGCGCAGCGCGTCCGAGGACGCGTACAGCATGTTGCGCAGCACCTCGGTGGTCATCACGACCACCGGCGCGTCGGAGTTGATCGACTGGTCACCGGTGAGCAGGCCGACGCTTTCGCGGCCGTAGCGCTCGGTGAGGTCGGCGAACTTCTGGTTCGACAGCGCCTTGATCGGCGTGGTGTAGAAGCATTTACCGCCCGCCGCGAGCGCCAGGTGTACCGCGAATTCGCCGACGACCGTCTTGCCGGCGCCGGTGGGCGCGCAGACCAGGACGCTGTGGCCTTCTTCGAGTGCCGCACAGGCGGTGCGCTGGAAGGGATCGAGACTGAATTTCAGCTCGGTGGAGAACTTCGCTAGCTCGCCCGTGTGCGACCGGTGATGTGTCACCGTCAGAGGGTATCGGAGTAGTCCGACATCGAGCGCGCAGTTTTCTCCGGGGGTGTCACGATCGATTCGGCCGGTGCGATCGGCTCCGGGCCACTCACCGCGGACGCCTCCTCGTCGGAGAGCGCGGCCAGACTCTCGGCTTCCTTGCGCGCCTTGCGGATGTCGTTGATCCGGGAGAACTGGATCGCGAACTCGAACAGCACCGTCAGCGCGAACGCCAGCGCGAGCATGGAGAACGGATCCTGCGGCGTCACGATGGCCGCGAACACGAAGAGCCCGAACGTGATTCCGCGCCGCCACGCCTTCAGCCGCTGATAGGTGAGCACCCCGATGAGGTTCAATCCGATGATCAGCAACGGAGTTTCGAAGCTCACGCCGAAGATCACCAGCAGCTGGATGATGAAGCTGAAGTACTGCGAACCGCTGAGCGCGGTGATCTGGACGTTGTTGCCGATCGAGAGCAGGAAGCTCAACGCGTGCGCCACGACCACGTAGGCCAGCACCGCACCGGTGAGGAACAGCACCGTGCCGGTCGAGACGAAACCGACCGCGTACTTGCGTTCCTTGGCGTACAGGCCGGGCGTGATGAACGCCCACAGCTGATACAGCCAGATCGGCGCGGCCAGCACGATGCCCGCCGTCATGCCGACCTTCAAACGCAGGGTGAACTGCTCGAACGGCGCGGTGGCCAGCAGCTTGCAGGAGCCGTCGGGGCTGAGCGCGGCACGCGCCGAATCCGGCAGCGAGCAGTAGGGCCCGCGCAGGATATCGCCCAGACTGGAGACCCCCAGGAAGCCGTATTCGTACCAGATGAATCCCAGCACCGTGGTGACGATGACCGCGGCGATCGAGACCAGCAGCCGGTACCGCAGTTCCTGCAGATGCTCGACCAACGACATGGTGCCGTCGGGGTTGGTCCTGCGCTTGCTGCGCCGGGGATCGAACGGGATTCGCATGGTTGGTGATTGCCCCTGGGTAGGAGTGCCCCGCTCGGCGACGGCGCACTAGGCCCGGAGTGAGTTTCCGCACTCCGCCATGAGCAGGCCGCGCGACCCGGGCCCGCTCCGCATGACTTCGGTCTGACTCAGAGCGACTTCGGCTCGGCGTGGGGCTGCTGCGTGGCCGTCGGCGTCACCGCCTGCGCGGGCGGCAGCTGCTGCGGCTGCGCGGGCTGCGCCGGAGCGGGCGCGTCGGCGTCCTTGGCGTCCTTGCCCTCGTGCTGCATCTGGCTGACCTCGCTCTTGAAGATGCGCAGCGACCGACCCAGGCTGCGGGCCGCGTCGGGCATCCGCTTGGCACCGAAGAACATCACGAAAACGACCGCAATGATCAGCCAGTGCCAGATGCTCAGACTGCCCATGATTAATACCTCCCAAGACTGGTGATGGTTCTGATGCTACCGGAGGGTGACGTGCGCGAACGCCACCGTCCGCCTCGTTTGTCCGGTGTTCAGCCGGGCCCGCGGGGCCGGGTCACCGGATCGCCGCCCGCGCGGCGCGCAGCTGCGCGAGCAGCTCCGGCCCGGTCCACGTGCGACGATCCCCCTGCTCCGCCGCGACGACCAGTTCGATCAGCCGCTGATTGACCGGTGTCGGAAGATCGACCATGGCCCCCAGTCCCACGATTTCCCCACACAGCCAAGAGATTTCGGTCCTGCGCCCCAGAGCCAGATCATCCGCCATGGACGAGCGCGCCATCGGGTCCACGGCGAGCACCTGTCCGAACACCCGCCGGAAGATCGCGTCGGGCACGGTCAGCAGCGCGGCCATGACGCGCGGCGGCACCGGGGTCAGCCGCGCGGGCGCAATTCGCGCTTTGTTCATCACAGTGAGCGCCTCGCGCTGGGTGAGCGCCAGGCAGCGGCGATAGTCCCGGTCGGCGAGCTGTTCGCGCAGCGGGCGCCCGGACAGCGCGTTGATCGGATTGTTCAGATTCAGCAGCAGCTTGGCCCACTGCACCGGGCGCAGGTCCGGGTAGCGGCGCAGCGCCAGCCCGGCCTGCTCGAAGACGCCGAGGAACGGCGCGAGCTCCGGATCGTCCTGCACTGCCAGGCCGCCCTCGGTGCCGCGATGGAATCGGCCGCCCGCGTGCTGCACCACGTTGAACATGACCATGCCCGCCAGCACCACGCAGTGCGGCAGGATCTCCCGGATCACGGTGTCGTTGCCGATCCCGTTCTGCAGACTCAGCACCACGGTGCCCGGGCGGATCTTGCCTGCCAGCTCGCGCACGGCGTCGGCGGTCGCCGCCGACTTCACCGTGACGAGCACCAACTCGGCCGACCCGATATCGTCCGGCTCGGTGGCCACCCGGAACCGGTCGGCCGCCAGCGCGTCGTCACCGCCGTCGAGGTCGGTGAGCCGGATACCGGACGCGGTGATCTCGTCGAGCACCCCGCGGCCGGCCGACGAAGGTGACGTCCGCGCCCGCGACGGCCAGTTTGCCGCCGACGAAGATGCCGATGCTGCCCGCACCGATCACCATGACCCGGCTGGTCACGTCGGCTCGAATCCCGCTGCGGCATAGGCGGCCAGGGCGGCGTTGGAACGTTCGCGCACCGCGGCGACCAGTTCCGGCGGCCCGAGCGCGGTCACCCCGGAGCCGAACCCGAGCAGCAACCGCGCCATCCAGTCCAGGGTGGCGAACCGCATCGTCGCCTCCAGGCTGCCGTCGGCGTGCACCGCGATCCGGTTCATCGGATACTGATCGAGCACCCAGGCGTAGTCGGGGTGAATGCGCAAGCGCGCCAAGGGAACCGCGGGATCGTCCTGGAAGAGGTCGAGCGCGGCGGACTCCTCGGTGGCGTGACTCGGCGGACGCGCCGGCTCGTCGAGCTCGGTGGCGTCCTCGATCCGGTCGAACCGGAACAGGCGCACGCCCTCGGCCTGCCTGCACCAGGCTTGCAGATAACTGTTGTTGTCCACCAGGACGATGCGGATCGGGTCGACCACCCGCTCGGACACCACGTCCCGGCTGGCGGAGTAGTAGACCAGGCGCAAGGCGTGCTGCCGGGCCAGCGCCGAACGCACCGTGGCGACGGCGGGCGCCTCCAGCGGCGGCGTGCGGGTCTGCTCCGGTTCGGCGCCCGAGCCGCCCGCGATCGCCGACTCGATCTTCGCGATGGCGGCGTGCGCCGCGGTCGGATCGACCATGCCCGGCATCTCCACGATCGAACGCAGCGCCACCAGCAGCGCGGTCGCCTCGGTCGAGGTCAGCCGCAGCGGCCGGTCGATGCCCGCGGAGAAGGTGACCTCGATGCTCTCCTCGGAGAACGAGAGATCGATCAGATCACCGGGGCCGTAGCCGGGCAACCCGCACATCCACAGCTGGTTGAGATCGCTCATCAGCTGCTTGGAGGTGACGCCCAGGTCGGCGGCGGCCTCCGCGGCGCTGATGCCGGGATGCGCGATGAAGTACGGGATCATGTTGAGCAGCCGCGAAAGCCGCACGGAAAGCCGGGAATTCACGCGGTGACCTCCGTGCGATCGAACACCGAGCGCAGCCGGTTGACCACGTCGGTGCGCAACTCCTCGGGCGCGAGCACCACCGCGTCCGGGCCCAGGCCGGTGATCAGGCGGGCGATCCAGTCGCGCGAGCGCACCGGCAACTCGACCACCGCGCCGGCCCGGCCGCCGATCGTGCGTTCGCCGGTGATCTGACCGATCCGGCGCAGCTCGCGGCCCCGGCCGTCGGCCACCCACACCGTCGCGGTGCCGCTGACCGGCGCCGAACTGGTCACCTGCGAGACGATCGCGCGCAAGTCGACGCCGTCCGGTTTGCGCACCGTGTTCGCCGGACCGTAGGGCGTGACGTCGTCCCCGATCCGGGACAGGCGGAAGCTGCGCACCGCGTCCCGGTCCCGGTCGTGCCCGACCAGATACCAGCGGCCGTGATGGGTGACCACACCCCACGGTTCCACGTCGCGCATCAAATAGGGGGCGTTGATCGCGCCGCGATGCTCGAACCGCACCGCCTGGCCCGCGTCGATGGCGGCAAGGAGTTTGCCGAGCACCGGTTCGGAGCCGCGGGTGCGGGCCGGGACGGCGGGCACGGCGGCCACCGTGGCGTCGGTCTCCACGTGCACGCCCGCGGCGCGGAGCTTGAGCAGCGCGCCGTCCGCGGCGGCGGCCAGTTCCGGCGACTCCCACATCTGCACGGCCACCGCGACCGCGGCCGCCTCCTCGTCGGACAGATCGATCTCGGGCAGTTCGTAGGCGTCGCGGTTGATCCGGTAGCCCTCCACCGACGAGTACCGGCTCACCGGTCCGATCTCGAGAGGTATGCCCAGGTCACGCAGTTCGTTCTTGTCCCGCTCGAACATTCGGCTGAACGCCTCGTCGCTGACGGAATCCTCGTACCCCGCGACGCTGTCCCGAATCCGCTCCGCGGTCAGGAACTGCCGGGTCGACAGCAGCGCGATGACCAGATTCATCAGCCGCTCGACCTTGGATATCGCCACCCGATAGAGGGTAATGGGCGGCATGCCGACCGTGCGCGGCGGCGCGCGATTCCTCGCTCACAGAAACCCCCGGGCACTATGGAGGACATGATCATCGCGTTTTCTGTGACGCCGCTCGGGACCGGCGTCGACGTGGGCCGGGCGGTCGCGGAGGCGGTCCGCGTGGTGCGCGCCAGCGGCCTGCCCAACCGCACCGATGCCATGTTCACCACCGTCGAGGGCGAATGGGACGAGGTGATGGCCGTGGTCAAAGCGGCCACCGACGCCGTCATCGCCGTCGCCCCCCGCTGCAGCCTGGTCCTCAAAGCCGATATCCGCCCCGGCGTCACCGACGCCATGACCGCCAAGATCGCCACCGTAGAGCGCTACTTGGCCGAAGACGAGCTCAGCCGCTGATCAGCGAACGCTCGAGGACCACTGGCCTTCGCGAAAGACAATGGCCGCATCGGCCCCCGACCGATGCGGCGGGCGGACCCAGCCTCCACTCAGGACGAGATCAGCTGAACCCGGCATGGCAGGCCCGGCGCATTGCTGAGCCTCGCGTCGGAGGTGAGCAACGGTATGCCGAGCGTTGCAGCCAGCGCGACATACAGTCCGTCGTAGTACGAGACGGTGTGCCGACATTGCCAAGCCTGCGCTGCGAGCGGCCCGTGATGCGCATAGCGCTCATCGATCAGTATCTTCGCCAGCCGAATTCCGGTCAGGGCCTCATCCGAGGTGATCTTCGCCTGCCGTTCGGCCTTGCGGAAAACACTTCCGACTTCCGCGTCGATGAGATGCGGCGCATGGCAGATCGATCCCGAAATACGTTTGGCGAGTGCGACCCCCACCGCATCGGTCCGCAACAGCGCATCCGCCATCGCGGACGCGTCAACGACGAATTCTTCACTCACCCCGCAGCTCCCGAAGTGTTTCGACCACGAAATCACCTTCGACGCCGGGGGACGGGTCCCGTGCCATCACCTCGCGGAATTCGGCTAACGCCTGCTGTTTGACACGTCGCCGAGCGAGCGAACTGACCTCTCGACGCATGTATGCCTGCAGTGACATCCCCGCCTCGGCCGCAGCGGCACGAAGCGCTTCCGCGTCCTCTTCGGAGATATCACGAACCTGAATAGTCGCCATAGTGGCATGGTAGCGTCAAATCGGCGCAACTTCAGTTGTATTACCGCGCCGAAGACGAGCTCAGCCGGTGATCTCGGTTTGCTGGTAGAGGGCCAGTTTCCATTCGCCGCCGGCGCGGAGGTAGACGCTGGACATGAGGCCGGTGAAGGCGGGGGTGTCGGCGTCGCGGTAGGCGAGGCCGGTGTAGACGAGGATTTTGCTGTGCACGCCGACGTCGACCAGGCGCGGGTCGCGGATCTCGTAGGTGCGCCAGGGCGGTGAATCCCGCAGGGCGGCAACGACTCCGGGGCGGTCCAGGATCATGCCGTTGGCGAGCACCATGACGGCGTCGCCGGTCATCAGGGCACCGTAGAAGTCGGCGCCGGTGCTGTCGCAGAGCGAGTCCCAGCCCTTCCGCTCGACGGCGAGCAGCTCGTTCAAGAGTTCGGTATCTGCCATGCCTCCACGGTAGGCACGATCGGCGCGCGCGACATCACCGCTCGTCAGCGCCGAGGTCCGACGGCGACCGAGACCCGACGGATCGGGTTCGGTCGCCCCGTTCTACATGGAGGCGATCAGCCGGTCCACGCGTTCGTCGACCGAGCGGAACGGATCCTTGCACAGGACCGTGCGCTGCGCCTGGTCGTTCAACTTGAGGTGCACCCAGTCGACGGTGAAGTCGCGCCCCGCCTCCTGTGCCGCGGTGATGAAATCGCCGCGCAGCTTGGCCCGGGTGGTCTGCGGCGGGGTGTCGACCGCGGCGTCCACGGCCTCGTCCTCGGTGATCCGCTTGGCCAGCCCCTTGCGCTGCAGCAGGTCGAACACGCCGCGGCCGCGCTTGATGTCGTGGTAGGCCAGGTCCAGCTGGGCGATCTTCGGATCGGACAGCTCCATGCTGTAGCGATCCTGGTAGCGCTGGAACAGTTTGCGCTTGATCACCCAGTCGATCTCGGTGTCCACCTTGGCGAAGTCCTGCGCCTCGACCGCGTCCAGCGTGCGGCCCCACAGGTCGACGACCTGGTCGATCTGCGGATCCCGGTCCCGGTTGCGCAGATGCTCGACCGCGCGGGCGTAGTACTCGCGCTGGATGTCGAGGGCACTGGCCTGCCGGCCGCCCGCCAGGCGCACTGGACGGCGACCGGTCAGGTCGTGACTGACCTCACGGATCGCGCGAATCGGGTTGTCCAGGGCGAAGTCACGGAACGAGACGCCCGCCTCGATCATCTCCAGCACCAGGGCCGCGGTGCCGACCTTGAGCATGGTGGTGGTCTCGGCCATGTTCGAATCGCCCACGATGACGTGCAGGCGGCGGTACTTCTCCGCGTCCGCGTGCGGCTCGTCGCGGGTGTTGATGATCGGCCGCGAGCGGGTGGTCGCCGAGGAGACGCCCTCCCAGATGTGCTCGGCCCGCTGCGACAGGCAGAACGTGGCCGCCTTCGGCGTCTGCAGGATCTTGCCCGCGCCGCAGATCAACTGGCGGGTGACCAGGAACGGCAGCAACACGTCGGAGATCCTGGAGAACTCGCCCGCACGCACCACGCAGAAGTTCTCGTGGCAGCCGTAGGAGTTGCCCGCGGAGTCGGTGTTGTTCTTGAAAAGGTAGATGTCGCCGCCGATGCCTTCTTCGGCGAGCCGCTGCTCGGCGTCGATCAACAACTCTTCGAGGACCCGCTCGCCTGCTCGGTCGTGGGTCACCAATTGGTGCAGGCTGTCGCATTCGGCAGTCGCGTACTCCGGATGGGACCCGACATCCAAGTAGAGCCGAGCACCGTTGCGGAGGAACACGTTCGAGCTACGGCCCCAGGACACCACCCGGCGGAAAAGATACCGGGCCACCTCGTCGGGGGACAGCCGACGGTGACCGTGGAAGGTGCATGTCACACCGAACTCGGTCTCGATCCCCATGATTCGTCGCTGCACACTATCGACATTACAGCCATGTCATGCACTCGCGTGGGGCTGCGGACAACACGAACGCATACGGGTTCACAACGATTCGGCCCGTTATGCCCGGTTCGCTCCGAGCTCGGACCCGACTCGGGCCCGTAGCGGCGCTTGTCCGCTACGGGCCCGATACCGGCTTTCCGGCTACTCCGCGGCCGGGGTCTCCGCGGCCGGCGGCTCCTGCGCCTTCCCGGCTTTCTTCGGCGGCTCGAGCAGCTGCTCGAGCGTGGAGTTGGTGACGCGGCGGAACGCCCGCCGCGGCCGCGCCTGCTCCAGCGTGGCGACCTCGAGGGAGCTCACGCCGAGCACGCGCTTCTCCTTCTCCGCGCCCTCGGGCACCCCGGCCTGCAGGGCCTGCACCGCGATCTTGATCGCGGCGGCCAGGTCCAGACCGGGCTGGTAGGACGCCTTCAGCGCCGTGACGATGGGCTCGGTCGTGCCGCCCATCACCACGTATTCGCGCTCGTCCACGATGGACCCGTCGAAGGTGATCCGATACAGCACCGAGGTCGGCTGCTGCTCCGGATAGCCCACCTCCGCGACACAGATCTCCACCTCGTACGGCTTGAGCTGGTCGGTGAAGATCGTGCCGAGCAGCTGCGCGTACCCGTTGGCCAACGCCCGCCCGGTCACATCCCGGCGGTCGTAGGAGTATCCGCGCAGGTCGGCCCGGAGAATGCCGTCCCGGCGCAGGTTCTCGAACTCGTTGTACTTGCCGACCGCGGCGAACCCGACCCGGTCGTAGAGCTCACTCACCTTGTGCAGCGTCGCGGACGGGTTCTCCGCGACGAACACGACACCCTTGTCGTACACCAGGACCACGACGCTGCGACCCCGAGCGATGCCCTTGCGGGCGAGCTCGGTCTTGTCGCGCATGATCTGCTCGGCCGACGCGTAGTACGGCAGTGTCATGCGCGAGCGCTCCCTTCTTCCGCAGCCTCACGGTCGGTGACGATCGCCCGCGCGATCTCGGCCAGACGATTCTCGGTCACCTCGACCGCGCCGTCGTCGTCGATCACGATCGCTGTCGGGTAGATCCCGCGCAGCAGATCAGGGCCACCGGTCGCGGTGTCGTCGTCGGCCGCGTCGAACAGCGCCTCGACAGCGACACGCAACGCCCGCTCCTGATCAATTCCCTTGGTGTACAGCTTCTTCAGCGATCCCTTGGCGAAGACCGAACCCGATCCCACCGCCGCGTAACCGAACCGCTCTTCACTGCGTCCCCCCACCACATCGAAGGACACGATGCGGCCCGAGCGGTCCGGGTCGGTGGCGTTGTGGTCGTAGCCGACCAGCATCGGTACCACCGCCAGGCCCTGCAGGGCCGCAGGCAGATTCTCACGCACCATCTTCGACAGCTTGTTCGCCTTGCCGTCGAAAGTCAGTGGCACGCCCTCGAGCTTCTCGTAGTGCTCCAGCTCCACCGCGAAGATCCGCACCATCTCGACAGCCATGCCCGCGGTACCCGCGATACCGGCCGCGGAGAAGCTGTCGGTGATGTAGACCTTCTCGATGTCCCTGCTGGCCAACAGGTTTCCCTGGGTGGCCCGCCGGTCACCCGCGATGAGCACGCCACCGCGGTAGCTGATCGCGACGATGGTGGTTCCATGCGGCGCGAAATCCTTCGCGGCGGCACCGAGCCCGGCACCGTCCATCGCGGCGAACTTGTTGGCGGGCAACAGGTCCGGCGCGTGCATGCGAAGGTATTCGGAGAAGGACGAGAGGGCGTACCCCAGGTGGAGACGCGAGGGGTCACCTACTGTCACTGGCCGCCTTTCTGAACGTACGCGCGGACGAAGTCTTCGGCGTTCTCCTCGAGCACATCATCGATCTCGTCGAGTAGGTCGTCGGTCTCCTCCGCGAGCTTTTCGCGGCGCTCCTGACCGGCGGCGTCCACACCGTCCGGGCCCTCATCCTCGTCGCCGCCCCCGGCGCGCTTGGTCTGCTCTTGTGCCATGGCAGCCGACCTCCTCTGTCCTCATCATGACCGGAGCTCACTTGCGAGCACGGCCCCGATCATGAGCAATGTCCGTGCCCGTTCTTCAACACTACCCAGCGGAACCGACGCGATGTCGTATTCCGTACCGATGTGGAACTGTGTTGATACCTAGGTTGTGAGCTGTTCCACAAGGTCGGCGGCCGAACTCACGCCGTCGAGCAACTTGCCGACATGGGCTTTCGTGCCCCGGCGCGGTTCCAGGGTGGGGATGCGGACCAGCGAGTCGCCGCCCAGGTCGAAGATCACCGAATCCCAGCTCGCCGCGGCGATGTCGGCGCCGAAGCGGCGCAGGCATTCACCGCGGAAGTAGGCCCGGGTGTCGGTGGGCGGATTGGTCATCGCGTCGAGCACCTGCTGCTCGGTGACGAGTCGTTTCATCGAGCCACGCGCCACCAGGCGGTTGTAGAGCCCCTTGTCCAGCCGGACGTCGGAGTACTGCAGGTCCATCAGGTGCAGCTTGGGCGCGGCCCAGCTGAGGCCCTCGCGCTGGCGCATGCCCTCGAGCAGGCGCAGCTTGGCCGGCCAGTCGAGCAGGCTCGCGCATTCCATCGGGTCGCGCTCGAGCAGGTCGAGCACCATCGCCCAGTTCTCGATGATGTCCTGGACGCGCTTGTCGTCGTTGCCGGTGCGATCCACGAACTTGATCACCCGATCCAGGTACATCCGCTGCAGCGCGAGGCCGGTGAGCTCGCGGCCGTCGGTGAGCGCGACGGTGGCGCGCAGGGTCGGGTCGTGGCTGATCGTGTGCACGGCGGTGACCGGGCGGGCCAGTTGCAGATCGGACAGGTCCTCGCCCGCCTCGATCAGGTCCAGCACCAGCGCGGTGGTGCCGACCTTGAGGTATGTCGACATCTCGGCCAGGTTGGCGTCGCCGATGATGACGTGCAGCCTGCGGTACTTGTCGGCGTCGGCGTGCGGCTCGTCGCGGGTGTTGATGATGCCGCGCTTGAGCGTGGTCTCCAAGCCGACCTCGACCTCGATGTAGTCGGCGCGCTGGGAGAGCTGGAAACCGGCGTGATCACCGGACTGGCCGATGCCGACCCGCCCGGATCCGGTGACCACCTGGCGGGACACGAAGAACGGGGTGAGGCCGAGGATGATCTGGTTGAACGGGGTGTCGCGGCTCATCAGATAGTTCTCGTGGGTGCCGTAGGAGGCGCCCTTGCCGTCGACGTTGTTCTTGTACAACTGCAGGCGCGGTGCGCCGGGCACGCTGGACGCGTGCCGCGCGGCGGCCTCCATCACCCGCTCCCCCGCCTTGTCCCAGATCACCGCGTCCAGCGGATCGGTGACCTCGGGTGCGGAGTATTCGGGGTGCGCGTGGTCGACGTAGAGCCGCGCACCGTTGGTGAGGATCATGTTGGCCGCGCCGACCTCGTCGGCGTCGATCACCGGGGCCGGGCCGTTCATCCGGCTCAGGTCGAAGCCGCGCGCGTCGCGCAGCGGCGACTCCACCTCGTAGTCCCACCTGGTGCGTTTCGCCCGCGGCACACCCTCGGCGGCGGCGTAGGCGAGGACGGCCTGGGTGGAGGTGAGGATCGGGTTGGCCGACGGCTCGGTTGGGGTCGAAATCCCGTACTCGACCTCGATTCCGATGATGCGCTGCATGGGTCGAGCCTAGTAGGCGTCACCGACCGCGGTCCGTGCACGGCCCTCCCCGGACACTGCGCAGCGCGTCGGAGCGCCCCCTGATCGGCCGCGCTCCGGTGCCGGGTCACGCCGAAGGATGGGCCGGACGACCCGCGAATTCATCCTTTGCGTGGTACTTCCGAAGGATCTGCACGCACGGCCCGAGGGCCGATTCTCGATACATGACCGATTCTCTCGCCCATCCGCGCGCCGCCGCCCCCGGCGCTCAAGGCACTGTCGTGCCCGCACGCCCGCGGCTGGTCGCGCTGGATGTGTTGCGCGGCATCGCGATCCTCGGCACCCTCGGCACCAATATCTGGATCATGACCAACAGCCGGGGCATTCTCGGCTATCTCACCGAGCTCAAAGGCCAGGCCGAAGGCTGGCTCTGGACCGAACGAGTGCTCCAGCAGCTGGCGCAGGGCAAGTTCCTCGGCCTGCTCACCATCATGTTCGGCATCGGCCTGGCGATCCAGCAGGCATCCGCGCAGCGCGGCGGCCGCAAGTGGCCGGGCACCTACCCGGTGCGCGCCGGACTGCTGCTGCTCGACGGTGTGCTGAACTATCTGTTCGTCGCGGAATTCGACGTGCTGATGGGTTACGCCGTCACCGGCTTGGTCGTCGCCTATCTGCTCGTGACAAGTGAACGCGCACAACGCCGTTGGTTGATCGTCACGGCGGGCATCCATGTCGCGATGCTCACGCTCATCGCGCTCGCGACGATCTTCGCGCCGGAAGACAGCGGGCCCGAGATACCGCAGCAGCGCGCGAATCCCTATGCGGACGGGTCGTTCTGGGATCTCGTGGTGTTCCGCGTGCAGGAGGTGGGCCCGTTCCGGGTGGAGACGCTGTTCGTCTTCGCGATGTCGATCGCGCTGTTCCTGCTCGGTGCCCGGCTGTTCCGGGCCGGGGTCTTCCGTCCGGAGGGCGCGGTGCTGCGCAAACGGCTGATGATCATCGGTTTCGGCATCGCCGCACCGCTCGACCTGCTCGCGGGCATCTTCGGCGGCGGGCACCTGTTCCTCTACACCCGTTACGGCACCGCGCCTTTCGTCGCGCTGGGTATTCTCGCGCTGGTCGCGCAGTTCTACCTGCACCGCACGCGGGCCGGGTTCGTCGGCCGCCGCCTCACCGAGGTCGGACGGACCGCGCTCAGCTGCTACATCCTGCAGAATCTCGTCGCGTCGATCCTGTGCTACGGCTGGGGTTTCGGCCTCGCGGCACGGGTCGAACCGGACCTGTACGTGCCGTTCACGGTCGGCATGTATCTGCTGGTGTCGGCGATCATCGTGACGAGCGCGCACCTGTGGCTGCGCCGGTTCGAGCGCGGGCCGGTGGAGTGGGCCTGGCACCGCGGCTACCAGTTGCTGACCGGCACGAAAGGCTGACCGCCTGCGGCTCAGCACATCTCGATGTTCGCCGCACGCGTGACGGGTGCGGGCGGCAGTTCGATGCGGTCGATCGCCACGCCGACCTCGAGGTTCACCACGTGACCGCCCGCATCGAATTCGATGGTGCCCGTGATACCGGCACCGCTGAATTCGAGCAGGCGCTGGCGCTCCACGAACTCGGTGACCATGCCCCGCCTGCTGAGGTAGCTCTGCATGGCGCGGCGGTAGTCGACCAGCGGCAGGGCGTTCACGCCGTGCGCGAGCACCCGGGCAAGCCCGGCCGCGGTGGGCGGCGGCAGCCGGAAGTCCGGATGCTCGACCAGAAACGCGACGCACGTGCCGTCGGTGACACCACAGTAGGAACTCCAGTGTCCCGACACCACTTTCGACGCGTCGGCCAGCAGATTCGCGACCTGGTGCGGTTCGGGATTCGCCCGGCCGAGCGCGACCGGCATTTCCGCGGCACACAATTCGGCGACGCCGTAGCGAATCCCGAACTCGCGCACCATCCGCGCGACCGCGATCAGCGACTTCTCGAAACCCCACGGATTGGCCCAGGCCCACAGCCACGTCTCGGTGTCCGCGGTCCCGAGCAGGTGGAACTTCGTGCAGACCAGCGTGCGTTCGGCGCCGATGAATTCGAGCCGCCCCGCCTCCATGTCGGCCTGCCACCGATGCGCACCCAGCACCTCCTCGACGTGCAGGCGATGTTCGAGCGACAGCAATCCCGCGTCGTCGAGCAGCCTCGTCAATGGCACAGGTTCGGACACCGGCCTCAGCGTAGTCAACGTGGTCCCCCTCCTCCGTACCCTCTCGCCCCGCTAGTTTCGTGTCGTGACCTTCGCCGATCGATATCCGTTGCTGCACACCTCGACCCACTGGGCGTGGGGCGAGATGGACGTGCAGTTCCGCACCGCCGCACCCCCCGACGAGCTGGTCACCAACGTCCACGTCGTCGGCTTCGTCGGCGACACCGTCGTGCTGTGCCGCGACGAACGCGACGTCTGGATGCTGCCCGGCGGCACCCGCGAAAAGGACGAGTCCATCGACGCATGCCTGCGCCGCGAACTTCGGGAAGAGGCGGGCGCCTACCTTACCGGTCCGGTGCGGTGGCTCGGCGCACACTACGCCACCAGCAATCTCGCTGCGCCGTTTCGGGATTGGCAACCGCATCCGCACAAGGCCTGGCTGTGGTGCGCGGCCGACGTGGTGCTGGACGGCGCGCCGACGAACCCGGACGACGCCGAACAGATCGTCGAGGTGCGGGCCTTTCCGATCGACGAGGCGCTGCGACACGCGCGCTCCGACGGCGATCACCTGCCCGAATTGATCCGCCTCGCAGTGGAACTACACCGGCCGTGAACGCGCCGTGGCGTACCTACCTGGCGCTCAGCGCTTCCGGAGCCACCAGCAGATCCCGCACCACCAGATCGCGCTCCAGCGGCACGCCGAGACTGCGCGCGTTGCCCTCGAAGAGCGCCAGCACCGATTCGGTGAGAATTCCTTCCACCTGGTCGGAGGTGAGCGTGGTGCCGGCATCGGCGCGCCAGCTGTTCACCACGCCGTCGACGAAACCGATGATGCCGAAGGCCATCGGCCGCGCGCGGGCCTGGTCGATGCCGAAGCCGGACAGCCAGAGCGCGAACATATCGGCCAGGCGGCCGCCGATCCGGTCCCTGGCCCCGGCCAGCGAGGTTTCGCCCTGCGGCGCGGCGCCGCCGATGAAGCGGTGCAGGTTCGGGTGCCGCTCGACCCAGCGGACGTAGGTGCCGATCGCGCCGCGCACGGCGTCGCGCACGGTGCCGTCGGGGTGCAGCGTCGGCATGATCTGTGCCAGTAGGGATTCCAGGATCTGACGACGGATCTGCTCGTCCAGATCGGTGCGGCCGTCGAAGTGGCGGTAGACCACCGGGCGGGGCAGCTTCAATCGGTCGGCGATCTGCTGGACGGACACGTCGACGCCGTTTTCCTCGATGACGGTGATCGCCGCGTCGATCACGTCGGCCCGCCGCCGGGCCTTGTGCCCGTTCCAGCGAGTCGCGCGGCCGTCCGCGGCGGGCGGCTCGGACTGGGCACTCGTCGTGGTCACGTCATCACGATACCCGCAGCACGATTGACTGCGACAGATTGTCTCACTAACCTGCATGTAACAGTTTGTATCGGTTAAATCGACAATGTTGGAGCAGTCATGGGCAACGACGCCGCACTGATCCCCCAGGAGTCCTTCGCGCAGCGCTTGCTGACCGGATCGGTCAAGAAGTCCTACGACCCGGTGATCGACATGGACTGGGACGCGCCCCTGGATCCGGACAAACTCTTCCTGCCCGCCGAGGTGGTCTCGCTGTACGGCACCGCGCTGTGGGACTCGATGACCCCGCAGCAGCGCCGCGAGCTGTCCCGTCAGGAACTCGCGAACGTGCTCTCCGTGGGCATCTGGTTCGAGAATCTGCTCAACCGGCTGCTGTTGCGCGAGCTGATGGCCGACGACCCGACCACCAGGCACTCGCACTACACACTCGTCGAAATGGGCGACGAGTGCCGGCACATGATGATGTTCGGCAAGCTGATCGATCGCATCGAGGCCCGGCCGTACTGGCCGCGCCGGGCGGGCCGGATGGTCATCGGGGTGCTGCCGCTCTTCTTGCGCGGCTCCATGACCTGGGTCGGCGCGCTCGTCGGCGAGGAGATCTTCGACGCCATCCAGCGGCGCACGCTCGACGATCCGGAGTTGCAGCCCTTGGTGTCTCGCGCGATGCGCATCCACGTCACCGAGGAGGCGCGCCATATCGGCTTCGCCAGGGACGCGCTGGCCAGGCGGGTGCCGACCATGTCGCGGGCCGAACTCGCCTACACCCGGCTGTGTGTCGCGGTCGCGGCCCCGCTGTTCGTCTATCTGCTGACCAACCGGCACATGTACGACCGCGCCGGCCTCGACGGCCGGGCGGCCCGCCGGATCGCGGCGAGTAACCCCGAGGCCAAACGGGCCCTCGGCATCGGCGCCGCGAATCTCGGTGCGTTCCTGCAGAAACAGGGACTCATCGGCCCGATCGGCGAGTGGATCTGGCGGCAGCGGGGGTTGCTCGGATGAACCCCGAACCCGATATCGTCATCGTCGGCGCGGGTTTCGGCGGCCTCGGCATGGCCATCGAATTGCGCCGGGCGGGCATCGACGATTTCGTCGTGCTGGAGAAGGCCGGCGACATCGGCGGGACCTGGCGGGAGAACACGTATCCGGGTGCGGGCTGCGATGTCATGTCGCTGATGTACTCGTACTCTTTCGAGCAGAATCAGCGCTGGACGCGCATGTTCGCGCGGCAGCCGGAGATCCTCGACTATCTGCGCGACACCGTGGACAAGTACGACCTGCGCACCCATCTGCGATTCCACGCGGAGGTGGTGACACTCGATTTCGACGATGCCGAGGACCGCTGGACCGTCGGACTCGCCGACGGACGGCGATTGCGTCCACGCCTGGTCGTGATGGCGCCGGGTCCGCTGCACGAGCCCTCGATCCCGGCCTTTCCCGGGCAGGAAGAGTTCCGCGGCAAGAGCTTTCACTCGGCACAGTGGGATCACGATTTCGACGTGCGTGGTAAACGAATCGCGGTGATCGGCACCGGCGCGAGCGCTGTGCAGTTCGTGCCGCAGATCGCCAAGGATGCCGCGCAGGTGACGGTCTTCCAGCGCACCCCGCACTGGATCGTGCCGAAGCCCGACCGGCCACTGTCCGCGCTGGAGCACGGCGCGTTCCGGTATCTGCCGGGCGCGCAACGGCTCTACCGATGGGCGATCTACTGGGGCTACGAGTCGATGATCCCCGCGTTCATGAATCCGGAGCTGATGCGCCGGGTGGAGTCGGTCGCGCGCGGCCACCTGCGCAGGCAGGTGCGCGATCGCGAACTGCGACTCCGGCTCACCCCGGACTACCGCCTCGGCTGCAAACGAATCCTGGTGTCCAACAACTACTACCCCGCGTTGCAACGGGAAAACGTCACGCTGCAGACCACGCCGATCGCCCGGCTCACCGAGACCGGCATCGGCACCGTCGACGGTGCCGAGGAATCGTTCGACGCCATCGTCTACGGCACCGGTTTCAAGATTTCCGACCGATTCGCCGACCAGCACATCGTCGGTGCGAACGGACTCACGTTGCCGGACGCGTGGCGCAACGGCATGGAAGGTTTCCTCGGCGTCGCGGTGCACGGGTTCCCGAACCTGTTCCTGATCGTCGGCCCCAATTCCGGTGGCGGGCATCAATCGATCATCTTCATGATCGAGGCACAGGCGCGCTACATCCGCCAGTGCGTCGAACTGCTGCGCAAGACCGGCAACACCCGGATCGAGGTGCGTTCGGCGACCCAGCACGAGTTCAACCGCCGAACCCAAGCGAAACTCGCGGGGACAGTGTGGAATTCGGGCGGCTGCCAGAGCTGGTATCTGGACGAGCACGGGGTCAACCGGGCCGCGTGGCCCGGCTCCAGCGTGTCCTACTGGCGGGCCATGCGGCATCCGGATCCCGGCCACTACGACCTCACCGTGGCCGCGGATCGGGAACCGGCATACGAGTATTCGGGTCCGGCGATGCTCGACGCGCCCGGCGCACTGCTACCGGTGACGGTCGCGCTCAGCGGGCACACCGACCCGATCGACGGCCGGTATCACTGGTACGGCCGGATCACCGCGACGGCGGGCGACGAACTCCCCGATCCCGGACGCGCCGAGGTGTTCCTCGCGCTCCCCGGTCGCTACCCCACCGCTGGCCGGTTACAGGAGCGCGACCCCTGGGGCAACCTGCGCATCGTCGGCATCGGCGATCCGCCGTATCAGTTGGAGGCCACGGCCGTGCACTGATCGGACCGGGCACAGGCACAAAGAAGCGCCGTCAGGTTCGGCATTCTGCCGATACCCTGCGCGCCGGACATCGGGTGGGCTGGATCAACCAGATCGATCCGGAAGGCCCCATGAAACTCACCTCGCCGCAGCTCGCCTCGATCGGCACCCTCTGCTGCCTGCTCACTTTCGCCGCGGTGCCCGCGCAGGCGGCCGCCGACCAGGGCCGGACCTGGTATGTGAGCGCGACCGCCGCGGCCGGCGGAAGCGGTACCGAGACAGCGCCTTTCAACAGTTTAGCGGCGGTGCAGCAGGCGTCCGGCGAGGGCGACAGCATCGTCGTGCTGCCCGCACCGCTCGGGGCGGCGCCGCTCGACGGCGGTCTCGCGCTCAAACGCGGCCAGCATCTGATCGGCGGTCGAGCGCCGGGAAGCGTTGCCGCGGTGGCCAATACGACCGGCGCGCTGGACGGCGACGCGATCCGGCTGGCCCCGGACACCGAGGTCCGCGATCTCACGGTCACCGCCGCCCAGCGCGGCGGGATCTACGGCCGCAACGTCGGAAACACCACGCTGCGCGGCAACACCGTCACCGCGACCAATCGGGCCTGCCACGACGGTTTCCTGGTGCAGCCGTTCCCGCCGATGCTCGGCGTTCCGTTCGGCACGTCGCTGCCGGTCGCACCGAATGTGGTGGCGCTCAACAACGGCTGGGCCGCCATCATGGTCGACTCCGACGCGGGCGCGAGCACGCTCGCCATCGAGGACAACACCGTGCACGACACTCCGTGCGGCGACGGCATCGACGTCCGCACCACCGGCACGGCGCAGGTGTCGGCCACCCTCACCGGCAATCTGACCGAGCGGATCAATCAGGGCCTCGCGAAGCTGTCGGTCCTGGCCGTCGGCCTGCAGAGCACCGGAACCTCCTCGCTCACCGCCGCATTGCGCGGCAACACCCAGCGCGATATCGCGGTGCCCGAGCACGACCCGCTCAACGCCGCCGCCGACAGCGAGGGTCTGTTCGTCAACGCCGCCGACCGCGCCCGCATGCGAATCACCATCGACCGCAACAGTTATCGCCACGGCGGCGGCCACTTCTCGGCCAACGGCCTCGAATTCGTCACCAGCAACGGCACGCCGGACAGCGAGGTGACCCTCACCAACAGCGAATTCATCGACGTGCCAGGCGATATCGTCGAGAATCTCAATCTGAGCGCCGAAGGCGCGCGCCACGTGATGACCATCGACGGGCTCACCGCCGCCCGCTCCAGCTTCCTGGCCGCGGCGCTGAATCCGGTGGTGCCGGGCAATCTCGGCAGTTGCCTGTTCTCGGCCAGTTTCGGCCGGGACAACACCACCGCGCTCACGCTGCGCAACGCACAGCTCAGCCAGTGCAGCGCCGACGGCATCGGCGTCTACGCCTACTCCCCCAGCGGTCCCGCGCCGGCCCGGGCGAGCATGAAGTTCGAGATCGCCGACACCACGGTGACCGACGCGGCCGTCGCCGACCTGCACGTGCACACCGTCGGCGACCTGGCCGAGCTCACCGGGAAGGTCGAGCGCTCGCGTTTCAGCGGCGACGTGGTGCTGACCCAGAGCACCGGCGCCCTCGGCACCGGATCGGTCATCGATTTCGGCGGCGGACGCCTCGGCAGCGCCGGGGCGAACTGCTTCTCCCCCGCTACCGAGACAGACCTGGCCGCGCCGAGTCTGCCGGTCGACCATCCCGGCTCGTGGCCGCTCTGCCAGTAAGGACAGAAACTTGGTCAAGTGCACAAGGCTGCGCGTCACACTCTGCGCGTTTGCCGCTAGCGAAGACGCTCACTCATGCGTTGTGCTTAATAGTGACGATGAGGTCATCTCCGTCTCCCCGAACGAGCGGCGCGGGCCTCAGCCCTTCGGTAGCAGAGGTTAGGTCTTGGTTTCAACGACAGTCCCGGCGGTCACCGGCCGCCCGGACACGCTGTGTGCGGCATTCCAGGCGAATGTCGCCAAATACTCCGACGCGGTCGCGCTGCGCACCTTCGGCGGCGCCGTCTCGATCACGTGGCGGGAATACGGCGAGCGGGTCCGCGCCATCGCCACCGGGCTCGCGGCGCTGGGCGTCGCGCCCGGCGACACGGTCGCGATCATGCTGACCAACCGCCCGGAGTTCCACCTCTGCGACACCGCTGTGCTGCACACCGGCGCGACCCCGTTCTCGGTCTACAACACCAACCCGGTCGACCTGCTGACCTACCAGTTCGACAACTCGGGCGCCAAGGTCGTCATCTGCGAGCAGCAGTTCGCCCCGAAGATCCTGGAGGCGGTCGCCAAGGCCGCAGAGCAGGGCATCCACGTCCAGCACGTGATCAGCGTGGACGAGGCGCCCGCGGGCACCCTCTCGCTCGCCGAGGTCGAGCAGCGCACGGCCGACGGCTTCGATTTCGACGACACCTGGCGCAAGGTGCGGCCCGAGGATCTGCTCACCATCGTCTACACCTCCGGCACCACGGGACCGCCGAAGGGCGTGGAGCTCACCCACACCAACTTCATCGAGAACGCCAGGGTGCTCGACCAATTCGGTGGCGGCACCGCCGACGACCGGGTGATCTCCTACCTGCCCGACGCGCATGCCGCCAACCGCTGGTTCGCGCACTACCTCACCATGCTCACCGGCGCGCAGATCACCACCGTGCCCGATTTCAAGCAGGTCGCCGCCGCGCTCGGCGAGGTGCACCCGAGCGTGTTCCTCGGCGTGCCCCGGGTCTGGGTGAAAGTCAAAGGCGCACTGGAGGAAAGGTTCGCCGCGGAGTCTCCGGTCAAGCGCAGGCTGGTGCGCTGGGCGATCGACATCGGCCGCAAGCAGGCCCGCGCCGTGTCCGACGGCCGCACCCTGGGCGCGCTCGACCGGGTACAGCTCGGTCTCGCGGATCGTCTTGTGCTCGCGCCGATTCGGGAACGGCTCGGCCTGGACAAGGTGCGCGTCGCGGTCACCGGTTCGGTCGCGATCCCGCCGGAGGTGCACGAGTTCTTCCTCGGCCTGGGCCTGCCGCTGTGCGAGGGCTACGGCATGAGCGAGTACACGGCCGGCGCCACGCTGAACCCGCCGGAGCGAATCAAGATCGGCACCGTGGGCACCGTGCTGCCCGGCGCGGAGATCATGCTCGCCGAGGACGGCGAGGTGCTGATCCGCGGCAAGATGGTGATGCGCGGCTACCGCAACGACCCGGCCAAGACCGCGGAGACGATCGACGCCGACGGCTGGCTGCACACCGGCGATATCGGCACCATCGACAGCGACGGCTATCTGTCGATCATCGACCGCAAGAAAGAACTCATCATCAACGCCGCGGGCAAGAACATGTCCCCGGCCAATATCGAGAACACCGTCACCGACAACTGTTCGCTGGTGTCCACCGTCGTCGTGATCGGCGAGCAGCGCCCGTTCAACACCGCGCTGCTGCTGCTCGACCCCGACCTGGCCGCCGCCTACGCCCAGCGGCACAACCTGACCGGGACCACGGTCGCGGAGCTGGCCAAGGACCCGGTGATCCTCACCGCGATCGAGGAGGGCATCGCGGCGGCGAACAGCAAACTCTCCCGGGTGGAACAGATCAAGAAGTACATCGTGCTCCCCGAGGTGTGGGAGAACGGCAGTGACTATCTGACGGCCACCGGCAAACTCAAGCGCAAGCCGATTTCCAGCGGTTACACAGATACGATCGAGGCACTGTACTCGACCTAGTCCGGGAAGAAGACCAGCATGATGCCATCGCGGACACGGGTGTTCGACGACCTCCATCGACGGACCGCGTCGATGCTCGACGGGTTCTACGCGTCGATCCCGCCCTATGAGCGGTTGCCCCAGTCGCTGGTCGAAACGGACTTCGCCCGGGGCACCAAGCTCAACGTCGACCTGTTCTTCGAATACCTGCGCCGCGGCGAAGAACCCACCGACGAGGACACCCGGGAACTCGTCGAGCTCGCGATGGACCGGTTGCGCGACGGCACCCCACTGCCCGAGGTGCTGGAGCGCTACCGGCTCGGCGCGGCGTTCATCTGGGAACGGTTACGCGCCTCGGCGAGCCCGCCGGAGCGCGAGCTGCTGCTGGACGCGTCGCTGGTGCTGTTGAAGTACGTCACGCTGGTCACCTCGCGGATCGCCGGCGCGGCCACCCAGCGGGTGCACGACCCCCGCTGGGAACTGATGGAACGCCGCCGCGGCATCGCCGACGCGCTGCTCACCGGCCGTGATCCGGTGGAATGGGCCAACGATCCGGTGATCCCGGTGGCCGACGCGTTCCTCGTCGCGGTGTTCCGCCTGTGCGGTACCCGCGGCGGGCCCGCGTCGGCGCTGCGGCACCGGGTCGAGGCGATCCCTGGCGTGTTCCTGCGCCTGGACGCCGGCGGCTGGACCGCGCTGATCCCCCTGCAACCGGGTGACGACGGTTCGGCCACCCTCGGCGGACTCACCGCACGACTGCCCGTGCAGGAGCCCACCGAGCCGCCGCCGTACTGGGTCGGCGTCGGCGCCGCCCGCAGCAAGGACGCCATCCCCGCGATGTACGCCGAGGCCAGGGTGCTCGCGGAACTGGGCCGCTGCCTGACGAAGCGCGAAATCCTTTGCCGCAGACAGAATTTGCAGTTCGAATACACCGTCGCGGTGAGCGATGCCGCGCGTCCCGGCCTGGCCGCGGTGCTCGCGCCGCTGGACGCGCAGCCGATGCTGGCCGAGACGCTGGAGGTGTTCGTCGACAGCGGGTTCAACCAGCTGGCGACGGCCCGCCAGCTCAATGTGCACCGGAATACGGTGACCTACCGGCTTTCCCGGGTGCACGAGCTCACCGGGCTCGACCCGCACCGTCCCGCCGACGCGATGACGCTGTCCGCCGCCCGGCTGGCCCGGCGACTGGAGTCCGCGGCCTTCGCTCCGTAACCCGCACGCACCCAACCTTTTAGGCACTTTTCCAAAGACTGTTCGCCCGCTCTTGCGAATTGCCAGTGTCGCGGGACCCCGCCTATGCGTTGTGCTGGGTACCGACGATGAGGTCAGGCGTGGCGCCGACTCGCCCGGACACAATCCGGGACGCGGCCGCCACTGTTCTCCGCACTCGATCCGCGCACCAGCCGATGGACGGGTAGCAGGCCGTTTGACCTCGACCACCGCCCAGCAAAGGTTCAGGTAGTTGAGAATTGCTTCCCGGACGCGGGTTTCCCGCCGCACCGTGACGGTCGCCGCCGCGTGCACCGCCGTCGGACTGATCATCCAGTTCACCCCCGCCGCGCACGCGGTCCCCACCTCGGGCCCGGTCCCGAACGCGCCCGCCGACTTCGGCCTGCCGGCCGGCTACCGGCCATCGCCCGAACGCTACGGCGTCGCTTATGAATTGGGACATATCGTGCCGCTCGCCGACGGCACCCAATTGCAGACCGAGGTGCGCTATCCGACCGACCCCGCGACCGGGCAGCGCGCCGCGGGCGAGTTCCCGGTCGTCGTCAACTTCACTACCTACGGCGCGGTGACGAGCGCGCTCACCGCGGCGGTCACCAGCGTGATCGACACCTTCCAGATTCCGCTGCCCGATCAGCTGAAGGACGCCCGGCGCATCATCAACCAGGGCACCAGCGCCCAGGACATGCTGGTGCGCCGCGGTTACATCGAGGTCATCGCGGATGTGCGCGGTACCGGCGGGTCGACCGGCGCGTGGAATCCGGCCTCGCGGCAGGACGGTGTGGACGGCGCGCAATTGGTCGACTGGGCCGCGAAGCTGCCGGGCTCCAACGGCAAGGTCGGCATGTACGGCTACTCGTTCCCCGCGCTCTCGGCACTGCGGACCGCCGAATCCGTTTCGCCCGGTTCGCCGTTGAAGGCGATCGTGCCGATGGCCATGCCCAACAACATCTTCAACGAGGTGCTCGGCCACGACGGCATGATGAGCCCGATCCTCCTGACCGCGATCTCGGTGCTGGTGCCCTATCTCAGCTTGATCGGGCCGTTCATGACCGCGGTGGTGTCGCCGCAGCAGTTCATCCGAGCGTTGGTCGATCATCTACAGGCGGTGGTCTCCTCGGACAGCACCATCAAACTGCTGCTCGAAGCGTATGCGGGCGGCCCGCTCGCCTACGACGGCACGTGGTGGCAGGACCGGCGCTTCGAAACCGACCTGCGCCGGGTGGTCGACAACGACATCGCGATGTACCAGGTCGGCGGCCTCTGGGATCTGTACCAGGAAGGGCCGTGGCGCAACTACTCCCAGCTGCAGAACATCGCCGCTGGCAAGGATCAGTTCGCACCCATGGCGCCGGGCCAGGCGACCGACGGCAGATATCAGCTGTTGATGGGTCCGTGGTACCACGTCGGTTTGGGCTTCGGCCCTGGCTCCCGGCTGGATACCGACATGATCACCGTCGCGTGGTTCGACCGGTGGCTCAAGGACATTCCGAACGGAATAGACAAAACCGACACGCCATTGCATGTGATCGACCCGAACAATATGGCGGTGGCCACCGCGCGTTATCCGTTCGAACAGGCCGCGATTCAGCGGCGCTACTTCGACGGCAACCGCCTGGTGGCGCAGCCGCCCGCGGCCGCGGATGCCTCGGATCGGCTGGACTACACCGGCATCGACACCCTCTGCAACCGGCAGAGCCTCGGCCAGTACAGCGCCGGCCTGTTCGACTTCCTGTTCCGGCTGTTCAACGCCTACAACCCCTGTACAGAGTGGGTGCAGGAGCCGACCGCGGGCCTGCGCTACACGATGGATCCGGTGACCGAACCGACCGTGCTGGCCGGACCGAGCAGCGTCGAGCTCTACGCGTCCTCGACGAGCAACGACGCCGCCTTCCAGGTCTGGCTCGACGATGTCGCCCCCGACGGCACGGCGGTGAACATCACCGGCGGCTCCCAGCTGGCCAGCCAGCGCACCCTGAACGATGAAAAGACTTGGCGCGCAAAGGATGGCACGATCTACGCACCGGAACACGTGGTACGCAAGGATGCCGAGCAATTGCTCACGCCGGGCGAGGTGACCGAACTGGCGATCAAGATCCGCCCGACCTTCTATCGCCTGGAACCCGGGCACGCGCTGCGCGTGCGCATCACCAGCGGCACATTCCCGTCCACCATGCCGATCCCCACCGACCTGCCCCGCCTGCTCGGCTCGTCGCAGCAGATCCACCGGGACGCCGTACGACCGTCCAGCCTCATAGTTCCGCTGGCGCCGGCGTCCGCGTTCACCGGCTGACCGCCCGGCATACCTGGGTCGATCGGACGGCCCAGGTATGCCGCAGGTCACGTTTAGCCCACCTTCAGACCCTCGACCTGTAAAGATCGCGAAAACCTAGGATGAATTCCAGGTGGTTTGAGACACATTGTCACGCTATCTCTCAGCTATCTGAACATTAAGTATTTCATATATCCGCAGGCTGCGGCGCTGCCGCTCGCGGTTGCACGGCCCGCAACACCGTTGTCCGGCAACCTCCGGCAAATACCGGTGACTCACCTCACCGACACATTCGCCGGGAATTTCTTCTACAGTTTGTCTCGTCCCGGTCCGACGATGACGTCCCGGGACCGTTCGGACAAAGTTCTCGGATGCAGGCCGAAATTCTTGTCACTATTCGGATCGGTAATTCCCTACTGCGCACGGGGATTGCCGATGGGCAGCTGAAGGTGTGTCATGGAATTCATCGAACTGGCCGACTATCCGTTGCCGAGCGGCCGGGTGATCGAGTGGCTCCCGACGGCCACTTCGCACTGGGCCGACTGGCCACGAGATACGCGGGCCGTCTCCTATAACCACGAGCACCACCTCCGGGACGCGGTGGAGCACAGTCGAATACGAGATCGCCGACATTACTGGCTCGGGCACGCGTTCCGGATCGACGGACCGCTCGACCCGCAGGCCTGGCGCACGGCCTTCGACGCCTGGATCGACCGGCACGAAGGGCTGCGTTCGCACGTCACCATCGAGGGCGGCCGGCCTGCCCGATACACGTTGGCGCCCGGCGGAATCCGGGTGCAGCCGGTCGACGCGGGCGCGCCTGCCTCGACGATGGCCACCTATCGGCTGGTCAACGGGCTGCTCGACGACGGAACCTCGCCGCTGCGCTGGCCCGCCTACGTCTGCGTGACGATCGCGAACCGGGACGGCTTCACCGTCGTGTTCGCGGCCGATCACTCGATCATGGACGGCTACTCCACCGTCTCCACCGGCGGCGAGCTGCACGCGCTCTATCAGGCGGTGCGCGAAGGCAAACCGGCCCGCTTGCCGGACACCGGCAGCTATGTCGACTTCTGCCAGGACGAACGCGTCCGCGCGGCCGACGCCACCGCCGACACTCCGGCGGTGGCGACCTGGCGGACGTTCTTCCCCGACCACACCGAGAACTCGCTGCCCTGCGGCACACTCAGCAAGGTCGCGGCCGCGCCGATCCAGCTCACCGGCCCCGCCGAGGCCCCGCCCCGCCGGGTGCCGCAGCGCAATCTCTCGGTCGAGGTGCTCGACGCCGACGCGGCCGACGCCGCCGCTGCGGTCGCCAGGCAGCAGGGCCAGGGTTTGTTCGCCGCGCTGCTCGCCGCGTTCGCGGTGACCACCACCGAACTCGGCGCGGGCCGGGACTTCCGCACGGTGATCCCGCTGCACACCCGCTCGGAGCCGCAGTGGGCCGATACCCTCGGCTGGTTCGTCGGACTCGCGCCGTTCCAACTGGATTGCGGGCCCGCCCGCACGCTCGCCGAGCTGATCACCCCGGCCGGGGAAGAACTGCGGCGCACCCGCAGCGCGGCGACGGTGCCGTTCGCCCGGGTCTGCGAACTGCTCGGCGAGCGGCCGCGCATCTCTTTCATGGTGTCCTACATGGATGTTCGTTCGGCGCAGGCCGCGGACACCTGGGTCGACACCGGCACCCGCTGGCTGCGCAGCCGCAACGTGTCCCCGGAGGAGTTCTTCTTCTGGTTCGTCCGCACGCCCACCGGCGTGACGTTGAACATGCGTTATCCCGGCACCAGCAAGGCCACCCGCGACATCCACCGGCACGTGCTGCGCATGCGCGATCTGCTGGCCGAATTCACCCGCTACGGAGATGCTCGAATCCGCCCGATCGAAGGAGCGCCGCTGTCATGGAGATGACCCTCACCGAAGACTGGTTGCCGAAACCGGGGGTCCTGCTGGAGTTCACCACCACCGCGGCGAGCAAGGCCGCGACCGCGGCGACCGCGCCCTCCGACGCACCGCCGACCTACGTGCAGGAGTCGCACATCCGCCGCTGGGCCGCGCGCCGGCATACCGACGATCCGCTGGCCTCGGAACTGTCGCTGTGCTTCACCGTCGCCACCCCGCTGGACGCGGACGCGCTGCGCCGCGCGTTCACCACGTTCCTGCAGCGCCACGAGAGCCTGCGCTCGTGGTTCGCCCTGGACGAGACCGAAGGCCGGTTCGAGCTCACCCGGTACCTGCTCGATCCCGCCGCGGTCGAGCTCGAGACCACCACGGTCGGCACGTTCGACTCGGGTGAGCAACTGCGCGATCTGCTGGTCGAGAAGTTCCACGAGAGCGCGGAACCGACCAAGTGGCCCGCGTTCCTCTGCGGTGCCATCGACCACGGCACCGACGGCTTCACCCTGGTCTACAACACCGATCATGCGTTCAGCGACGGTCTCTCGCTGGTCACCGCGATCTTCGAGCTGAACGCGCTGTACACGGCGTACGCGAACGGTCAGGATCCGGTGCTGCTGCCCGTCGGCAGCTATGTCGAATTCGCCAGGGCCGAACGGGCCGCGGTGGCCGCGCGCCCGCCGGAGCTCGACCGGCTCGCCACGGTGCTGGCCGAGAACGCCGACAACGTGCGGCCGCTGCCCATCGACCTGGGCTTGGCGCCGGGCGAGCTGGCCGACAGCCGCGGCACCAAGGTCGACCTGCTCGATGCCGCGCAGTGCGAGGCGTTCTCGGACGCGTGCAAGGCGGCGGGCGGTTCGTTCTCCGCGGGCCTGTTCGCGGCGATCGCGCTGGCCGAGCTCCAATTCGCCGGGCGCACGCACTATCTCGGGCTCAACGTGGTGGGCACCCGGCAGGAACCGCAGTATCAGCTCGCCCAGGGCTGGTTCATCAACCTGCTGCCGATCTCGTTCGACCTCGATCCCACCGACAGCTTCACCGACCTCGTCGGCCGCGCGGGCGTCGCGCTGGACTGGGTGAAACCCCTTGCGAGCGTGCCGATCCACGCCGCCTTGGCCCGGGCCGCCGAACTCACCGGCGCGCCGCTGCCGGTGACCACCGAATGGCCTTGGGTGTCCTACATGGACGTCCGCGCGATCTCCGGTGCGGCACTGGAGAACGCGCTGCCCAACGTGTCCGGGATCAACGGGCTCGGCTCACGCGCCAGGATGGGTCAGACCTCGCCGATGTGGTTCAGCCGGGAACTGGACCGCCTGCACGTCAGCATGATGTTCCCCGACACCCCGACCGCCGCGGCCTCCGCGGCGGCCTATCTCGACTCGATTCGCACCGCTCTGCGCGCCATCGCCACCACCGGTGAATACGTGGCGGCCGCCCCGGATTTCGCGAGGTCCTGATGCAGTTGCTCTTTCTCGAACACCTGAGCGCACCGCCGGGCACCCTGCTCGAGTGGACCGCGCTCGCCGAACCCGGCCCCACGCCGGACGCGACACCCGCTTCGTCCAACCAGACCATCCACCTGTCTTCGGGCGGACCGACGACCTGGCTGGCCGCCACCTTCGACGTGGCGGGCCCGATCGACGAATCCGCCCTGCAGACCGCGTTCTCGGTGTGGCTGCCGCGCCACGATGCGCTGCACTGCAGCTTCGAACCACCCACCGAGGGCAACCCGCCATCGGTCCACGTGGTGGTGGACACCGATATCCGGCTCGTCCCCCGGCCCGCCGTCGAAACCTCGAGCACCGACGACCTGCGCACCGTCCTCGGCGCTCGGCTCGACCAGGCCTGCGCGCCTTTCAGTTTCGCGCCGTACTTCCTCGGCGCCATCAGCAGGCCCGAAACCTCCACCGTGGTCTGCGGTTTCGATCACGCGGTCTGCGACGCCTGGTCGATCACCATCGCGGTGACCGAATTGGACGTGCTGTATCGGGCCGCGCTCGAGGACGGACCCGACGGCGCCGCCGCGGCCGCCGACCGGCTCCCCGAGCCGGGCAGCTTCCTGTCCTACGCCACCAGGGAGGCCGCGGTCCCGGCCGCGGGCACGGGCCCGCTCATCCGGGCCTGGCGCGATTTCCTGCACGCCGCGGGCAACGATCTGCCGCACTTCCCGCTCGATCTCGGCGTGCCCGCGGGCACGCTGGCGCCGTTCGGCAGCGACAGCCGCCTGCTGCTGGGCGCGATGGCCACCGACGCACTGCACCGCAAGTCGCGCGCGGACGGATACTCGATGTTCGCAGCCCTGCTCGCGGCGGTGGCGCTGGCCGCCGCCGAACTCGGTGGGAGCGCGGGCACCGATCTGGTGTTCCCGGTGCACACCCGGCGAGAACCGCGCCACCACAACACCTTCGGCTGGCTGGTGTCCAACGCACCGGCGCATGTGCCGGTGGCGCACGACTTCTGCGCCACGGCACAGGGCGCCGACGAGGCGATCCGCACCGGTCAGCGGCTCGCCCAGGTGCCGGCCACCCAGTTCCTCGCCGCGATGGGCAGCGACCTGCGACGAACCAGGAAGGACCTGTTCAGCGTCTCCTACACCGACTATCGGCGGCTGCCCGGCGGCTCGCGCAGCGACACCACCCGCACGGTGCCGCGCAATCCGGCCCAGTTCAGCCGCAGCGCACCGCTGGACGACGTGCAGATGTGGTTCACCCGCACCGACGACGGGCTCGCCCTGCGCACCCGATTCCCGGTGACACCCACCGCGGGACCGCTGCTCGGCGAGTTCCTCGATCGGGTCGCCGCCACCTTGTCCGCGGCGATCTCGGTCCGGGTATGACCGGGCGGTACCCGAGCTGCGCGCACCCGTCCCACGCCGTCGAAACGGCGGCCGCGGCGACGGCTCGCGCGCAGATCGGAACCATGGCATGGTTCGCCCCCCTGCGATCGACAAAGCACGACGGCCGGCGAGCCGAACCCGTTAGTCTCAGCACAGGATCCACCGAGGAACTGTTCGTGTCAGCCGGGAGCATCCGACGATGAAGGCTCTGGTCACCAACGACTTTTCGACGTCAGCGGACGCCGAGAACACCGCCGAGCACCCCTGGACGGGCACCGCGCTACTACGGCCGGGCATCCTGGCCTTCGAAGGCGAAATCTGGCCCACCGAACTGCACGCCCATCACGCCGTGCAGATCGTCGCCGCCTGCACCCCGATCGTCGTCGTGGACGGCAGTGGGGTGCGCAGGCAGGGCACGCACATCATCGTGCCCACCGATGCGCCGCACCGGGTCGCGGAGGGCGCCGTGCACGGCATCGCGGTCTATCTCGATCCGGAGACCACCGCGGGCGCCGCCGCCGACCGGCGCGCGCATCTGCACGGCTGGGTGCACGCGCTCGGGGTCGATCCGGCGCACGGCGGGCTCGCGGGTCACGTCCGCGACGTGCTCTCGGATCTGTTGCCGGACAACGGTACCTGTTCGGACGGTCCGCAGGGCGTGGTCACCGCGGCGCTGCAACTGCTGCCGGAGCTGGTCCGCGACGGTTCGGTGCGCGGCTCGGATGTGGCGCGCCAGCTGGGCATTTCGGCGACTCGGCTGACCCACCTGTTCACCGAGCAGGTCGGGATTCCGTTGCGCCGCTACATCCTCTGGCTGCGGCTCTACATCTCGATGACCCGGGTGATGGCCGGTGACGATGTAGCCGCCGCCGCCGATGCCGCGGGCTTCGCCGACTGTGCCCAGCTCACCCGTACCTGCCGGCGCACCTTCGGCCTGCCGCCGTCGATGCTGAGCCGCAACGTGGAGTGGGATATCGCGCTCTGAGCAGTGGTGACCGTCGTCTCGGCGCGCACGCCGCACCGAGACGGCGCCGCACCACGTATTCTCTAGGCATGATCACGCGGGTTCGGGTGCTGACGTGTGCGGTTGTCGCACTCGTGCTGCCCGTGCTCACGTTGCTGGCGATTCCGGCCGGTGAGCCCGGATCGGTCGCCGTGGTCGGTGTGGTCGCGGCCTCGCTGATCGTCGCCTTCGCCACGCTGCATCCCGCGGTCGTGCTGCCGGTCGCGGTCCTCGACTCCGGCCCGCCACCGTCCGCGCAACGCCGCCGACGTGGTTCTTTCCTGCGCCAGAGCAATCCTGATACCCCGGGCCGCCCGCGCCCACGAGCACCGGGCTGCGCGCCCGCCTGACGCCGGTCCTCCCCTGTGGTGGACGGGCGTCGGCGTTGTCGCCGCATCCCTTCCGTTCTCGTGCGCGCTCGCACGCCCACAGTCAGGTGCTCTCATGCTCGACTTCATCTACTACCCGGTGTCGGCCATTCTCTGGTTCTGGCACAACGCCTTCGGCTTCGTATTCGGACCCGCGAGCGGCCTGTCCTGGGTCCTCGCCGTGATATTTCTCGTCCTCACATTGCGCGCTGCCCTATTCATCCCTTTTCTCGAGCAAGCACGCAACCAAGCTATTGTGAAAAAATTGCAGCCGAAGGTTGCGAGCTTGAAACAAAAATACGCATCCGATCGGACGCGCCTGGCCACCGAACTCCAGAAACTCTATAAAGACAACGGCGTCAAAACCTTCGCGACCTTGATTCCGATCATCGTGCAGCTATTCGTTTTTCTCGGCCTGTTCCATGTCCTACGATCCTTCGATCGCACGGCCGACCTCGGCCATCTCCCGTTCCAGGCCATCAAGACGCCGATGAGTCCGCAGCAGAACGCCGCCACCCCCAACTACGTCTTCAGCGCGGCCGACGTGCGGTCCTTCCTGCACGCCGATCTGTTCGGCGCACCCCTGTCCCGGACCGTCGTCGGCGCCGGCGACCTGCTGGCAACAGTGGCCGCCGTCGCCATCCCGCTGATGCTGATCGCCGCGATCGCCACCCACTTCACCGCGCGCGCCTCCCTCGGGCGGCAGGAGACCCCCGCCCAGTTCGCGTTCATGCGCCCGCTGTCGCTGTGGGCGTTCCCCGCCGCGGCCCTCGTCGGCGGCGCGCTGTTGCCGGTCGCGATCCTGCTCTACTTCGTCACCAACAACGCGTGGACCCTCGCCCAGCAGCACCTCGTCTACCGCAAGCTCGACGCCGAAGCGGCCGCCGAGGCGAAAATCGTCGCGGCGACCCGCGCGGCGACCGCCCCGAAACTGGGCGCCAAACCCGTCCGCCGCCGGAAGTAGTTCGAAAACCGTTGGGGCGGAATCTATGTCACGGATTCCGCCCCAGAGGGTTGCTACTGCGATGGGCCAACTGCGAATGACCAGACAACGCACCAGGAAACAAGGGAGCCCCAGGTCGCTTGCGTGCAGAGGCGGCCTGGGGCATTCGTAAATCACGATAGCATCTATCGCGTGACCTCCGTTGTGACCGCAGACACACAAGCCGAACTTGTCGCACTGCTGACCGACGAACGCCTGGCACCCTATCTGCGGGAGAGCAAAAACGACCTTGACCTAGCACTTCAGCTGTATACGTGGAATGCGGCGATCACCGCCGCGAGTATGGAGGTCCTCGCCTACGTCGAAGTCATCCTTCGCAATGCGGTCGATCGAGAACTAGCCAAGTTCGCTGACGAGGAACGACGGAAGCTGCCCTGGTTCATGCTTCCATCCATCACGGGCGGCTCCCACGAGGCGATCACGAGCGCAGTCGAAGTCACACGCTCACGACTGCGCGGAGTCAGTCCGGCTCGAGACTCCCGCGACCAGATCATCGCCGGCGTATCGTTTGGCTTCTGGACAGGACTCTTCGGTTCCAAACACGAAGACCTGTGGCGGGCCGCGCTCAGCAGCGCCTTCCCCGGAACGCCCAATGGTCGACGCAAGAACGTGACCGCAAAGCTAGAGCGTCTTCGCCCGTTCCGAAATCGACTTGCCCACCATGATTCCCTACTGGCACAAGATGTCCTGTTCCAACTGAACGAGATGCTCACCCTCGTCGAATGGATCAGCCCGGACGCTCGAGCCTGGCTGGAGGCACACGAACGCGTCACCACCCTCTACCGGAGCCGACCTGTTACGCCGATCGACACCCTCGTCGTGCCTGCCAACGACGCGTGGAGTCTCTACCAGGCAACTAGCGTCTACATCTGCCCTCCAGGCCGAAACTTCCGCCCCAGCAAGTACATTGCCTTCTACGCGGACAAAGAGATAAAGCCAGTGCTTGCTCAGATCCTGTACCACCGAGACAACGTCGAATGGAGCGCCGCCGAAGCAACGCGCTTGTCCGGCATGGCGGGCGACAGCTGCAAGAACGATCGCAAGATCGGTGCCGCGATCACCGCGAGCCAGTCGAACTCAGCCTGGTCAGAAGGTCGATACCAAATCTTTCTACTCAGTTCGCCCGAGCACCCTGGGACCATCACACTCAATAGCGCCATACCCCACAGCCAAACCGGTCGTGGATCGGCGTTCGTGCAACGCCACCGCTATTTTTCGCATCACGCGCTCCGATCGGCGAAGGACACCTCAGATCTGAAGTGATCTCCGACGATCAGAGCACGGCCAGTTACCAACAACCAGCTACGCACCGCAGCCATATCGACTTCACCTCACCGGATTCACCTTCCATGACTCCCGAAAACGATTGCCGCCGAGGCGAAGTCGACATCTGCCACTAGCGGTAGGTGATCACGGCCTTCTTCTTGTCCCCCTTGTCCGGGTAGCAGATGGCGCTGGTCGCGCCGGCGCGACGCGCGTCGTCGGTGAGCTTCCGGCATTCACTCGACGTCAGATCCGGAATGGTCTGGCTCTTCGGTGCAGCCTGTGCCGGGCCGGCTCCGATCGCGATGCCGGTGGCCGCCAGCACGGCGAAACCCATTGCGACAGAGATGTTCCGCATGATTCCCTCCCATTTCCCCAACGTGCGTACCCCCGAGTGGCCGGGGCGGCGAATCACTGTCGAGATCATCGCCGACGCCCGTTCAGCGTATCGGGAGGCACCGACAAGTTTTGCGGCGCAACCCTTTCGGCGGGAGCGGGCGACTCAGCGGACCACGGCGCGAGCCTCGACGTAGTACTCGGCCGACAGCACCCGCAGCCAGAGCCGTACCACGACGGGCGCCCACGCGGCGGTGGGATCGCGGCGTACCACCGGGTCGGCCAGGTCGAGCACCTGGCCGCGCGTCTCGACGCTGAACTCGCCTGCGGCACAGATGTTCTTGGCCCAGTCGACCTCGCGCCCATAGGTCATGGCGATGCGGTACACGCCGTCGGCGTGGAAGATCGAGATCGGGGTGCGGTAGAGCCGCCCGGACTTTCGGCCCCGGTGCTGCAGGATGGCGAACCCGGGCGCTCGGCCCGCGAACAGCCCGGCGACGCGATTGGTGACGGATCGATTGAATTTCGCCAGTGTGCGGGGAAGCACCATGTGCGCGATCCTCTCTGCGGAAGGCCTGCTGCGCTCACGTTACCCTCGAGCGGTGGCAGCCGAACGGGTCCAGCAGAAGTCCGAGATGATCGCCGTCTACGACGCGGCGGGTCGTTCGGTCGGCGCCGCCGACCGGGCCGAGGTCTACCGGGACGGACTCTGGCACGCCAGCGCGGGCGTGCTGGTCCGCTCCGGCGACGGCGCCAGGATCTACGTGCATCGGCGCACCGACACCAAGATGGTTTTCGCGAGCATGCACGACTGCCTCGCGGGCGGCGTGGTGGGACCGGCGGAAACACCGCGCGAGACGGCGGTGCGCGAACTCGCCGAAGAACTCGGCATCACGGGTGTGGCGTTGCCCGCCGAGCCGGCGGGGACGGTGTCCTGGGACGGCGAGTGGCAGGGACGGCCGATGCGCTGTCACCTGTTCGCCTACGAAATCCGTTACGACGGACCGATCCGCCATCAGCCGGAGGAGATCGTCGACGGGTGGTGGTGGACCGATGCGCAACTGCGCGCCCACCTGACCGATCCGGACTGGCCCTTCGTGCCGGACACCCGGATCCTCGTCGACGACCTGCTCACCTGAGCGCGCAAGCGCGCACTCTTACTCCGACCGTGCGATCAGGCCGCGCTGCCGCTGCCGAGCGACAGGATGTTGGTGAAGATGTTGGCGACGACCTCGAGCAATTCCATGATTCTCCGAACGTTGGCGCTGTCATTGGGGCACCGGAGCATCGACGACCGCGATGTCGCCGCCGGTTATCCGGAGGAGGCTACCGAACTGGCCCACGCGGCGAACGCGCCGGGGTTGCGGGTCTGCAGCAGCACCCGGCCCGGACCGACGAAGTCGAACACGAAGCCCTCGCCGGACTTCATCGACTGGATCGAGCGCCCCACCACCGCACGCCGGATGGTGAAGTTCATCGACAGGTCGTAGGCGACCACGTGCCCGGTGTCGATGGTGATCGGCTCGCCCGGTTGCAGATCGATGACATCGATCGCACCGAACACGCCGACCACGATCTCACCGCCGCCGTGCGCGCGCAGGCCGAAGCCGCCCTCGCCGCCGAACAGGTTCGCGAAACCACCCCATTTGCTTTCCACCTGCACGCCATGGGAATTCGCGATCCAGCCGCCGCGGCTGATGAAGAACGGCCGATCCTGGGTGATCTGCAAGTTCAGCATGTCGCCGGGCAGCGCCGGCGCTACGTCCACCCAGCCGCCCTGCTGCGGCGCGGTGAACGTGGACACGAAGAACGACTCACCCGCCAGCACCGACCGCTTCAGCCCCGCCAAGATGCCGCCTTCGGCCTTGGCCTGCAACGTGACTCCCGCCGAGTGGGCGACCATGGCCCCGCTCTCGACCCGCATCGGCTCGCCAGGCGCGAGGAAGCACCGCGCGATGGTCGAGGCCGGGTTGTGGCGCAACTGTACCTTCATGTATGGCGACCCTACCGCCTGATTCGCCCGGGTAGGGACCCGGAATTCGGGGATCAACCCAGTGCGCGCAACGTGTCCTCGTCGCGGGCCACGACCGCGCCGCCGTCGGCGGTCAGCACGATGGGTCGCTGGATCAGTTTCGGGTGCTCGGCCAGCGCGGCGATCCAGCGGTCCCGGTCGGCGGCGGTGCGGCCCCACCCCGCCATGCCGAGGTCCTTGGCCACCTGCTCGCCGGTGCGGGTGATGTCCCACGGTTCGGCGCCGAGCCGCGCCAGCACCGCGCGCAGTTCCTCGGCGGTGGGCGGCTCGTCGAGGTAGCGCCGCACCTTGTACTCGACGCCCGCCTCGTCCAGGTGCGCGGTGGCATTGCGACTCTTGGTGCACCGCGGGTTGTGCCAGATCTCGGTCTGTCCAGAAGTCATACCGGCAGGCTACCCAGCACGCGTCGAGGACCGTGCGCGGCGACGCCGTTTGAGCGCCGCGTCGCTGGATACACTCGCCTCGATGCCACACAGACGTAAATCGATCAACGCACTGGACCGCGGGCTCGTCGGGCACGCCGCCCGGATTCCGCCGAGCCCCGCCGACGATCTGCTGCGCGAGCTCAGCCTCAGCGCCAACCACAGCAAGCTCTGGATGGCCATCGCCGCAGGGCTTTTCGTCGCGGGCGGCCGCGCGCAGCGGCGCGGCGCGGTACGCGGGCTGGTGGCGGTGGGCCTGGCCAGCGCACTGGCCAACGGCGTCGCCAAACCGCTGTTCCCGCGCAGGCGGCCGCCGGTCGACGCGGTGCCCGAGTTGCGCCGGTTGGTCAAGCCGCCGCGGTCCTCGTCCTTCCCGTCGGGTCACTCCGCGTCCGCGGCGGCCTTCACCACCGCGGTGGCGCTGGAGTCGCCCGCGACCGCCGCGGTACTCGCACCGGTGGCCGCGGCGGTGGCGTACTCGCGCGTGCACATCGGCGTGCACTGGCCCTCCGATGTGGTGGTCGGGGCGGCGCTCGGTTCCGGTGTCGCGCTGGCCACCCGCCGCTGGTGGGCGGTGCGCGCGGACGAACCGGCCTCGCTGGGCCCGGCGAAACGGCTCGAGCCGCTGCCCGCCGGGCGCGGGCTGCTGCTGGTGGTGAACCCGGCCTCGGGCAGCGGCACCGGCACCGAATCGCTGGATCAGCTGCGCGAACGCCTGCCCGAGGCGCAGGTGCTCGAGGTCGGCGACGGCGATCTGGACGCGGCGATCGAGGACCGGGTACGGCGGCACGGCGTCACCGCGCTCGGCGTGCTCGGTGGCGACGGCACCGTCTCGGCGCTGGCGGAAACCGCTGTGCAACACGGTCTTCCACTGGCGGTGTTCGCGGGCGGCACGCTCAACCACTTCGCCCGCGACGTCGGCGTGGAGGATCCGGAGACCACGTTCACCGCGCTCGACTCCGGTCAGGTCGTGCTCGTCGACACCGCGCGAGTCCAGCTGGACGACGAGCAGGACCGGATGTTCGTCAACACCGCCAGCCTCGGCGGCTATCCGGACTTCGTGCGCCTGCGGGAACGGTGGGAACGCCGGATCGGCAAGTGGCCCGCGGCCGGTTTCGCGATGCTGCGCGTGCTGTTCCGCGCCGCACCGCTGCACGCAGAGATCGACGGCAAGCGCAGCGCGCTGTGGATGCTTTTCGTCGGCAACGGCGCGTACCATCCGGCGGATCAGATCCCGATGTCGCGGCCGCGGCTGCACGACGGCACCATGGACATCCGGTATCTGCGTGCGGACCTTCGCTTTTCGCGCACGCGCCTGATCTGGGCCACGTTCACCGGCACGCTGGACCGCTCGACCACCTACGTGCACCGCCGCGTCGCGCGACTCGACGTGCAGGTCGACGGCGCGCCGGTTTCGCTGGCCACCGACGGCGAAGTGAACCACCGGGCACAGCATCTGGCCTTCGCCAGCCGTCCGGCGGCGCTGGCGGTGTTCCGGGAGCCGGACGAACAGCGCTGATCCCGCGCGCCGCTACAGGTGCATCAGCGTCGGCCACACCTGCGACCACGGGTGGCGCAGCCCGGCGCATTTCCAGACGACGACGTTCTGGGTGTTGCCGGGGTAGCCGATCCGCGAATCGACCTTGGCGACCGGCTCTACCTGGTCGAAGTCCCAGCGCAGGAAGGCCTCGTTGAGCGCCACGGCGATCACCACCGTCGCGTCGTCCGGCGGCGTGCCGAAATAGCCGTACCCCCGGCTCGGACTGTAGACAGGCGGCAGTTCGGCTCGGGCGAACTGGTCCAAAGCGCTTGCCTGCCAATAGGTGTCGGTGACGATCACCGCGCCGGCGCGCTCCGCGGGCGGTAGCGATCGAACCACCCCGGTGACGGCGGCGGTCAGCTCGGTCCAGCCGAACTCGCCGTACACGCCGATGTTGATCGTGGCCTCGGCGTCGTCGGCGGGCGGGCGGATGGTCGACGCGTCACGCCACGGCGTCGACCACAGCACGAACATCGTCGCCGCGAGCGCGAGCGCCGCCCCCGCCGCGATCCCGGCCCGTCGCCCGGCCGTGCCGAGCCCCCGCACCAGCTCGACCAACCCGACCGCGCCCGCGGCCAGCACCACGCCGTACATTCCGGCCACGTAGTAGATCCGGCCGCCGATCACCAAGAAGATCGCGACCAGCAGCAACAGGGTCCAGCCGAGAAATCGGTACGGCCGCAACCGGGGATTGCGCAGCAGCGCCCACACGCCGTAGAGCAGCACCACCGCGCCCAGATAGCCCGCGGTCAGCACGGCGAGCGGCACGAACATCAGTCTGCCGCCGAGGATCCCCTGCTCGCCGCTGATCACCCCGCCCATCGCCAGCTGCGGCCAGTCGTGGCGGGACTGCCAGATCAGGGCCGGCACCGTCGCCAGCACCACGATCGCGCCGCCGAGCCACAGCAGCGGCCTGCGCACCAGTTCGCGCGGTCCGCATACCAGCGAGGTCACCGCGACCGCGATCCAGAAGAACGGGATCAGCCACTTCACCTGCATGTCGACCGCGGTCACCAGGGCCGCGCACAGCAGCAGGCGGTCGCGCCGAGTGCGCACCCAGCGCACCACCAGCCAGGTGATGATCACCCACAGCGCCGTGTCCACCGCGTTGGTCGTCAGCATCTTGCCCTGCAGCAGCAGGAACGGCGAGGTCGCGTACGCGATCGCGGCACCGAGCTGCGCGCTTCGCCCGCCGCCGAATTCGCGCGCGATCGCCGCGGTGAGCACGATGGCCAGCACGGTGAGCGCGACGGCGGGCAGTCGCAGGACGAAGAACGAACCCGGCGCGAGGGCGTCCATCGCCCGGGCCAGCAGCGGCAGCACCGGCCCCTGATCGGCGTAGCCGAAGGAGAAGTGCCGCCCGGCCGCCAGGAAATACAGCTCGTCGCCGAAGTAGTCGTAGCGGCTTGTGGCGAACAGCAGCACTGCCGTCGCCACCGACGCGACGACGGTGAGCCCCGCCGTCGCCGGCGGCGGGCGGTCGTCGGCGGCCGGTTCGAGCTCGGGCCGTGCTGCCGTATCAGTCATGCCGGCTCCTGGCGGACTTCCGGGACGGGACCGCTCGAATGTAGCGGGAAACGGCCGCACGATCGGGGACCGCGGGTGCTGGTTCGCCTCGGCGTTTCGTGCCGGACCGGGCCGATACCCCCGCGACCTGAGCGGCGGACGCCGCTCCAGCCGCCGACCGTTCAGCGCAGGTAGGAGTCGGCCACCGCCAGCACCTCGTCGACGATCTCCAGGCCCAGGCGCAGTTCGTCCGCCGAGGTGGTGAGCGGCGGTGCGATCTGAAAACGGTTGCCCGCGTTGAACGGCCACAACCCCCGCGCCTTCGCGGCGGCGGTCACTTTCGCCATCGGCTCGGCGGCCGCCCCCGTGGCGGCGAACGGAACCAGCGGCTCCCGGGTCGCCGGGTCGCGGACCAGATCCAGCGCCCAGAAGAAGCCGAGCCCGCGCACCTCGCCGACGCTGGGATGCCGGGTAGCCAACTCGTGCAACCCTTTTCCGAGCACGTCCGCGCCGACCGAACGCACGTGCTCGAGGATGCCGTCCCGTTCGAAGACCCCGATCGAGGCGACCCCGGCCGCACACGCCAGCGGATGTCCCGCATAGGTGAGCCCACCGGGATAGACGGTGTGGTCGTAGCGCTGCGCGATCCGTTCGGCGATGAGCACGCCGCCGAGCGGAACGTAGCCCGAGTTCACACCTTTGGCGAAGGTGATGAGGTCGGGCGCGACGTCGAAGGCGCGCACCGCGAACCACTCCCCGATCCGGCCGAAGCCGACCATCACCTCGTCGGCGATGTAAACGATACCGAACTCGTCGCACAGCGCGCGCACGCCCGCCAGGTAGCCCGGCGGCGGAATCAGGACGCCGTTGGTGCCGACCACCGTTTCCAGGATCAGGCCCGCGATGTTCTGCGGACCTTCCAGCTCGATCACCTGCCGCAGATGGTGCAACGCGGCGGCCGTCTCCTCCTCGGGAGAGCTTGTGCCCCAAGGGGATCGATAGGGATACGGCCCGAAGAACCGGACCACGTCGACGTTCGTCGGCTCCGCGCCCCAGCGCCGCGGCTCCCCGGTCAGACCGATCGCGGTGCCGGTGCCGCCGTGATAGGAACGGTACGCGGACAACATCTTGGTGCGGCCGGTGAAACTGCGCGCCAGGCGCACCGCGTGCTCGATGGCCTCCGCGCCGCCGGTGGTGAACAGGACGCGGTTCAGCTCACCCGGCGCCCGCTCGACGATGAGCCGGGCCAGTTCGCTGCGCACCTCGTTGCCCATGGTCGGCGAGATGGTGGTGAGCACCTGCGCCTGCGCGACGATCGCCGCGACGATGTCCGGATGCTGGTGCCCGATATTGACATTGACCATCTGCGAGCAGAAGTCGAGGTAGCGGTTGCCCTGGTCGTCCCAGAAATAGGCACCGGAGGCACCCGTGATCGGCACCGGGTTCAGCTCGGCTTGGGCGCTCCACGGATAGAAGACGTGATCTACCAAGTTATTTGCCTCCTTCGTTCAGCGTGACCTGGCTCGGCGCGTAGCCGGCGCCGGTCACGTCGGTGCCACCGGACTTCAGCAGGTCCAGCGCCTTGGTGACGTATTCGTTCGTGTACGCGCTCGCGTCCGGATCCTTCTTCAGGACCGTGACGCCCTCCTGGTTCTTCGTGTCCTTGGCGATCTGCACGGTGCGATCCCACGCGGCCTTGTCCACCATGCCGATGCCCGCGGGTGAGGGCCAGATCAGCTTGTTCACCTCGTTGATCTGCCACTGCTGGTGGGAGGCGCCCAGGGTGCTGGCCCGCGGCGACG
>NZ_BAUA01000059.1 GCF_000710915.1 Nocardia brasiliensis IFM 10847
GGCCCCACAGCTCTGTTTGCTCTGTCTCGCTCAGCTCGGCCGCCACCGCGGTGGCGTTGACCCGATCCCAGACCGCGGCCATGTTGCGGTCGTACTGCTCGGCGAACGGATCAACGCCGAGACGCGCACCCGTCGGGCCGCGTTGCCCGACCGCAACGTCGATCGCGGCCATGTGCTCGAGGGCCCACATGTTTTCGGCGATGGCATCGAGCAACGGTGCCCGGCCAGGATCTTCGGCGCGCACCGGTGGGGCGTCGCTGATCTGCTCGCTCCACCGCTCACCGGACAAACCGCCCTCACGCGCCGCGGCAATCAACCTCGGGGGAATACCGGTCAGCGCGGCACGGACCTCGAGTTCGTTCTCCAGATCCTTCAGATCGCGCGAGCGCGAGCGCCAACTCTCGATCGCCGCCGCGCCGCGCCCGTGATCGGGCCGGTAGACCGGATAGCTGTGCTGCAGCCCCATCTGCCGACGAGTCCCGATCTCCTGGATGCGATCCAGTAATCGTGCACGCCACCCAGCAAGCTCAGCCCGCGGTAGAGATAGGTCGTCCTCGTTCATCTTTGATTCCCTTTCACAGCGGCTGCGATGGAACGCATTTCGGCACCTGGACGGCGCCGGGCCACGCGGCCGATGGGATCTCCCATTTGAAAATCGGCAGAATTCATAGGTCGACTCCTGCCTCTGGTACCTGTGGCAGGTCCGGCTCTGCCGGGACCCCGTCGCCAGCCAGATCGGAATCCGGGCCCGGCGGAAGTGCGGCGTCGATCATCGTCGTGGTGAAGGACCCCGCGGCTGTAGCGGCGGCACCGCTCGGGGCCGTAGCCAGCTCCTGCACCGTCTCGCAGACATCAGCCGCCAATGGTGCGGCAAGATCCATCCGGCCGAGCGCCCTCGTGGTCAGTGCAATGGGACCGTTCCAGCCAGCCGGATGCCGATACCCCAGGCGGGTGAGAACTCTTTCACTCAGCGGGTTCGGGTCGGCCGATGCGTCTGTGTGCCAGATCTGTATCCGGCCCGCACCGCTGACGTCGAGGAACGCTCTATCGACACCAAGCGCATCCATGATGCTGTCGACGTCGCCGCAACCCCAGCTGGCTGTGCCGTCGGTATGAAGCACTACGAAATCGGCAGGCGCACTCATCGGCTTGACCCGTCTCTTCGCAGGCGAGCACCATCGGAGATCGACGCACGTCCCGAGTTCACATCGGCTGGTGCAATGTCCTGCGCTGTTCCGGGGAGGTTGTCGAAGCGGCGGTTGGTGTTGTGCACGTCGCTGGCACGTTCGGTGGGGGTGAATACCATGCGGAACGGGATGCCGGGTTCGTTGGATTCGCCGGTCTTGAGCAGGAAGCATCCTGTGCCGGGCGGTGTTTCACGCCGGGTGGGGTCGAGGTCGTCGTCGCTGGGTGGGCGTGGTGCTGCCCAGGAGGTGACCAGGAGTTTCTCGGTTTCGGTGATGCCGATCGCGCCGCGGATGCGGTTGATCTCTTCGGGGCCGACCGGGCCGATCAGTTTCGCACGGGCGCGTTCGAAGAAGCCGAGCGCTTTCGCCTGTGCGGCAGGGGAATCGAACGCGGAGAGGTCTTTGACTGTGTGGGAGCACATGGTCAGCGCGACCGCTTCCTTCCGGTGTAGGCGGGTCAGCGCGTCGACTCTGTCGACCATGAATTCCCCGACTCCGAGGACGCGCCAGATCTCGTCCATGACGATCTCGAAGGCACGCGGCGGTGCTTGGCCGGCGTCGGCGAGGGCGTGGGCGGCGGCGACGGCGCCGAATCCGTCGCTCCAACACACCATCAGCACCGCGGCCAGGAGTTTGGTGTCGCCTTCGGGGATCCGCGAGACATCCATGCAGATCGCCGGGCTGTCCAGATCGAGGCGAGTGGTGGTCTGGCCGTTGAATATCGCGCCGAATGGCCCTTCCACCAGGGCCCGCAGGGAACGGCGCAGCGTTTTCGTGGCGGACCGGTAGGCACATTCGTCGTCTTCCTCGACGAACTCGCGCAGCCGGTCCCCGCCCTCGGAGATGACTTTGAGCAGGTCTGACAGGATCGGAGGCCGTGCGTGGCTGAGCCTGGTTGTGTCGCTGTAGAGTTCGCGCAACCCGGCCGCGATCAGGACTTCCTCGTAGTCGGCCACGCGCGCGCCGCGGACGAGTTCGATCAAACCCGCGACGATGTTGACCTGTCCGGCTTCCACGCGCGCGGCGATCTGACGACGCTGGTCGGGATCGCTGAGTTGGGTGAGGACGGCATCGAGGGCACCGACATCGAGCGGGTTGAGGATGCCGTGCCCGTAACCGACGTCGATGACCTGCCCGCCGAGCTCGAGCACCAGGTCGCGGTAGTCGGGTTTGGTATCACCCAGGCACAATGTCGTCCGTCCTGCGGCGACCGCACCGGTGACCATGCGCCGGATCAGGCTGGATTTACCGAACCCGTTGAGCGCCAAAACGAAGCAGAGCGGTGCGGTGAGGAACCCTTTGAGAAACCACGACATGGGGTCGAAATGCACTGGGCCGCCGGTGATGTAGTGGATCCCGACCGGTGTACCGACGGTGGGCGCGCTCGCGCCCACCGCCCACGGCCACAAGCCGGCGACTTGGACGGTGGTGCCGCGCCATTCCGGAGTCGCGGTGACGACCGAGGCGCGGCCGCCGCCGATCCCGCTGTATCCGCGATCGGACAACTCGGCCAGCGATCGGTCGAAGCCATCGCCCGAACTGTCCACGCGACGCGCCGCGGTGGACCGGCGGTGATCATCGGTCGATATCGCCATCCGTGCCCGCCATCCGCGGAGACCGGGAGTGGCGGCGGCCGCCTCGGTGGCGGTGCGCGCCCCGGGACTGAGCACCCGCACACCGGCAACCAGCTCGGTACGAGCAGGTCGGGAATTGGTGGACTGCTTGACTCTTCTCATGCCGACACCCGTTTGGAGACGCTGGTGTGTTCGGGCAGGATCAGCCCGATGCCGAGGCTGGCGGCGAAGGCGCTGTCCTGGCTGCCGTAGCAGCGGCGCACCCCTAGACGTGCCGCGGAGGCCATTGCTTTCATGGAGGCTTCGATTCCGGGCAGGTCACCGTCGAGGTGGTCGGTGACGGTGACCAGCGCACCGAATCGGGTGAGGCCGGCACCGCGAGCTTGTTCTTCCCGAGCGGCTTTGGTGTTGCCGACGCGGATGCCGGCCGAGGCCGAGGCGATGCCGCGTTCGGTCTGCTGGGCGGCGACCGCGTCGCGGAAATCGGAGTCCACTAGCGTGGATGCTTCGGCGGCCGAGTGCAACCGGTAGACCACGGCCACACGTTTGCGGGGAACGTCAGCGCGCGGGCGCAGCAGTTCCTCGAGGACGGTTTCCATCACCGCCCCACGTGGTGCGGCGTCCATCTCCCAGGTGATCGAGCGCGCTCCGTCGTGAACGTAATGGTCCCACCGGTTGTGGTGGGCGATCGGCCCCGCGCTCGCCCAGGATTGGGTGCTGGTGATGTCGGGGCCCGCGGCCTCGCAATCGCGTTGGGAAGCCAGGTCGTAGCGGGTGCGCACCAGCGCGAGGACTTCCCACGCTTGCAGTGGAGTCGCCGGTAGCCCGGCCCGCGCAAGCTGGGACAGCACCCCTTGCAGGCGCTGGCCGATTTCGCGGGCCTGTTCGGCCTCGTCGCGGCGGATACGTCCCTTACCGATCGCGCGGTAGGTGATCGCGACCCGGGCTTCGATGCGTACGCCGACCCCGCCGGTGTCGGCGGCGGCCTCGCGCATCACCGCTTTGGCGTAACGCGGGGCGCTCGGCCGGATGAGCCGGGTGACCTCGCGTGCCTGGCGCAGGCGGGTTTCGACGACGTTGTCCAGGACCGAGGTCACGGCCACGACTTCTCCGCCGCGTCCTTGCGCGGCGAGGAATTGCCCGTATCCCTCTATCCAGGAGTCGATTTGGGACTGATCCACCAGCTCCTTACCGCGCGGCACCACGCGCAGCACGACGGTGTAGTGGTCGGTGCGGCGGATGTGGATCATGGCGAACCGTTTCCCGCCCGCGGTCTCGTATTCCGACAGGCGCGAATCCGCCATCACCCCTGGCAGTTTGGCGACGCCCGGAATGCGGGAGAACCGTCCCGCCCGGTAGATGTGCTCGCCGCGGGCGCGGGCGGTGGCGAATTGCACTCGGAGCAGCACGATTTCCCATCCCGTCCGGCCATTGCGCACGACGGCCAGCGGCGTGAATACCAGTGCGGCGATCACGATCATCGCGGCGGCCGCGCTCAGCGACCGGGTGATCATGAACCCGACCATGATGGCGATGATCAGCCCGAGTCCGAGCATCGATACACCCCAGGTGAGCCCGAAAAAGCCTGCGCTGCGCGGGCGTTCCCAGCGGCCGTACATCCGTGGGGTCATCGCCGCACCTCCCCCGGGCCCAGCGAATCCGGGTCCAGCCCACCGCTCTCGGTCGCCTCCCGGATCTGGCTCTCGGCCGCGGAGACTGTCTGCTGCCCAGCGGCACTCACCGCGGCGCCGACCATCCCTGCCCCCGTTGCCCCGGTCGCGGCCGCCTCCCCAGCACCACCGGTCGCCGCCACACCTGAGGGCTTGGCTCCGCCGGGCGGATTCGCCGGTGTCGCACCGCCTCCGGACGGGGTGCCGCTACCTGGTCCTGGTCCACCGCCGACGGGCGGTGCGCCGCCACTGTCGCCGGAGTCACCGGACATCGACCGGCCTCGACCGTCGCCGCCCGGTGGCGGTGGTGACGGTGGTGCTGCTCCGGCCCCGGCTGCTCCCGGGGAGTGCTCGCCTTCGGCGACTTTGCGTCCTTCCGCGCCGCCGCCGCTGCCTACGCTCGCCATCGCAACCCCTGCGAGCCCGCCGGCCAGGGCCGCGCCGGCTCCGCCGCCTCCTCCTCCGAGCGTGGCGACTGCGGGGGTGATCAGGCGCATGAGTGCGGGGAGCACGACAACGGTCATCACCAGCAGAATCAGGCCGAGCAGGATCATTTGCGGATCCTGGGTGCGTCCGGCGACGGTGAAACTCATCGCGTACACCAGCGCGCCGACCGGTTTCCACAACAGGAAGGCCAGCGACCAGCTCAGCAGCCGTTTATAGCTTTGGGAGCCCGGACCAGTCCCCGACGCGGCGGCCGCGATGGGCAGGACCGCGACCACGAGAATCAGCAGCGCCTGGCGGATGACCATCATCGTCAGTTGCACCAGCATGCTGATGGTCCCGAGCAGAAACAGCACCAGATACCCGCCAGTTCCCAGGCTGCTGCCGTGTTTCAAATCGAAGCTCACCAGATTGGCGACCGCTCCATCGAGGTCGCCTCGGCTGGCGTCTTGGATCACCCAGGTCGAGAATTGTTCTCCGGCGCGGGTTCCCGCGGTGATCACCACGGCGAAGGTCATGCCCGCGAACACCGCGCGGCCCAGCATCAGAAACGACTCCTGTGCTTCCCCGGCCGTCCCCCCGCGTTTGGCCAGGGCCAACCGCGCAGCGGCGAACAGGAGCCCGCCGGTCAGGAGAAGGACTTGCAGTCCACTGGTGTAGTCCCTGATCGCAGCCAACACAGGTCCTGGACTCCCGTCGCTGTTCGTCAGTTGCGGTGAAGGTGAGTGGGTCCACCAGGTCATCACCATCCGCAACAACTTGGCCATGCCGTCGCCGAGCGTGTTGACCAGATCGTCGAAGGCCGAATTCGCCACGTCGGAGGCGGCGTTTCCGAGGTATTCGCAGGCTTGCTGTGGTCCGCCAGGTAGGTCACAGATGCCGGGAAGCTGGGTGTGGATCGGTGGGCCGGTATGCGCGAAGTTGTTCATGGCTGTCCTTGCCACGGCCCGAAGCCCTCATCCAGCGTCGGGGTAGGTGTTCCTGTGCCCCAGAGGGTTTCGATGTCCTCGGGTACGCGCACGCGCCAGTCCCCGTCGATCCAGGCCATGGGCCAGGTCGTGATCCGGTAGCCGCCGCCTGTCGTCCGGTTGGCGAGCTCCACGACGGCCAGGTCGTCGCGGTATCCGGGGCGAACACGCACGCCGTCCGGAACAACGACATATCGGGCCGCGGCGGGGGTGTTTTCGCGGGAGCGGGCGAACCGATTCACCAGTGCGGATCCGCCACCGTAGTAGCGCTGCGCTACGACCTGCTGCCAGATTCCCTCGGGCGCTGCCAGTGCTCGCCCGAGGGCGTCGAGTGCGGCCAGCGCCGCGCCTTGCGGGGTGTGGGCGAAATCCTGTGCGACACCATGGACTATCCGTGCCGGTCCGTCGCTACTGGAGACAGGCAACGCGGCTCCGCCCCATCCGCGCTGCCACTGCATGCGGGCCGGTGCCGCGCTGAGGTAGTCCGGGCGCGCTGGGTCGGGGCGCGTGCCGGGTTCTTGTTTGAGCGCGACCCCGGATTCCTCTGCGGGTACTTCCAGGCGAGTGCCGAACAGATCGGTCGTCGGTGGCCGGGTTACCGGCGGGCTCTGCGGCGGGTCGGGGAAGGTCCGCGAGGTCGGCATCGTGGTGGTGACCGGGTCTGCGGGCGTGTGCGCGGTGTCGTCGGCGCGGGTCAGGGTCCAGGCGAACGCCGCGACGACGAGGGCGGCGATGCTGGTGAGCAGGATGATCAGCAGGCGGAACGATTTCATCGAGGGTGCTCTCCTATCGCGGTGCGAGCGCGACCATCTCGGCCGGGGGTTCGGTCAGTGCGGTCACCGGGCTGGAGGTGGGGTTTGCGGGAAGCTGTAGGCGCCAGTCCTCGCCGTGCCAGATCACCTGGGTGTGGTTGGCGGTGACGGAGTTGTCGGGGTATAGGCTGTAGACCTCGACGTTGGCGGCATCAGGGCTGTAGTGGCTAATGATGTAGCCCAGGACTTTTGGTGGCCCGCTGGTGATGGGTGCGGTGATCGAGATCTGGGCGCGTGCGGTTGCCCAGGCATCACGGCCGGGACCGGCGGCGAGCATGCGTTGCCCGACCAGGGGCCATTGGTTGTCGGTGGCGATTGACATCCGGACCGTGGCGTGGATCGCGGCCAGGGCCGCACCTGCGGGCCGGCGATCGAATCCGGTGGCGACCGCGCCGTCGATCTGGTGCGGGCCCTCGCTGCCGAGGGGCAGCTCGACGCCTTGGAAGGTCGTCCATCTCAGCGCGGTCGGTGCGGCGGTGAGAACGGTCGTGGAGATCCCGTGGTCCGTGGAGTCAGCGGGGTCGGTGTTGCCGCATGCCAGCAGACCGGCCGCCGCGATAGGACCGGTGAGGGTCAGGATCGCCACTGCGACGAATCTGGTTGTGCGGGAAAGTTTCACGGGCGAGTTCTCCAGCGTTCGGTCAGGTCGGCAGGACGTGGATGGCGAGCGAGCTCGCAGATCCCACCAGCGCTGCGCCGGCGAGCGAGCCGATCAGTCCTTCGATCGATTCCTCGCGATACAGGCGGATCGCCAGTTGCCCGCCGGCCCAGATTGCCCGGGCGATACAGATCAGTAAGACGAACCAGGCGAGATAGCCCAGGAGCTCGACCAGAGGCGAAAGCACATGAGGGGGAAGCGGTTTGGCGGTCAAGAGACACCGCCGGTGAGCCGATGGGTCCGGTAGGCGACTTCCAGTGCTGCCAGGATCGGTTCGCTGGCGCGGTCGGGATGGACGTGCGGGAGCGAGTGCCCGGCGCCGGGGACGGTGTCGTACTCGGCCCAGATCTGTTCGGCCAGTTGGCGCGACCAGCGCGGCGCGACGACGGGATCGAGCTGCCCGGTCTGCACCCAGGTCGGGATGCCCCGAAGAGCGTCGATGGCCTCGGCGCTCAGAATGGCGCGCGGGTAGGCGGCCAGATCCGCCATCGTGGTCTCGATCGGCTCATGCAGTCGCTGAAAGGTCTCGGCCAGAGCAGATGTTCGCGGACATCTGCGGCTCCATCGGTCGCGCTGCGGTGCCATATAGAGGTAGCGGCCAAGCTGTTCGCACATCGTGTGGCGCCCGAGCCGCTGATGAGGTTCGGGTATCACTTCATTGGATGTTGCTGGCGCGTAAGGGAATTCCCTACATCCGTTGAACAGGACGATCCCAGCCAGGTCGCGTGCCCGGTGTGGGTCACGGCTGACCCATTCTTGTATCAGCAGGGAGGCCACCGAATGGGCTACCAGCACGATGGAGCCATGTACGTGGTCGAGAACGCGGTCGAGGTCCTCGACCAGCGTCCGCAGGCTCAAGCGTGTGCGCGATGTGACGGGGTCGGAGTGGCCGTGGCCGCGCTGGTCGTAGCGGATCTGGGCGATGCCGCCGTCGAGGTGGCGATGTAAGTGTGAGATCAACGGCAGCCAGTAGCCGGCATTGGTGAGCATGCCGTGGACGTAGACCACCGAGGCCGGTGCCGAGGCCGTGCCTGTGCGTATGGCTGAAAGCCGGAGCCCGTCGTACGCTGTGATCGCGAAAGCGTGGTCATCAAGGGTGGGGATCATGCGGGAACCTCGTGGCGAGGAGGCGGCGGGGACATCGTGTTGACCCGGTCGCGGAATATGTCTGTGCGTAGGTGGGGATGAATCCGGGAGGCGCGCATAGGGTTATCCGCCTCCAGTCACGACGGCGTTCATGATCGGCCCGGCGCTGGTGGCGACGATGCCGCCGAAGAGCGCGCCCAAAATGATCTTGGGTGATTCGACAGCGCCGCCGTGAAAGCGTTCCCAGCCGAATTTGCCGCCGCCGTAGATCACCGCCGCGATCCCGGCGAGCGAAACGAACCAGGCCAGGTAGTTCACGAGGTTGACGAACTTGTCCATTTCCGGCGGGTTGCGCGGTGTGATCGTGATGTCTGCGAGCAGGGTGAGCGCCTCACTGATCGTGTGCGCGGTACTCATGATTGATCCTCCGAATCCTGTTGTGTAGCAGCGTGGCTGGCTGCGAGGCGGCTGATGATGCGTGCGCCGGCTCGGTGCACGTCGAGTGGCACTGCTTCTGTGAGCCGGGTTTTGCGGCGCACGGGGGCGGGATCGAATGGGCTGTACCGGGCGAGTTCGGTGAGGTCGAGGACGACGAGTTCGTCGTGCCAGTCGATGGTGTAGACCTCCTCGGCCAGCTCCGCGACGACGCCGCGGTAGCGGCGCACCGCGGCCGGGACCGCGCCGGGCCGGGCCGGCGTCAGCACCAGCCCGATCACGGTGACTCCCGGCGGGGCGGATCCGGCGTGCCATTCGCGCAGGCGTTCCGCGGCGGCGGTGAGGCCGGGTATGCACAGCCTGGCGGCGATGAGCACGCGTTGGGTGGTGCGGGGTGAGCCGGGCCAGGCCGGGCCGGTGTCGGCCGCTGGAGCCCACCAGCGGGCCAAGGTCGAAGCACCCGCGCCGCCGTGCGCGCCGAGTACCGCGAACAGGGGAGGATGTTCGGCGGTCGTGGGCAGTGGAGTGTCGCGGACCGGCGCCATGCGTTCCGGAGCGGGTCCGACGATTGTGGCCGGATCCAGCCGACCTCGTGCCAGAGTGTGCCGGTGGATTTGCAGGGGCGCGGCGTTCATCGGTTCAGCCCCGCTTCTGGATGTTGATGATCACGGTGCCGTGCTCGCCGGCCCCGGCGTTGATCAGTTGCAGGTAGTCCATGCGTGAGCCGTCAAGGTGGCGTTCGGCCAGGTGCACCTCGGCGAGGTTGTCGGCGAGCGGGGTGATCGCGACGCAGTGCGTGGTGCCGGGAGGGATCGAGGCGATTCCCGCCGCGAGGCCCTCGAGGGTCAGTCCTGCCGTAGGCGCCACCAAGGCGAGTGCGGCCGCGGCGTCGCGTTGGACGTAGTAGGCGTGTTCGAACGCCGCGATCACTCCCGTGAGGCTGGCGGTGTCGCCGGCGTTGTCGGTGACCGTCGTCCCGGACAAGCCCGTGCACGCGTAGCCGATTGCTGCCGCTGCGGAGGTCGGCGGTGCGGCGGTTGCTGTGGGCTGAACGGTGGCCGTGCCCGGTTCTCCGGCATGGCTGCCGACCCAGATGCCAGCACCAGCGGTACTCAGCACGGCGGTGAGCGCGAGCCCTATCCACCAGTGCCGCAACCGGTTCGGCGATTCTGCCTCTGGAGCCGGTGGTTCGGCGTCGAGGTTGATCCACTGCCATTCCGAGCCGCCGGGGATGTCCTCGCCATCGGCGCGGGTGGGCGAGATCGGTTGTACGGCTGCGGGTTGTGTCGGTTGCAACCATCCCCAGCCGTGTTCGATCTGGGGGTCGTGTGGGGCATGGGTGCTGGGCATGGCGTTCGCCTCCTTCGCCGGTGGCGCGGATGTGAGATTGGGGCCCTCCGGGTGCAGTGCCGGGGAGAGAATCAGGCGACGGAAAGAAAGTGGGGTCGTCGTCTGATCCGGTGCACCCGGAGGGGTTTAACGACCACCACTGGTCGTCGCTGCTGCGGTGGTGGTGCTGGTCTGTGGTTGCGGGGTGGCGAGCGCTGGGGTGGCGCGCGCGAGGTCGTGGGCCAGGGCGGTGAACCATTCGGCGGTCGCGGTCAGCGGTGAACTGCCGGTCGGTGTGGCCGGTGTGCTCTGGTAGGAGCCGTGGCGGCCGGTGGTGGAGCTGTACTGGGCCGAACTGGCCACGCGGTAAAGCTCTCGCTGGTCGGTGACGGTGCTGCTAATTGCCTCGAACGCGGCATTGATCCAGCGGCTCGCGGTTTGTGGCGGCACGAGCTCGACGACAGCGTCGGCGACTTTCGCGCCAAGGGCCGCGACCGCGGCCCACGGGTTGGCCATGCCGACAACCGCGAGTTCGGCGATGGTTTGAGGGGTGATCACCTTCTGCGCAACCGAGATCACCGCGTTCAGCCCGATGGTGCCCAGTTTCATCAGCGCCGCCAGCGCGTCGTGCGGGCCTGGTGGTGTGGCGTTCGGCTGGGATGCTTCGGCCAGGCGCTGACCGAGCGGTTTGGCGGGTTCGTATGACAGCTGATCGAGACTGGTGCCGTGGATGTCTTCGTTGACCACATCGACCGCGGTGGTGAACGCTGTCGCCGACAATGCCTCGGCGATAGTGGAAATCGCCGCGATCGGGTCGCGCAGATCCGAGCGGGCCGCGATATTGGCCACCGTCGTCGCCAGCGCCCCACCGATGGGGGCGTCGCAGGTTGCGTCGCCTGGCACGCACAGATCGGCGATCCGGCCGGTCAGCGCCCCATAGCTCGACGGTGGTGCGGCGGTGATACCGGCACCGGTCAGTGCGGGGTTGTTCAGCGCGACGGTCGCTGTCTGCTGGCCCTCGGTACCGGGTGCGGGCGCGGGGCCGCCAGCTTGAGGTCGGCCGGGCAGGGCGGGTGTGTTCGCTGCGCGAGTGGGGTTCGCCAGCAGCGCGATTCCCGCGACCTGTTCAGGCGCGATCGGGGCGGAGCCGGTGCCGACGTGCTGGGCGAATCGCGACACTGCCGGTGCGCCTTGGCCGTAGCCAGCGGCGGCGAGTTTGGTTGCCGGACAGCGACGCACGAGTTCGGCGGCCGCGTTTTCGAGCCGTTGTTCTGCCGCGGTGACCGCGTCCTCGTAGGACAGGTCCGCGCCGTCGCCGTCGCGGCCGAAGGGGATGTAGGAGCGCTGTACCGAGTCCCCGGCCTTCGCCGCGAGGGGTGCGAACATTTGCCCCAGCGCGCCGCTGTCGCTGCTGAGTTGCGCATCCGGGCTCGTCTCATCACCACCCTGGACCCCGAACACGTAGAGGGCAGGGCACTTCGGGCCGATTGGCACGCTCGTATCCGGCGCTGCGGTGACCGCGCTCGTCCCGATGCCGGATACAGCGAACACCATCAACGCTGTCGCGATCACGCGCACACGTGTGGACGTGACGGTCGTGAGGTTCACGGTGTTGTGCATGGTTTTTCACCTCCTTGGAGGGGTTGGCGAGGGGGCCTGCCCACACCCTC
>NZ_BAUA01000058.1 GCF_000710915.1 Nocardia brasiliensis IFM 10847
CGGCGACGGCACTGCTGGACTGACGCCCCGATGCCACGCGTGCTGATCGCCTCGGACAAGTTCAAGGGCTCGCTGACCGCCGCGGCGGTCGGGCGGGCCATCGCGGCCGGAATTCGGGAGGTACTGCCGGATGCGGCGATATCGATCGTCCCCGTAGCCGACGGCGGCGACGGGACCGTCGCCGCCGCGCTGGCCGCGGGGTTCACCGCCGTACCGGTGACCGCGGCTGGACCGACCGGAGAACCGGTCGACACGGCGTACGCCCGGCGCGACGACCTGGCCGTGGTGGAACTGGCGGACGTCTCGGGGCTGGTCCGGCTTCCCGATGGAGTCTTCGCACCGATGACCGCGACCAGCCGCGGCACGGGCGAGGTGATCGCCGCGGCGATCGCGGCGGGCTGCCGACAGGTGGTACTCGGCATCGGCGGCAGCGCGGGCACCGACGGCGGCGCGGGACTGCTGCGCGCCCTCGGTGCTCACCTGCTCGACGCGGCAGGCGCCGAAATCGAAGACGGGGGTGCGGCTCTCGCACAGCTCGCCACCTTCGACCTCGCCGCTTTGCGGGAGCGGACAGCGGGGGTCGAATTCACCGTCGCGTGCGACGTGGACAACCCGCTCCTCGGTCCCCGCGGCGCGGCGGCCGTCTACGGACCGCAGAAGGGCACAGACGCCGCACAGGTGACCATCCTCGATGCGGCACTGGGCCATTGGGCCGACGTCGTCGCCGCGGCCACCGGTAGCGACCTGCGCGACACCCCGGGGGCGGGCGCGGCCGGCGGCGTCGGCTTCGCGGCCGTCGCCGTGCTCGGGGCCCGGCTGACACCCGGCATCGAATTGGTCCTGGACCTGGTCGATTTCGACCGGCAGCTGGCGCTGGCGGATCTGGTCGTCACGGGCGAGGGCACGCTCGATGAGCAGACCCTGCACGGCAAAGCGCCCGCGGGCGTCGGGGCGGCAGCCGGCGCGGCGGGCGTGCCGGTGGTCGCCGTATGCGGACGGAACACGCTGCCGGACTGGCGATTACACGAGTCCGGCTTCACCGCCGCGTATTCGCTGCTGTCGATCGAGCCGGACGTGCGGCGCTGCCTCACCGAAGGTGAGGTCCTGCTGCGGCAGCTCGGAGCGCGGATCGCCACGCGGCACCTGTCATAACCGCACGCTTTCCGATTTCGCACACCCGGCTCCGGCCTGCCCGCAGCGGGTGTGCGAAACCGGTTGCGCCACGGTTCACTTGCTCAGGCGCGCACTGATCGTGTGCGCCGCCTCGCGCACCGCTGCGGCCCAGGCCGGCTCGGATTCGGCCGTCAGCCTGCTGATCGGCACGTTCACACTCAGGCTCGCGATCGGCTTCTCCGCGCCGTCCAGGATCACCGCCGCCACCGCGCCGACATCGGAGCGCCATTCGCCGCGGTTCACCGCGAATCCGCGCGCCTTGATCTCGGCCAACTCGGCCTGCAGCGCGACCGGGTCGGTGATCGTGGTGTCGGTGTAGCGCGGCAGCTCACCGGCCACCAGCTTGCGCACGGTATCGGGATCGCTGTGCGCGAGTACGGCTTTGCCGTTCGCCGAGGCGTGCAGCGGCAACGAGTGCCCCAGCGCCATGTTGGTGCGCACCGGTTTGTCGGTCTCCAGCCGCTCGATCAGGACCATCTTGCCGTCCTCGGGGATGGTCAGGTGGATGGTCTCCTCGGTGTGCCTGCGCAGGTTCTCCATGATCGGCAGCGCCACGCCGCGCAACCCGAGATCGCCACCGGCGCGGCTACCGACCGCCAGCGCCTTCGTGGTCAGCACCCACCGGGTGATCTCCCCGGACGCCGGGCGAATCCACCCCGCCGTGTCCAAGGTGACCAGCACCCGCTGCACCGAACTCTTCGGCATATCAAGCACTCTCGACAACTCGCCGACGCCGATCGGCTGCCGGGCCGCGACCTCCTCCAATACCCGGAGCGTGTTGAGGACATTGCGCAAAGTCTTGACTCCTCTATCTCACATCCCTACCCTTGCTGAACCTTCTCACGGCACAGTGTGCCATAACACGGCACAGATCGGAAATAGATGTGATGACCGCGCACAGCGGACGGCATTTCCTGCAGATTCCCGGACCGACCAACGTCCCCGACCGGGTACTGCATGCCATCGCGCAACCGACCATCGACCATCGCGGGCCCGAGTTCGCCGAACTCGCGCTCGATCTCCTGCACCGGCTCAAACCGGTTTTCGGCACCGCAAACCCGGTCGTCGTCTATCCCGCCTCCGGCACCGGAGCCTGGGAGGCGGCCCTGGTCAACACTCTGTCCCCCGGCGATCGCGTAATCGCCTTCGAGACTGGTCATTTCGCGAGTCTGTGGCGCGACATGGCCGAACGCCTCGGCCTGATCGTCGATTTCGTGCCGGGCGACTGGCGCCGTGGCGCGGACCCGGCGGCCCTGGCCGAGCGGCTCGCCGCCGACACCGCGCACGAGATCGCGGCCGTGATGGTCGTGCACAACGAGACCTCGACCGGTGTCACCAGCCGCATTCCGGAGATCCGCGCCGCCATCGACGAGGCCGACCACCCGGCGCTACTACTGGCCGACACGATCTCGTCGCTGGGATCCATCGACTACCGGCACGACGACTGGGGCGTCGACGTGACGGTCGCCTGCTCCCAGAAGGGGCTGATGCTGCCACCCGGACTGAGTTTCAACGCGATCAGCGACAAGGCCCTGGCGGCCGCGACGACAGCGCGACTGCCGAAGTCCTTCTGGGACTGGACACCGATTCTCGACAACAACGAGCGCGGCTTCTACCCCTACACGCCCGCGACCAACCTGCTCTACGGCTTGCGCGAAGCCCTGATCATGCTCGAGGAAGAAGGCCTGCCGAATGTTTTCGCGCGACACCGCCGGCACGCGGCCGCCACCAGAGCCGCCGTACACGGGTGGGGCCTCGAGGTGCTGTGCGCCGACGCGCGGGAGTACTCCGGCGCATTGACCGCCGTGCTGCTCGGCGCGGAGTACGACGCGGACAAGGTGCGCCGAATCATCCTGGAGCGCTTCGACATGTCGCTCGGCACCGGGCTCGGTAAGCTCGCCGGTCGCGTCTTCCGGATCGGCCACCTCGGCCACTTCAACGATCTGATGCTCGCGGGCACGCTGTCCGGCGTGCAGATGGGCCTCGAGCTCGCGGGCGTCACCGTCGACCCCGCCGGGTTGCCCGCCGCGCTCGCGGTGCTACGCGCCGAATAGCCCCTCGGCTCGCACCGAACCTGTTCTCGCCACGTCCCTTTCGCTCCCAGCTGGGCCCCCGCTTCGACAGCCTCCTGCTCGACTCTCGATGCTCCGCCACGAGCGACTCTCGCCCGGCTCCACCACGAGCCGGGATCCGAATATCCACCGGCGCCGATCGCGCCGGTCACCTACGAGGAGGTAGGTCGTTGTCCGAGCGGACCTCTCCCATCCGGCGCTTCGCCGAAATGAAGCGCTGGACCTATATTTTGCCGGTCGTCGTCTTCATCTACGTCATCTGTTATATCGACCGGACCAACATCAGCTTCGCACTCACTCATCTCGAAGCCGATATGGGGCTCACCAAGGCGCAGCAGGGCCTCGCGAGCGGCATCTTCTTCTGGGGCTATCTGCTATTGCAGATACCCGGCGGCTATATGGCCGAAAGATGGAGTGCCAGAAAGTGGATCGCGATCCTGATGGTGCTGTGGAGCGTGGCCGCGATGGCCCAGGGCTTCACCAACTCCGTCGGCCAATTGCTGCTGGCCCGATTCCTGCTCGGGGTGGCCGAGGGCGGCGTGCAGCCCGCGCTGATGGCCACCATCCGGTCGTGGTTCCCGTTCGCCGAACGCGGCAGGGCCTACGCGATTTTCAAGCTGTACACCCCGATCGCGGCGATCGTCGCCGCGCCGTTCTCCGGCATCCTGCTGACCTACACGGACTGGCGCTGGATGTTCATCATCCAGGGCGGCGCGCCGCTGATCGTCGGGCTCATCGCCTGGCTCGCGGTGATCCGCGATACGCCGGCCAAGGCGGGCTGGTTGTCGCAGAACGAACGCGACTACATCGAACGTTCCCGGCTCGAGGAAGGGGAACCGCTGCAACACCGCGGCACCTTCAAGGCCGCGTTCACCAGCCGGATCGTCTGGCACTTCGCCCTCATCTACACCCTGACGCAGATGGGCCTGCTCGGCCTCACCCTGTGGCTGCCGAGCGTGTTGAAGAAGGCGTTCCACACCGATATGAAGGTGGGTCTGGTCGCGATACTGCCCCAGCTCGCGGCGGGCGTGGCCATCATTCTGATCGGCCGGTCGGCCGACAAACGGGGCGGCCACATCGCACACATGTCGCTGGTCCTCGGCTCGGCGGCGATCATCCTCGGTGGCGCGAGTTTGATTTCACCGCAACAGAAGTGGCTGGTACTGGGGGCGATGATCCTCGGCACCGCCGCCTCGATCGCCTGGTACGGCCCGTTCTGGGCAACGGTCACCAAGCTCGTTCCGGTGGCCGCCGCGGGCGCGGGCCTGGGACTGATCAACGGCGTCGGTAATCTCGGCAGCTTCTTCGGGCCGTATATCGGCGGCTGGCTCAGCGATCTCAGCGGCGGTGGATACGCGCTCACCCAGGCCTTTTTTGGCGGGGTGTTCGGTGCCGCCGCGCTGCTCGTGCTGACCTTGCGCAAGAAATTGCGCGAGGCAACGCAATCGGTGGTGGTCGAACCCATCCCGGTCGAGACGGCACGGATCGCACCGGCCCAACAACCGGCACCGGATCGGGCCCCGCTCGTCTGAGTACCACGGCGGCCGGGTTCCGGAGACCCGCCCCGGCCGCCGTGTCCCCCTTCGGCGCACTCTCACGGATCCAGAAGGAATCCCCATGAACTCCCCCACGATCGACGGCGCGGCAGCCGACGTGTCTGCCCGCTTGGAGCGCGCGCTGCGCGAAACCCTCTCCGGCGAAGTGGCTTTCGACGACTACAGCCGCCACATCTTCTCCCGTGACGCGAGCATGTACTCGATGATGCCCGCGGGTGTGGCCTTTCCCCGCGACGCGGACGACGTCGCCGCGGCGGTGCGCGCGGCGGGCGAACTCGGGGTGCCGATCGTCGCGCGCGGCGCGGGCACGAGCTTGGCCGGGCAGACCATCGGGCCCGGTCTGGTACTCGACCTGTCCCGGCACATGCATCGCATCGTGCACCTCGACCCGGTGGCCCGCACCGCACTGGTCGAGGTCGGGGTGGTGCAGGACCAGCTCAACCAGGCCGCCGCCGCCCACGGGTTGATGTTCGGGCCGGACACCTCGACCAGCAACCGCGCCACCATCGGCGGCATGATCGGCAACAACTCCGCGGGCAGCGGCTCGCTGACCTATGGCATGACGATAGATCACGTGCGGGCGCTCGATGTGGTGCTCGCCGACGGCTCCCGCGCCAGGCTGGAATCGGTCGACGAGCTCGAGCGCAAGCGCCGCGCCACCGCGCGCACGTTGGAAGGCCGGATATATCAAGAGCTTTCGGACCTCGTCACGGCCGACGCGGACATCATCGAGGCCGGCATGCCGGCGTTCTGGCGGCGGGCGGGCGGGTACCGGCTCGACCGGCTGGTGGGTTTCGGCGCCGAAAAGCCCTTCGACCTCGCCAAATTCGTGGTCGGCGCGGAAGGCACGCTGGTGGTCGTCACACACGCACTGGTCGACCTGGTGCCCAAACCGGCCCGGACGGTCTACGCCGTCGGTCACTTCACCGACACCGTGAGCGCGATCGCGGCCACCACCGACGCGCTGAGCTGCGAGCCCGATCAGGTCGAGCTGATGGATCGCACCATTCTCGAATTGTCCAGGCAGAAGCTCGAATACGCCGAACTCGGCACGATCCTGGTCGGCGATCCCGGTGCGCTGCTGTTCGTCTCGTTCAGCGGTGACGACGAGACGCGCCTGGTCGCCGAGCTGGACCGGCTCGAGGCGCTGTGGCGGCGCAACGGGCACGGTTATCACACGCTGCGCGCCGTCACGCCCGCCGATCAAACGGCGTTGCTGAAGGTCCGCAAATCCAGCCTCGGGCTGCTGATGGCCGCGGGCGAGGGCACCCGCCGCCCGCTCGCCTTCGTCGAGGACACCGCCGTGGACCCGGTGCACCTGACCGAATACACCAGGCGGTTCAAGGAGATTCTCGACGAGCACAAGATGCAGGCGGGCTTCTACGGCCACTGCTCGGTCGGCTGCCTGCACATCCGTCCGTTCGTCGACCTCACGCAGCCGGACGAGGTGGTCAAGATGCGCGCGGTCGCCGAGGCGGTGCAGAAACTCGTCGCCGAATACGGCGGAGTGAACTCCAGCGAACACGGCGACGGGCTCGCCCGCAGCGAGTTCAACCGCGAGATCTTCGGCGACGAGCTGTACGAGGCGATGCGAAAAGTCAAGCGGCTCTTCGATCCCGGCAACATCATGAACCCCGGCAAGATCGTGGACGCGCCGTCGATGACCGAGAACCTGCGCGATCGCGACGCGCTGCCGCCCGCGCCGCCGCTGACCACCGCATTGAAGTTCGAGGTCGTCGGCGGCATGCGCGGCGCGGCGGACCGCTGCATGAACATCGGACTGTGCCGCAAAGCCACCACGGGCGTGATGTGCCCGTCCTATATCGCGACCAAGAACGAGGAGCACGCCACCCGTGGCCGCGCCAACGCGCTGGTGAAAGCGCTCTCCGCACCGGATCCGCACGCCGCGCTCGGCGACGAGCGGTTGCACGAGATCCTCGATCTGTGCCTGATGTGCAAGGCGTGCAAGAGCGAGTGCCCGATGAGCGTGGACATGGCCTCGCTCAAAGCAGAGACTCTCGCACACCATCACGAAATACACGGAACACCCCTGCGCTCCAGGGTTTTCGGCTCGATCCGGGCACTCAACCGGCTCGGCTCGGCGACCGCCCCGCTGTCGAATCTGCCCGGCAGGATCGGCTTCGCGCGCCGGATGATGGACCGCACTCTCGGTATCACCGCCGCTCGTCCGCTACCGGTGTTCCAGCGGGCCAACCTGATTCGCGGCTTCCGCAAGCATCGTCGGGCTGCCCCGGCTGTTCCCGCCCCGCTCGGCACCGTCCACTGGCTCGCTGATTCCTTCACCACCTACACCGAGCCGCACATCGGCATGGCAGCCATCGAACTGCTGGAACTGGCGGGCTGGCGGGTGGAACTCGCGAGCGGCGGGTGCTGCGGCCGTTCCAGTATGTCCAAGGGGCTGCTCGACGACGCCCGGAAAAAGGCTGCGGGACTGATCGATTCGCTCAACACGCACACCGAGTCCGGGTCGCCGATCGTCGGGTGCGAACCCTCGTGCCTGTTCATGCTGCGCGACGAGCACGCGGCACTGGTGCCGGACGTGGACGCGGTGCGCGCGGTCGCGGCCCGGGTAAAACAGGTGGAGGAATTGCTGGTCGAGGCCATCGATGCGGGGCGACTGTCGTTGAGCGACGCCCTCGCCGGTCGCCGGATCGTCTTCCACGGGCACTGCCACCAGAAAGCGGAGGTCGGCACGGCCGCGACGATGGCACTGCTGCGGCGGATTCCGGGGGTGCAGGTCGAAGAGATCAACTCCGGCTGCTGTGGCATGGCGGGCTCGTTCGGCTTCGAATCGGAGCATTACGACACCTCGATGGCAGTCGGGGGCGACCGGCTCTTCCCGGCCCTCGCCGCGGAACCGGACGACACGATCGTGGCGGCGACCGGAGTGTCGTGCCGCCAGCAGATCTTCCACGGCGCGGGACGCACCGCCTGGCACCCGGTCGAGCTGGTGCGCGAGGCACTGGCCGGGCCGGACGACGAATAGGAGACAACATGCGTATCGTCCGCTATTCCCGCGACGGCCGAGCCGCACGCGGCGTCGTCATAGGCGATGTGGTGCACCGCCTTTCGCCCGACGACGAGCCCGGGGCGGCGGTCGGCCCGCTGGCCGAGCAGACCTTGCTCGCCCCCTGTGAGCCGCGCACCATCGTGTGCGCGGGAAGCAATTACGCGGGCCAGATCATCGAGAAGGGCAGGCCGTGGCCGCAGCGTCCGTCACTGTTTCTCAAGGCGCCCAACGCCGTCACCGATCCGGACGCGACCATCCTGCGGCCCGCCGAAGTGCGGCGGCTCGAGTACGAAGGCGAACTGGCCGTCGTCATCGGGCACACGGCGCGGGACGTGTCCGCCGATCGAGCCGCCGACTACATCCTCGGCTACACCTGCGCCAACGATGTCACCGCAGACGACTGGCGCTCCGACGGACAGTGGGCGCGCGCGAAAAGCGCGGACACCTTCTGCCCCCTGGGACCCTGGATCGAAACCGATGTTTCCGATCCGTCGGCACTGCATCTCGTCACCCGACGCAACGGTCAGGTGGTCCAGCAGGCTGCGGTCGCGGACATGGTCTTCGGTGTGGGCGCCCTGCTGTCCTTCGCCACCCGCTGGATCACCCTGCGCCCCGGCGACGTGCTGCTCACCGGCAGCCCCGCCGGGGTCGGCCCGATGGAACCCGGCGACACCGTGGAGGTCGAGATCGCGACCATCGGCACACTCCGGAACACCGTCGCGGACCGCAAGAGTCACGAGAACGGCGGTGTCGCCCTCGTCCGCTAGTTCCTCGGCCCGACCGCCGCGAGCCGCTTCCGCTGCGCCAGGAACCTCAGGCCAGATCGATGCGAATACTCAGCAGGTTGTTGCCGAGCAGCCGGACCCCGGCGCTGTTGCCTTTCGGCAGCTGCTCGAGCAATGCGACGGGGTCGTGATCGGGCAGCAGATGCGCCGTCCCCGAATGCCACTTCCCTTTCAAACGCAGCCGGACCTGGTTGTTCACCATGATGTTTCGCACGTACTGCGACCGTTCACCGAACTCCGAGACGAGCCAGAACGATCCGTCGATCACCCGCCCCCCGATGGGCGTGATCCGCGGCGCCCCACTCACCCGCCCGATGGTCTCCAAGAGCTCCTGATTAGGCATCCGCACTCTGATCGGATTGGCGATCCGCCGCTGAATAACATTGACTATCTTTTGTTTTCGATCAACCGCGTGCGTCACCCCCGGAGGGTAGCACTCCCGTGAGGTCACTACCCGGGTCGCGGCACGACGAGCAGCAAAGCCACCGCGACCGTCGGCACGGATCGACCTCATCAAGGCTGGTAACCGTGCCGTCCGCAGATCGGTATCGGCGTAATGCCGAGCATTGAACCCGATTTGTGCAATGTGCGCGCAATACGTTGTGTCGGGACCGGCGAGCAGGCGAATTAGTGCACGCAGCTTCGCCACGAATGTGCTTTCGCCTTAAACGGGGCTCTAACCTACGTCTCGGCGCAACCAGGTGACTTCGGCGCCGGATTCGGTGCCGTAGCGGTATACCTCGAGGTCTTCGTCCCAGGGGGTGCCGAGTGCGCGGTCGATTTCGGCGGCGAGGTCGTAGTTGTTGTATTTGCCGAGTTCGCCTGCGGCCTGCAGCATCGCGCGCAAGCGCATCTCGCCGAGGGTCACGTCGCCGTTGGCACTGGTCGAGCCGTGCCAGAGTCCTAATCCGGGCACGAAACAATAACGTTCGCCGTCGACGCCTTCGCTGGGGTCTTCGGTCACTTCGAATCGGAGCACCGGCCAGGAGCGCAGCGATTGCGCAATACGGGAAGCGGTGCCGACGGGTCCGAGCCATTCACTGGTCGCGCGCAATTGGCCGTCCGCGGGTTGCGCGGTCCAGCGCAATTTCGCGGGCGAACTCAAGGCCGAGGTGAGCGCCCACTCGACGTGCGGGCACAGCGCGGCAGGCGACGAGTGGATGTACACCACACCCGCCGTCACGTCCGCGAACTGACTCGATGCGCGCACCACTAACACCTCCAGCGTCGACGGGGGACGTCTTCCCCAACGACCCGTCCTGCTGGTGTTGCCTGAGTGTACTGGAGTGTCCGATGTTACATGTGTTACTTCAACCCCGTGTTGCGTGTGCCGCCTCCGCAATGACCGCGTCGCTGAGTGGCGGCCAGGCCGCCCTGGCCCAGTCGCCGAAATTCTGATCGGCCAATGCCAGACACGCCAACCGCGACGCGGGGTCCACCCAGAGAAATGTGCCGGACTGTCCGAAATGGCCGTACGTGTTCGGGGAATTCGAGCTTCCGGTCCAGTGCGGCGCCTTACCGTCGCGGATCTCGAAGCCGAGTCCCCAATCATTCGGACGCTGCGAACCATAACCGGGCAGCACGCCATTCAGGCCGGGAAATTGGACTGATGTCGCCTCGGCATGAGTCGGTTCGGAGATCAACCGCGGGTTCAGCAATTCCGCCGCGAAACGGGTCAGATCGGCGACGGTCGATCGCGCCGCATGCCCCGCGGAACCGGCCAGCACCGAGGCGGTCATACCCAGCGGCGCGAAAACCGCGTCGCGCAGGTATTCCTCGAACGCGATGCCGGTCTGTTCGGCGACGAAACGGGCCAGCACCTCGAAGCCCGCGCTGGAGTAGATCCGGCGGGTACCGGGTGCGGCCTGGATATCGTCGGTGTCGAAGGCGAGGCCCGAGGTGTGCGCGAGCAGGTGGCGCACCGTCGACCCCGCCGGGCCGGCCGGCTGATCCAGTTCGATCGCGCCCTCTTCGACCGCGACCAGCACCGCGTACGCGACCAGCGGCTTGGTCACCGAGGCGAGCGCGAACACCCGATCGACCTCGCCCTCGGTCGCCGCGGCGCCGTCCGCGCCGACGACCGCGGCCGCCACATGCCGAACCGGCCAATCCCTGATCTGCTCGAGTGCACGCACCCCGCGAGCCTACGAGACGTACGCCGATACCATCGAACGACTATGAGTGAAACGCCCACGGTCCACGGCGAGGTGGAGTCCGGCTTCGGACCCGTCGCCGACGCTTTCCGCCGCAACTTCACCCAGCACGGCGAAATCGGTGCGGCGGTCGCGGTGTACGCGGGTGACCGCCCGGTGGTCGACCTGTGGGCGGGCCATCGGGACCGCCGCCGGACGCTGCCGTGGGAGCGCGACACCATCGTCCCGGTGTTCTCCTCGACCAAGGGGCTGGCCGCGTTCACGGTCGCGTCCGCGGTGTCGAAGGGTCTGCTCGATTACGAAGAGCCGGTGGCGACCTACTGGCCCGAGTTCGCGGCGCACGACAAGGCGGCGGTGACGGTCCGCCAGCTGATCGATCATCAGGCCGGACTGTCCGGCCTGGACCCGATCGTGCGGTTGCCCCAGGTCGCGGATCTGGACGGGCTCGCCGCGATCCTGGCCGCGCAGAAGCCGGCGTGGCGGCCGGGCACCCGGCACGGCTACCACGCGATCACGCTCGGGCTGTACCAGGGCGAACTTCTGCGCCGGGTCGACCCGCAGCGCCGCACGCTCGGGCGAATCTTCGCCGAGGACATCGCGAAACCGCTCGGCCTGGACTTCTTCATCGGACTGCCCGCCGAACAAGGGTTGGAGCGCATCGCCACCATGGCCCCGACCCGCGGACTGGACGCGCTGCGTTTCGAACGCGACCTCCCGCTGCGGATCGCCGCACAACTCGCCGCCAAGCGCGGCCTTGCCTACTCGGCGCTCACCAACCCGCGCGTCGGCGATCCGGTGCGGGCGACGCGACGCGAGTTCCTCGAGGTGGAGATGCCGGGGTCCAACGGCGTCGGCAACGCGAGGTCATTGGCGAAGGTCTACGGCGCGGCGGCGGGCCGCACCGGCGCACTACCCATCGACGACGCGCTGCTCGATCGGCTCGCCGCCGCGGACACCGCCGACGACGTGCCGCCCGGCGATCTGGTGCTGCTGCTCAAAACCCGCTACCACCTCGGTTTCCGCAAGTCCGGCGGCGAGTTCCGCTTCGGTTCCGACAAACGCGCCTACGGCACCACCGGCCTCGGCGGCTCCTTCGGATTCGCCGACCCCACCACCGGACTCGGCTTCGGCTACACCATGAACCGGCTCGGCCTGGCCGTCCTCGACGACGTTCGCAGCCGCAACCTGCGCGCAGCCCTACTCCGCTGCACCCGCTGAGCGCACCGGGACCGTGAGCACCTGGGTCGTCGCGGCCGAGCCGTTCGACTCCGCTACGGCGGCGCGGCTGTGGCGCGACTACTACACCGAGGTCAGTGACCGCTGGTATCGCCTGCACCAGGGCAGGGCGACCGATCCGGCGGAGCTGGAGCGGGAGATCGCGGCGGTGCGCGGGCACGAATTCGCGCCGCCACGCGGGGTTTTGCTGGTGGGACGGCTCGACGGCGAGGCGGTGGGCACGGCGGGCGTGCACCTGCTGGATGCCGCGACCGCGGAGTTGAAGCGCGTGTTCGTGCGGGCGGATATGCGCGGCAAGGGCGGGGCCGCACTCCTCGTGGCGGCGGCCGAGGACGCCGCGCGTGAGCTGGGAGCCGAGCAGATCGTGCTGGACACCCGGCGAGATCTGGTGGAGGCTCGGGCGTTGTACGCGCGGCTCGGATATCAGGAGTCGGCGCCGCACAACGACCAGCCCTACGCGCAGTGCTGGTATCGCAAGAAGGTGTAGCGAAGTCTGCTTACACTGGCGATGCTGCACTTTCGCAACGACGCAATCGATAGCCGCGCACGGAATCGAGGCACCTCGTGGTAGAGCAGACCGCAACCGTCGACACTTATATCGCGTCGTTTCCCGAAGACGTGCGCAGCATCCTCGAGGAGATCCGGGACAGCATCAAACGCGTGCTGCCCGAGGCGACCGAGGCGATCAGCTACGACATCCCGACCTTCAAGGTGAACGGCCGCAACGTCGTCCACTTCGCCGGCTGGAAACACCACGTCAGCGTGTATCCGATCCCGGCGGGCGACAAGGCCTTCGAGCGCGCCGTCGAGCCGTACCGCGCCGGAAAGGGAACCCTCAAGTTCCCGCTCACCAAACCGATCCCCTACGACCTGATCGCCGATATCGCCACCAAACTGGCCGCCCGCCGCTGACCGCCTCCCGCGAGTGGCCCGTCGCACACCACTCGCGGGCGGGGGATCACCAGTCGGCTTCGGTGTACTTGATGATGCCGCGGATGTTCTTGCCGTCGAGCATGTCCTGGTAACCCTGATTGATCTCCTCCAGGGAGTAGCTGCGGGTGACCATGTCGTCGAGGTTGAGCTGGCCCGCCTTGTAGAGGCGCAGCAGGTTCGGGGCGTCCTGGCGGGCGTTGCCACCGCCGAAGATGCAGCCCTTCACCGTCTTCTGCAGCATGGACAGCAGGAAGCTGTTCATCTTCACGTCGCCGGCGTCCATCCGGCCCATCGAGGTGACGACCAGGGTGCCCGCCTTGGCGGTGAGGATCAGGCCCTCCTCGATGTAGTCACCGTGCATCTCGCCCATGGTGAGGATGACCTTCTCCGCCATCCGGCCCTCGGTGGCGTCCATCAGCGGCATGATCGCGGCGGCCATGCTCTCGTAGGTGTGCGTGGCGCCGAACTTCTGCGCCTGCTCCCGCTTCCACGGATTCGGGTCGATGGCCACGACTTTCGACGCGCCGGAGAGCACCGCGCCCTGCAGCGCGCTCATGCCGACACCGCCGATGCCCGCGATCACCACGGTCTCCCCGGGCTCGACCTTGGCCACGTGGGTGGACGAGCCGAATCCGGTGGGCACGCCGCAGCCGACCAGGCAGGCCACCTCGAACGGAATGCTGGGATCGATCTTCACCACGGACGTGTGGTGCACCGTCATGTACGGCGAGAAGGTGCCGAGCAGGCACATCGGGATGACGTTCTCGCCGCGCGCCTGGATCCGGTAGGTGCCGTCGCTGATCGCCTGACCCATCAGCAGGCCGGCGCCGAGGTCGCACAGCGCCATGTTTCCGCTCACGCACGCCGGACAGCGACCACAGGCCGGAATGAACGACAGGATCACGTGATCGCCGACGGCGAGGTCGGCGGGGCAGTTCGGCCCGAGTTTGGTGATCACGCCCGCGCCCTCGTGGCCGCCCATCACCGGGAAGGCGGGCATCGGCGTCGCACCGGTCACGATGTGATGGTCGGAATGGCACATGCCCGCGGTCTCCAGCCGGATCTGCACCTCGCCGGAGACCGGATCGCCGACCTCGATCTCTTCTACCGACCACGGTTGGTCGATCCCCCACAGGATCGCGCCCTTCGTCTTCATTCCTGTCGACCCTCTCGCATGCACGTGCTTATATGTGACTGCACCCACACTACGAGAAAAGTGGAACGCGTTCTAGTACTGCATCGAAATTTCAGCGGCACTAGGGATCAGACCGCCCGAACACGTTCTAGTATCAGGCCCGCACATCGTGCACGTGGTGCACGAGATCGTGGATGAAGTACCGGGCGAACGAGTCCACGGTGAAGACCGAGCCGTCGCTGCGTTCGCCACGCAGGTGACGCTGCGACAGCGGGACGGATTCGAACGAACGGGCCACCCGCTCCGCGGCGGCCGCGAGTTCGGCGCTCACCCGCGCCGGGTCCTGCTGTTCGTATCGCTCGGCGACCGCGGTCTCGTCCTGATCCCAGTTCGAGAAACGCGGCACCGAACCGTCCGGCGTACCGGCGAGCATCAGGGCGAGTCGGGAATCGAACAGGCGGCACACATCGCGCACATGTGCGCCGTACTCCAGCGGCGACCAGGTCGAGTCGTCGGGACGGACCCGCACATCGCGGCGCTGCAGCACGTCGGCGAACCGGGCCGCGGCATCCCGGGTCAGTGCGGGCACGGCTTCGAACGCGGTGCCGTTCGGGTCGAAACCGCAATCGGCACAAGCCCGTTCGACGACCCAGGTCCAATTCTTCACATCGGGAACGATCGGCATGCGCCCAACCTAGCCTGGCTGAATATCATCTACGATAGATATTCAGCCAACCCTCACCAACATCCCGACAATCACTCCATCAGGCGATGCGCGCGCTCGAACAGCTCCAGCGTGATGGCGTGCAGGAAGTCGCCGACCTGTTTGGGCGCCTTGCCCGCGAACGCGCGCGCGTGCGTGCCCTCCAGCACGATGCCGAGCTTGAAGCAGGCGAGCACGGTGTACCAGTTGACGGCGCTCAGGTCACGATCGGAGAACTGCCCGTAATGCGCAACCATCTCCTCGGGCGTGGGCAACCCGCCCGCCGCACCCAGCTTGCCGACCAGCGCCGCGCCCGTGGTGCCCGGCTCCGGCCGGGTCGCGATCTGCCAGCCGAGATCGAGCAGCGGATCACCGATGGTGGACATCTCCCAGTCGACCATGGCCGCCACCTGCGGGCCGTCGTAGGCGAACATCATGTTGGCCAGGTGACAGTCGCCGTGCAGGATGCCGGGCGTCCACTGCGCGGGGCGGTGGCGTTCCAGCCACTCCCCGGTGCGCTCGACGCCCGGGATCTGCGGGCCGGGATAACCCTCGTTGGCCGAATAGGATTCGAGTTCGCCGAGCCAGCGTGGCACCTGACGTTCCAGGAACCCGTCGGGCTTGCCGTAGTCGGACAGCCCGAGCGTCTGATAGTCGAGCGCGCCGAGCCGGGCGATGGCCTCCACCGCGGACAGGCCCATCGCCTTGCGGATCGCGGGATCGCCCGCATGCAGCTCGGGCAACTCGTTGGCCGGGTTGAAGCCGTCGATCGGCTCCATCAGATAGAACACCGCGCCGATCACCGACTCGTCGGGGCACGCGGCGATGACCCGGGGTGCGCGCACCTCGGCCCCGTTCAACGCCCCGAGCAGGCGCGCCTCACGGCGGATCACCTCGTTGCTCTTGGTCCGCAGATGCTTCGGCCCACGGCGCAGCACGTAGGTGCGCCCGCCGCGCGCGAACCGCAGCATCACGTTCTGCGTCCCGCCGCCGAGCGCGGTCACCTCTTCGAATTCCCCTGCGGGCAAACCCTGCTCATCCATCCACTTGCCGACGAGGGCGAAGTCGACGAGTGCACGATCCACGCCGCTCGGTTGCGCAACAGACATGCCCAACATTGTGCACCACGGGAATCAGCAAACTGAAGGCACATGACAACAGTTAGCCGGAATCGGTGCGGCGTAGGGTTTCGGGCACCATGCGCACGTTGCTCATCGACAATTACGACTCGTTCACCTACAACCTGTATCAGCTGATCAGCGAGGTGAACGGGCTCGAGCCGACTGTCGTGCGCAATGACGAGGCCGGCGAGCTCGAACTGAGCAGATTCGACAACATCGTGATCTCCCCCGGGCCGGGCCGCCCGGACGTGCCGCGCGACGTCGGCATCTCGGCGACCGTGATCCGCGAGGCCGAGCTGCCGTTGCTCGGCGTATGCCTGGGCCATCAGGGCATCGTGGTGGCGGCGGGCGGGATCGTCGCCCCGGCCCCCGCGGCCCGGCACGGTTATCTCGATCGGATCGACCACGATGATCGCGACCTGTTCGCGGGGGTGCCGCAGGGCTTCACCGCGGTCCGCTACCACTCGCTGTGCGCACAGCGGCCGCTGCCCGACACCCTGGAGATCACCGCGCTGTCGGCGGATGGGGTGATCATGGGCGTGCGGCACCGCGGCCGGCCGCAGTGGGGCGTCCAGTTCCACCCCGAGTCGATCGCGGGCGAATTCGGTGCGACCCTGCTGCGCAACTTCGCGGAGTTGACTGCGGCGCACCGGAGCACCAGCTCGCGCCGCCGAACCCGCAGTCGGCGAATGGATCCGGTGACGATGCGCCTGCGCCCGGCACCCGTCCCGGCGGCCCCGCCCCCGCCGGTCGCCCCGTCGGCCGCTGCCACCCTGGCGCCGGAGCAATTCCCCTCCGGAGCAGAGCAATTCGGCCGCACCGCGAGTGCGCCCACCCGTACCGCCGACCCGGATCGCTGCGGCCCGCCGCGCCAGTGGCAGTTACAGCACGCGGTGATCGAGCGGGCGATCGATACCGAGAGCGCCTTCGTCCGGCTGTACGGCAACTCCCCCACCGCGGTGTGGCTGGACAGCGAACACGTCGAGCCCGGACTGGACCGTTTCTCGTTCCTGTGCGATGCGAGCGGGCCGCTGTCGGAAGTCGTGCGGTACCGGGTCGGCAGTGGCGAGGTGACCGTGGAGTCGTCCGACGGACATCGGCGGGTGGTCGCGGGCGGCGTGCTCGACTATCTGGCCGCCGAACTCCGGCGGCGTCGCCTCGAACTGCCCTCCCTGCCTTTCGATTTCGCCGGCGGGTATGTCGGTTACCTCGGCTACGAGGTGAAGGCGGACTGCGGCGGCACGGCGGCCCACCGGGCGCCGACGCCGGACGCGCAGTGGCTCTTCGCCGATCGGATCGTGGTCGTCGATCACGTCGGCGGGCGCACCCACCTGCTGTCGCTGACGGATTCGGCGCCGGAGACGCTGCGCGCCGGCGCGGACTGGCTGCGCGACACCGCCGAGACCTTGTCGTCCCTGCCGACCTGGGCGAATCCGCCCACCCTCGATATCCCGTCGGACGTCGACGCCGTCGAGCCGCTGCTGATCCGCGGCCGCGAGCGCTACCTCGCCGATATCGATGTCTGCCAGGAACGGCTGCTGGCGGGCGAGTCCTACGAGATCTGCCTCACCGACGGCGTCGCCATCCCCGCCGCGGAAGACGACGGACTCGATTTCTATCGGACGCTGCGCCGCTGCAACCCCGCGCCCTACGCCGCCTATCTGCGCTTCGACGATCTCGAAATCGCCTGTTCCTCACCGGAACGCTTCCTGAAGATCGATCGCAGCCGCACGGTGGAGAGCAAGCCGATCAAGGGCACCGCGCCGCGCGGCGCGACCCCGGCCGAGGACGCGCGGCTGGCCAGGGAACTGGCCGACAGCCCCAAGACCCGGGCGGAGAATCTGATGATCGTCGACCTGCTGCGCAACGATCTGGGCCGAGTCTGCGAGATCGGCAGCGTGCACGTGCCGAAGTTGATGGCGATCGAGTCGTATATGACCATGCACCAACTGGTTTCCACCGTGCGCGGCACGCTGCGGCCCGAGGTCGACGTGATCGACTGCCTGCGTGCGTGTTTCCCCGGCGGCTCGATGACCGGTGCGCCGAAACTGCGCACCATGGAAATCATCGACGAGCTGGAAACCGAAGCACGCGGCGTCTATTCGGGCACCATCGGTTTCCTGGGTCTCGGCGGCACCGCCGATCTCAACATCGTCATCCGCACCGCGGTCCGCTACGACGGCCGCTGGCGCATCGGCGCGGGCGGGGCCATCGTGCTCGACTCCACCGCCGACGACGAATACCACGAGATGGTCCTCAAGGCCGCGGCTACGTTGCGCGCCGCCGCCGACCGCGCCGTGCACTGAGCCGGAGCGGTCCCGGCCTGGAAAAACCCGCGCTACGCGGCCCCGCCCGCCGAACGGGGGCACCGGCGGACTCGGCGTGTCGGAGGGTCGTGGCATAGTTCGGGGACGATGAAACTCAGCAAAGGCGCCAACGCACCGGTACCGACATCCCTTCTTGCCGTGGTTGTTTCGTGGCAGTCGGCGCATGCGGTGGACGGGCATGCCCTGTTGCTCGACGCGACCGGTACGGTGCGCAGCGACCGGGATCTGGTCTTCTACAACGCGCCGCGGCATATCTCGCAGGCCGTGACCATCGACCAGGAACCCGCGCCCAACACGGCCCGGCTGAGTGTGTCGCTGCCCCGTACCGAGGCGGCGGTGCAGCGGATCGTGATCGGCGGATCGGTCGACGACGGCACCTTCGGCGATATCACCGGTTTGACGCTGACCATTCACGACGCGAACGGGCCGATGACCGAGTTCGCCATCGAGGACGCCGATCCGGTGACCGCGCTGATGTTCGGTGAGTTCTATCGCAGAGACGGGCAGTGGCGCTTCCGCGCGATCGCCCAGGGTTGGTCCACCGGATTGTCCGGCCTGGTCACCGAATTCGGCGTCAGCGTCGACGAACCGGCCGACGGACCGCGCGGAGCCGTGTCGCCCGCGGGTCGGCGGCCGACGCGCGAACCGGCCGTTTCGCCACCGCCGCAACGTCTTGCACGCGAAACGGCGACCGGTCGTGCCGATCGGGACGACGAATCCGAGCACCGGCTCGACGAACCCCAGCACCGGCTCGACGAATTCGAGCACCACCGGGCCGGGGCCGAACGCACCGGCGTCGAAACGGCTTCGCCCGTGCCGGGCACCGCGATCCGCGCCCGGGGTGGCCGCCCGGTCGATCTCGCCCGTCGCCCCGCCGAGACCGCCCCGCTCCCGCCCCCATCGGACCCCGAACGGGCCGACTGGTATCCGGACCCGGAGAACTCCGCCCGCCTGCGCTGGTGGGACGGCACGGAATGGACCTCGGCCACGCACCGGCGCCGCCCACCGGACGAGCGCCACTGTGCCCGTTGCGGAAACCCGCGACGCCGCAAACTGTTCCGCGGGCTCGCGCCGTGCGAACCGTGCACGGCCGAGACCGAGGAATTCCTCCTGCACTGGCACAGCCAAGCGTGGCGGGTGCTCACCACCCATGGACCGCGCGGACCCGAATGGGCGGCGCTGTGGGCGTCACTGCGGTATCAGCGCATCGACGAGAACGCGGGCCGCACCGTGCTGCACGACGCGGCGCTGAGCTACGTCGAACGCCTGGTCGCGTTCACCTTCGCCGACGGCGAGGTCGAGCAGGGCGAGCTGGCCGCCTTCGAGCACGCCGTCGCCGAACTGCTGCTGTCCGGTCCGCTCATCGAAGACCTGCGCAGGCGAATACATCGCGGCCGCAGCCTGTCCCGGCTGCGGGCCGGCGACCTACCGGTGGTGCGCACGCCGGGACTGCATCTGGACCCGGAGGAGAAGGTGCACCTCGACCTGCCCGCGATCCACGTTCGCCAGCTGGCCCGCGGGCCGCGGCTGACCGAGGGCAGGCTGATCGTCAGCAACAAGAAGCTGCGTTTCGTCGGCGACGGCACCGGCGTCGAATTGCCGTGGTCTCGTGTCGTTTCCGTGCACACCGAACAGAACACGGTGGTGCTCGCGGCGACCTCGGCGCGTGGCGGCGCCAGCTTCACCGTGAACGACCCCGACCACGTCGCCGCCGCGCTGGAGGGCGCGCTACGGGTGGCCAAACGCCTCATTCTCACCCCGGGGCAGCGCGATACCCGCAGCATCCCGCAGGAGGTGAAAGCCGAAGTGTGGCAACGTGACGGCGGCAAGTGCGTCGAATGCGGCGACAGCCACTACCTGGAGTTCGACCACATCATCCCGCTCAGCCGCGGCGGCGCGACCAGCGCGGCCAACCTGCAGATCCTGTGCCGTTCGTGCAATCGCGCCAAGGGGGCGCGCATCTGAGGCGTAGCGGTCAGGTCAGGCCCGCCGTGCGCCCCAGATCGGCCAGCATCGCGTCGAACAGCACCTCGGGATTCGAGAGCGGAATCGGGTAGTTGCCGAAGACCTCCAGCGTGACGTGACCGTAGAGACGCGCCCAGATCTGGATCATCAGATACATCACGCCCAGGTCGAGCTTCTCGGCCGGGAACTTCTGCCCGGACTCGGACAGCGCGGCGAGCAACTCGGTCTGGAAGTGCACCAGGTCCTCGTGCAACTCCGGCGGGATGACATCGGTCGGCGGGGTGACGATGTCGTAGTTGGCCAGCAGCCGGCCCGCGGCGGCGAGGAAAATCCGGCCGAACGGCTCATCGAAGCGGCGCAGCGCCCTGGCTTCGTCGCCGCCGGGCGAGGCGAACACCAGGGTGAACTCCCTGGTGTGCGCCAGCGCCCAGCGCCGAAAACCCTTGCAGATGGCGAAGAACTGCATTACGCCGTCGTCGGGCAGAGTGGCGATCTCGGCCGACAGCTCGGCGGCGAGATCGGCGCAGAACTCCAGGCGCAGCCGTTCCATCAGCTCGTCGAGCGAGCGGTGGTACCGATACAGCGCGGGCGCGGTGATACCGAGGGCCCGCGCGATCGCACGCAAACTCACCGCGTCGGGCCCGTGTTCGACCAACAGCGTCCTGGCCACCCGCCGGATCTCGGCGTCGGTCACGACCGGCGAGCGGCCCCGGGGTCTGGGGTTACTCATGCTGGTTAGATTAGGCGTCATCGAAGCCTCGCGTGGTCGTGCGCGCTGCTGTCCGTCACGCGTATTCGACATCCCACCGCTTGATGCCGTTGAGCCAGCCCGACCGCAGCCGCACCGGCTCGGACACCTGACGCAGGTTCGGCATCGCGTCGGCGATCGCGTTGAACATCAGATCGATCTGCAGCCGGGCCAGATTCGCGCCGACGCAGTAGTGCGTGCCGGTGCCGCCGAAACCGACGTGCGGGTTGGGGTTGCGCAGCACATCGAAGCTGAACGGATCCCGGAACGCCTCCTCGTCGAAATTGGCCGAACCGTAGAACAACCCGACCCGTTGCCCCTGCTTGATCTGCTGCCCGCCGAGTTCCAGGTCCTGCGTGGCGGTGCGCTGGAAGGCGTTCACGGGGGTGGCCCAGCGGACGATCTCGTCGGGCGCGGTGCGCGGCCGCTGCTCCTTGTAGATCTCCCATTGCTCCGGGTTGTCCACGAACGCCTTCATGCCGTGGGTGATCGAGTTGCGGGTGGTCTCGTTGCCCGCGACCGAAAGCAGGATCACGAAGAAGGCGAACTCGTCCGAGGCCAGGCCCTCGCCATCGATGTCCGCATTGACCAATTGGGTCACGATGTCGTCTGCGGGACACTTGCGGCGATCCTCGGCCATATTCCAGGCGTAGCCCATGACCTCGGCGGTGGCGACCTGGTGATCGCCCTCGAACTCCGGATCGTCGTAGGAGATCATCTGATTGGACCAGTCGAAGATCTTCTTGCGGTCTTCCTGCGGAATGCCGATCAGCTCGGCGATGGCCTGCAGGGGCAGCTCACAGGCGACCTGCTCGACGAAGTCGCCGCTGCCGTTCTTCTTGGCCTCGTGCACGATCCGGGCCGCCCGCTCGGTGAGCGCGGCGCGCAGGCTCTCGATCGCGCGCGGGGTGAAGCCCTTGGAAATGATCCGGCGCACCTTGGTGTGCTTGGGCGGATCGAGGTTGATCAGCAGCATGTCGCTGAGCATGTCGATCTGCTCGGCGGTGACGTCCTCGTTGAACCGGATGATCGAACCGTTCTGATGCGAGGAGAACAGTTCCGGGTGCTTGGAGATCTCCTTGATGTGGTCGAGCTTGGACACCACCCAGTAGCCGCCGTCGTCGAAGCCGCTCGATCGGCCCGATTGCGCACACCACCAGACCGGGGCGGTGCGACGCAGCTCGGCGAACTCCGCCACGGGCAGCCGGGCGGCGAGCATGTCTGGATCGGTGAAGTCGAATCCCGCGGGAATCGAGGGCGTGGTCACGGTCACTGCTAACTCCTACCGGCCTGGGCTACAGACCTCACGACACTGTGCGGAACACGTTCTGGATCGATGGAAGCACAGAACAGGGCTTTGTGAACAGTGTTTAGTAAAACCCGTTTACTCAACCCGCCGCTGCGGTCGTAACGGAGTCACGCCACCAGTTCACTCAGCGCCGCACCCCTCGCATGCGCGTTCCGGCCCCGCCCAGTCGCGCCGCGGTCATTGGACCGGCGTCAGCGGCGGTGGCTGCCAGTCACCTCGGACGACTTCCTCTTTCGGTGCGTAGAGCCGCAGGGTGAGGGAGAACTGGCCGGATTCCGGGATGGGCAGCCAGTTGCCCGGCGGTACCGCCGGACCAGGATCGCCGTGTTGCACGGCTAGGTCGACCGAACCGTCCGGGTTGGGCACCACCGGGAGCTGGTGACCGACCGAGTAGATCCCGGCGGGGTTGTCGATCAGATAGCTGTCCGGGCCGTAGGCGGTCAAGGACCAGAAGGCCGCGACGGGCGGGGTCCGGCCGGGCGGGAAATGCAGGCGGAATCGGCTGCCGTCGGCGCCGGCCGTGGCAAACAAGGTCGGATAGATCGCGTCCTGAGCGAGATTGGCGCCGAGGCCTTTCCACGCGATCGCCGCGCGCTGGAGATAGTTCGTGCCGTAGGCGCCGATGGACGGGTCGAAGGTCCAGCCGTTCTGGTTCACCGCCCGCGGATCGAGATAGACCGGAATCTGCTGCTTGGCGGTGGCCACCGCCGCGGTGAGTTCGGCCCCGGAGATGCCGGCGACCTTGCCGCCCGGCGTGATCCCGAGCGCGGCAAAGCGTTTCATCGCGGGCGTGTCGTCCGGGGCGGGCGGTGTCGTCGCGAGGACCGCGCACAGACGGCCGAAGAAGGTGCTCGCGTCCATGGCCGCGACCTGTTCGGCGGGCGGCGTCGAATCCGCCCGCGGCGCAGGCGCACCGGCCTGCGGCGCGCCGGTACCGCTGAGGGGCGTCAGCGTGAGTTGCTGCTGGATGGCATGCACGGCAGGCAGATCCGCCTCGCCGTTCACCTGGATCCGCCCGAGCAGCCATACGGTCGATGTCGGCATGGGCAGCGGGGTGACGTCGTCCGGCAGGGTGCCCGACCACCCGGGACCGACCACCGCGTAGGTGTACGGCGCCGCGGACTTCGCCTGCGGCCGAACGCTACTCGGGTTGTGCACGGTGTTCGTCCAGGCGTCGAGCAGCTGCAGCAACCAGTACCGGCCGTCCTCGATGGCGGGCACGCGCAACAACATCGGCTCGGCGCGCAGGTCCAGCCATGCCGCCGAGTACAGGGTGTCGCGGTTGAGGCGCACCACATCCCGCCGCGCGGGCGTCGGCAACGCCGAAGCGTGCTGGAATCGGTTGGTCGTCCCGGCCGCGACCCGGGTGACGTCCATCAGGACGAGCGGATAGCCGAAGATATAGGCATCCTTGGCGATCGCCGCGGTATCACTGAGCCGGGTGGTCGGCGCGGCCGGCGATTCGACCTCCGATTCCCCGCAGGACGACACCCCGGCCGAGGCCGCAGCCACAGTCGCCGCCAGTCCGAACATGCTCCGGCGGGAAATCCCGCCGGTCCGATCACCCATGGTTCCCCTGCTTCCCGATCCGATCGGACAGTGCCGGAGCTGCGCACCGCAGTATAGCCAAGCGTTAGCCGATGCACGGGGAAAGCAGGGGTACAGCTATCGGTCGCACAGGACGCACCGACGGCGTCGCAACTGACGGGCACACCTCGTACTACGCACGTAGATAGGGCGATACGAGCAGTTGCCGATCGGTAACCGAAATAGCTCAGGTGCCGAGGACCGCGTTCATGATGGTGCCCGCGCTGGTCGCCACCACACCGCCGACCATGGCGCCCGCGATCATCTTCGGTGATTGCAGCGCGCCGCCCTGCCACTTCTCCCACGCGAACTTGCCGCCCGCGAAGACGATCGCGAGGATGCCCGACAGCAGCGCGAACCAGGTCAGGTAGCGAACCATCTGGAGGATCTTGTCCGACAGCGGCGGCGCCTCCGGCGTGGGGTTTCCGACCTGCGCCAGTGTCGTGAAGGTATCGCCGACCGACGCCAGAATGATGCTCACCATCTACTCCCTACGCTCCACTACAACCGTGCCGCCGCCCGAGCCGCCACACGAAAGCTGTTAAACCGCCGATGAATTCGATCTTGGACGAGGATACGGGCTCGTCGTTACTCCTGTGGATACCCGGTACGCAACAGCGCACACACCCCTGTGCCGAGTCGCACGCTGCATTCCGCGGAATCGCCCCCATGCGGTAGTAGCAACCCGGCGGCGGCGCCGTCGGGGCGCGGCCGCCGAGCGCACCGGCCACCGCGCCCCTCCATCATCGGCGAGTATCGGCAACCCGGCAAGGTGCGCGCGGCGCCGAACTTCCTTGGGGCGCTGACTCGAACCGTCCCGAGAGGAAGGCCGCATTGCAGCGAACAAACCGATACCATCACAGGCAGCGACTTTCCTGCCCTGTCCCGAACCCAGAATGAGCTGACGACGATGATCCTGGCCGCCGCTTACGACACCCTGCTCGCGCAGATCGGCAATCCCAGCCCCGAAGCTCCGCCGGTCTCCGACAAGTTCCTCCAACTGGTTCGCTACTTCACCTGGTTCGTGCTGCTGGCCGGCATCGTGGCCATCATCTACGCGGGCGGCAAGTTCGCGTGGGAGAAATGGACCGGCGGCGGCCTGGACTCGCCGAAGATGGTGGCGGGAGCCATGATCGGCGGTGTGGTCGCGACCAGCGCGGGCACCATCATGAACGCCGTCATCGGCTGAGCACCGCACCGGTGCCACACCGGCCTGCCGCGCCGCTACACGTCCGGGAGCCAGCTGCCATGGAATCCGAACGGAACCCGTTGCGGCAGGTGCACAGTGGCCACCGGGGCCGCCGCGAGATCGTCGGCGCGCATATGACCAGATCGCCCAGCTCTGACGTGGCGTTATAGACAAAAGACATGAGATAGCCGCTGCCGCCGAGGTGTTGGTCCGCGGGTGCGAACACCGCTTCCGCGGGCACGCGTCCCGCACCGAGCTCGTGCGTGGTCCGATCGCCGGTGCCTATCTGAGCGAGATCGCAACCCGAGCCGCGGAAGGTCTGGCGGCGCTGCGCGCCTTGGAAAATTCGATCACCTGAGCACGCTGGCCGGTGAGCGGATCCCCGAGCAGTGAGCGCGTTTCAGCGCAGCACGCCCGCGGCGCGGGCGGCGCGCAGCCAGTCCGGGAATTCGCCGAGCAGGCGGGTGTACAGCTCGCCGTCGCCGACCCGGTCGATATCGTCGAGGGCGAAGAAGCCCGCGTTGTCGACCAGCCGGTCCGACAGCTCGTCGAGCGTGCGGAGCAGTCCGTAGTTCGCCTTGCCCAAACCGATGAACTGCCAGAACACGGGCAGCCGCGCCGCCTCCCGCATGAGCGCGCTGATCTCGCGCTTGTTCGCGAAACCGCCGTCGGTGAAGAACAGGATCAGGGCCGGTCCGTCGCCGGGACGCACCGAGGACAGGATGTCGCGCATGATCGGCAACTCGTCGTTGCGTCCGCCGATCCGGTCGTAGTCGATGCCCGCGTGGTTCCCGGCGAGATGCAGGTAGGTCTGCGCCCATTCGTCGCTGTGCTCGACGGTGATGTCGGGCAGTTTGGCGAACGACAGCGCGTACAGATACGCCTCGAGCCTGCCGTTGTCGTCGAGCTGGGTGGCGATCGGAACCATGCGCTGCACGACGCGATGCACCACTTGATTGCGGTACTGCTTCTGCATGCTGCCGGTCTTGTCGAGCACCAGCACCACGCGCGCACGAATCCCGAAGGCGTTCTTGTCGATCAGCACCTTCGCGACGGCACGCTTACGCAGATCGAGCTTTTCGCGTTTCTCGAACGACAGCGCCGCCTCACCGGGCACGGTGCGCACCTGCGGCTCCGGCGCCGCGGCGGGCGCATCGTCCACGCGCACACCATGATCGGTGACCAGTGCCGCGAAACCGCCCGCGTAGCCCTGACCCACCGCCCGCACCTTCCAGGCCGACTCGCGGCGGTACAGCTCGAGCGCGATCACCACGGACTCGCTCGCCAAACCCTCGATGCGGTACTCGTACAACATGTTTGCGGCACTGTCGGCGACCGTCACCACCGGCGCGGTGAACTGCCCGAAGGTCGCGGACGCGTCGGCGAGGGTAAGGATCGCCCGCACCTGCGCGATCTCGGCGGGCAGCTCGGTGGGCGAAACCTCCAGCGCGGCGGCGCCTTCGGTGCGCAGCCGCACGCCGGGCCCGCTCGGCTGATTGAAGAACACGAAGTCGGCGTCGGACCGCACGACGCCCGCGGCGGTCACCAGCAGGGCCGACAGATCGACCGCGGCCTCGGTCCGCACCGACAGCACCACCCGCGGCTCGGTCAGTGCCCCGTTCTGCCCCTTGACCAGTGCAGTGCCCATCGAGACTCCTTAGAACGGGCCGAAATCCGTCGCCAGAGTATGACAGTGCCGCGGCCGCCGCGGGCACGCTCAGGCGACCACGAACGGGTCGGCCTGCCAGCCGGTGAGCGCGACGACCTCCACGGCGATCTCTTCGGGCGTCCGGTCGGTGGTGTCGACCACCCGGACCCACGCCGGCACCGCATGGTCGAGTTCCCTGGCCGTCGCGACGCTGCGCTCGATGTGCCGCTGCAATTCGATACCGTTCTCGCGCAACGCGAGCCGCGCCGACGCGGTCTGATCATCGCAGGTCAGCAGCACCGCGGTGACCGTCGGCGTATCTCCCATCGCCGCCGTGAGCTCCGCGATGACCTCGGGAAACACGCTCGCGGTATTGGTGTAGATCAACCGCCGGTAGCCGAGCACGCGGTAGTTCCCCCACATCGCCGCCAGATTCTGCTCGGCGAGGCCGTGCTCCCAGGTGGGCGGGTACGCCAGGTCGAGGCTGTCTCCTTCGATCAGCGCGTGCCGCACGTTCGCCGCAGCGAGTACCGCGTGCACGGCGAGACCGACCCGGCTCTTGCCGACGCCCGAGCGCCCGCCGAGAAACAGCACCTCCGATTTGTCGATCACCCGTCCAGAATGCCAACCCGCCGAAGGCGGGCCGAGCCGGTGCGACCTGGATCACAGCCCTTGCATGTGGAACAGTTGTAAGAACACAATAGTTATATGCTTACAACTGTCGAGGGGCTGTCCGCTCGTCGCAAAACGATCGTGCTCGCGACGTGCTGTCTGAGCCTGCTCATCGTGTCGATGGACGCGACCATCGTGAACGTGGCGATCCCGGCCATCCAGGCGGATCTGCACGCGCCGCTGTCGCGGCTGCAGTGGATCGTCGATGCCTACACCCTCACCCTCGCGAGCTTCCTGATGCTGGCCGGAACCGCGGCCGACCGGTTCGGCCGCCGCAAGGTGTTCCGCATCGGACTGGCCACCTTCGCGCTCGGTTCTCTGCTGTGCAGCCTCGCGCCGACCATCGAGGTCTTGATCGGGGCACGGTTCCTGCAGGCGCTCGGCGGCTCGATGCTCAATCCCGTGGCGATGTCGATCATCACCACCGTGTTCACCGGCCGGGTCGAACGCGCGCGGGCGATCGGGGTGTGGGGTGCGGTGGTCGGCATCTCGATGGCGTTGGGGCCCACCGTCGGCGGCGTGCTGATCGATGCGCTGGGCTGGCAGTCGGTGTTCTGGATCAACCTGCCGGTCTGCGCACTCGCCCTCGTACTCACGACCCTCTTCGTGCCGGAGTCGAAGTCGGCGACGGTGCGCGGTATCGACCCGATCGGCCAGGTGCTCGCCGTCGTATTCCTCTTCACCACCGTGTTCGGCCTGATCGAGCGTCAGCCGTTGATCTTCGTCGTCGCGGCGATCGCGTTGGCGGCGTTCGTCTACTACGAGTCACGGCGGGTGGATCCGTTCATCGATCTGCGCTTCTTCCGCAGCGTGCCGTTCTCGTCGGCGACGGTGATCGCCGTCTTCAGCTTCGCGACCCTCGGCGCGTTCCTGTTCACCTGCTCGCTGTATCTGCAAACGGTCCGGCACTATTCGGCCGTGCACACCGGCTTGCTGTATCTGGCGATGGCGGTCGCGATGGTGATCTTCTCCCCGTTGTCCGGCAGGCTCGTCGGCAAGCACGGCACCCGGCCGTCGCTGCTCGTGGCCGGGGTCATGATGACCATCGCCGCCGTCCTGCTCAGCACGCTCACCCCCGACACCCCGGTCTGGGCGCTCGTGGTCATGTTCGCGATCTTCGGCGTCGGCTTCGGCATGGTGAACGCCCCGATCACCACCACCGCGGTCAGCGGGATGCCGCTGGACCGGGCCGGCGCGGCCGCCTCGGTGGCCTCGACCAGCCGCCAGGTGGGTGTGAGCATCGGCGTGGCGCTCTGCGGTGCGCTGACGGGAGCGGGTCTGTGGTGGGTGATCGCGGTGCTGACCGCCGGGGTCGCCATACTCGGTGTGGTCGCGAATACGCCGTGGGCCAGTCGGTCCAGCGACCGCATCGCCCCGTTACTCGAACAGAAAGTGCCTGCCCATGTCGGATGACACCCCCACCGCCGACGAGGTGTGGGCCCAACTCACCCGACTCGTGCTCTACGGCCGCGACCCGTGGCGGCGCGCGGCGGTCGAGCGAACCGGCTTGCCGTTCAGTCGCATTCGGGTGCTCCGCCGGTTACAGGCCGCACCACTGACCGTCAAAGAACTGGCGCACGCCGCGGCGATCGACGCACCGGCCGCCACGGTGGCGGTCAACGATCTCGAGGAGCGCGGCCTCGTGGTCCGCGAGGTGGACCCCACCAACCGGCGCCGCAAACAGGTGTCCCTCACCGAAAACGGGCGGGCGATCCTGGCCGAGGCGCTGGCCACCCCCGACCCCGCCCCGGCCTCGGTCGCCGCACTGGACGACGACGAGTTGCGCACCCTGCACGAGATCCTGCGCAAGCTCGAGCACTGAACCGGCACGCGGTGAGCGCCGCAACGCACTCCGCCGCGGGCAGACGAACGCCGGCGTGGGCGCGGAGAATTGCCGTCGAGGCAGCGAACCCTGGTCAGGCGCTGACGAATTCGCGATCGCCGTACTGCACGCTCGCGGCGTCCCAGTCCCCGCCGATCCCGGCCACGAAGCGCTGCGCCAGCTCCAGATCCGCGACATCCACCACCAGGATGAGCGTATTCGCCTCGGTGACCGAACCGCCGACGAGCCGCTGCCTGGCCACCGGATCGGCGACCAGCCCGTCGTGGAATCGCCGCACATCGACGCCGGGGATCGCGACCGTCAACGCGTCGACGCCCGGCGAATTCGGTGCCAGCCGTTGGAAAGTCAGCACCGACTCCTGCTGGAATCGGGTGCGCACCTGATCGGCGATCTGCCGCAGCTCCGCCGCATCGACGCAGGCCAGGTGGAACTCGCGGGACCGCTCGTAGGTCGCCTGCTGTCGCTCGTCGGACCAGAACACGCCGCTGACCAGCGTCGAGCCGACCGGTAAGCCGATGTGCTGCACCGCGATCCCGTCCACCACCAGCTCGAAGCCGTCGAGCCGCTGTTGCAAGCGGGGATCCTGCGGATCGGTGATCGTCGCGGTGTTGTCGGTGGCGAACAGTTCCGCGGTGGGCTGCAACGGGTTTCCCGTCGCACAAGCCGCGGGCCCGGCCGTCGCGGGTCCCGCTCCCCCGACCGGTCCGGCCGCGACGAACACCGTCGCCACCACAGCCATCGTCCGTGCCGCGATCATCCCGATCCCTCCGAAGCCAGCGCTCGCCGCTATGACGACAGCACCCTATCCCCCGGCTCGCCGGGATCGGAGCGGTTCGGTCCGCTCAGCGAAACACGCCGAGCGGGCGGCGCCCGGTACGGCGCTCGCCCGCTCGGCGGCTGTGCACGGTCAGTTGCGGAAGGCGTCCTTGACCTTCTCGCCCGCGTCCTTCAAGTTGGACTTGAGCTGATCGCCCTTGCCCTCGTTCTCGAGATCCCGGTCATCGGTGGCCTGACCGAACTTTTCCTTCGCCTTACCGGCGAGGTCTTCAGCCTTGTTCTTGGCCTTGTCAGCTGTGCTCACTGTCTAACCCCTTTCGTCGGGCTGGACCGACCCGCTGTTTTCGGCCGGACATTCGGCGGATAACCGCTCTGCGCCGACGCAAACACCGATGATCCGCCATCCCTCGAACTCCGGTCTCTGAGCTGGCGTTTCCGGCGTACAGTTGCCCTGGTAAACCCCCGAACCGCAGCGCCGCGTGCCCACGAGCACTCCGGAGGCAGCATGCCGACACAGGCCACGCCGCGCCACGCCGATCATCCGTCGACCACAAATCTGGGGGATATCGTGGTTCCCGTGCTCTTTCCGGCCGACCGGCGCGATCATGCCCGCAGATGACCAGTACGCCGTGGTGGCCATGACCTCCTCGGCCGGTGGTGTCACGGCGCTGTTCACCGTCCTCGGCGCGCTGCCAGCGGAATTGCCGGTCCCGGTGTTGGTCGTTCAGCATCTCGACCCTCGGCACAAAACCGTGCTCGCCGATTTGATCGCGCGCCGAACCGCGATGCGGGTGCGACTGGCGGAAGCGGGCGAGTCGATCGGTCCGGGCACTGTTTACATCGCACCGCCCAACTACCATCTGCTGGTGGAGCCCCCTGGTGTACTGAGCCTGTCGAACAGTGAACTCGTCCATTTTGTGCGCCCGTCGGCCGATTTGCTGTTCGAATCGGTGGCAGGCGCGTACGGACCCCGCGCCATCGCCTGTGTCCTCACCGGCTCCGGCAGCGACGGCGCGATGGGCGTGCGCGCCGTCAAATCCCGCGGCGGCACCGTGATCGTGCAGGACCCGGCGACCGCGGAGTTCAAAGGCATGCCGTCCGCGGCCGTGGCGACCGGCGACGCGGATCTCGTACTGCCGCTCGACGAGATCGCCTCCGTCATCTGTGGTCTGGTGATGGGTAGCGCCTCATGACCGAGTCCAACGAGGAGAACATGACCGAGTCGAGTGACGAAATCTCCAGTGCCGAACCAGCACTGGAGGATCTGCTGCTGTTCATCCGCGACTCGCGCGGCTTCGATTTCACCGGCTACAAGCGCACCTCACTGACCAGACGTATCCGCAAGCGCATGCAAGAGGTACAGGTCAGCGAATACCTCGACTACCGGGATCTGCTGGAGAGCAATGCCGACGAGTTCCGTTCCCTGTTCAACACCATCCTGATCAATGTCACCAGCTTCTTCCGTGACGTGGACGCCTGGCAGTACATCCAGCTCGAAGTGCTTCCGGAAGTTATCGCGAACACCAAGTCCGACGACGAGATCCGGATCTGGAGTGCGGGCTGCTCCAGCGGCGAGGAGACCTACTCACTGGCGATCGCCTGCGCTGAAGCGCTCGGCATCGAGGAGTGTGTCCGGCGGGTCAAACTCTATGGCACCGATGTCGACGAGGAAGCTCTGCGTCAAGCGCGCTCCGGTATGTACTCCGCGAAGGCGCTCAGCCCGCTGTCCACCGAACTCCGGAACAAGTACTTCGAGCAGAGCGGTGACCGCTTCGTCTTCCGGCCGGACCTGCGCCGCCGAGTGATCTTCGGCAGGCTCGACATCACCCGCGATGCCCCTATCTCCCGGCTCGACCTGCTCGTGTGCCGAAACACGTTGATGTACTTCAATGCCGAGGCGCAATCACAGATCCTGGACCGGTTCCGCTTCGCCTTACGCGACGGCGGGTTCCTGTTCCTCGGCAAGGCCGAGTTGTTGCTGTCCGACAGTGAACGCTTCGGTGTAGCGAGCATGCGCCAGCGCATCTTCCGTCGTCTGAGCGGAGATGCCCGACCGACACAGCATGCGGCCTCCGTGCGCCTGGGCACCGAGCTCGGTGCCGAGGCGCACGGCATCGTCAAGAAGCGGCAGCTCAGCGAGCTCGCCCTCGATGCCGCGCCGTATGGCGTACTCGGCCTGGACGTCGACGGACGGGTCAGCATTCTCAGCCATCAGGTGCGCAGCCAATTTGCCCTCACTTCGCACGATATCGGCAGGCCGCTCAGCGAGCTGGAGATCTCGTATCGCCCAGTCGAGCTGCGCTCGCTGATCGAGCAGGCCAAGGCCGAGCGCCGCACCATCAGGGTCAGCTCGGCGGAGCGCAAACTCGGTCCGGATGAGGTCCAGTATTTCGAGGTGCACGTCCAACCACTGTCGACGAGCGACGGAACCGATGTCGGCGTGGTCGTCAACTTCATCGATACGACGATGCCGACGCGGCTCTCGCTGGAACTGAAGGTGAAGCGGGAAGAACTGGAGACCGCCTACGAAGAACTCCAGTCGACCAACGAAGAACTCGAAACCACCAACGAAGAACTCCAGTCCAGCATCGAGGAACTGGAGACAACCAACGAAGAACTGCAATCGACCAACGAAGAACTCGAAACCACCAACGAAGAACTCCAGTCTGGCAACGAAGAACTCGAGACCATGAACGAGGAGATGCGGATCCGTACCGACGAGTTGGATGAGACGCGAGCCTTCCTGGAAGGTGTGCTGTCCAGTGTGGCCGCCTGTGTGGTGGTGCTCGATGACCAACTGCGCGTACGCAGCTGGAATCGAGGTGCGGAAGATATGTGGGGCCTGCGCGCGGACGAGGTGCAACATCAGGTCTTCTTCACCCTCGACTTCGGATTGCCGACCCAGCTCCTGTACGAAAGCATCCAGCGGTGCCTCAAATCAGCGCACCGCTACGGTCCGGTCGAGATCGCGGCCATCAACCGCATCGGGCGCACGATCACCTGCGCGGTGACCTGTTCACCGCTGGAAGGCAATCCAGACGGTGTGGTATTGCTAATAGAGGAAGTTCCACGGGAAAGCGGTGCTGTCAGCGGCAATTGACTCCGTCATCGCCGCCGTCGCGTACGCTGTTCACGTGCGGTCGCATATCGAGGCCTACCACGAACTCGCCCGCGTCTGGCGGGAATCCCGCGCAGAGCAGTCGCGGGCGGACCGTGCTGCGGCAGTCGCGGCGAAATACGAATCAGCCCTGTGCGAGCCGCCACCGTCGATGGCACCGTTCCGGCAGCGTATGGCTGAATTGCACCGGCGGATCGAAGCCCGCCACCTTGCCTGCGCTCGTCTGCATCGACTGCATGCCCAGCGCCTGCAACGGTGGTATTTCGGGGACCGCGCCGACCTACGACCGGTGTTCATGGCCGTCGTCGCCGTGCAGTCGGGAATGGACAGCGCGGCGGTCACCCTGTTCGACCGCGGCGGCAACGAACTACTCGTCGCCACCTCCGACCGCACCGCGCACGCCGCGCACGATCTCGAACTCGTGGTCGGCGAGGGTCCGGGTCACGACGTGCTGGACGGCCGGTACCTTGTCACCGCCGAGGCCACCGACCTGACAGAACGATGGCCGCTATACGGACCGGCACTGACCGAACTCGGCGTGCGATCGGTGGTTGGGGTTCCGTTGGTCTCGGCGCACTTGATCGGTACGCTGTGCCTGTTCACCGACCAGGCCGTGCTGCACACCGAGATCAGCTCCGCCGCAGTAAAAGTGGCCGATGCCCTGGCCAATACCGTGCTGCTCCCCACGTCCGGCCCCGGTCCGGACGGGAGCCCGCAGGGCATTCTGTTCGACGAGGCCGATTATCTGCCAGCGCTGCACCAGGCGGTCGGCATGGTCGCCGTGCAGTGCGTCTGCGACCTCGATGCCGCGCTCGCGCTGCTGCGCGCCCGTGCGTTCACCGAGGGTGTCACCGTCACCGACATCGCGCACCGCGTAGTAGAGGACGGATACCAGTTATGTTGACCACCAAGGCCTTCCGTGGCTGATGACTTCGCGTTAGGCATGTCCGAGCTGACTACGCTGCTGTTGAACAACAGCAGCGTGACCGAATCACTCTGTGCCGTAGCCGATATCGTCGTCCGCATGCTTTCCGGCTCCCTGACGGTAGGCGTCCTGCTCTCCCGGGCCGACGGCGGCGCGGCCTTCGGTGGTTCGACCGGCGCACACGCGATGCTCCTCGAAGAGTCCCGAGTAGGCGAGGGACATGACGCGAGCACACAGGCCATCGACACGGCACACCAGGTCTCTATTTCGGACACGACCCAGGAGCGCCGCTGGGGCGGCTACCCGAGCCGTTTGGTGGCGCACGGCGTGAGATCCGTTCATGTCGAACCTCTTTCGTCGACCGGCGAAGCACTGGGCGCGCTGTCGTTGTACTCGAATCGCCCGCATACCTTCACGCCGGAGCTGCGGGAAGACGCGGCACTGACCGCCGAGCACATCGGCGTACTGCTCGCCGTCGGCATCGACACCGCCCGGCAGGCCGCACTGGCCGAGCAGCTCCGCGCGGCACTGGCCTCGCGGTCCGCCATCGACCAGGCGCTCGGCATGATCATGGCCGAGAAACGATGCACCCGCGATGCCGCCTTCGCGTTGCTGCGTAATCGATCCCAGCGCAGCAACATCCGAATCGCGGACCTGGCGGCCGACATCATCGAGGCGGTCACCGGACGGGCGCCGGGGCCAGTACATTTCGCAGAGCCGCAGTCGCAACGGCCGCCCAAGCGTCGCTGATTGCGTCAGTGCCCCAGCACATTTCGCTGCGCGATGCGGCGCGTCCAACCCGCGCCGGAACTACCGTCACCGAGTACAATTGGATCCGTCCACCCGAGTCCCGAAGCGCGGCTCCGAATCAGCCACTCGACACACGGGGGAAGGATGGACTGCGCAGCACAACCCGGAGACCCCAGCGGTCGCCGGACACATCATCGTTCACTGTTTCTCGACCGACGCGATGCAGGTCGGCGCCTCGCCTATCAACTGCGGGCATTCCGCGGTCCCGATGTCGTCGCGCTCGGCATTCCTCGCGGCGGGGTGGCCGTTGCCTACGAAGTCGCGGCGTCGCTACGGGTGCCGCTCGACACTGTCGTGGTCAACAAACTTCGTGTCCCCTACCGGCCGGATCTCAGTTTCGGCGCGGTCGCCGAGCACGACACGCAGCTCATCGACGAAGTTGTGGTGCGCAGCGCGATGTTGACCCCCGCGGAGATCACCGCCGCCGAACGGCACGGTCGCGACCGACTGCGACGGCTGTGTCAACGGTTCCACCAACACAACTGCCGGCCCGAGCTGCACGGTCGCACCGCGCTGGTGGTCGACGACGGCGTCCGCACCGGCATCACCGCACGCACGGCCTGCCAGGCGGCCTATCGGCGTGGCGCGGTCCGCGTCGTCCTCGCGGTTCCGGTCGCTCCCCATCGGATCGCGCGCACCCTGTCCTACTACGCCGACAAGGTCGTATGCCTGGAAACGCCCGCGCAGGCCCGTCCGGTGGGCCAGTCCTATCAGCAGTTCGACACCGTCACCGACGCCGACGTGGATCGCATACTCCGCAGCGACACTGCCGCACCCACGACTGCCTCGCGCAACCACCAGGCAGAACAAGGAACGACAGCCGAACGGCAACCAGCCGAGTAGCCCGTTCTCCGGTATCGCGACGTGCCACGTCCAGGACGGCCGTTCTGGAAACGTGCCGAAGTTCCTGGCCGAGACCCCGGATGGGTATACGATTCTGCGGTCGGTGGAACAGTCCAACGAGCGTGCTGGCCACCGCTTCTTCGAGCACGTGGGTCGACTCGCGTGGGGACGGACCGGAGGCGGCATTGTCCGAAGTGTCGATTGGTACGTTGGCTGCGGACAGCAACTCCAACGGTGTCAGCGAAGGCCTGCTCTCCGAGCTGGTCGAACATCTGCGGCAGAACCGCACCGTGTTGCGTGAGGAATGGGCACGGCGCATCACCGACGCGCAATTGCTCACCGCGATGACCCCGGACGAGATGTTCTCCGAGGCGACCTCCGTCTACGACAACTACGTCGCCGTCCTCGAAACCGGTTCGGTCGAGGCCCTGCAGGACTACGCCCGCGATCTGTCCGAGCGCATCATTCCGC
>NZ_BAUA01000057.1 GCF_000710915.1 Nocardia brasiliensis IFM 10847
GTATGCCCTGCATGTGTGGCTCAACGGCCACATCCGCACTGCGGGTACGCGTGCTTACGCGAAGTGGTCGGCATTGGGGGCGTTGACCCTCGGTGGCGTCGGCCAGGTCGCCTATCACCTGATGCAGGCCGCGCATTGGAGCGTGGCTCCGTGGCCGGTGGTGGTGCTGGTGGCGTGTGTCCCGCCTGCGGTGTTGGGGATGGGTGCGACGTTGGCGCACATGATCAGCCGCGAGAACGACCGCACCGAAGCCGTTGTGCCTGAACCGGTCTCGGCACCTGCACCGGTCGCTGTCCCGGTGACGGCTCCTGCACCGGTGCCTGCTGCACGGAAGCGGCGGACTGCTCGTCGTGATCCTGCGACGGTGGCTCAGGCGGTAGCGATGCGCGCTGAGGGTGCTACCTACACCGAAATCGGTGCGGCACTGGGCATCTCGCCGAGCACTGCGGCGAAGTACGCGCCCAAACCCGTGGTGCAGACCGGGCAACCGCGCCCGTCGACTGCCCGTACTCCTGAACCTGTTCGACCTGCGCAAGCGACGCAGCCGATGTTGCCGCTCGCGATTCCTGCCCTGGGGGGCGTCCGATGATCACCTTCAATTTCTCGTCCAGTCCAGTGTTCCTCGCGACCGTCCTCGGTGTGCCTGCGGTCTCGGTGCTGGCGACCGCGATCCTGCTCACGAGCGACCGGGAACCGGCACCGATGACCGTGCAGAGCGCACCTGGCCCGAATGGCTGCGTGATGTTCTGCGAGGACACCCCGAAGCCGTCGTTCAACGAAGGCAACTGCGCCGAGCCGCCTCCGGGGATCAATATCCGGTTGTGGCACTGCGACCCGATCCGCACTCCGCAACCGAAGACCAAGCCCAAGGCGGTCTCGCGTGCGGGCTGCGTGATGTTCTGCGATGAACGTGAGTGGGGTGAACGGTGATGAGCGCCCCGGTCGCGGGTGGGCTGCGGAACGTGAAATACGTTGCCGCTACACCCTTTCAAACAGTCGCATCGGATGCGCGGGTGTCGTTCCTGGTCGGCGGTACCGAAATCCAACTGGACCTGGCTGCCGCGTCGGATCTGCTGCATGTGCTGCCCAACGTGCTCGCCGAGCACTCGGTTGCCCTGTCCTTCGAACCACTGAGGGGGCTACTGTGATCGCGTTGCTGCCCGAAATCCTCTCGGCCGCCTCGATTCTCGGTGTGGGAGCGTTCGTCGCCTCCTGCGTCACCACCCGCAGGCCGGATGCTCCGACGTTGGCGCAGATTATCGCGGACGCACCGGTGCAGTTGCGTGCGGCGGTGTCGGTGCTGGCCGATCCGCTGCAAACCAACCTGATGCTGCAAGCTCTCGGCCTGGGTTGCCCGGAGTCGGGGTTTCCTCCGCTGGAGTCCTACGACTACACCCGTCACGGCATCGAAGCCGACTTTCTGATGCTGGCCGGTCAGTCCCGCAAGAAGTGGTCCAACGAAGACACCCGGGATGCGTTCGCTCAAGTCCTCGCGGTGCCGAAGGTGACAGTGTCGTTGCCTGCTCCGGGGGTGGTCCGTCTTCAGCTGCGCGTGTTCGACACACTCGCGGCCCCGGCAGCGTTGCCGGGTGGGGTCTCCAACGAAGTAGACCTGGAGGCGGTCCCCGCCGGGCTCACCGAAGACAGTGACGGCGTCCGTATCCCGGTGCTCTACACCCACGGCCTGGGTGCCGGGCTGACCGGCTCGGGTAAGGGCTCGATCATCTGGTCGCTGGTCGCCGGGCTGGCTCCCGCGATCCGCTCGGGCCTGGTCGACCTCTACGGCATCGACCCCAAAGGCGGTGTCGAGTTCGGTCCCGGGAGGGAGTTGTTCGTCCGCTTCGCCTACCAGAGCCCTGAAGACATTCTGGCGTTGCTGGAAGAGGTCGTCGCGCTGATGCGGGAGCGGCAAGCCAAGCTGATGGCGGCCAAGCTGCGCAAGCACACTCCTACCACGGATGAGCCGCTGGTCCTGCTGCTGATCGATGAGTTCGCGGCCCTGTCGGCCTACACCGAACCCAAGACCAAAGCACGCCTGGATGAGCTACTCGGGTTGCTGCTGACCCAGGCACGCGCGACCGCGATTTCGGTGTTCGCGTTCATCCAGGACCCGTCGAAGGAGAACATGCCCCAACGGCAACTGTTCCCGCTGCGGATGGGCCTGCGCCTGGCCGAACCGACTCAGGTCGGCATGGTCTTCGGGACCGGAGCGCGTGATCGTGGCGCGGAGTGCGACGAGATCTCGCCTATGACACCAGGTGTCGGCTACATCGAACAAGACGGCTCGCGGGAGCTGACACGGGTCCGGTTCTACCTGGTCACCGATGACGACATTGCTCGCCTGGTCGACCAGTTCGCGCCACGCCACGAAACGCCCACCATCCCAGTCGAATCCGACGACGAAGCGAGCTTTGATCCGGCAACGTTCGATCCCGATGACCTCGGTGACGGAGAAGGGCCGGTGGCGGCATGAAACGAGGATTCGTGTCCGAGAACCACACGGTCATCTACTGCGACCTGTGCGGGGACATCTACACCGAAGACGGTTCGGAATCGATCTGTTTCGACTCCGTAGCTCAAGCTGTCGCCTACCTGGAATCGCGCTGCGCCGGGGTCGGCTGGATCTACGACGGTGACCGGGTCTGGTGCGACGGCTGCATCACCGCCGATCACTGCGAACGCAACGGCCACCAGTTCCCGGACCTTCGCCCCTCGGGTAAACGGCTGCGCGGCAACACCGTTCGTGAACGCTGCTGCCAGATGTGTGGCATCGCAGAGAGCCAGGTGCAGTCATGACTACCACTACCACACCCGCCTGCCCTGAGCCGGAACCGATGTTCTTCTACGTCGTGGCTCCCAGCCGGGTGCAGCCCGGTGACGTGCTCTACGAGATCAACGGCCGCGTACTGCGGGGCGGCCCGATGTGCATCAAGCAGATCAGGCACACGCCGGCCGAATCCGAGACCCGGACCCGTGCCGGTTGGGAGCTGGTACCGACTACGTCCCGGTTCTCCCGCTTCGTGGATGCCGACGCTCGCCTGAAGGTCGGCCGCTACACCCCGACCCACCGCATCAACCCGATCGTCGCTGCGGCCGCGAAGCCACGCCGGACACCGAAGCGACCCAAACCGGTGGATGCCGATCAGCTGGCCTTGTTCGAGACCCCTGTACGGAAGCGGTAGCCATGACGACTCTCACGCTGCGCCCCCAGGATTGGGCGCTGAGCTGGTGGCGTTACGGGCGCTGCTGGACCCGCCAACTCGCTGCTTGCGGCCTCGTCAACCACACCGCAGACACAGTCGAGGTCCCGGAGCGGGTACGGACCGATATCGGTGCCGAGACCGACCGGGTGTTGGCGCGAATGCTGCCCGGCCAATGCCCCGCCGACTGGTTCAGCCGCTCCCTGGATCTGGCGGCCGCGTTCGGTGCCGATCACTGCCGCACGGACCTCGTCGGCCCGTCGACCGTGGAACTGCTGTTCTACCACGCTGATTCACCCCAGGAAGGAGCGATCCTATGGTGACCGATTGTGGTTCCGCTCCTGCCGCTGGTGTTGCCCCGGATCGTCGGACTGCGGCTGAGCGGCGTGCGTTGCCTGATGTGCGCGCTATCGCTGAGGCTGCTGCTGAAAAGCATGATGTGTGCGCCCGTGTGGTGCCGATGCGTGCCTACGACACACGTACGGGTCGGGTCTCCTACGTTGGTGCTCCGTGCAAGGCCACCGTGGCATCGACGTGCCCGGCGTGTGCCAAGGCCAACAAGTATGTGCGGATGACCCAGTTGAGTGAGGGCTGGTGCGCCGAGCATGAACCCGTGCGCCCCGAGCCGGTGGTCACTGAAGCCCAGGCGCAGGTGCTGGCTGCGCGTGCTGATCAGTTCGGTGCGTATCACGAGGCCCGTCGCGACGGCGATCACGAATTGGCTGATGCGATCAAGGCGTTGGTGGCCGACCTGGATACCGAGCTGCGTGAACTCGGTGTGCGTGGCCGCCTGCCCGCCCTGGAGGAGAAGCCGCGTCGCAAGGCCAAGTCCACTCGCCGCCGTGACGACGTGCCGGACCTGCCACGAAAGAAGGTGGCCCGCACCACGGTCGGGACCGCCTACGCCAACGGCAAGTACCGGCCCTCGACGTTCCACACCTTGACCATGCCCAGCTACGGCCACATCAACCGTGTCCGTGATGTCGAGACCGGCGAGATGGTCTCCGATGGTTCTCCGGTCGACCCCGAGTCCTACGACTACGTGGCTGCTGCCCGCGACATCATGCACGTCAAAGCGTTGTTCGACCGGTGGATTCAGAACCTCCGCCGCGCGGTGGGCTGGAACGTGCAGTACTTCGGCACAGTGGAGCCCCAGAAGCGCGGTGCCCCGCACCTGCATCTGGCGATCCGGGGCTCGATCCCGACGAAACTGCTCTACCAGGTCACCGCGGCGACCTACCGCAACATCTGGTGGCCGCACTTCGACCGTGAGATCTACACCGGAGAGAACATGCCGGTCTGGGACCCGATCGCGGGTACCTTCGTGGACCCGAATACCAAACGGGCACTGACCTACTGGGATGACGCGCTGGCCAAGATGGATGAGGTCGAT
>NZ_BAUA01000056.1 GCF_000710915.1 Nocardia brasiliensis IFM 10847
ACCTCCTCGTTGTGCCGTGCGGCTCGCCCGCTCGTCACGGCGTTCATTCGCCCTTGCCCGACAGTGCTTCGGCCACCAGCAGCAGCCCGGAATGATCCAGCGAGCCATAGCCCATCGCCCTGGCCGCGGCGATCAACTGCGCGGTCAGCGCGCCCATCGGAATGGCGACCTCGGCCTCGCGCGCGGCCGCCTGGATGATGCCCATGTCCTTGTGGTGCAGGTCGATTCGGAAACCGGGGACGAAGTTGCGGGCCAACATGGTCTCGCGCTTGAGCTCGAGGATCTTGCTGCCCGCGAGCCCACCCGCCAGCACGTCCAGGCCCTTCGCCGCGTCCGCGCCGAGATTCTCCATCAGCAAGATGGCCTCGGCGACAAGGGCGTACGTCCCGCCGACCACGAGCTGGTTGGCCGCCTTGACACACTGCCCCGCGCCGTTGCCGCCGACCAATGCGAAGGTCTTGCCGAGCGCCTGGAAGATCGGTGTCGCCGCGTCGAAATCGGCCTGCGTGCCGCCGACCATGATGGACAGCGCCGCGTTGACCGCGCCGGCCTCGCCGCCGCTCACCGGCGCGTCGAGCACCCGCAGCCGGTTCTTCTTGCCCTCGGCCGCCGTCCATTTCGCCGTCTTCGGGGTGATCGTGGAGAAGTCGATGTACAGCGTGCCCGGCTCGGTGTGCGCGACGATATCGCCGAACACCTCTTCGATCTGCTCGTCCTGCGGCAGCATCGTGATCACGATGTCCTTGTCGCGCACCGCCTCCGCGACGCTGGCTGCGGCGGAACCGCCCGCTTCTTTGAGTTTCTCCAGCCCCTTGGGACCGATGTCGTAGCCGGTGACCGCGTGACCGGCCGCGACGAGGTGTCGCGCCATCGGGCTCCCCATGATCCCGAGGCCGATGAAACCAATACTGCTCATGCCTCCACCTCGCTGGCGCTCGGTTCCGTCATTCCCAAGGGCGCTGTGCCGATGATTCGATCGCTTCGCTCTCTCATGCCCTGATCCACTTCCAATCCAGCTCGGGGTCTTTGTATTCGAGGCCGATCCAGCCGTCGTAGCCTGCGGCGGCGAGGGTGGCGAAGAGGGTGGCGAAGTCGAGTTCGCCGGTGCCCGGCCTGCCGCGGCCGGGATCGTCGGCGATCTGCACGTGGCCGATGTGGCGTGCGTGGGTCTTGATCACCTCGAGCAGGTTCTCGTCCATCCGCGCCAGGTGGTACAGGTCGCAGAGGAAGCGCACATTCGGCTCGCCGGTCTGCTCGATCACGCGCACGGCGTGCTCGGCGCTGACGATCGGATACTGCGGCGACTCATGCGCGTTCAGCGCCTCGACCAGGACGGCGGCGTCGATCCGGGCGGCGGCGCGGGCGGCCAGGCGCAGATTCTCCAGCGCGAGCTCGTCCTGTCGCGCCGGATCCTCGCCCGCGATCCGGTTGCCGTACAACGCGTTCAGCGCACGGCACCCGGTGCGTTCGGCGAGACCTACGGCCACGTCGATGTTGTCCCGGAAGCGGGCGACCTCGCCGGGCACCGACACCAGTCCGCGACCCGCCGGAATCAGATCGATGAAATTCAACCCGACCAGCGCCACGCCGGCGTCCTCGAGCGCGCGTACGAAGGCGTCGATCTCTTTGTCGCCCGGCACCGGATTCTCGCCGAAGGGCCACCAGAATTCGACCGCGTCGAATCCTGCGGCCTTCGCCGCGGCGGGCCGTTGCAGCAGCGGCAGATCGGTGAAAAGAATAGAGCAGTTGACGTCGAATTTCGGGAGACCGGACTCCCCTGCGTAATGCTTCACTCAGCTCCTTCGCGATACTTCTTCCAGCTGCCGACGCGGGTGATATCGATCAGCTCCGGGTAGGACGTCGGCGGTTTGCGCAGCACCATGGACAGCACCGAACGCCCGTCGTCGAGTTCGATCGCGCCGAGCTCCAGTTCGGGCGGTTCCGCGGGCAGCAGGTGTTCCCGCAGCACGTCCATGGGCACGTCGAACAGCTCGCCGCTGATCGAGTGGCCGCCGTCGGCCGCCGGGTCCAGGCCGGGGAACCGGTCGCCCACCGAGAAGAACCGGTAGCGCGGCGCGGTTTTCGCCTCGCCGGCGAACGGCGCCCCGTGCAGCAGATGATTGAGCGGCCCTCCGCGCATGGCGGAACCGTTCAGAAAAATCAACGGCATGTTCGGGTCCTTTGTCTAGAATTTCACCAAGTATGCGGGCGTTGCCTATTCTTCGGATAGTCGAGATCAACCCGAAATCGGCCGATCATTCCGAAGCAGAATTTGTATGAAGCTCCAGCGCCGAAAGTATCGCGGCGCGGTGCGGTCACCAGGTGGGAATCAGGTCCCGGTGAATGGGTCCGCCGCTCGCGCGCAACGGCTGGGCCGATCCACCCCGGCGGACGGCGACGATCTCCGCGGCGATCGACACCGCGGTCTCCTCCGCGGTACGCCCGCCGAGATCGAGCCCGATCGGGGAATGCAGCGCGGACAGTTCGGTTTCCGACAGGCCGGCGGCCCGCAGACTCGCCATCCGATCCTCATGCGTGCGTCGTGATCCCATCGCGCCGACGTAGGCGACAGGCAGCCGTAATGCCAACTCCAGCAGCGGAATATCGAACTTCGCATCATGGGTCAGCACGCACAGCACGGTGCGCGCGTCGACCGTGGTGTGCCGCAGGTACCGGTCGGGCCAGTCCACCACGACCTCGTGGGCGTCCGGAAAGCGCGCCTCGGTGGCGAACACCGGACGGGCATCGCAGACGGTCACCCGATAGCCCAGGAAGCGACCGATCCGGGTGAGCGCCGCGGCGAAATCTATGGCACCGAAGACGATCATCCGCGGCGGCGGCACACAGGACTCCACGAACACGGTGACTTCCCGGTCACCGCAACCGATCACCCGCAGGCCGGTGCTGCCCGCGTCGAGCATCGCCCTGGCCTCGGCTGCGACCACCGGGTCGAAGGTGGCACCCAGCGTCCACCACGGGCCCAAAGCCATTGTCGCGCCGGAGTTCAGGTCACGAACCAGGGCCACCGGCTCGACCGAGCGCAACAGCGCCTCGATGGTGCCGAAGTCGGCCGGGGTGATCGGCTGCACGAACACTTCGATGGTGCCGCCGCAGGTGAGCCCGACGGCGAAGGCGTCGTCGTCGCTGTAGCCGAAGCTTTCGCGCACCGGCTGCCCGGTGCGCAGGACCTCGCGGCAGAGCTCGTACACCGCGCCCTCGACGCAGCCACCGGAAACACTGCCGATGACAACGCCTTCGGCGTCCACCGCGAGGGCGGCGCCGGGCGGTCGCGGCGCGCTGCCGCTGACGCCGATGACGGTGGCGACGGCATAGGACTTGCCCGCCGTGTGCCAGTGCAGGAGTTCTGTCGCGAGGTCACGCATGGTTGTCGCCGTTCTATCCGCCGAGCAGTAGTTCGATGGCCGAGATGCCGAAGTAGGCGGCGAACACCACGCCCACCACCCAGATGAGCCAATGGATTTCGCGGAACTTCCCGCGCGCCGCCTTGATCACCACGTAGGCGATGACACCCGCGCCGACCCCGTTGGTGATCGAGTACGTGAACGGCATCAGCACGATGGTCAGGAACGCGGGGACCGCGACCTCCAGATCGGACCAGTCGATCTTGCGGGCCTGGGTCATCATCAGCGCGCCGACCAGCACCAGCGCCGGGGCGGCCGCCTGAATCGGCACCACTGCGGCCAGTGGCGTGAAAAAGACTGCCAAGCAGAACAATCCACCGGTCACCACGCTGGTCAAGCCGGTACGAGCGCCCTCACCGACGCCCGTCGCGGACTCGACGTAGACGGTGTTGCCCGCCCCGCCACTGAGACCACCGATGATCTGGCCGACGCCGTCGACGGTCAGCACCTTGCCGAGGCCGGGCATGGTGCCCTTCTCGTCGAGCAGACCCGCCTCGTCACAGACACCGAATACGGTGCCCATGGCGTCGAAGAAGCCGGTGAGCACCAGCGTGAACAGCACGACGCCCGCGACCAGGCCTCCGGCCTCGGCGAATCCGCCGATCAGATCGATGTCGAACAGCAGACCGAAGTCCGGCGCGGCGAACAGCCCCTTGGGCGTCTCCGGCACGACCGGGCCCCAGGTCTTGGGATCGATCTTCGCCAGGGAGTTCACCCCGATGGCCAGCACCGTGGCGATGGCGATGCTGATCAGGATGGCGCCGGGCACCTTACGGATGAACAGCGCCAGCATGAGCAGCAGCCCGACCGCGAAAATCACTACGGGCCAACCGGAAAGGTGCCCGCCCACGCCGAGGGTCACCGGCGGTCCGGTCTGCGCGCCGTGCCCGACCACCCCGGCCGACACCAGCCCGATCATCGCGATGAACATGCCGATCCCGACGCCGATGGCGTTCTTGAGCGCGAGCGGGATGGCGTTGATGATCATCGTGCGCAACCCGGTGGCGGCCAGGATCACGATGATCACGCCCATCAGCACCACCAGGCCCATGGCTTGCGGCCAGGTCATGTGCGGGGCCGCCTGGAAGGCGACCACCGGCACCACACCGAGCCCCGCGGCCAGCGCCAGCGGTACGTTGCCGACCAGGCCCATCAGAATGGTGCTCAGCCCCGCGGAAAACGCGGTGGCGGTGGTGAGTTGCGCGATGCTGAGGGTGTTGCCGTCGACGTCCTGGACCCCGCCGATGATCAGCGGGACGAGCAGGATAACGTAGGCCATCGCGACGAAAGTGGTGATACCGCCGCGGATCTCGCGCGAGACCGAAGTCTTGCGGTCACTCAACCGGAAGAAGCGGTCGAGCGCGGACCTTCCGGTGGCCGGCTCCGGTACGGAGGAGTGGGTCTGTACTTGGGTCATGGCGTGCCCTCCTCGGGGCATGGCCGACCTACGATCCGGCTGCGTCGCCGGATCGCGTGGTTCGGTTTGCTGTTGTGGGACCTGTGCTGTGTTGTCCACGCCGGCAACGGGACTCCGTCGCCGGCGCGGACGAGCACCGCCCCTGTTGATCAACTGCTCCGGATGATGTCTTCCGGACGCACCGGCACTCGGTTGATGTGCACGGTTCCTCCCGCCGAGCGGCACGCGTCCCGTATGGCGGCGACGATCGCGGGAGTCGAGGAGAGCGTGGGTGGCTCTCCGGCGCCGCGCAGCCCGTATGGGGCGTGCGGGTCGGCGTTTTCGAGAATCTCGAGCCGCTGTGGCGGCGAGTCGAGAATCGTGGGAATCAGGTAGTCGGTGAACGAAGGGTTGAGCACCTTGCCGTCGCGGACCTGGATCTCCTCCATGACCGCGAGGCCGAGCCCCTGTGCGGAACCGCCGTGGATCTGGCCCTCCAGCGAGAGCCGGTTCATGATCTTGCCGACGTCCTGGACCGCGTCCAGCGCAACCACTTTGACCAGGCCGAGTTCGGTATCGACGTCCACTACCGCGCGGTGCACGCACAGGGCCAGCTGGGTGTGGCTGTCCCCCTGTCCGGTGACCGGATCCATGCCGGTGGTCGGCTTGTGGTGGTACTTCCTGGTCTCCTCGATGACTTCGTCGCCGAGCAGATCGACGATCGCGGCGAACACCTCACCGGTCCCCGACACCACCTTGCCGCCGACCAGTCGCAGGCCGCGGGTGGCGCCGAAACGTCCTTGGGCGAGGGCGAGTACGCGCATGCGCACCGCCTCACACGCGGCCTTCACCGCGCCACCGGTCATGTAGGTCTGCCGGGAGGCCGACGAGGAGCCCGCGCTGTCGATCTGGTTGTCGGCGGGGTGAATGGTCACCTTCTCGATGCCGAGTTCGGTCCGCGCGATCTGGGCTTCGACCGTGACCAGTCCCTGTCCTACTTCGGCGGCGGCGGTGTGCACCAGCGCGACGGGTTCGCCGCCGATCACCTCGAGGCGTACCCGCGCGGTCGAGTAGTCGTCGAAACCCTCGGAGAAGCAGATGTTCTTGATGCCGACGCCGTAGCCGACGCCGCGCACGACGCCTTCACCGTGCGTGGTCTGCGAGGCCCCGCCGGGCAGGTTCCGGATGTCGGTCGCGTCCAGCGGCGCGGGCAGCGGCATGTCGCGCAACTGCCCGAGCATCTCGGCCATCGGCATCGGCGCGTGCACCACCTGACCGGTCGCCAGCTTGGAGCCCTGCGACACCGCGTTCACCTGACGGACGTACACCGGGTCGAGGTCGAGCGCCTGCGCCAGCTTGTCCATCATCGACTCGTGTGCGAAACAGGCCTGCACCGCACCGAATCCGCGCATCGCACCGCACGGCGGATTGTTGGTGTACACGCCGTAGGCATCGATCTTGATGTGCGGAACCTCGTAGGGTCCCAACGCCAGTGAGGACGCGTTGCCGGTGACGTTGAGCGTGGCGGAGGTGTAGGCGCCGCCGTCGAGCACGATCCGCACCTCGGCGAAGACGATCTTGCCCGCGCGGGTGGCGCCGTACTCGTAGCGCAGCTGCGCCGGATGCCGGTGCACGTGCCCGAAGAACGACTCCTCGCGGTTGTACACCATCTTGATCGGCTTACCGGTGTAGAGCGCGAGCATGCCGGCGTGGATCTGCATCGAAATGTCTTCGCGGCCACCGAAAGCGCCGCCGACGCCGGCCATGGTCATCCGGATCTGGTCCGGGGACAGGTCCAGACAGGGACCGATCTGATCGAGATCGTTGTGCATCCACTGGGTGGCCACGTAGAAATCGAGCCCGCCGTCCTCGCCCGGCGCGACCAGCCCGGCCTCCGGGCCGAGGAACGCCTGATCCTGGATGCCGACCTCGTATTCGCCGGTCACCACGACATCGGACATGGCACGGCCGACCGCGATATCGCCGACCCGGACCGGCTGATGCCGGGCGATACCGCCCCGCTCCTGCACCTTGTTGGCCTCGGGGTCGGCGACCACCGCGAGCGGATCGATGATGGGGGTCAGCACCTCCCATTCGATGACGATCGCTTCGACTGCGCGCCGGGCGATCTCGGGATGATCGGCGGCGACCAACGCGATCGGCTCACCGTGGTGGCGCACCTCGTCGAAGGCGAGAACCGGTTGGTCCCAGGTCATGTCGAGGCCGTAACACTTGCGGCCGGGCACATCCTCGTGGGTGAGCACCGCGTGCACGCCGGGCAACGCGAGCGCCGCGCTGATGTCCACGCCGAGGATGCGCGCCCGCGGGTGCGGACTGCGCAGCGTGGCGCCCCACAGCATGCCGTCCATCCACATGTCCGAGGCATAGGCGAACTCGCCCTTGACCTTCAGCGTGCCGTCGGGCCGCAGCGGGCTCTCGCCGATACCGCCCTTGCCGGGCGCGGCGACCTCACCCGGGAAGCGGGTGCTCCGCACCGCGGTCATCGTGCTTCCTCCCGTTCCAACAGCCGCTTGCGCGCGGCGGCGCCGGCCCGGCCGACCGCGTCGTGCGACACGGTGCGCAGTTCGTCGTCGGCCACGACGGTCCGGCCGCCGACGAACAATCGCGCCAGCGGCGGTGTCGGGCCGAACACCAGGGTGCACACGGGATCGGTTACCGCGGCACGGAAGCCGTCCACCCGCCACATCGCGATATCGGCGAGCTTGCCGACCTCGAGGCTGCCGATCTCCCGCTGCCGCCCGAGATTGCGGGCACCGCCCAGGGTGCCGATCTCCAGGGCCTGGCGTGCGGTGAGCGCGGTGGGACCGTGTACGGCGCGCTGGAACAGCATGGCCTGGCGCAACTCTCCCGCCATCGAGGTCAGTTCGCTGGAGGCCGCGCCGTCCACGCCCAGGCCGACGGTCGCGCCGGCCCGCAAAAGCTCGCAGACGCGGGCGATTCCGGCGCCGAGCCGGGCATTGGAGCTGGGGCAGTGCGCGGATCCGGTGCCGGTCTCGGCGAAGCGCCGGATATCCGCGTCGTGCAGGTGCACCGCGTGCGCGAACCAGACGTCGTCACCGAGCCAGCCGAGCTTGTCCATGTATTCCACCGGCGTGCAACCCATCTGCTCGCGGCAGTGCACTTCCTCGTCCAGCGTCTCGGCGAGGTGGGTGTGCAGCCGCACGCCCTTGGTGCGGGCCAGCAGGGCGGCGTCGGTCATCAGGCCCTCGCTCACCGAGAACGGCGAGCACGGCGCGACCGCGACCCGCAGCATAGAGTCGAACGACGGATCGTGGTACTTGTCAATGGTTTCCGCGGTGTTCAGCAGGATCTCGTCGCGATCCTCCACCACCTCGTCCGGCGGCAGGCCGCCCGCGGACTGCCCGCGGTCCATCGAGCCGCGGCAGGGATGGAAGCGCAGACCGATCTCGTGTGCCGCGCGGACCTCGGCGTCGAACAGATCGCCGCGGCCCTTGGGAAACACGTAGTGGTGGTCGCTGCTGGTGGTGCAGCCGGTCAGGGCGAGCCAGCCCAGCCCCGCCGACGCCGCGCCGTAGACCACTTCCGCGTCCATGCCCGCCCAGGTGCGGTAGAGCCCGGTGAGCCATTCGAACAGCGTGGCATCCTGGTACAGCCCCTGGGTCGCCCACTGGTAGAGGTGGTGGTGGGTGTTGACCAGGCCGGGGGTGACCAGGCACCCGGTGCCGTCGACCCGCTGCGCGTCCGGCACGGCCGGCGCGGGACCGGCGCCGAGCGCCTCGATCCGGCCGCCGGCGATCACCAGGTAGCCGGACGGGATCTCCGGACCGACCACCGGTGCAAGGTAGGCGTTTTCGATGATCGTCTTCATCGGGCCGCCGCTTTCCGCTGCGCCGCGAGCCGCACGGCGTCCAGGATCTTCTCGTAACCGGTGCAGCGGCACAGGTTTCCGGCCAGGGCCTCGCGGATCTCCACATCGGACGGATCCGGGTTGTGCTCGATCAGATCGTGCGCCTGCACGATGAGACCCGGTGTGCAGAAACCGCATTGCACCGCCCCGGCCTCGACGAACGCCTGCTGCATCGGATCCAGCTTCGCACCGTCGGCCAGCCCCTCCACGGTACGCACCGAGCGGCCCTCGGCCTGCCCGGCCGCCACCAGGCAGGAGCAGACCGGCGTACCGTCCAAATAGACCGTGCACGAACCGCATTCGCCTTGCTCGCAGGCATTCTTGGAGCCGGGCAGGCCCATCCGCTCGCGCAGCAGGTAGAGCAGGCTCTCGCCCTCCCACACGTCGTCCACGGTCTCCCGCGAGCCGTTCACATCGAAGGTCACGCGCATCAGGCCGCCTTCCTTTCTGTCAGATAGTCCGTCCAGGCCCAGCCCAGGGTGCGGCGGGCCAGCACCGAGAGGGCGTGTTTGCGGTAGTCCGCGGTGCCGCGGACGTCATCGATCGGCTTCGCGGCGGCCGCGACGAGCGCACCGAATTCGCGCAGCACGCTTTCACTCAGCGGCGTCGCCTGCTGCCACGGCAACTGGGTCGCCAGGAACTCCTCGGCCGACCCGGCGCGCAGCGGTGTCGGACCGGACGATCCGATGCCGGTGCGGACCGTCGCGCTGCCGGGGTACAGCGCGATCGCGAACGAGCACACCGCGATCACCATCGCGTTGCGCGTGCCGACCTTCGAAAAGTACTGCGGCCCTTCGGCGGGCGGCAACCAGATCGCCCGGATCAACTCGTCCGGCTCGAGCGCGGTCTTGCGCACCCAGATGTAGAAGTCGTCGATCGGGATCATCCGGGTGCCCCGCGCCGCGGACTCGACCTCGACGACCGCGTCCCCGGCGAGCAGCGCGGGATGGGCGTCACCGGCCGGGGACGCCCCGCCCAGATTGCCGCCGACCGTGCCGCGATTGCGGATCTGCGGCGAGCCGACGGTGCGCGAGGCCTGCGCCAGCCCGGGCAACTGCTTGCCGAGCCGATTGATGATCTTGACGTACGGCACACCGGAACCGATCCGGATCCGGCCGTCGATCTCCTTGTGGTCGAACAGTTCTCGGCACGGGTTGAGATCGAGCAGGGCATTCGGCCTGCCCTTGTCGAAGTTGAGTTCGACCATCATGTCGGTGCCGCCCTGAATGGGCACCGCGTCCGGTCGATCGGCCTTGATGGCCAGGGCATCCGCCCAGCTGCTCGGTCGCAAGAAATCCATCGTCACTCCCACGCCGGGCCCGCGGCCGGCGCGTCCTCGCGCAGGACCGTGCCCTCGATCAGGCCGTAGGGGCGGTCGGCGGCGTAGAACACCTCGTTGTCGTTGGTCAGGCCGAACGCGGACAGATCGACCACGAAGTGATGTTTGTTCGGCAGCGACAGCCGCACCTCGCCGATCTCCGGGCAGGCGGCGAGTACCCGCTCGCCCATCGCGTACAGCGTCTGCTGCAACGAGTAGCTGTAGGTCTCGGCGAACGCCGCCAGCAGGGCGCCGCGCGCCTCGCGGTAGGTCTTGTCCCAGTCACTCGGCTCAGCGGTGAAGCGCCACTCCGCGTTGACCTCGGTGGCCAGGATGCGGTCGTAGGCTTCCTGCAAGGTGGTGTACTTGTCCTTGATATAGCCGTGGAACTCCGAACCGGTGGAATTGAGCACCACCAGGCCCTGCAAACCCGCTACCACCCAGGTCTTCTCGCCGTCGTGGTGCACCCGCGCGATGCGGGTCTCCTGACCCGAGCGGACGAACGAGTGCTGATCGTCGCCGGGATTGCGCACGATCCGCTCCCAGGCGTATTCCTCGACGCTGACCCGCGCGTGGTGGATGGTCGGCTGCGAGCCGACGAAATGCTGTGCCAGCAGCACACCGAACGCCTCGGGCGAGGTGATCCCGTGCTCCTTGGCGAAGGCGAAGACGGTGTTCTTCTGCGTGTCCGTCGGCAGGACCGCGCCGTTGTCGCCGGTGAGGTGCACGTCGTCCATGTCGCCGGACAGGGCCACACCGACATTGAGATCGCGGATCTCGTGCACGCCACCGTTTTTCGTCACGCCGACGACGTGGGTCTCCGCCTTGCCGTATCGGTTCGGCCCGAGCTTGATCGACATTGTTTCAGCTACCTCGATAGGTGGAGTAGGAATACGGACTGAGCAGCAGCGGCACGTGGTAGTGCGCTGCCGGGTCGGCGACGGTGAAGTCGATCGCGACCGTGGGATAGAACGGGCTGATCTGGCCCGTCTCGAAAATCAGCCGGTGCGTGCCGGTTCCGGGTGCGGGCAGGTCCTTGACGCGGCCGTCGTCGTCGGTGCGCCGTTCGGCGAGCACCGTGCCGTGCGCGTCCGAGAGCCGGACCAGCATCCCCGCGGCGGGGCGGCCGGTGACCGCGTTGAGCACGTGCGTGGACAGACTCACTACTCCCCCAGCAGCTTTCGCACCCGCAGCCGGGTGATGTCGGCAAGCTCGCTCTGCACCTTTATCCGCTCATCGAGCACCGAATTGTCCAGTCGCAGCCGCAATTCGGCGAGGATCTCGGTGGCGGTGCGGCCGGTGGCACGGATCAGGAAGACGTGACCGAAGCGCGCTTCGTAGGCGAGATTGCCCGCGGCGAGCTCGGCCCGCACGGCGGCGTCGGCGGTCGCGGCATCGGACTGTTCCCCGCGCGACCAGCTCGCCTCCCGCTCGGACAGTTCGGCCTTGGCGCGGTCACCGATGCGCGGATGCGCCGCGAGCGCCTCCTCGACATCCGGCCAACTCAGCTCGCACACCGTGGCGACGGCCGCGGCGACGAGGCTCGCGGTGTCGGCGTAGGGCCGGGCCGCCGCGACCTTGTGCGCCCACTGCCGGGACGCACAGCAGGTCAGCAGTTCCTGTTCGACCCGGTCCGGAGGCAACGAGTTTAGCCATCCGATGTCGCCTGCCATCTGACCTCCTGTAGGGGATTGCCGATCTGTTCCGCAAGTACACCCGCCGAGGAACGCCGCAGCCAGAAACGAGAAATCTGAACTGTGCGCCAGTTCACACCGAAGTCTTTGTGTGAATGTCCAAGGGCATTCACCAGGGGGTTGACTGTTAGCCTTCGCACCGTGCGCCTCAGATCCCTGCTGACCATGGCGGACCTCGGGCTCGAGCTCGTCACCGGCGAGGAGGAGCTGGACCGGTTCGTCCGCTGGGTGGTGACCACCGACATGCTCGACCCCGGTCGCTACCTGTCCGGTGGGGAACTCGTCCTCACCGGCATGCAGTGGCGCCACGAGCCGGCCGACAGCGAGGTGTTCGTCCGCGCGCTCGCCCAGGCGGGCGTGGCCGGGCTGGCCGCGGGCGACGCCCGCTACGGCGGTGCGCCCCCGGACGTGGTCGAGGCCTGTCGCAAGCATCGGATCCCGCTGTTCCGGGTCCCGGAGAACATCGCGTTCGCCCAGGTCACCGAGCAGATCACGCGCAATCTGTCGACCGGGCGCGCCGCGGACCTGACCGCGATCCTGGACCGGCACCGCCAGCTCGTCTCGGGCGCCGGGCTCGGCTCGGTGCTCGAGTTGATCGAACGCGATCTCGGCATGCGCTGCTGGGTGGTCTCCTCGACCGGCCGGGCGGTGGCCGGGCCCGCGACCGCACCACCGCCCGAGGTGACCACCGCATTCCTCAGCGCCCGCCGCCTGCCGTCGGCGTTCCGGCCGGCGAGCGGACGGTTTTCCCTGTTCGCGGTGGACGAGCACCGCACGTCGCGGGCGGCCGACTGGTTCCTCGTGTTCGAGGGCGACTACACCGAGTGGCCGGAGGAGCGTCGCGCGCTGGCCGGTGAGTTGGCCGCGGTCGTCTCGCTGGAACGCGCCCGCCAGGACGACCGGCAGAGCGCCGAGGGACGGCTCGCCCAGGAACTGATCGAGCTGATCGTCTCCGACGCCAAGCCCGCGGAGATCATCTCCCGCCTCGAGCTCACCGGACTCGGACCGGCGGAGACCTATATCGCCGTCGCCGCGGCCGCCGACGACACCTTGCGACCCGGGGAATTACGCGTCTTGTTGCGCGAAATACTTTACGGCAGAAGGCCGGCCGCGGGTGTGGTGGACGGCGAGGCGATCGCGCTCATCCCCGCCGGGCCGGACAGTCCGGTCATCGACGAAATCAACCGCGCGGTCACGGCTTTGGAGCCGGGCCTGGGCGGCAGCCGACTATCCATCGGCGTCAGCGGCGTGGTCGACGGCGAGGGCCTGCGCGGTGCGGTGGAGGAGGCGCGCTACGCGCGCCGGATGGCGGCGGGTCGCTTGCAACCGGCCAGCGTCGTGGGCCACGACGAGCTGGCCACCCACATGCTGTTGCTCGCCTCGGTCCCCGACGAGGTCCGCCGCATGTTCCGGCTGCGCCTGCTCGATCCGCTCACCACCTACGACCAGGACAATCGCGCCGACCTCGTGCACACGCTGGAGACGTTCCTCGAGGTGTCGGGCTCGTGGACCAAATGCGCCGACCTCCTGCACGTGCACGTGAACACCCTGCGCTACCGCATCCAGCGCATCGAAGAACTCACCGGGCGCGATCTGTCCCGCCTGGAAGACCGCGTCGACTTCTTCCTGGCGCTCGCGCTGCGCTGAGCACCGGCATCGCCGGAGTGCTCGAAACATGCTGCGACCGTCGCCGATTCGACCGAAGGCTCAAACCTCGGGTCCGCCCACCTGGGTGATCTTGTGCGTACCGAGGCGGGTCATCAGATCCTGGTGCAGCAGCCGCAGCAGCTCGGTCAGATCGGATTGCTGGGCGCGGGTGAGACCGGAGAGCAGCTCCGACTCCCGGCCGAGGACCTGGTCGACCAGCCGTTCGACCAAAGCATGTCCGGCGGCGGTCAATTCGACGACCACCCCGCGCGAGCCGTCGTCGAGCGGGGCGCGGGTCACCAGGCCTTCGGTTTCGGCCCGCGCGACGCGCTGGGAGATCGCGCCCGCGGTGAGCATCGTCTGCTCCTTGAGCTGCCGGGTGGTCAATCGGTAGGGCGCGCCGCTGCGGCGCAGCACGCTGAGCAGATCGAGGGTGGCCGTGTCGACCCCCTCGGCGGCCAGCACCCGGCGGCGATCGTCACCGAATGTCTTGGCCAACTGCCAGATTCGGGTCACCACCCCGATGCCGTCGACCGGCGTGCCCGGCCGCTCCCGCTGCCACGCCAACGCGATCGCGTCGACCGGATCATAGGGATCCATGCGCACCTCCTGGTTGCGTTTAGCCCTAAACGAGAGCTACGGTTTAGATCTAAACGTACCCGATAGGAGAGATGGACATGCCACGCAACATTGTGGTGACCGGTGGCGCGACCGGAATCGGCCGGGCGATCGCCGCGGCCTTCGCGACCGCGGGCGACGCCGTGGTGATCACCGGACGACGCGCCGAGGCGCTACGCGCGACCGCCACCGAACTCGGCGTCACCGACCGGGTCTGCGACGCCACCGATCCCGCACAGATCGAAGCCCTGCGCACCGCACTGCCCGAACGGATCGACGTCCTGGTCAACAACGCGGGCGGCAACACCGACTTCGATCAGGACTCCCCCACCGACCTGGCCGCCGTGGCCGCCGCCTGGCGCGCGAACCTGGACGCGAACCTGATCAGCGCGGTGCTGATGACCACGGCACTGCGCGACCGCCTGACCGTGGGCGGGACCGTGATCAACATCGGGTCCATCGCCGCGGACAAGGGGGCGGGCGCGTACGGCGCGGCCAAGGCCGGTCTCGCCTCGTGGAATATGCAACTGTCCGCCGAACTCGGCCCCCGGGGCATCACCGCGAACGTCATCGCCCCCGGCTACATCGCCGACACCGAGTTCTTCCGCGACCGGCTGACCGAGCAACGCCGCGCTGCGCTGATCGCCGCCACCCACACTGGACGGCCCGGCCTCCCCGATGACATCGCTTCCGCGGCAACCTATCTCGCCTCGCCGGGCGCACGCCAGCTGACCGGTCAGGTGTTGGCGGTCAACGGCGGCGAGCGCACGAGCCGGTGAGCGGCCGCCGCCCGCGGCGCGCGGAGCGAGGCGGCGAATAGGGTCTATCCGGGCAACGGGCGCGGCAGGGTCTAGCATGGGCGGGCTGGTAACGGTGGATTTGCCGATCCCAAGGTGGTTCGATGACTAAAGCTGTTCCACAGCCGGTGGCGTTGGGCGATGAAGCGGCCCGCACACTGGCGAACGCCACGAAGACCGTGCCGCAGATGGAGTCGATCACTCCTCGGTGGCTGGTCCATCTGTTGAACTGGGTACCCGTCGAAGCCGGTATCTACCGACGTAACCGGGTTACGCACGAACAAACCGTCGATATTCAGTGCGACAACTTCGACGAGTCTCCACTGCCGGAGACCTTCATCGACTACGAGCGGGACCCGCGCGAGTACCGGCTCAAGGCCGTGCACACCATCCTCGATGTGCACACGCGCGTCTCCGATCTGTATTCGAGCCCGCACGATCAGATAGCTCAGCAGTTGCGCTTGACCATCGAAGCGATCAAGGAGCACCAAGAGGGCGAGCTGATCAACAGCCCGGACTACGGTCTGATCGCCAACACGGCCAAGAAGCAACGGCTCTCGACGATCGCCGGCCCGCCGACGCCCGACGACCTCGACAATCTGATCACCAGGGTCTGGAAGGAGCCCGGCTTCTTCCTGACCCACCCGCAGGGCATCGCCGCGTTCGGGCGGGAATGCACCCGGCGCGGTGTGCCGCCGCCGACCGTGAGCATGTTCGGATCCCAGTTCCTGACCTGGCGCGGGATCCCGATCATTCCGTCGGACAAGGTTCCGGTGGAACGCGGTAAGACCAAGTTCCTGCTGATCCGCACCGGCGAGGCCCGCCAGGGCGTGGTCGGCCTGTACCAGCCGGGGCTGGCGGGCGAACAGGGGCCGGGCCTTTCGGTGAAGTTCATGGGTATCGATCGCAGCGCGATCGCGTCGTATCTGGTGTCGCTGTACTGCTCGTTGGCCATCCTGACCGACGATGCGGTGGCAGTGCTCGACGGAGCCGAGGTGGGCAAGTTCCATGACTACGCACCGACCTACCGGAGCTGACGTCTCGCGCCCAGCGGACGACGGTGGCGCCGGGTGGCTGCTGCCGGACGAGGCGACGCTGAATCGTCTTGCCGGCGAATTCTTCTCGGCGCTGCCGTCGGCGTCGGCGGGCCTGCCCGCCGCACCGGCGGGCGCGAGCGTGGCACAGCCGGACTTCCCGACGTCGCCGCCGAATGTACCCGCGCCCTCGCCGGTGCCGACGGCGACCTCCCTTGGCTCGCCGGGGTTTTCGGGTGCCTCGCACCCGGGCGCGCATCCGCCGGTGACGCCGGCGGGTACGTCGGGCGTGACCGGCGCCGGACGCGAAGCACCGGGTACCTACGTCCCCGGTGTGTCCGGCGTCGAAGTGCCGTCGAGTCCTGCTCCCCCTGCTGTAGCGACATCGGATACGGCGCAGGAGGTTTCGAATAGCGCGCCGCCCGGCGGTCGCACTCCGGAACCGTCCGTGCCGGGCGCGGCGTCCGCGGCGACACCGAGACCCGCCGGCGCTGCGACGCCAGGTGGGGCCACCCTTGACCCGCATGTACCGACCTGGGGCAGCGACGTCCCGATGTCGGATGCGGCCGGGCGCTCGTCGAGTTCGGCGGTGGACCCCGCGGCTGTCCACAGCGATCCGTTCCTCACCGCGCTGCCCTCGCTACGGGAAGTGCTGTCGCCGCAGCGTTTTCCCGAGACCACGCGGCAACCGTCGACGGCGCCGAGCTTCTATTTCCTGGAGCCGACTGCGGCGGCACCGGTCTCGAGCGGTATCGCGCCGAACCGTTTTCCCGCCGCGCACCCACCGTTCGACGTACACGCGGTGCGCAACGATTTCCCGATCCTGCGGGAGCAGGTGAACGGCCATCCGCTGGTCTGGTTCGACAACGCCGCGACCACCCAGAAGCCGCGGGCGGTGATCGAGCGCATCGCGCGCTTCTACGAACACGAGAACTCCAATATCCACCGCGCCGCACACGAATTGGCGGCGCGCTCCACCGATGCCTACGAACAGGCCCGCGACCTCGTGGCTCGGTTCATCGGCGCGGCTTCGGCCGAGGAGATCATCTTCGTCCGCGGCGCGACCGAGGGCATCAACCTGATCGCACAGACCTGGGGCCGCAAGAATCTGCGCGCGGGCGACGAGATCGTCATCTCCCATCTCGAACACCACGCGAACATCGTGCCCTGGCAGATGCTGGCGGCCGAGACCGGCGCCCAGCTGCGCGTCATCCCGGTCGACGACAACGGTGAGCTGCTGCTCGGCGAATACACCCGGCTGCTCTCCGATCGCACCAAACTCGTTTCGGTGACCCACGTCTCGAATGCGCTCGGCACCATCACACCGGTGCGCGAGATCGTCGCCGAGGCGCAGCGCGCGGGTGCGGTCACGCTCGTCGACGGCGCGCAATCGGTGCCGCACGCCGCCATCGATGTGCGCTCGATCGGCGCGGATTTCTTCGTGTTCTCCGGCCACAAGGTCTTCGGCCCCACCGGAATCGGCGTGGTCTACGGGAAATCCGAGGTACTGCAGGACGTACCGCCGTGGCAGGGCGGGGGCAACATGATCAGCGACGTGACCCTGGAACGTTCGCTGTTCCAGCCGCCCCCGGGGCGATTCGAGGCGGGCACCGGAAATATCGCCGACGCGGTCGGTCTCGGTGCCGCGATCGAGTACGTCCAGCGCCTCGGTATGGACGCCATCGCCGGCTACGAGCACAGTCTGCTCGAGTACGCGACGCCGCGGGTCGCCGCGGTGCCCGGTGTCCGGCTGGTCGGCACCGCCGCGGCGAAGGCGAGCGTGCTCTCCTTCGTCATGGCGGGTTATGAGCCGATCGAGGTCGGTAAAGCCTTGAACGAGAAGGGCATCGCGGTCCGGGCCGGTCACCACTGCGCCCAGCCCATCCTGCGACGCCTGGGCCTGGAGGCGACGGTGCGCCCGTCGTTCGCTTTTTACAACACCTGTGCGGAGATCGACCGGATGGTCGCCGCGCTCGAAGAACTGGCGGTGCGCACACCTCGCTCACGCTGAGTGCTCGACCTTCGATCGGCACCGAGGCAGCAGGGATGATCCCCCCGGCTGCCTCGGTGTTTCGCATGGAGCAGGACCGGCCGCGATCAATAGGACTGCGCCCGATCTGACCAATGTGCGTTCAACTCGCCGGACAAGCCTGCCGGAAAAATGATCTTGATCGGGTTACCGTCCGAGGTGTAACGCTGGTCGGGGTGCTCGGCAAGCCGGTCGAGCCAATACGTCGAGTCGAAGGCGACCGGCTCTCTGCCCGAACGGATTCGCGGCACCGCGGTGCGGTCGATGGAACCGAACGGGGACGGAGCGGGCTCGGCGCCGACCAGCATGACGGAGTCGAAGGCGTAACGGGTACCTGCCCAGTCGCCCGCGACGGCCAGGGCGCGGTCGGCCGGGTAGATCCCGAGCGGCAACGCCATGGTGCGCACCGGAGCGGGCGTCGCGGCCGTGATCGCGCGGACGTTCTCGGCCAGTTCGCGCTGCACGCCGGCGCCGTCGAGCTGACCGAGGTTCGCGTGGGCGGCGGTGTGGGCGCCGATTTCGTAGCCGTGCGCCGCGAGCCAGGGCAGCGCGCGCTCGTCGCCCGCGAAGGGTTCGTTGTTGACGTAAAAGGTTGCGGTAGGAGCGAAGTCGGGATGCTCGGCGCGAAACTGCTCGAGGATGCCGAGCGCGGTGTCGGGTGCGGGCTGCCCGTTGTCGGTGAACGAGACCTGACTCAGGGTCGAATCGTCGAAGGTGAGGACCACGGGATGGGTGCCTGCGGGGATATCGATGGCACCGGAGACAAAGGCCGACGCGGTCACCGGCCGGTAGTTCTCCCGGTACAGCCGATCGAGCTCGGCCCGGAACTTGGCCGGGGTCTGGTCGTAGTCGCTGACCGGCGCCGCGGACAGCTGGTGATACATCAGGATCGGCACGACGCCGAGTTCGTTCGCCTGCACCGCAACGGGATCGGGCACCGGTGCACCGGCGGACCCGGCGTCCGTCGTCGCGCTGACCCGCTGGTCGCCGACGGCGGATTCCGCCGCGGTACATCCCGTGCCTGCCGCGAACAACAATGCCGACAACATAACTCGAACACCGATCGTTGTGCTCTTCGCCATCGGCCCAACGCTACGCGAACTCGCCGATTTTCCCGTGGAGGACATTGACCGAAAGTAATCGCGACAGTGCGGCACAGCCGGGATAGTAGAAACATCTTCGAACGAAAGTTGGTGTGCGCGTTGCTCGAATGGGTCCGCCTTACAGGACACCGACGGTTGACGGCAGTAATTGTTACCGCAGCCTTATCGATTCTCGTCGCTTCTGTGACCATCAGCTCGGTCCGGGCCGAACCCACCGGTTTGACGGTGACCGGTGTGCCCGCAGGCCCGATCGGCGCGACCGCGTTGTCCGCCTTGGCATTGCGAGTGGACGCGCGCGATCACGATCCGGGCGCCATGCGATTGGAGCTGGACGGCGAGCCGGTCACCGGACAGGTCGAGGGCAATTCCGTGGTGTACAGACCGGAGAGACTAACCAGTGGGGGGCACAGATTCACCGCTGAAATCCCGGCCGGCGGCGCGTTCGGTTTCCTGCGGACGGGCCCGGGGGCGACCGAGACCTTCACCGTGGACAACGAAGCACCCGTGCTCGAGGTGAGCCAACCGGCGAACGTGACGTCCTACCGGCAGCCGGTCACTGTGCGCGGCAAAGCCCAAGGCGCGGAGCGGGTGTCGATCGGTAGTCAGACCGCGACCCCCGCGGCCGACGGAACATTCGAGATCCCCCTCCCGCGCGCGCCGATCGGCGCGCGCGTGGTCGCGGTCGATCTCGCGGGCAACGAAACCGCCCAGCCGATCACCACGACCATGGAGACGGCGCCGATCCGGGCGGTCCACGTCACCGCACACGCGTGGTCGCACGAGGGACTGCGCGAGGACGTGCTGAACCTGGCCCGCGACGGCCGGATCGACACGGTCCAGCTCGATATCAAGGACGAGGACGGCGTCGTCGGCTACGACTCCCAGGTGCCGCTCGCCCGCGAGTCCGGCGCCGTCGAGGCGATCTACGACGCACCCGCCGCATTGCGGCAACTGCACGACATGGGCCTGCACGTGGTCGGCCGCATCGTCGCGTTCCGCGACAGCCGGATGGCCGAATGGGCCTGGCACGCAGGGCATCGGGACTGGGTCATCCAGAACCCCGGCGGCGAACCCTACGCGAGCAAATACGGGCCGATCGCGTTCACCAATTTCGCCAGCCCCGAAATGCGCCGATACAACATCGATCTCGCCGTCGAGGCGGCGAAACTCGGCTTCGACGGCATCATGTACGACTACATCCGCCGCCCCGACGGCGACCTCTCGCAGATGGTGTTCCCCGGTTCCACCGAGTCCCCGAGCATTTCGATCGCCGAGTTCCTGCGCGAAAGCCGCGATCCCGTGCGCGACGCGGGCGCCGATCAGAGCGCCGCCGTCTTCGGCATCGCCTCGACCCGTCCGGACCAGATCGCGCAGGACATTCCGCGCATGGCCCGGCACGTCGACTACCTCGCGCCGATGCTGTATCCGTCGCATTGGAACGCGGGTGAGTACGGCGTCGCGAATCCCAACTCCCAGCCCTACGACATCGTGTTCCGCTCACTGCAGGACTTCCGCGCCCAGGCCCACGGCACCGGCGCGAAAATCGTGCCCTGGCTCCAGGATTTCAGCCTCGGCGTGAACTACGGCCCGCACGAGGTGCAGGCGCAGATCGATGCGTCCCGCGATGCGGGCGTCCACGGTTTCTTCCTCTGGAGCCCGACGGTGCGATACCACATGGCGGGCGCGGCTCCCGCCTGAGTTTCCTTGGCGCGTCCGGGGTCACCCGCTGAACACGTCGAACACCTCTTCGGCCCGGTCCCGGGCGCGGTACATGTCCCAGGCCTTGTCGGCGAGTTCGTCGGGGTCGAGGGTGTGGCCCGCCGCGTCGCCGAAATGCCCGGGAGCCGCGGTGACCATGGCGTGGATGTCACCGCGCTCGATCAGGCCGCCGATGGTCAGGGTACCCGCGTAGACACCGCGGTCGGCGAGGCCGGCGTGCAACGTGACCGCGTAGTTGCGCAGCGCGGCCGAGGCCAAGGCCAGCTGGCCGAGCATCGGCATCGGCAGCACGCTGGAGAGCCCGCCCGCGAACAGCAGTCCGCCGCAACCGCGTTCGAGCATGCCCGGCAGGACCTCGCGCACCAGCTCCAGCGCGGGCCAGACCAGTTCGAAGCCGGATTGCGCGGTCGCCACGTCTATTTCGGTGATGTCGGCGAGCGGGGCGGCGGGCTGGGTCGTCGCAGGCCCGTAGTAGGCCACTTCCACCTCCCCGCCGATGGCCGCGAGCGCGGACTTCAGCTGGGCGGGATCGGTGATGTCGGCAGCCTGGGCCGTGGCATCGATCCCCTGCGCGGCAAGGTCTTTCAAATACTGCTCGTGCCGATCCGGGCTGCGCGAGATCAGCGCGACCCGGAAACCTTCGCGGCCGAAGCGCGCGGCCATCGACATGCCGAGGCCGGGTCCGGCGCCGACGATCACCGCTGTTGCTGGGGACATCTCTCTCTCCTTCTAAATCTTGAGGGGCTCCTCATTTTCAGAAGGTAGCACGAAATCGAGGAGCCCCTCGATTTTTGTAGGATGGTTCCCATGACCAGACCGCTGCGCCGTGACGCGGCCCGCAACCGCGAGAAGCTGCTGCGCGAGGCCGCCGATGTGTTCACCGAGCAGGGCCTGGACGGTTCCCTGGAGGAGATCGCGCGTCGCGCCGGAGTGAGCATCGGCACGCTGTACAACCACTTCCCGCACCGGGACGCGCTGATCGAAGCGCTGCTACCGCCCCGTTTGGCGGCGCTGGACGAGCTCGCCGTCCGCGCGGCGGCCGAGCCGGACGCCTGGACCGCACTCGCCGGATTCCTCGAAGATCTGCTCGGCCAGATGACCACCGACCGCGGCCTGCTCGAGGCTCTCACTCGCGATCACCCCGCCGCCGACCAGCTGGCCGCGGCCTGCCATCGCGGCATGTCGCACTTGGCCACTCTGCTGGAACGGGCCCGGCGCGAGGGCGTGCTGCGCGCGGACGCGAGCGACGAGGACGTGACGAATCTGGTGTGGGCACTGTCGTTGCTCGGCGAGGCCACCGGCTCCCCCGCCTGGCGGCGCTGCCTGGAATTCGTGTTCGACGGCCTGCGTTCGAGCAAGTAGACCGAAGCCCTCGCGAAAGGATCAGTACTGTGCCGCATGCCAAGGCCGCCGACGGCGTTCGCCTCGCGTATCAGACCGCAGGCGCCGGCACACCGCTGGTCTTGCTCGCCGGACAGGCCAACAACCACCACTGGTGGGACGGGATTCGCACGGACTTCGAAACCCGGTATCGCACCGTCACCCTCGATTGGCGCGGCACCGGGGACAGTGACAAACCCGACGAGCCGTACAGCACAGCGGGTTTCGCCGAGGACGTGGTCGCCGTGCTCGACGATCTCGGGATCGATCAGGCGGCGGTGTACGGCACGTCGATGGGCGGGCGGGTCGGCCAGTGGCTGGCGGCCCGGCATCCGGATCGAGTGCGCGCACTGGTGCTCGGCTGCACGTCACCGGGTGGCAGGCACAGCGTCGAACGCGGCCCCGAGATCAGGCAGTCACTCATCCAGCCCGATGCGAGCGCGGCCCGGCAGGCGCTGCTGGAGTTGATGTACACACCGCAGTGGCTGGCGCGCACGCCCGGCCCGTTCACTACGCTCGGCGACCCCGAGATGCCCGCCTACGCCAAGCGCAGGCACCTGGTCGCGAGCAACAAGCACAACGCGTGGGAGGTGCTGCCGCAGATCCGCACGTCGACGCTGGTGGTGCACGGTACCGAGGACCGGTTCAATCCCGTGGCGAATGCGCCGCTGCTGGCCGAGCGGATCCCGCACGCGAGCATGCGGCTGATCCCCGGCGCTCGGCACGCCTACTTCGATGAGTTCCGCGAGGTGGCGAGCCCGCTCGTGCTGGATTTCCTCGACGCGGCCTGAACCCCGAACATACCGACCCCCGCTTCCCTCTTCAGGATATCCAATTAACCTACTAATTGTCAAAACCTTGACTTCATAAGTACCGCGGAGTTAATCTATAAATGCGGGAAACATTCGAAACGGATTCGATCCGGGCAAATAAATTCGAATGCCTATTGCGTTGCCGGAAAGCTGCGAGTAATTTGAAGCGTTGCGCAGGCCGCCTCCTGTCCGGACTCTCGAATCAAACAGCAGTGAGTATCACCGTTCGCCGTGATGCTCACTTCCTTGCTGATGCGTGAGCTCTGTCCGCAGGCGCGCACGTGCAATTCGTCAGCAGCGAAGTCCCGAAAGGACGCACCGTGCCCGTATCGCCCCAGACCGACGCCGATCACGCCGTGGCCGTTGCCGCTATCCCCGGAGCGCCGCACCGGGTGTCTTTCGCCAGAGTGCAAGAACCCATCGATGTGCCCAAGCTGCTCGACCTGCAAACCGATTCGTTCGGCTGGCTGATCGGCGCATCGGACTGGCGTGCCAGGGCGCTCGCACGCGGCGAAACCGAACCGGTCGGCGGACTCGAGGAGATACTCGCGGAACTGTCGCCGATCGAGGACTTCTCCGGCTCGATGTCCCTGTCTTTCTCTGATCCTCGGTTCGAAGAGGTCAAGGCCTCGATCGACGAGTGCAAAGACAAGGACATGACCTACGCGGCGCCGCTGTTCGTCACCGCGGAGTTCATCAACAACAACACCGGTGAGATCAAGAGCCAGACGGTCTTCATGGGTGATTTCCCGATGATGACCGACAAGGGCACGTTCATCATCAACGGCACCGAGCGCGTCGTCGTCTCACAGCTGACCCGCTCGCCCGGAGTTTATTTCGATCAATCCGTGGACAAGACCACCGACAAGAATCTGTACAGCGCGCGCGTCATCCCGTCCCGTGGCGCGTGGCTGGAGTTCGATATCGACAAGCGCGACACCGTCGGCGTCCGCATCGACCGCAAGCGCCGCCAGCCCGTCACGGTGCTGCTGAAGGCGCTCGGCTGGAGTCCGGAACAGATCGCCGAGCGGTTCGGCTTCTCCGAGGTCATGCTGTCGACGCTGGCGAAGGACCACACGAACGGCGCCGACGAGGCGCTACTGGACATCCATC
>NZ_BAUA01000055.1 GCF_000710915.1 Nocardia brasiliensis IFM 10847
GGGTCCGCGTCGGGTGCTGGAGATCGGTGTGGGGTCGGGTCTGTTGATGTCGCAGTTGGCTCCGGAGTGCGCCGAGTACTGGGCCACGGACCTGTCGGCGGAGACGATCGGGAAGCTGCGCGATCAGTTGGCGCGCGTCGATGCCGGGTGGGCGGCCAATGTCTTCTTGAGCGCCCGTCCGGCCGACGATCCGGGCGGGCTGCCCGAATGCCATTTCGACACCGTGGTGTTGAACTCTGTGGTCCAGTACTTCCCGAGCCAGGCCTACCTCAGCAAGGTCCTCGAACAGGTGCTGCGAGTGCTCGCCCCGGGCGGCGCGGTATTCGTCGGCGACGTGCGGAACTTCGCGTTGCTGACGGAATTCACGACCGCCGTGCAGCTCGTTCGCCACGGTGGGGCCGACGCCGCGGCGGTGCGCGATCGGGTGCGCCGCGATATCGCCGCCGAACAGGAGTTGCTGCTCGCGCCGGAGTACTTCACGACGCTCGGGCGCGAATGCGGTTTCGACGCCGTCGATATCGAGCTCAAGCGCGGGCATTCGGTGAACGAATTGAACCGCTACCGCTACGACGTGGTGCTGTGGAAGGCGCCGGCGCAACCACTCTCGGTGGCGAAGCTGCCGAAAGCCGGGTACCGCGACCACGACTGGCTGTGCGCGCTCCTGCGCGACGGTCATTCGGACGGACTGCGGATCACCGAGATCCCGCACGCCGGGTTGATCGGCGAGGTCACCGCGGCGGAGCTGATCCGCACCGGGCAACCCGTGCCGCAGGAGCCGGAATCGGTGTCGACGACAGTGGGTTTCGAAGGAACGCTCGACCTGGCCGCTCGACCGGACTCCGGCCTGCTGCCGGAGGAACTGCACGTGCTGGGCGCTGCACTGGGCTACACCACGGCCGTGACCTGGTCCGCCACACCGGGACACATGGACGCGGTGTTCCTCGACGCCGAGACCCGGGGCGGGCGGCCGCTGGCCGACGTGTACGAGCCCACCGCGAGCCCGGCGGCCTGTGCGAACAACCCGCAGGCGGGCCTGCTGGCCGCGGCGGTGCGCCGCTGGGCGGCGGACCGGTTGCCGGAATTCATGGTGCCCGCCACCGTGCTGGTGCTCGACGCGTTCCCGTCGACCGTGAACGGCAAGCTCGACCGCGCCGCCCTGCCCGATCCGGAACTGTTGTCCGCCAATGAGTACCGGGCTCCGCGCACCGAGCGCGAGCAGACCGTGGCGGAGCTGTTCGCCGAAATCCTCGGTGTCGGGCGGGTGGGCATCGATGACGACTTCTTCGCGCTGGGCGGCCACTCGCTGCTGGCGACCCGGCTCACCAGCAGGATTCGCGCGACGCTGGGGGTGGAGGTGCCGGTGCGGGTGGTCTTCGACGCGCCGACCGTGGCCCAGCTGGTGCCCCGGCTCGACGAAGACGATACGGCCGGTACGGATTTCGATCCGGTGCTGCTGTTGAAGAGTTCCGGCGGGCAGCAGCCGCTGTGGTGCCTGCACCCCGGTGGCGGTCTCGGCTGGTTCTATCAGCAGCTCGGGGGACACCTGCCCGACCGGCCGGTGTACGCCATCCAGTCCCGGGGGCTCGACGGCGGGCCGGTCGCCGAATCCTTCGACGCGATGGTGGCCGACTACCTCGACCGGATCCTCGCCCTACAGGAACAGGGCCCCTACTATCTGCTCGGCTGGTCCTACGGCGGTATCGTCGCGCACGCGCTGGCCTGCGAACTCACCAGGCGTGGAAGCGAAGTCGGGTTCCTCGGCATCATGGACAGCAAGCCGCCGGTGGCCTCGGACGACGATCCCGATATCTCGGAAGAGCAAGCCATGGCGGGCATCCGTGATTGGGCGGCCGACCGTTTCGGCGAGCAACTCGAATCCCCGGTGATCCAGCGGCTGGTGGCACAGGCGACCAAGGTGCTGATCAACAACAGCACTTTGCTGGACGGCTTCACCTCGCCGTTCTTCGACGGGGACCTGACCGTCTTCGGTGCCGCGATCGACGAGGAGGGCAATCGCACGGCGGATGCGGCGACGGAGTTCGAGCAAGCCTGGCGGCCGCATGTCAGCGGCCGGATCGACGTGCTCGAGGTGGACTGCGCGCACGGCGACTTCGACCGGCCCGAGAACATGCACCGCGTCGGCCGAATGCTGAACGAGCTGTTGTGATCAGTGCGCCCGACCGAGAAAGGCGAGGACACGAGTCTGCTCGTCGGCGTCGGCGGGAGCGTCGAGAGCGGGCCCGCACACTCCGGGCATGCGCAGCGAGTCGCCGAGCGAGCGCGCCACGCCCTCGACCCACTCGAGATCCGCGGCGGGGATGGTGGCGTCGGTGCCCGTGGCGCGGGCGATATCCCAGCCGTGCACAACCAGGTCGAAACAGTAGAAGCGCTCGATCGTCGCGGCGAGGTTCGTGCGGCCGAAGTGGCCGTCGTATTCCCGGGCTGCCCGCGCGGGATCATCGAGAATGTCCTGCATGGCGGCACGGGTCGCGGCCCACGCCGCGGCCGGATCGTCCTCGATCGACGGCGCGGGCGGCAGCTCGAGCCCGACCATCCGCACGATATCGCGTTCGCTGTCGATGACATGCCGGACGACATCGCGCGCGGTCCACTCGGCGCACGGGGAGTCGGCATCCCAGCCGGTAGCGGGGACGGCTTCGACTTTGCGGGTGAAAGTCTGTGCGAGCACGCGATAACGATCGGCGGGAGAAAGCGTCGGTTCAGCCATGCGGCAAATTCTGCGCCACCGCCGGGTGCCCGTCTTGGATATTCGCGACACCTTGTTTCGAGCGGGCCGGACCGGGTATTTGCCCCGACGTTCGGTTCGATCGAAACGAGATGAGTGCCAGCATGACTCAGACCAAGGCGACCAGCACAGCGGAACGGATCGCCCAGCACCGCGTCTTCGAGCGCTTCGCCCGGGCGGGGTTCGTCATGACGGGCATCGTGCACCTGATCGTCGGCTACATCGCCATCCGGATCGCGCTCGGCCGATCGGGCGGCGCCGCCGACCAATCCGGGGCGATGAAGGAAATGGCGGCGGAGCCGGGCGGCCCGCTCGTGCTGTGGGTCGGCGCGGCGGCCTTCCTGATCCTGGCGCTGTGGCGGCTGGTCGAAGCGGTAC
>NZ_BAUA01000054.1 GCF_000710915.1 Nocardia brasiliensis IFM 10847
CGACGATTCGGTGCTGCTGCGGCTGGAAGGCCATGGCCGCGAGGAAGACGCCGTGCCGGGCGCCGAACTGTCCAGTACCGTCGGTTGGTTCACGAGCGTGTTCCCGGTTCGATTGCGCGCCCGGGTGAGCGAGTGGGATCAGCTCTGCGCGGGCGGCCCGACCGCGGGTGCGGTGGTGAAAGCGGTGAAGGAGCAGCTGCGCGCGGTTCCGGACAAGGGCATCGGATTCGGATTGCTGCGCTACCTCGATCCGGCGAGCGCCGCAGTGCTGCGGCAGTATTCGACCGGGCAGATCGGGTTCAACTATCTGGGCCGGTTGGCAGCCGGGGATCTGTTGCCGGACCGTCGGCACGGTGCGGGTTGGACGCCGGCGCAGGACAGCGCCGCAGCCGCGGCGGCTCCGCATCCGGCGACGCCCGCGCTCGCGGCGCTCGATGTCACCACCGTGGTCGTCGACGCCCCCGAAGGCCCTGTCCTGCAAGCGGTGTTCGCGGCTCCCACCGGGGTGCTGCGGCGGCAGGAGACCGCGGAGCTGGCCGAGCTGTGGCGGCGCGCGGCCGTCGGTCTGGCGCGGTGTGCCACCGGACCGGACGCGGGCGGGCTGACGCCGTCCGACCTGCCGCTGGTGGCGCTGGACCAAACCGAGATCGAAGTCCTGGAGGCGCAGTACCCGCACCTGGTGGATGTGTGGCCGACGACGTCGATGCAGTCGGGGCTGCTTTTCCATCGGGCGCTGGCCGATGGGGGGTTCGACGCCTATCACATGCAGGTGGTGTTCGAACTGGCCGGGCAGGTGGATCCGGCCAGGATGCGGGCGGCCGGTCGCGCGCTGCTGGATCGTCATCCGAACCTGCGGGCGGGATACGTCGAAGGCGTGCGCCGCGAGCCGGTGCAGGTCATCATCGATGCGGTCGAGTTGCCCTGGCGCGCCGTCGATCTGCGGGAGCTCGACGACAGTGCGCGCGCTGCCACCTTGCAGCGACTGCTGATCGCGGACCGGAACGCGCATTTCGACATGGCGCGGCCACCGTTGCTGCGATTGACGCTCGTGCAGTTGACCGACGAGCGCGCCGAGTTGTTGTTCAGCACCCACCACGTGCTGCTGGACGGCTGGTCGCTGCCGTTGCTGATCCGGGACCTGTTGCACCTCTACGGGAGCGACGGTGCAGCCGATGCATTGCCGCAAGCACCGGACTATCGGCGCTTCCTGACCTGGCTGGCGCAGCGTGACGGGCACGCGGGCGTGCAGGCCTGGGCCGACGAGCTGGCCGGGCTCGCGGCACCGACCCTGCTCGCCGGGCCGGGCGGCGACGTGGGCGCGGCCGAGGTCGAGCAGGTCGCGGTGCCGCTGGACGCGGCGACGGCGGCCGCGCTGCCGCGGCGCGCGAAGGAACTGGCCGTCACCGTGAACACCGTCGTGCAGACCGCGTGGGGCGTCCTGCTCGCCAAGACCACCGGACGCGACGATGTGGTCACGGGTGCCACGGTGTCGGGGCGCCCGCCGGAGATCCCGGACGTGGACTCGATGGTCGGCCTTTTCATCAACACCGTTCCGGTGCGGGTGCGGTTCGGTCCGCGCGACAGCCTCGCGGACCTGCTGGCCGACGTGCAGGCGCGCCAGGTCGCGCTGCTGGACCAGCAGCACGTCGGTTTGGCCGATATCCACCGCGCCGTGGGCCTGAATGTCTTGTTCGACAGCCTGATCGGGTTCGAGTCCTATCCGGTCGACTACACCGGTATCGGCGCGGCGGCCGACAGCAGCGGCCTGGCCATCATCGGGTTGCGCGCCGACGCGCCGACCCACTATCCGCTGACCCTCGTCGCGGGCGCGGCCCCGGCACTGCAACTGCGCCTGGAATACCGCACGGACCTGTTCCGCCGGCCTGCCGTCGAGGCGATGGCCCGACAGCTGGCGCGCATAGTGCGGCAGGTGATGTCGGATGCGAGTGTGCCCGTAGCCTCGATCGATCTGCTCGGTGCCGACGAACGTGAGCTGGTGCTGCGCCACTGGAACGACACCACGCTCGAGGTGTCCGGCAGCACCCTGCCGGAGCTGTTCGAGGCGCAGGTCGCGCGCACACCGGACGCTGTCGCGGTGAGCTGCGGCGAGGTGGAGGTGTCCTACCGGGAGCTGGCCGCGCGGGCCACTCGCTTGGCCGCGCTGCTGGTCGCACAGGGTGTCGGCCCCGATGATGTCGTGGCGGTGGCGCTCCCGCGCTCTGTGGACCTGATCGTCACACTGCTGGGCGTCTTGCGGGCAGGCGGCGGCTACCTGCCCATCGATCCGGCGTATCCGTCGGAACGCTCCGCGTTCGTCCTGGCCGACGCGGATCCGGTTGTCCTGGTGACGGATTCGGTAACCGGAGCAGACCTGCCCGAGACCTCGACGCCACGGCTGCAACTCGACGCTCCCGCGACGACCACGCGCGGGACGGGACGAACCGGTTCGGCTCGGGCGGTGACGCCGCAGCATCTCGCGTACGTGATCTATACGTCGGGCTCGACCGGTGTGCCGAAAGGCGTTGCCGTCACCCATGGCAACGTGGCGCACCTGGTCGCCCAGGCCTGGTTCGCGGGGCCGGGGGAGCGGGTCCTGGTGCACTCGTCGATCGCGTTCGACGCGTCCACCTACGAGATCTGGCCCGCGCTGTGCGGGGGAGCGACGTTGGTGCTCGCCACCGGGGAGCGGTCGGACCCGGCGGAGATCACGCAGGTGGTGCAGGACCGGTCGGTGACCAAGATGTTCGCCACGCCGCCCCTGCTGTCCGCCTTGGCCGACTACGCGAAGTCGTTGCCCGGCAAGCCGTTGCGCAGCCTGATCCAGGTGAACACCGGCGCCGACACGGTGAGCTCGGCGCTGGTGCACAGCCTGCGCGCCGGTTGCGCGGGCCTGCGCGTCGACAACCTCTATGGTCCCACCGAGGCGACCGTGGACGTGACCTCGTTCGTCGTGCCCGGCCGGATCGAGGGCGCGGCGGTGCCGATCGGCGCGCCGGTCGCCAATACCCGGGTATACGTGCTCGATCCGTGGTTGACGCCGGTTCCGATCAATACCGCGGGCGAGTTGTACGTGTCCGGTGCCCAACTGGCCCGCGGCTATCGGGGCCGAGCGGGGTTGACCGCGCAACGGTTCGTGGCGGATCCGTTCGGCCCGGCGGGCGGACGGTTGTATCGCACCGGTGATCTGGTGCGCTGGAACGAGGCCGGGCAGCTGGAGTTCGCGGGCCGGGTCGACGATCAGGTCAAGATCCGGGGTTTCCGCGTCGAGCCGGGCGAGGTGGAAACCGTTCTCGCGCAACACCCGTTCGTCGCCCAGGCGGTCGTCCAGGCCCGGGCCGTCGATCGCGGCGGCAAGCAGCTGATCGGATACGTGGTCGCGGACCGAATCGATACGAGCGCAGGTGAACTCGACGGAGGTGAGGTCCGTCGGTTCGCCGCTGAGCGGCTGCCGGACTACATGGTGCCGGCGGCGGTGCTGGTGCTCGAGTCGATGCCGCTGACCGCGAGCGGGAAGGTGGATCGCCGGGCGCTGCCGGAGCCGGAGCTGAGTTCCTCGGCGGCGTACCGGGCGCCGCGTACCAGTCAGGAACAGCTGCTGGCCGAGGTGTTCGCCGAGGTGCTCGGACTCGACCGGGTCGGGGTCGACGACAACTTCTTCGAGCTGGGCGGCGACAGTATCCGGTCGATTCAAGTCGTCTCACGGGCACGGGAACTGGGCGTGGAGATCAGCCCGCGCGAGGTGTTCGAACATCGGACGGCCGCGGCGCTGGCCACGGTGGCGCGCACGCGTGACGTGGCCGCCCCTGTGCTGGCGGAGTTGCCCGGTGGCGGTATGGGGTGGATGCCGCTGCTGCCGGTGGCGCGCTTCGTCCGCGAATTGGGCGCCGGGTTCGACAGTTTCACGCAGTCGCTGTTGCTCGAGCTGCCGGTGGGGATCGACCGGGCGGGCTTGGTCGCGACCTTGACCGCGGTGCTGGATCGCCACGATGTGTTGCGGGCGCGGCTGGTCGACGACGAGCGCGGTGCGGGACTCGAGGTCGCGCCACCGGGCACCGTCGACGTGGACGGCGTGCTGCACCGCGTCGAAACGGCGGCCTTCGCGGCGCATCCGGCGGACCGAGCCGAAGTGATCGTCGCGCAGGTGGCGGCGGCCGTCGGCCGGATGGCGCCCGCGGCGGGCGTGATGGTGCAATTCGTCTGGTTCGACCACGGTCCGGACCGTCCCGGTCTGCTCTCCTTCGTCGCGCACCACCTGGTGGTCGACGGGGTGTCGTGGCGAATCCTGCTGCCCGACTTGGCCACCGCGTGGCAGGAAGTGACCGCCGGCGGCGCGTCGGTACTGCCCGGCGTCGGCACCTCGATGCGGCGGTGGGCGCACGGTCTCGCCGCGGCGGCGACCCGGCCGGAGCACGTGGCCGAACTGTCCTGGTGGCGTTCGGTACTCGACGGTCCCGACCCGGCACTGGGCAGCCGAGCGCTGGACCCGCTGATCGATGTGATGTCCACCGTCGAGCACGTCGAGGTGCGAATGCCGGTGCAGGTCACCGAGACCCTGTTGACCGCGTTGCCCGCGGTGTTCCACGGGGGCGTGGAGGACGGATTGCTCGCGGCGTTGGCCGCGGCGGTGACCCGCTGGCGGGCCCGCCGGGGCGCCGACGCGGACTCGGTGCTGATCCGGCTGGAAGGGCATGGGCGCCAAGAAGACACCGTCGCGGGTGCCGATCTGTCGCGTACCGTCGGCTGGTTCACGAGCATGTTCCCGGTGCGGTTGCGCGTCGACGCCGACGCATGGGACCAGCTCTGCGCCGGGGGGCCGGCGGCGGGCGCGTTGTTCAAGTCCGTGAAGGAACAGCTGCGCGCGGTTCCGGGCAAAGGGCTCGGGTACGGCATGCTGCGCTACCTCAATCCCGAGACCGCGGCTGTGCTGCAAGCCTTCTCGGCCGGTCAGCTCGGCTTCAACTATCTCGGGCGGTTCACCTCGGCCGATCTGCTGCCCGCGCGCTTGCGCGGCGCGGGCTGGACGCCCGCGGTCGACGGCGAGCAACTGATCACGCCACTGGACCCGGCGATGTCCGAGCGTCCGGCGATCGCCGTGCTGGACGTGAACGCGATGGTGATCGACACGGCCGCGGGTCCGGTGCTGCAAGCGGTGTTCGCCGCGCCCGCAGGCGTACTGCCGGAGCACGAGATCCGGGAACTGTCGCAATTGTGGCGGGACGCGGCCACCGGCCTGGCCCGGCACGCGGATTTCGGCGCCGGCGGACTGACGCCGTCGGATCTGCCGCTGGTGACGTTGGCGCAGCACGAGATCGAAGCTTTGGAGGCGAGATATCCGCGCCTGGTCGACGTCTGGCCGTTGACCTCGATGCAGTCGGGGCTGCTGTTCCATCAGGTGCTGGCGGGCGCGGGCTTCGACGCCTATCACATGCAGGTCGTCTTCGGTCTGGCCGGAGCGGTCGACCCGGAACGGATGCGAGCCGCCGGACAGGGTCTGCTCGATCGCTACCCGAACCTGCGGGTGGGCTTCGTGCCGGACGGGCACGGCGATTCCGTGCAGGCGGTCCTCGACGGTGTCGAATTGCCCTGGCGGGTAGTGGATCTGCGTAACGCCGCGGCGTCCGCGCGGGGTGCGGCGCTGGACCGATTGCTGGACGAGGACCGGCGCACCCACTTCGACGTGACGCAGCCGCCGCTGCTGCGGTTGACGCTGGTCCCGGTGGCCGACGACCGTTGCGAGCTGATCCTGACCGCCCATCACGTGCTGCTGGACGGCTGGTCGCTGCCGCTGCTGCTGCGAGACCTGTTGCACCTCTACGGTTGCGGCGGCGACCAGGCAGCGCTGCCGCAGCCGCCCGCATACAAAGAGTTCCTGAAGTGGTGGCACCGCAGGGACTCCCGCGCCGCCCGGCAAGCCTGGGCGGAGGAACTCGACGGGGTCACCGAACCAACCCTGCTCGCAGGCAACGACGTTGGTGCGGCCGATGGGGTGGCGCAGGTCGCCATACCGCTGTCCGCGGCGACGGCGGCCGGGTTGCACCGGCGCGCCACCGAACTCGGCGTCACTCTGAACACTGTCGTGCAGGCGGGGTGGGGGATGTTGCTCGCCGCGACGACCGGACGCCGCGATGTGCTCACCGGTGCGACCGTCTCCGGTCGGCCTCCCGCGATTCCCGGCGTGGACGCGATGGTCGGCCTGTTCATCAACACCGTCGCGGTGCGGGTACGGTTCGGCGCGCGCGATACGATCGCCGACCTGCTGACGGGCCTGCAGGCCCGTCAGGTCGCCCTGCTCGACCATCACCACCTCGGGCTAATCGAGATCCATCAGGTGACCGGTCTCAACGTCTTGTTCGACACGCTGATCGGCTTCGAGTCCTATCCGGTCGACCAGAGCGGCATCGGCGCGGCGGCGGGCACGAGCGGTATCACCATCGCGGACCTGCACCCGTATTCGCCCTCGCACTATCCGCTGACGTTCATCGTCAACGGCGGCCCGGTGCTCGACCTGCATCTCGAATACCGGACCGATGCCTTCGGCCGATCCGAGGTCGAGGCGCTGGCCGCGCGGTTGGTGCGGATCTTCGAACAGATCGTGCGCGAGCCGGCGGCGCCGGTGGTGGCCATCGATCTGCTGGGCGCCGAGGAACGGGAATCGGTGCTGCACCGCTGGAACAGTGCGGTCGCGGCGGTACCGCAGCGCACGATCGGGGAGCAGTTCCGGGCCTGGGTCGCCGCGACCCCGGACGCGGTCGCGGTCGTCTGCGCGGATACCGAGCTGAGCTATCGAGATCTCGATCTGCGGTCGGAACGCCTTGCCCGCGTCCTGGTTTCGACGGGAGTGTGTCCCGATTCCGTCGTGGCGGTGGCGTTGCCACGCTCGGCCGAACTGCTCGTCGCGCTGCTGGCGGTGCTGAAAGCCGGTGGCGGATACCTGCCGATCGATCCGGCGTACCCCTCGGATCGGCTGGCGTTCATCCTCGCCGATGCCGGGCCGACGGTGCTCGTCACCGATCACGCGACCGCGGCGGCCCTGCCGCACAGCGAGGCTCCCCGCCTCTACCTCGACACGCTGGACACCGCGCAGCATCTCGACGGCAGCGTCCTGTCCGCCACGGTGCGGCCGGACAATCTGGCCTATGTGATCTACACGTCCGGCTCGACCGGCGTGCCCAAAGGCGTTGCCATCACCCATCGCAACGTGGTGTCCTTCGCCGCCCAACCCGTGTGGCAGGGCGGCGCGCACGAGGCCGTCCTGTTGCATTCCTCGGTCGCCTTCGACGCGTCGACGTACGAGATCTGGGTGCCGCTGCTCGGCGGCGGCCGGGTTGTTGTCGCGCCGCCGGAGCGCACCGATATCGCGGCGCTGGGCCGGGTGATGCTGGCGCACCGCGTGACCGCGGCCTTCATCACCACGCGGTTGTTCGAGCTGTTCATCGACCACTGCCCCGAGGCGCTCGGTGCGCTCCGGCAGGTGTGGGCGGGCGGCGAAGAACTGCCGCCGCGGGTGCTCGCCCAGGCCCTGCGCGTATGTCCCGAGACTCGGGTCGTGAACGTATACGGGCCGACCGAGACGACGACCTTCGCGACCTGTCGCGGCTTCGAGAGCGCGGGCGGCGGCGTGGACGCCGCGGTGCCGATCGGTGCCGCACTGGCCAATATGCGTGCCTTCGTGCTCGATCCGTGGTTGCGACCGGTGCCGATCGGAGTGACCGGAGAGCTGTATGTGGCAGGCGATCAACTCGGCCGCGGCTATCACGGCAGGCCCGGCGCGACCGCCGCACACTTCGTCGCGGATCCGTTCGATCCGGCGGGCGGGCGGCTGTACCGCACCGGGGACGTGGTGCGCTGGAACAGCACCGGAGAACTGGAGTACGTCGGCCGGGTCGACGATCAGGTGAAGGTCCGTGGCTTCCGGGTCGAGCCGGGCGAGGTGGCAACCGCGCTGGCGCAGCATCCTTCGGTGTCGCGCGCCGTGGTTATCGCGCGGGACACCGGAATCGGGGGCAAGCAGCTGATCGGGTACGCGGTCGCCGCCGACCCGGCGGATCGGCTCGACGGCGCGCAGCTGCGCGAATTCGTGGCGGGCCGCCTGCCCGAATACATGGTGCCCGCGGCGGTGCTGGTGCTCGACCGGGTGCCGTTGACCGCCAACGGCAAACTCGACCGAGCCGCCCTGCCGGTCCCGGAACTGTTGTCCGCCATGCCGTATCGGGCTCCGGGCGCCGAGCGCGAACGCGTGCTGTGCGAGCTGTTCGGCGAAGTGCTCGGGTGCGACCGGATCGGCCTGGACGACAACTTCTTCGAGCTGGGCGGTCACTCGTTGCTCGCCACCCGCCTGATCAGCCGGATCCGGGTGGAACTCGGGGTGGAGGTGCCGATCCGGGCGGTCTTCGACGCGCCGACCGTGGCGCGACTGGCGGACCGGCTCGACCCGGCGGCCCGCGTCCGGCCCGCGTTGACGGCAGGCCCTCGACCGGACGTGGTGCCGCTGTCGTTCGCGCAGCGGCGGCTGTGGTTCATCCATCGCCTGGAAGGCCCGTCCGCTACCTACAACATTCCCCTGGCCGTCCGAGTGCGCGGCGTGGACGTCGCCGCGCTCACCGCCGCGATCGGTGACGTCGTGGCCAGGCACGAGACGCTGCGCACGGTCTTCGTCGAGACCGACGGGGTGCCCGGTCAGCGGGTGCTGGCCGCGGACGAGGTCGAGGTGCCGGTGCAGCTGACGGACGTGCCCCCGGACGAGGTGGACGCGGCGGTGACCGCGGCCGTGCGATTCGGGTTCGACCTGTCGGCGCAGATCCCGATCCGGGTCACCGTATTGCATGCGGGGGCGGGCGAATACGTGCTCGTGCTGCTGATCCATCACATCGCCGGTGACGGCTGGTCGATGACGCCGCTGCTGCGTGACCTGGCCACCGCCTACATGGCCAGGGTGGACGGCCGGGTGCCCGGCTGGGAGCCGCTCCCGGTGCAGTACGTGGATTACACGCTGTGGCAGAAGGACCTGCTCGGTGCCCCGACCGATCCGGACAGCGCGCTGGCGCGGCAGTTCGACTACTGGCGAGCCGAACTCGACGGTCTGCCCGAACAATTGCGATTGCCCACCGACCGTCCGCGGCCCCGGGTCGCGAGCTATCGCGGCGATTTGGTCGTCTTCGAGATCGACGCCGAGATCCGGTCGGGTGTGCAGCGGCTGGCCGCGCGCGAGGGCGCGACGGTGTCCATGGTGTTGCAGTCGGCCCTGGCCGTGCTGCTGTTCGAACTCGGTGCGGGCGAGGATATTCCGATCGGCGCGCCGATCGCGGGCCGCACCGACGCGGCCCTGACCGACCTGATCGGATTCTTCGTCAACACCTGGGTGTTGCGCGCACGGGTCGCGCCGGCGGCCTCGTTCACCGAACTCGTCGGCGCCATCCGGGCGAAAGCGCTTGCCGCGTACGAGAATCAGGACGCGCCGTTCGAACTGCTGGTGGAAATGCTCAACCCGGTGCGCTCGGCGGCGCAGCATCCGCTGTTCCAGGTGTCGCTGGCGTTCCAGAACAACGCCCTGCCCACGCTGGCGTTCGCCGGAGTCGAGTTCGAGCCGTACAACGCGTTCACGGCGACAGCGCGATTCGACCTGTTCTTCAACATCGCCGACACACCGTCCGGGCAGCCGTGGGGCGCGTTCATCGAGTACGCCACCGATCTGTTCGACCACGCCACGGTCGAGGCCATCGCGGCGCGATTCGTCCGGGTCCTGCGGCAGGTGGTGGCGAACCCGGGTGCGCCGGTCGGCTCGATCGACGTCCTCGGCGACGAGGAGCGCGCCCTGGTCGTGCACGCGTGGAACGACACCGCGGTCGCACTCGAGCCGGATCTGACCCTGGCCGAACTGTTCCGACGCCGGGTCGAGGCGACGCCGGACGCGGTCGCTGTCATCACCGCGGGCACCGAGCTTTCGTACCGCGAACTCGATGTTCGCGCGAATCATCTCGCGCGCGTGCTGTCTTCGCACGGTGTAGGCCCCGACAGTGTCGTCGCGGTGGCCCTGCCGCGCTCTACGGACCTGATCGTCGCACTGCTGGCGGTGGTGCAGGCCGGGGGCGGCTATCTGCCGATCGATCCGGGCTACCCCGCGGATCGGCTGGCTTTCATTTTCGCCGACGCGGCTCCGGTGGTCGTGCTGACCGACTCGGCCACCGCCGCGGTGCTGCCGCAGACGACGACGCCGCGGGTGGAACTCGATACGGTCACCGCAGCCGGGGCAGATCACACGGACCGGATCGCCGCACCGCGGCCGCAGAATCTGGCGTATGTCATCTATACCTCCGGTTCGACCGGTGTGCCGAAAGGCGTAGGCATCACGCATCGGAACGTGGTGAACCTGGTGGCGCAGGCGTGGTCGACGGGCCTCGCCGATCGGGTGCTGGTGCATTCCTCGATCGCGTTCGACGCGTCGACGTACGAGATCTGGCCCGCGCTGTGCGGGGGCGCGGCACTCGTGGTGGCGAGCGCACAGCGCTCGGATCCGGCCGAGATCACGCGACTGGTCCAGACGTGCGCGGTGACGAAGATGTTCGCGACGCCACCGTTGCTGTCGGCGTTGGCCGAATACGCGGAGTCGGTGCCTGGCAAGCCCTTCCAGAGCCTGCGGCAGGTGAACACCGGCGCCGACAGTCTTTCCGCCGGACTGGTCGAGGCGTTACGGAGCGACTGCGGCATCTCCCGTATCGACAACCTCTACGGTCCGACCGAGGCGACCGTGGATGTGACGTCCTACGTCGTGCCCGGCGCGATATCCGGCGTGACGGTGCCGATCGGTGCCCCGGTCGCCAATACCCGCGTATACGTGCTGGATTCGTGGTTGTCGCCGGTGCCGGTGGGGGTGGCCGGTGAGTTGTACGTCGCCGGTGCGCAATTGGCCCGCGGCTATCTCGGGCGCTCGGATCTGACCGCGGCGCGGTTCGTGGCCGACCCGTTCGATCCGGCCGGTGGGCGGCTCTATCGCACGGGGGACGTGGTGCGGTGGACCGCCGCCGGGGTACTGGAGTTCGCCGGCCGCGCCGACGATCAAGTCAAGATCCGCGGCTTCCGCGTCGAGCCGGGGGAGGTGGAAGCCGTACTCGCGCAACATCCCTCGGTGGCGCAGGCGGCGGTGCTGGCCCGCGAGACCGGCCTCGGCGGCAAACAGCTGGTGGGCTACGTGGTCGCGGACAAGGCCGGGCCGGTGGTCGGTGAGGACGAACTGGTCGGGCAGTGGCGCCGGGTCTACGACGATCTGTACTCCGGGGTGACCGGCGGCGCGGAAACGGTGGTATCCGGCGACGAACCCGCCCGCGCGGACGAACTGGCCTCGGACTTCGGTGGTTGGAACAGCAGTTACACCGGTGCGCCGATTCCGTTGGCGCAGATGCGGGAGTGGCGGGCGGCGACGGTGGATCGGATTCGGGATCT
>NZ_BAUA01000053.1 GCF_000710915.1 Nocardia brasiliensis IFM 10847
CCGCCACTGTTCCCCTCGCACCCGAACCGGTGGGAGGCGGGCGGTGAGCAGGCCGGACGCGCCGCCGGGCAAGCTGCGATCGGCGATCGTGCGCGGCGGATGGCGCGACGGACACTGCGTCCTGGCTCCCGACAAGTTCAAGGGTTCGCTCACCGCGCCCGAGGTCGCCGCGCACCTCGCGACCGGACTCCGCCGGGTACGACCGGATCTCCCGCTCGTCACCATGCCGGTGGCCGACGGCGGGGACGGCACGGTGGACGCGGTGGTGGAATCGGGCTTCGTCCGATTCCAGACCAGCGTCACCGGTCCGCTCGGCTTGCCGGTGGCCGCCTCGTTCGCGATGAGGGGCGATGCGGCCGTGATCGAGCTGGCGGAAGCGTCCGGCCTGCGCCGGCTGCCGATGCGGCCTACCTTTCGAACTGCCATGACCGCAACCAGTTACGGCACGGGCGAACTGATCCGCGCGGCGGCCATGCGCGGCGCCCGCCAGGTGGTGCTCGGGCTCGGCGGCAGTGCCTGCACCGACGGCGGGATGGGCATGATGTCCGCGCTGGGCGTGCGCTTTCTCGATGAGCACGATCGTGAGTTGCCGCCGGGCGCAGCGGCATTGAGCAGGCTGGCGCGCATCGACGCCGCGGACATGCTGCAGGTTCGGGTGGTCGTCGCCTCCGACGTCGACAATCCGTTGCTCGGGCCGCGCGGCGCCGCACAGGTTTACGGTCCGCAGAAGGGGGCGCGGCCGCGCGAGGTCGACGAATTGGAATGGGGTCTGGCACGTTTGGCCTCGATCGTCGAACGCGACCTCGGCGCCGCGGTCGCGGAGCGGCCCGGAGCGGGGGCGGCCGGCGGCGTCGGCTATGCCGCGCTCGCCTTCCTCGGCGCGAGTGTGCGACCGGGCATCGAGTTGATCCTCGAACTGCTGTCGTTCACCGAACAGGTTCAGGGGGCTCGCCTGGTGATCACCGGGGAAGGCTCGCTCGATCCGCAGACCCTGCACGGCAAAGCGCCGGTCGGCGTCGCGCGGGCGGCGGCGAGCGCGTCCGTGCCGGTCGTCGCGGTGGCGGGGCAGCGTGCGCTCACCGACGAGCAGCTGCGTGGCGCACACATCGAAGCCGCGTACGCGCTGACCGACCTCGAGCCCGACCCCGAGGTCTGCATCGCGCAGGCGGGACCACTGCTGCAACAGCTGGCCGGCGATCTCGCCGGCACCTGGTTGGGAGCGAAAGCCCATGCATGATCTGGTGATCCGATCCCGGCGGGTCGCGCTGCCGGAGGGGATCCGTGCGGCCTCGATCGCGGTGCGGGACGGCAAGATCGCGGCGCTGGCCGAGTACGAAGCGGTGCTGCCCGCGGCCGCGACGACCGATCTCGCCGATCTGGTCGTGCTGCCCGGACTGGTGGACTCCCACGTGCACGTCAACGAGCCTGGGCGTACCGAGTGGGAGGGTTTCGCCACGGCCACCGAGGCGGCCGCCGCGGGCGGGGTGACGACGATCGTCGACATGCCGCTGAACTCCTTGCCGCCGACCGTCACCGTGGCGCACCTGCGCACCAAACAAGCTGTCGCGGAGGGGCAATGCCATGTGGACGTGGCCTTCTGGGGCGGCGCGATTCCCGGCAATCTGGCCGCGCTGCGACCGCTGCACGAGGCAGGGGTGGTCGGCTTCAAATGCTTCCTCTCGCCCTCGGGAGTCGAGGAGTTCCCACCGCTGGGGCTCGGCGAGGTCGAACAGGTGATGCGCGAGCTGGCCCAGTACGACGGTCTGCTCGTGGTGCACGCGGAAGATCCTGTGCGGCTGCACGATCCGGTCGACGGGACGTATCGCGCGTTCCTCGATTCCCGGCCGGGCGAGGCCGAAAGGGCCGCGGTGCAAGAAGTCATCGCGCTCGCCGAACTCACCGGGGTGCGGGCGCACATCCTGCACGTCTCGGCGGCGGCCTGCCTGGACCCGCTGGCGCAGGCGCAGGCCCGTGGCGTGCGGATCACCGCCGAGACCTGCCCGCACTACTTGACGCTCTCGGCAGCAGAGGCGTCGTCCACCGCGTTCAAATGCTGTCCGCCGATTCGGGATTCCGGCAACCAGGATGCGCTGTGGCAGGGCCTGGCCGACGGCGTGCTCAGTTGCGTGGTCTCCGATCATTCGCCGTGCACGCCGGAGCTGAAGGAGGGGGATTTCGCCACGGCGTGGGGCGGAATCTCGTCGCTGCAGATCGGCTTGCCCGCCGTGTGGACGGCCGCCGCCGAACGGGGGTTCCGGCTCACCGATGTGGTGCGCTGGATGGCCGCCGCCCCTGCGGTGCTGGCCGGGCTGCCGCAGAAGGGCCGCATCGCGATCGGTTGCGACGCCGACCTCGTGGCCTTCGATCCGTGGGCGCCGGTCACCGTGGATCCCGCCGCGCTGGCGCACAAGAACCCCATCACGCCCTACGGCGGACGTGAGCTGCGCGGCCTCGTGCACGCGACCTGGCTGCGCGGGCGTGTAGTCGGCAACGGGCATCCGCCGGCGGGGGAACTGCTCACCCAGCCCAGAAACGCTGTACCGCAATGGGATATCGCGCCCGCCGACACCATCGCGAACCGCAATCGACAAGGGAAATATGTCTGACTTCACCAACCTGCCCGACCTGGCGCTGCGCACCAACCGCGCCGGCGTGATCGCCGCGAGCGACGAATCGTTCGAGGAACGCGAAAACCTCATCAACCCTTGGGAACCCCGGTTCGCCGAGCACACCTTCGGTCCCAAAGGCCAGGAGTACGACGGCTGGGAGACCCGCCGTCATCGCGGGCCCGGCCACGATTGGGCCGTCATCCGGCTCGGTATGCCCGGCGTGATCCGCGGCGTGGTCGTCGACACAGCCTGGTTCAAAGGCAACTACCCGCCGTTCACCTCCGTCGAGGCTTGCCGTGCGCCCGGCTACCCTGCTCCGGCGCAACTGGATTCGGCGGAGTGGGTGGAGATAGTGCCCCGGACCGCGCTCGGCGGCGACGCGAAGCACGAGTTGCCGGTGGCGGACGATCGCATCTTCACCCACGTCCGGTTGAACATCTTCCCGGACGGCGGCATCGCCCGCCTGCGTGTGCACGGCGAGGTGGTCCCGGACCCGACGCTGCTCACCGGGCTCACCGTCGACCTCGCCGCGCTGGCGCACGGCGCGCGAACCATCGCCTGCTCCAACATGTTCTACTCGGCGCCGGACAACATGCTCGCACCCGGGCTGGCCCGCAACCAGGCCGAGGGCTGGGAGACCGCGCGCCGCCGGGACGGCGGAAACGACTGGGCGACAATCCAGCTCGCCGCACAGGGCGTTCCCGCGCTGATCGAACTCGACACCACGCATCTGCTGTTCAACTCGCCCGGCGAAGCCCGCGTCGTGGCGATCGATCACCAGGGTCCGGGGCCACTGCCGCCGAGCGACGACCCGGCCTGGTTCGAGTTGTTGCCGCGCACCGCATTGCAGCCCGACACCCCGCATCGTTTCCGGCTCGCACCGTCGGATCGGGCGGCCACGCATGTGCGCGTCGACATCTACCCGGACGGCGGCATCGCGCGGTTGCGGGTGTTCGGTGCGCTCACCGCGGCGGCCGAGCGGGAGCTGAATTCGCGCTGGTTGTCGGACGGCAAGTGATTTCCGCGCCGCAGGGGTGAGCTGGGCCTGGCCCGACGATGGGTGGCCGCGACGGCAGTGCGCCCGCTAAGGTCCGACGATGGCGAGCGAAGTCCGGACCGGCGCGGGCGGCCGTCGTGGCCGCGCTGCGGGGCGGCAGCGATGACGGTGTACGACACCACCGGGCGTACGTACGCGGCGACCCGGCAGCCGGATCCGCGAATCGCCGCCGCGATCGATGCGTCGCTGGCCGACATGGCTTCGATCGTGAACATCGGCGCAGGCACCGGCTCCTACGAGCCGGGCGGCACCGTCCTCGCGGTCGAGCCCAGCCGGGTGATGATCGACCAGCGGCCGGGCGGTGCCGCCGCTGCCGTTCGCGCGAGCGCCGAGCAGCTGCCGGTCCGCACCGGTGCCGTGGATGCGGCCTTGGCGGTGCTCACCGTCCACCATTGGGCCGACCTCGAGCGCGGCGTCGCCGAGATGATCCGAGTTGCGCGGCGCCGCATCGTGATCCTCACCTGGGATCACTCGGTGTTCCGGCAGTTCTGGCTGGTACGCGAGTACCTGCCCGCGGCCGCGGAAACCGACGCCCGCCTCGCCGTGCCGTTGACTCGCTTGACCGCTCAGTTGGAAAACTCTGCCGTACAGCCGATCCCGGTGCCACACGACTGCGTCGACGGTTTCGGCGGAGCTTACTGGCGTCGCCCCGAGGCCTATCTCGACGAAACCGTCCGAGCCGGCATATCGATGCTCGCGCTCACACCGGAACCGCAACTGCGAGAAGGATTGTCCCGCCTGCGGCGAGATCTCGCCGACGGTTCCTGGTCCGTCCGCCACGCCGACCTCCTCGACCGCCCCCACCTCGACCTCGGCTACCGGCTCGTCGTCGCCGATCTGTCGTGAGAACCACCATCGGTTACCGACTCTGCAGATCGCGTACTTCTGCGCGGGCGCGCGACCCGAGACGTCCGGCGCGGTGCATCATTGGCTGGAAGCGAAGGGCGCCAGCGAGATTGCTTGTCAGTGGCCTCGGATTCAGACCGGCTTGCAGATGATGGACGCGAAGCCGACGCGGTTGGCGACCATCACGTCGTGTACCGAGCGGCGGAAGTTCGGGCGGAGCAGGGCGAGGACGAAGGCGGCGAGGGTGCCGGGCAGACGGACCTGGTTGACGAAGACGTAGGGCGCGTCTTCGATCGGGCCGAGCAAGGCGATGTCGTCCACCTTGGCGTCGTGGTTGAACCAGCCGGCGACCGAGTCGAAATAGCGCAGGGCGCGGTCGTAGTCATCGGCGGTGAAGTGGTTGAACAGGAACGTCCCGGTGGGGGAGCTGTCGATATCGCCGAGGCGCCGGATATTGCGCGCGGGCATGACGAAGTCGGCGCCCAGCTGCTGGAACTCCGGCGTGGCCTGCACCGCGGCGAGCGTCGCCGGTGTGCTGGTCTCGATCAGGACGATCACGTCGAAGCGTGGGCTCACGTCGGACGGCTGGATCGCGATGGCACGGTAGGCCCTGGCCGAGAGCACCTCGTCCATCGCGGCCAGGCGGCGCGTGAGGTCCTGGCACCGGCGCAAGACCTCTCGGCGGCGAGAACTGCGGGGCACGAACGGGATTCGCGGGGGTGGGGCGACACGGAAGCCGAGGTAGAGATAGCCGTAGGGGGCCGGTTCGACATACGGCGCGGGTGGGTTGGTCTGAGTGCGCGGGTCGGTGTCCATGATCACGGTCCTTTCGCGTAAAATAATCGAGCGTTCGATTAATTGTAGACCTCGAGGGGAAAGGGCGGAAGTGGGATGACGACACCACGGCGTAGACCTGGACGGCCGCGCAAGGCGGATGCGGGCGACACCAAAGCCGCGTTGTCGAGCGCCGCCCTGCGCCTGTTCGCCCGCAACGGGTACGCGGGCACCTCGATCCGGTCCATCGCGCGCGAAGTCGGGTTGAGCGAGAGCGTGCTCTACGCGCATTTCGCCAGCAAGCAGGCGATCTTCGACGCCGTACTCGCCACTCTCGGCCCCACCAACCCACTCGACATGATGGACGCCGCCACGGCCGCCCTCGTAGACACCGACCCGCCGCAGTACCTGCGCGAACTCGTGCGCGCCGTCCTCGAGGGCTGGGAACACGAAGACGCCCGCCTATTGATCAGCGTCATGGCGCAGGACGGGCTGCTGCACAGTCCCGCCCTGCAACAAGCGATCTCGGCCATGCGCCAGCCCGTGAGCCGCCTGTTCGAACACTGGATCGCCGCCGACCAGATCCCCGCCGACCTCGCCACCCCGGAAGACCTCGCGATGTCCTTCACCGGTCTGATCGGCCTCACCCGAGTACTGCACCTGCACGCCCACGCTCCTGGCCCGGAACGCACTCAGGCCCGTGACGAAATCCGCCGCCACACCGAAACCTTCATCCGCCTCGTTTTCCACAGCAGCACCGCGCACTGACCGGCCGCAGCCGAAAGATCCCGCGCTATTTCGCAAACGCCGACTCGACCCGCCTCGGTAATACTGGTTGCATACGTTCGTCGAGCGGGGGCTCCGTGAATCCGATCCCTGAGGGCAACAGCGATGAAGCGACGTCACGCGATGAGCCGGGCCGCTTCTGGTTCCTTCGAAGTTGTGTAGGCCTGGCGTTCGCGCTGTGGGCCGGGGCGCTGACCCAGCCCTTGGCCGACTTCACCGACGGTGGTTGGGAATTCGTCCGAACGAAGGAGGTGTATCCGTTTGGAGAGGTGTGGGCCCCCTTCCAAGCCGTCGTATTCGTCGGCGGAACTTTCCTGGCCGTTATCGCGACGGGGACAGTCTTGGCCATGCACTCGTCCCGTGGTGCGTACACCCGGGCTTACGGCGGTGTTCTCGCTTTCCACCTATTCCTGTGGTGCGGCTACTGTGTCGTGTTTCTTGTGCAATCTTTCGACGCAGGCACACCCCTCGCCGGCCTGTGGATGATCTTGCTGGCGAACCTGCTGCTGGGCGTAGCGGTGCTCGCCTCGGAGAACTGGTACGGCTGGCGACAGGGCTAGGTCAGTGCGATCCGCGTTGCGTCAGAACGGTGATGGGATGCAGACGGTGCCGAGGTCGAGTCCGGTTGTCACCTCAACGGTGATCGAGCCGGAGGAAGGCGGGTAGGGGCGGCCGAGGATGGTGGCGTACCCTCGCCGCTGACCCTGTTCGAGGGCTTGCTTCGTGAACATGGCGTCCCGCTCGACGGCGAGACCGAGGTCGACGCGCGGCTGTCCGTCCACTGGGCCCCCACCGGCGTGATTCGTGCATGGGCCGCAGAGCAGCATGGTCGCCGGCGGAATGGAATTCACTCGCCCCGCTCCTCGGAAGCGATTCGCGCATTGTCGATCGCCTGGTTGGCAGTCGCCGCCAACGATGACGTCGTACTCGCTCAGTCCCTGGGCTTCACCAGGTGAACCGCACCGTGGATGTGGTTGGGCGGGAGTGGATCCGGTGTGGGCAGGAGCTGGTAGCCCGCGTTCTGATACATGCGGATGTTGCGTTCGCTGCGGGCGCCGGTGAACAGGATGAATCGCTCGATGTGCGGGGGAGCGAGCGTTTCGATCAGGCGCAGCAGATGGGAACCGACGCCGCGACCCGTCAGGTCGGGAGCGACCATGAGTCGGCCGACATGCCAGTCGCTGCCTTCGACCTGGCCGCGTACCGCGGCGACCAGGCGGCCGCGTTGCCGCACGACCAAAGTTGTCGACGTGGTAGCCCACGCGAGTACCTCGTCATGGGTTTCGCGCAGCGGGGGAAGGTCGAGCATGTTGTTGAGCACCGCCTCTGGGACCCAGCAGCAGCGTTGTAAGACAACGAGTTCGGCAAGATCAGCGGCCGAGAACAAGGACAGCGTGGAGTCGGCGAGCACATGTGCGAGGGCGTCGCTGGGTAGTGCCGCGCAGTGCGGCGATGGTGCGGCCATAAGCGGTTTCCTGATCAGTGCGGGCAGACAGGGTGGGGGATTGCGGACTTCGAGCGGTCGTCCGCCGGGTGCCGGATCGGACTCGGGGCGTTGGCGCGCCGAGTGATGGCTCGGGCAATGATCGGCATGCTACCGGGCAGCGGCGGCAGTCCGCGGGGGCGATCATCGGTCTCTGACATTATGCGGCAGTGCGGAATCGGGGCTACCCGCCGGTGAGCTGATCTTCCCAGCCGATCGGCGGGGTCGCACAGGTAGGCGTCCGAGCGGTTGGACCCCGACGGCAACGCGGTCCCCAATGGTAGTTGGGCGTGGTCCCCCTACGGGCAGCGCGAACCAGGGTGACGCAGCAGGGCCGGTCCTGAGTTTCGTCGCTGCACAGTCCATCCGTGCGAACTAGCGTGGATTGATGATCGAAGCGTTCAACGGATTGACGGGACAAGGTCCGAGCCAGATAGCGGAACTCGGCGCCGCGTTCATCCTTTCGGCTGCGGTCGGACTGGAGCGGGAGCTCGAGCAGAAGGCGGCGGGCCTGCGTACCTACACCGTCGTAGGGTTGGGTGCCGCTCTGTTCATGCTGGTCAGCAAGTACGGTTTCAGCGATGTGCTGGCGACCGGGCGGGTGACGCTGGATCCCTCGCGGGTCGCCGCGCAGATCGTCTCAGGGCTCGGGTTCATCGGCGGCGGAATCATCTTTGTCAAACGCGATTCCGTGCGCGGGCTCACCACCGCGGCCAGCATCTGGCTGACTGCCGCGGTGGGTGCGGCGGCAGGAGCGGGCCTGGTATTGCTGGCCGCGCTCGGCGTACTCGGCTACTTCGCCGCGATCCTGGCCTTGCCCGCCCTGTCCCGCCTGACCCGGAATTTCGCGGTCGCACCCTGGCCGACAGTGCGCGTGCACTACCTCGACGGGCACGGCCTACTCCGCCAGGTCCTGCAGATCGTCACCCGCTCCGGCTTCCGAGTCACCGACCTGTCCACCGTCCAGCACGACGATCCCCGGACCACCGAAACCACCCCGTCCGTCGAGGTTTCCATCCACCTCGACGGGCGCGGCGACTTTCAACGACTGATCTCCGCGGTAAGCGAGGTCGACGGCGTCCTCGCCGTCGCCGCCGGACCGAACGACGCCTACTGAACTGTGCGATCGTCCGAGCGCTGCTCGCGCCGATCGGGTTGCGCACCGTCGTTCGTGATATCCCGGCTCATGAAGATCGCGATCTCGCTCTCGGCGGGTGTCCCGCGATAGAGCGAGGTGTCGAGACCGCAGAAGGCGAATCCCATACGGCGGTACGCCCGAATGGCCGGCGCGTTGATGTTCGTGACCTCCAGCCACAGTGTGCGGGCGCCGGATTCCCGTCCGTGCGCGATGGCCAGGTCGACCAGCCTGCGTCCCAGTCCCTGGCCGCGATGGGTCGGGGCGACTTTGATATCGACGATGGTCAGACGTCGGTTCCATTCCGCGTAGACGACGTCGATGGCCCCGCAGATATGGCCTTGCTGATCGACGGCGACGAATCGGACCGGCGCATCCTCTTCGCTGTCCGCGTCGTCGGGGAAGTGCTTGACGATGGGCGGGGACACCGGAACTTCGCGGAGCACGAATCCCTCGGCGCTGTTGCGCACATCGACGATGGTGTCGGTGGTGAACGACCCGTCGATCCGGTCCACCGCACTGTCGTCCGCCCGCGCACCTGGGCGGAAGGACACTGTCGTCGCTTGTAATGCATCGCTTTCCCGGGGTTCGCTCACCGCGACGATGTTTGCACAACACTCCGAGCATCCGCCACGCGGCCGGAGGGCACGCAGCGGCCGAAGGGCGGAGGTATCCCCGAGTCGTCGTCGGCGCGGACGCGCGGCCCGGTCACTGTGGCGGTGCTCGGCCGGTGGTGGGGCGGGGGTGATCGTGGCCTGCAAGCAGTGTCTGTTCACCACACCGCGTGGCTGTTGATGGCAAATCCGTCGCGGGTCCGGGCGATGTCGGTGCCGATCCGGGTGAGGAGTTCGGCGGTGAGGACGGGGTTGTTCGCGGTATCCGCTGAGGTGTAGTCGGAGAGGGCGTAGACATAGGTGAAACCGGCTCGGTGCCAAAGGGTTTGCGGCAGTTCACGATGGCCCGTGACCGCGACGACGGGTGTCGGACCGGCGCGGCGGGCGACGGCGGCGGGGAGTTTGCCGCGTTCGGTTTGGTGGTCCAGGCGGCCTTCGCCGGTGACGATCAAGTCGGCGGACGAGCGGTGCCGGTCGAAGTCGAGTAGGTCGAGGAAGTAGTCGGCGCCGGAGAGGGGGTGGGCGCCGAGGAGCAGGGCGGCGAAGCCGAGGCCGCCTGCGCTGCCTGCTCCCGGCGTCGCGGCGAGGGTGGGAGCTTCGGGAAAGCCGTTGTGGGACAGCGTTTGTACGAAGCGATGCAGACCGGCGTCGAGGCGGCGCACCTGCGCGGGGGTCGCGCCCTTCTGCGGGCCGTACACAGCAGCTGCTCCGTCGGGTCCGGTGAGCGGGTTGGTGACATCGGAGGCGAGCACCAACTCGACGGTGGGCAGGCGCACCGCCGCGGACACGTCGACCCCGGCGATGTCGAGCAGTGCGCGACCACTCGGCGGCAGGACCCGCCCGGCAGCATCGGTGAATCGAAACCCCATCGCGGTCAACAACCCCATGCCGCCGTCGGTGCTCGCGCTCCCGCCGAGCGCCAGCACGATCCGTCGTGGTTCGTACCGCAACGCCTGCCGAAGCGCTTGTCCCAGGCCGAGACTCGACGAGTCGAGCGGCCGGGGCCGCCCGCCGGGCAGGGTGAGGAGTCCGCAGGTGTTCGCCACCTCGACGACGGCGGTGTCGCCGCGCAGGGCGATCAGGCCCTGCCGCGGCGTTCCGGTTGCGCCCGCGACGGTGACCGGCACCGCCTCGAAGCCGGCGGCGACGGCGGCCTCGACACTGCCGTCGCCGCCGTCGGCGAGCGGAAGGGCCCGGCATTCGGCCCCGGATGCGCTGAGCCCCAGGACAAGACAGCGGGCCACCTCGGCGGCGGACAGGCTGCCCTTGAATTTGTCGGGCGCGACCAGCACTCTCATCCTTGCCACACCTTGATCAGCGCGGCCGCCGAGATGACCGTGGTGACGCCGCCTATCCGGGTCGAGATCTGCGCGAACGGCATGAGATTCATCCGGTTCGACGCGGAAAGGATGGCCACGTCACCGGTGCCGCCGAGGCCGCTGTGGCACACGGTGACCAACGAGGCGTCCACTGGATACATGCCGATGGCGCGGCCGACGACATAGCCGGTGGCGGCCATCGACAGGACCACGGCGACGCACGCGATCACGTACCCCGCCGACAGCACGCCGATGATGCTCTGCAACGGCAGGTACAGCAGGCCGAGCCCGATCATCGTGGGGTAGATGAAATGTTTCGAGATGACGGTGTAGACGCCGCGCACGCTGTCCTCCACCACCGGCGGAAAGACGCCGAACAGCTTGCACAGCACCGACATGACGATCACCAGCACCGGCGCGGGCAGGTGCACCGCGTGCTCGAGCAAGGTGGCGAGCACGAACATGCCACAGATGAGAAGCACGCCGAGCGCGTGATTGCGCGGCGGCGCGGCCGGATCGTGCGGGGCGGGTTCTGCGGTGCCGGCCGGGACGGGGTCGGCGGAGGGCACCTTCACCAACTGCCCGCCACCGTCGAGGTGCGGACGGCGATCGCCGAGCCGGCGCAGCACACCCGCCGTGATGACCGCGGCGATATTGCCGATGATCGCCGCGGGGATGAGTTCGGCGACGAAATCCGCCTGCTGCCCGCCGAGTGCCGACGCGTAGGCCGACGACAGCGGAATGACCCCTTCGCCGATGCCGCCGCCGATGATCGGCACGACGATGTAGAACAGCGCGCGATGGAAGCTGTAACCGAACGTCATGGCGACCGCGATCCCCACCGACACCGCGACCACGGTGCCGAGCAGCAGCGGCGGGAAGATGCGGATCAGTCCGCCGATCATCACCTTTCGGCTCATCCCGAGGATGCTGCCGACCACCAGCGTGCAGATGACGAAATACAGGAAGTTCGCCTGCTTCATCAGCGCACTCGCAGCGGCGAGCGTGTTCTCGTCGAAAGCGCCGAGGTACACCAGGATCGACGGCACCATAAGGCAGATCAACGCTCCGCCACCGATTTTCGAGATGACCGGCAGCCGGTTGCCGAGCGGGCCGAGCAGCATGCCGAGCCCGACGATCATCGCGAGCCCGCCGATCATGTTCTCGGGTATGGCATCGAAGTAGCCCGCGGCGAGCACACCCGCGGTCAGGGCCACCGGCACGAGCAGCGGGATGCCGTCGAGCGCGGGCGCGGGGAACGAACGGGGCCGGGCGTCGAGTTTCATGATCGCCTCGCCGCGGTCATCGAGGTGGCCGCCTCGAGCTGCGCACAGACCAGCGCCCCGAAGGAGTCCGTGGTCCCGGACCCGCCCATATCCGGTGTCATCGCGGACCTGTCCTGCACGAGCGCGGCTTCCACCGCGGCGAGCACCGCCGCGGCGGCCTCCTGTTCGCCCAGGTGCTCGAGCATCATCGCGCCGCTCCAGATCTGGCCGATGGGGTTGGCGATCCCCAGCCCCGCGATATCGGGCGCCGAGCCGTGCACCGGCTCGAACAGGCTCGGAAAACGCCGCTCGGGGTTGATGTTCCCACTCGGCGCGATGCCGATGGTGCCGGTGCAGGCGGGTCCGAGATCGGACAGGATATCGCCGAAGAGATTGCTCGCGACCACCACGTCGAACCAGTCCGGATGCAATACGAAATTCGCCGTCAGGATATCGATGTGGTACTTGTCCACCGCCACCTCGGGATAACTTCCCGCCATGTTCGCGACGCGCTCGTCCCAATAGGGCATGGAGATGGAAATACCGTTGCTCTTGGTGGCCGAGGTGAGATGCCGTTTCGGTCTGCGTTGCGCTAGTTCGAACGCGTACTTCAGGATTCGGTCGACGCCGGTTCGGGTCATCACGGTCTCCTGCAGCACCGTTTCCCGGTCGGTGCCCTCGAAGATCTTGCCGCCCACGCTCGAGTATTCGCCCTCCGTGTTCTCCCGGACCACGTAGAAGTCGACGTCGCCGGGCCGCCGGCCCGCGAGCGGGCTGCTGATGCCCGGTAGCAGCCGGACCGGGCGCAGGCTCACGTACTGGTCGAAATGGCGGCGGAACTGCAGCAGGCTGCCCCACAGCGAGATGTGGTCGGGCACCACCTCGGGCCAGCCGACGGCGCCGAAGAAGAGCGCGTCGAAGCCGGACAGCTGGTCGAACCAGCCGTCGGGCAGCATTTTCCCCGTCGCCGTGTAGTAGTCCGCGCTCGCGAAATCGAACTCGGTGACATCCAGGGTGAAGTCGAATGCGGCCGCCGCGGCCGAGAGAACTCGAATTCCTTGCGGCACGACTTCTTTGCCGATGCCGTCGCCCGGAATGACAGCAATTCGGTGTGTGGCACCCATCGTCGCGTGCTCCGATCTTCTTGGTAACGAGACGTTCTCAACGGTAGGCTCGGATATTCCGCGGCAAAAGCACGGAACGCGCAAGAGACTTTTTCCCGAACGGAAAAGACGAAGGAGGTCGCCGTGTACGGTGCGTCCACCGACGACGTGACGTTTTTCGACATCGTCGCGCGTTCGCGCAGCCTGACCGAGGCGGCCAGGGAGTTCGGCATCTCGGTGTCGTCGGTGAGCAAGCGGCTGGCGCAGATGGAGGCCCGGCTCGGGGTGGTGCTGGTGCAGCGCAGTACGCGCAGGCTGACGCTGACCCCGGAGGGGGAGCGGTACGCGGCGGGCGCCGCGGTGATCGCCGCCCAGCTCGAGGAGCTGGAGGACTCGATCGCCGAACAGCGCCACGATCTGCGCGGGCGGGTGCACCTGCGGTCGACGATCGGCCTGGGCCGGGCGCACATCGCGCCGCTGGTCGCCGATTTCGTCGAGCGGCACCCGTCGGTGCAGGTGGATCTGGAGCTGTCCGCGCTGCCGCTGAACATTGCGGGCACCGGGTACGACGTCGCTATTCGTGTTGGCACACTCCAGGATTCACGGCTGACGGCGACCAGGTTGTGGGTCAACCGGCGGGTGGTGTGTGCGGCCCCGGAGTATGTGCGCAGGCACGGCATGCCCGCCACGGTGAAGGAGCTGGCCGAGCACAACTGCATCATCTTGCGGGAGAACGAATCCGACTATGCGCTGTGGCGGTTCGAGAGCGCGGGAAAGGAACTCGCGGTCCGGGTGGCGGGGAACCTGATCAGCAACGACGGCGACGTGATCACCCGCTGGTGTCTGGAGGGCCGCGGGCTGGTCATGCGGTCGCGCTGGCACGTCGATCCGCTGCTGAAAGACGGGTCGTTGATTCAGGTGTTGCCGGAGCTGGAAACACCGCCCGCGGACATCTACGCGGTATACGCGGCCGCCGCCCCGTTGCCGCGCCGGACCAGGGCGGTGATCGATCATCTGAAGGCGGGGCTCGGCCGCCGAATCACCGCGGCGGCCGGCGGACCGGGTCCGCAGGGTGCGCCGAACGCGGCCCGGTAGCCCGCGCTCGACGCAAAAACCTTGCTCTACAGCATCTTTCAGGCGTACAGCGCGACGAACTTGTCCAGCGACCGCTCGATGTCACCCTTCACGGCGCGCGCCACGCCGGCGCCAATCGGCCCGAAGAGCGGTCGTCCGCCGAGCTCGATGTCGACGGTCACCTCCGACCCGGTGCCCTTCGGCGCGACCAGCAACTCGAGCCCCAGCTTGGTGCCGCCCTTGCCCGCCCCGGTGAGCAGCAACCGGCGCGGCGGCTCGGCGGCTTTCACGGTCCAGGTCACCCGGTTGCGCAGCCCTTTCACCGAGGCCACGCCGACCAGCTGGGTGCCGACGGTCAGCTGCTCGGGTACCTCGCTGCGCCACGCCTCGTGCATCGTCAGCCACTTGTCGAGGTCGGCCAGGTTGGACGTGTGCGACCACGCGTCTTCCGGAGAGATCGGCACATCGACGGACACCTTCAGCTTTGCCATGTCGGCATAGTATCCGGTACCGGCAGTCTGGGTTATCTGTGCGGGCCGCGTGGCGGCATGGTCCGGGTCTCGCGACGGCCGCGGCGGCGCGCGCAACCGGCCACTTCCGGGCAACTGCGCAGGTCGCGTCGGATGGACCGACCGGTTCGCAACTCGGCCATAGCAAACTGGACGGACCAGCTAACTCTCGGGCAAGAGCAAACCGAATGTCCTGTTGTGGGCCGGTTTCCGGCTGTCGGCTAGGTAGGCATGGTTGACGGGATGCGTGAGATGTGCAGCGGCACGAATAGATCGGATGACGTGTCCTCTATCGGCACCGTGGAAACACCCCTGGTCACTGCGTGGCTAGCGACCGTGATCGCCAGGGGCGCAGCATTATTGCGCATTCGTGTGCGATAGTCACCTCTTGTCTGCAAACGCAATCATGTGAGTGGATCGGGCGAGACTTGGTTGCATTGCTGCTAATGTCGGGACGTCGGGTTCTGGTAACCGTTCGGACACAATCCGATCGGTCGGCGATCGACCGTGGAATCGCCTGCCCCGCGGGCACTGTGAGGCAAGGGTAGAACGGCCTCGGAGTGTGCGCAGGGTCTCCGGTCCTCCGACGTGGACCAGATCCGACCAGGGATGTGCATGGTCGGCGTCGCGAGGAAGGCGAGACGAAGCACGATGACGGAGAGTCGATTCCTCGGCGCCAATCGACGACGAAAGAACTGATGAACCAAGATATCGCCGTGGTGCTTGCATGGATCCTCGCCGCCGCTCTGCTGGTTGCGATAGCGGTGGCGCTGTACGCATTCCAGTATGCGAAACAACAGCGAGCCAGAGCCGAAGCACTCAGCAGAGAGCAGCGAGCCGTCGATGAGACCATCGAGCGGTTCGCCACCAACACGATGCCCGCGGTCACCGAGGCGATCAGGCGTTTCGATACCCAGCCGCCGACCGTCGAGGTGCCGCCGGGCCTGGAGAACTCCCGGCTGGCCCAGGTGCTGCGCTGGATCGCCGAGCGGTACGCCGACGATCTGAGCCTGCTGCGGTCCGAGACCAGGGAACAGGCCAATCACGAGGCGCAGCAGGCGATCGGTGCGGTCGAGGGCAAGGTGCGCGAGGAGGTGGCCGCCGCGTCGCGGCAGGCGACCAGTGCCGCCGTGCGCTCGTTCGGCACCTCGGTGGTCAGCCTCGGCGCCGACGTGAGCCAGGTGGTGAGTTCCGCGCTACGTGAGCACCGCAACGACGAGGTCTACGAGACGCTCACGCGGATCGACCACACGGTGCAGCAGATGATCCGCCAGGCGCAGTCCTATGTGATCGTCTGCGGCGGCCTGCCCGGCCGCCGCTGGCCCGCCCAGTCGCTCACCGACGTGGTCGGCGGCGCGATCGGCCGCGTCCGCGACTACCTGCGGGTGCGCCCCAATCAGCTGGATCGGGTGGTCATCAGCCGGGCGGTGGAGCCGCTCGTGCACACCCTGGCCACGCTGCTCGACAACGCGCTGCGCTATTCTCCGCCAACGTCTTTCGTGGATGTGAGTTTCCAGGAAGGTCATCACGGCGTCACCGTGATCATCGACGACGCGGGCGTTCGGATGAACGCCGAACAGATGGAGGAGGCCAGGCAGGTGCTCGCGCACGAGCGCTCGGTCGACATCCATCAGCTCGGCCCCTCGCCCAAGGTGGGTTTCCCGGGTATCGCCGCGCTCGCTCGCCGCTACGGCTTCACCGTCTACATCGACGGTCCCAACGTCTACGGCGGCATGCGCGCGATGGTCTACATCCCCGAGGCGCTGCTGATGACCCCGCAGCCCGGTCAGGATGTGGTGCCCGCGCACGAGCAGTCCGCCGCCGAGGTCGCGCCGCCCGCGCCCGCCCCGGTGCCCGTGGCCCGCGAGGTGGAACGTGAAGAGCCCAGCGAGAGTGAGCAATTCGCCGTGCACGAGATCACCAGCGGCGGGCTACCGAAGCGCCGCCGCCGCACCGTCGCCTTAGCTCCGGTCGGGCCACGCACCGAACCGGGGCTGGCCCGCCCCGATGTCGCCGCCGCCTGGCACACCGGCTCCCAGAGCGGCCGTGCCGCCGCCACCGATCACTCCGAGCACACCGAAGGGATGACATCCTGATGGCCACCCCCGTGACCGACAGCAGCAACAAGCTCGGCTGGCTACTCGACGATCTCAACGTTCCCGGCGTCAGATTCTCGGTCCTGCTGTCCGAGGACGGGCTGCGGATCGCGCACTCGCCGGGTATCGAGCGCGACGAGGCCGAGCGGTTCTCCGCCGCGGCCTCGGGTCTGCGGTCGCTCGGCAAGGCGCTCGGCGAATTCTGCGGCGGCGCGAACAACGGTGTGCGACAGAATATGACCGAGTACGACCAGGGCATGATCCTGATCACCGCGGCGGGTGAGGGCGCGCTGCTCGGCGTCGCGACCACCCCCGAGATCGACGTGGCCCTCATCGCGCACCGGATGAACGAATTGGCCGGCCGGGTCGGCCGCGAGCTGGGCAGCCAGCCGCGTAGGCGTGTCGATGGTGGCGAATTGCCATGACACCACGGTCCCGGCGTGATCCCGACCTGGTTCGGGCATACGTGCGCACCGGAGGACGTACCCGTCCTACGCGTGAGCTGGACCTGGTCACTTTGGTCCGTGCGGCCAAGGACCCGGCGCCGGGTGCCACACCCGATACGCGCCGGGTCGTGAATCTCTGCAGCCGCCGGGGTGCGCTGTCGATCGCCGAGATCGCCGCGTATCTCGACCTGCCGCCGTCCGTCGTGAAGATCGTCGCGGCGGATCTCATGGACAGCGGTCACCTAGTCTCACCTACCCCGGCGGAACACCTGCCGGAGATCGCTCTGCTGGAAGAGGTACTCAATGGGCTCCGTGCTCTCGCCGTCTGATCGTCCAGTCGACTACGTGCCGGAGACCGTTACCCGTTCCGTAAAACTTTTGGTGGCAGGAAATTTCGGGGTCGGCAAGACGACCTTCGTGAGCAGCGTCTCGGAGATCAAGCCGCTGCGCACGGAGGAGACGATCACCGAGGCCAGCGTCGGCGTCGACGACATGGTCGGCCTGCCCGGTAAATCGCAGACGACCGTTGCGATGGACTTCGGGCGCATCACGCTCAGCCCGAAACTCGCGCTCTACCTTTTCGGCACACCGGGTCAGCAGCGGTTCGTCCCGCTGTGGGAGGAGCTGGCCCGCGGCGCGCTCGGTGCCCTGGTGCTGGTGGACACGCGCCGCATCGAGAAGTCCGACGAGGTGCTTTCGGTGCTCGAGGAGCGCGGCGTGCCGTATTCCGTTGCGGTCAACCAATTCGAAGGGGCCAGGAACTATCCGCTCAGCGAGGTTCGCGACGCGCTGGACCTGACCCCGGAAACCCCGCTCACCTCGTTGGACGCACGTGACAGAGGCACGTGCCTGCGCTCGCTGATCACGCTCGTCGAATTCCTGTTCCAGCGTCTGGAGTCTCGTCTTTGACCACGCCCCCGTCCTGCCCTGTCCAGCACGGATCCCCGATCGACACCGAAGGTCCTCGGGTATCCCTATATTCTGAAGAGTTTGCCGCTGATCCGCATTCGGCCTACCGCGAGATGCGACGCCAATACGGTTCGCTCGTGCCGGTCAACCTCGCGCCGGACGTCCCGGCGACACTGGTGATCGGTTACCACACGGCGTTACGAATCCTCAACGACCCCGACCATTTTCCGGCCGATCCGCGCACCTGGCAGAAGAACGTGCCGGGCGAGTGCCCGATCCTGCCGATGTTGGAGTGGCGGCCGAACGCGCTGCGCAGCGCGGGACTCGAGCATCTGCGATACCGGCAAGCCAACGTGGTCGCGGTGGGCGAGGTCGACCTGCACTCGCTGCACGCCACCGTCGAACGGATCGCCATCCCGCTGATCAACGCCTTCTGCCAGGACGGCGCGGCGGATCTGATCAGCCAGTACGCGTTCCCGCTCACCTTCGCGGTGCTCAACGCCACGCTCGGTTGCCCACCGGAGATCGGCCAGCAGGTCGCGACCGGGATGGCCGCGATCTTCGAAGGCGTCAACGCGGACAAGGGCAACGCGATGCTCACCGACGCGCTGTTCGAGCTGGTCACACTGAAACGCAAAGAGCCGGGCGACGACATCACCTCGCGGCTGCTCGCCCATCCGGCCAAGCTGGACGACGTGGAGATGATCCACCAGCTGGTCACGCTGTACGGCGCGGGCATCGAGCCGCAGCAGAACCTGATCGTCAACACGCTGCTGCTGATGCTCACCGACGACCGCTTCGCGGGAAACGTTCTCGGCGGCAGTCTTTCGACCCGCGACGCGCTGGACGAGGTGCTGTTCACCGACCCGCCGATGGCGAACTATTGCGTGTCGTACCCCAAGCAGCCCATCCTGATAGACGGCGTGTGGCTGCCCGCCCATCAGCCCGTGGTGATCAGCATGTCCGGCTGCAACAACGATCCCACCATCAGCGTGGGCGAGTACGTGGACAACCGGTCACATCTGGCGTGGAGCGTCGGGCCGCACGCCTGCCCGGCCAGGTCGATGGCCTATCTGATCGTGCAGGACGCCATCGATCAACTTCTCGACGCCCTGCCCGAGCTCGGCCTTGCCGTGGCTGCCGACGAATTGTCTTGGCGGCCAGGACCTTTCCATCGCGCACTGGTCTCCCTCCCCGTAGTGTTTCCTCAGTCACCACCGTTGAACGTGTTTTAAGGAGACCGCGATGGACACTGCGCCCCTAGTCCTGGACCCGACGGGAACCGATATCCAAGGCGAAGCAGCACGCCTGCGTGAGCGTGGACCGGCGACCAAGGTCGAGCTGCCCGGCGGCGTGCAGGCGTGGTCGGTGACCGACGCCGACCTGCTGAAGCGACTGCTCGTCGATCCGAAAGTGTCCAAGGACGCCAGGCAGCACTGGCCCGCCTTCGCCAAAGGCGAAGTGCCGCAGGACTGGCCGTTGTTTCTCTGGGTGGCGGTGAACAACATGTTCACCGCGTACGGCGCCGATCATCGGCGGCTGCGCAAGCTGGTCGCCCCCGCGTTCACCCACCGCCGCACCGAGGCGATGCGACCGCGGATCATTCGGATCACCGAGCGGCTGATCGACGAGCTCGCGGCGGTGCCCGCGGGCGAAGTGGTCGATCTGCGTGAGGTTTTCGCGTATCCGGTGCCGATCGAGGTCATCTCCGAGCTGATGGGCGTGCCGGAGTCGTTGAATCCCGGCCTGCGCAAATGTGTCGACGGGATCTTCGACACCTCGCTCGGCTCGGAGGAGTCGCAGGCCAACTACATGGAGATGTACCGCATTCTCGCCGAGCTGGTGGCCTTCCGGCGCGGCGAGCCGGGCGACGACATGACCAGCCTGCTCATCTCGCATCGCGACGAGGACGACGGTTCGCAGCTCACCGAGCAGGAGCTGATCGACACGCTGCTGCTGGTCATCAGCGCGGGCCACGAGACCACCGTCAACCTGCTCGATCAGGCGATCTACGCCTTGCTCACCCGGCCCGAGCAGCGGGCCGCGGTGGTCGCGGGCAAGGTCGGCTGGGCCGAGCTGATCGAGGAGGCGCTGCGGTTCGAGGCGCCGGTGGCGCATCTGCCGTTGCGGTTCGCGGTCGAGGACATCGACGTGGAAGGGGTGAAGATCGCCAAGGGCGATCCGATCCTCGCCTCCTACGCGGCGGCCAATCGGGATCCGAAGGTGCACGGCGAAACGGCCGACGAGTTCGACGTGACCCGGCCCAGCAAGGATCACCTGGCCTTCGGGCACGGGGTGCACCACTGCCTCGGCGCGCCGCTGGCCAGGCTGGAGGCGGCGGTCGCGCTGCCCGCCCTCTTCGCGCGTTTTCCGAACATGCGCCTGGCGGCGGATCCGGCGGAGCTGGGCGCCGTGGCGAGTTTCATCTCGAACGGGCACAGCAGGCTGCCGGTGCTGTTGCAGCCTGAATAGTCCTCTCGCGCAGTCTTTACCACCGGAGGGGTGTCGCACCGTGCGGCGCCCCTCCGGACTCGTATCGCGGCGGCGTTTCGCACGGACGACGGCGGGTAGGTGATCGACATCGGAAGCGAAGGAGGTTTTGCCATGACAGCGGACAGCGAAAAGCCGGTCGGCACCCTGCGCAGCGTGGTGCTGGACTGTCCGGAGCCGCGCAAGCTCGCGCAGTTCTACATCGGCCTGCTCGGCGTACGGCTGATCGACGACGAGGACGACACCTGGATCGTCACCGCGGACGACGAAGGGCGGCGACTGGTGTTCCAGCTGTCTCCGGAGTACCAGCCACCGCATTTCCCGGATCCCGAAGCCTCTCAGCAGGTTCACTTCGACGTGCTGGTCGACGATATCGAGGAAGCGGAGCCGCGCGCGCTCGCGCTCGGTGCGAAACTGGTGCAGCCCAACGACGCCGATCAGTTCCGCGTCTACGCCGATCCGGTGGGCCATATCTTCTGCCTGATCTGGTTGTCCTGATCCGATTTCGACGAGATCGCCCGCGAGACCGGCGGTCTCGCGGGCCACACCACGGTGCGTGCCGGGTCAGATCCCGATCACGTCTAGCATGAGCCGAACCCAGTGACTGACCGCGCCGATGATCATCGGATTCTCCTTTCACCACACCGGAACTGCCTCGTAAGCACATGATTGCCCCGTGCGCCCGGCCGAAACGGTAGATCACCGGGATAGCGGGCGGACACCCGGTTGTCCGGATACCGCCAGCTTGCGTACCTCGCGCGGAACAATCAGCAGCCGCTTCGGGGATTCTCAGGTTCGCCGCGCATGCTGGACGAGCGTGAATCATCTGGAATTGCCGTTTCTCGTGCTGTTCGGCACGATCCTCGCCCAGCCGCTCGGGCGGCGGCTGGGCGTGGCACCGGCCGTCCTGATGACGGTGTTCGGTTGCGTCCTCGCGCTGCTGCCGACGGTGCCCGATGTCCGGGTGGCGCCGGATCTCATTCTGCCGCTTCTGCTTCCGCCGCTGCTGTATGCCGCGGCGCGGCGTACGTCGTGGCGAACCTTCGCGCAGAACTGGAGCGCGATCGCGTTGCAAGCGGTCGGTCTGGTGGTCGTCACCGCGGCGGTGGTGGCGGTGACCGTGCACCTGTGGCATCCTGGCGTGCCGCTGGCCGCGGCGTTCGTGCTCGGTGCGCTGGTCGCGCCGCCGGACCCGGTGGCGGTCGGCGCGTTGGCGGGCCGGCTCGGTCTGCCGCGGCGGCTGGTGTCCGTGCTGGAGGGGGAGGGGCTGTTCAACGACGTCACCGCGATCGTGCTGTACGGGATCGCGGTGCAGGCGGTGGTCACCGGCGAGTTCTCCGCATGGTCGGCGGCGCTGGACTTCGTGGTGTCGGCGGTGATGGGTGTCGCGGTCGGGCTGGTGTTCGGCTGGGGCGGCAGCAGGCTGATGCCGCGGCTGGCCGAAGCCCCGTGGCAGGTCGCGCTCGGTCTGGCGTTGCCCTTCGCGGCGTATCGGCTCGCCGATGCCTGGGACGGGTCGGCGGTCCTGGCGGTGCTGGTGTGCGCGCTGTATCTGACCGACGCCGCCTCCGACTTCGGCGACAGCGATTACCGGCTGGTCGGCGACTCGTTCTGGGCGATCATCGACATGCTGGTCAGCGGGATCGCGTTCGGCCTGATCGGGCTGGAACTGGCCACCGTGCTGCGGGCGGCCGGGCCGGACTGGCCGCGCTACCTCGGCGTTTCGGCCGCGGTGATCGGCGTGGTGGTCGGGCTGCGGCTGCTCTGGTTGCTGGCGACCTGGGCCCTGTTCGGCCGGTGGTGGCGCCGCCGGGAGGCCGACGAGCCCTACACCTGGCGGGAGACCGTCGTCACCTGGTGGGCGGGACAGCGGGGCGTCGCCACCGTGGCGCTGGCACTGGCCGTGCCGTTGACCACCGCGTCGGGCGAGCCGTTCCCTTGGCGCAGCGGCATCCTCTTCACCGCCTTCGCCCTCGTGTTGTTCACGCTGCTGATCCAAGGGCCGACGCTGTCACTCGTGGTGCGCGCCACCGGGGTTCGGGTCGACATCGACGCCGAGCGGGATATGGAGCGCAAGCTGTGGGCACGCATTCTGCGCGCCGAACTCACGCGCCTGCAACAGGTCGCGCTGATCGAGCGGCTGCCGGACGACGTCTATGACCGATTGCATGTCGGCATCGAAAGACGGCTCGCCAGAGCCGATCCCGCAGCCGCGGACGACGCGCGGCAGACGACCGAGCAGAGCGCCGAGCTGAACCGCGCACTGCACCGGATCGATCAGCAGATACTGGCGGCCGGGCGGGAAGAGGCGATGGCCGCGCGCCGGGAACCCGGGGTGCCGCCGGATCTGGTCGACCGGGTGATGCGGCGACTCGATCTGCGGTCGCCGTAAGCGCTCGCGCATTCTGCAGGCAACTGGCCGCGCGTAGCTCCCCGAGCCGTGCGTGATCAGCTGCTACCGTCCGAAACCGTGACTACGGACCCTGCGGAAACTAGTCGATCCCCGCGCAACCTCGGGTTGCGGCTGTGGCTGCTGCCGGTGGCGGTGCTCGCCGTTTTCATGGCGCTGCTCGGCACGATGTATCTCGACTACGTCGTCGATCCGGAAGAGAACCTGCACGATTTCCCCATCGCGCTGGTCAATCAGGATGTCGGCGACACGATCGGCGCGCCGGGGCAGCAGCGCCGGGTCGAGTTCGGGGCCCAGGTGGTCGACGGGTTGCGGCAGGCGGTGCCCGGGGACAAGATCGACCTGCAGGTGCTCGGCGTCAACGAGGCCTCGCAGCGGATGCAGAACAACAAGGTGTACGGCACCATCCTCATTCCGAGCGATTTCAGCAAACGGTTGGGCATCTTCGGCGTGGGCAGCGTGATCCCCGGCGATATCCAGCGTCCGCTCATCACGTTGCAGACCAACCCGCGCAGCGGCGCGTTCGTCACCTCGATCGTCACCCAGATCGGCAACCAGGCGCTGAACCAGGTGAACAAGCAGGTCGGCGCGCAGCTCACCGAACAGGTACAGGCCCAGCTGGCGCCCCCGCCGGGCGGCCCGCCCGCACCCGAGCTGAGCGGGGCGACGAGGGTGGCGCTCGCCGAGCCGCTGCAGATCGTCGTCGAGCCGTTCCATCCGTTGCCCGAGGGCACCGGCCAGGGCCTCACCGCGTTCTTCTACGCGCTGCTGCTCCTGCTGGCGGGTCTGGTCGGTTCGATGACCATTCACACGATGATCGACGCGCAACTGGGCTTCGTGCCGACCGAATACGGGCCCTGGTACGTGCATTTCCCGCCGACGCCCATCTCGCGCTTTCACACCCTGCTGATCAAATGGGGCGTCATGGTGGTGACGGCGAACGTCGTCGCCGGGGTCTTCCTGCTGGTCGCCAAGGCGCTCGGGATGCCGATCGATCACCCGCTCGGGCTGTTCCTCTTCAGCGCGTTCGCGATCATCGCCGTCGGGGTCACCGGCTTGTCCGTGCTCGCGGCGGTCGGGTCGGCGGGGCTGCTGATCAACCTGATCCTGTTCATCATCCTCGGGTTGCCGTCCTCCGGCGGCACGGTGCCGATCGAGGCGACGCCGAAGTACTTCGGCTGGCTCGCCTCGTTCGAGCCGATGCATCAGGTGTTCCTCGGCGTGCGCGCCATCCTCTACTTCGATGCCAGTGGTCCGGCCGGGCTCACGCGCGGAGTGTGGATGGCCGTGCTCGGGGTGGTGATCGGTGTGGTGCTGGGTGCGGTGGTGACGCGGTACTACGACTACAAAGGGTTGCGCCGCACGGGGATCGGGCGTCCGGCAGCGGAGTAGTCGCTTCGCGCCGGAAATGGTCGACTCGCTCCGAGTGTCCGATTCGGCGCGTACTCTTGCCCGGCGGTCGCCGCGCGGGTGGCGAGCGCGCCCGACCTTCGACCAGGGAGCGTTTCGTGACCACTGCTCAATTCACCTTCCCGGTCCGTGACGTCGAGCTCGAGGTGCTCGATCGAGTCGCCGAACTGGCGGCGGGATTCGCCACTGTCGCAGCGGAATACGACGAACGCGCGGAGATCGCGGTCGGGCACCTGGCGGCTTTGCACGAGGCGGACCTCGACCGTGCCGTGCTGCCGGAACGGGTCGGCGGCCTGGGCCTGAGCTACGCGGCCTTCGGGCACCTGGTCCGGGTGCTCGCCGCGGCGGATCCGTCGACCGCGACGATCTGGACGATGCACGCCGGCGCGGGCGTCGCGCTGGCGGAATTCACCGCCGAGACCCTCGGCCCGTTCTTCGCCGAGGAATTCCTCGCGGGCAAGCGATTCGCCAACGCGCTGTCCGAACCCGCCAGCGGCAACCGGTTCCTCAATCCCCAGCAGGACGCCGTCGCGGTGGCCGGGGGCTGGCAGCTCACCGGCGCGAAACGCTTTGTCTCCGGCTGTGAGATCGCCGAATACCTGCTCGTGAACGCGCGCGTCGACGATGTGCCCGCGTTCTTCGGGGTGGTGCCCGACGACACCGTGACGACCGTCCCGATCTGGGACACCCTCGGGCTGCGCGCGACCCGCAGCCAGTTGCTCTCGTTCGACCACACCCTGCTGCGGGCCGAGTATCGCGGTCGCGCACCGGGTCCGGGCGACTTCGCGGTCATTCCGGCGGGCCTGCCCGCGATCTCGCTCGGCATCGCCGACGCGGCACTGGCGGCGCTGGTCGAGCACGCATGCTCGCGCGAGATCCTCGGCAAGCCGCTGTCGCATCAGCAGTGGGTGCAGTACGAGGTCGCCGACGTCGAAACGCGCCTCGCCGCCGCGCACGCGCTGTACGACCGTGCGCTGTGGGAGGCGGACAACAGTGTGCCCACGTTCTTTCCGAACCTGTCGCGGGCCAAGTATCTGGCGAACAAGGTCGCGGTCGAGATCGCCCAGCTCGGCGTGCGGGTGGGCGGCGCGTCCGGTTACCTCAAGACCTCGCCGATCCAGCGACATCTGCGCGACGCCGAAGCCGGGCAGCTCATGGCGTACTCGACCGAGGTGATCGCCGGGATGATCGGCAAACTCGTGCTCGGCGTGCCCGCGGACGCGTAGCCGGCGGCCTGTGTTCGATCAGCCGATCGAAGGTGAGAATGCAACGGCGGCAAGCCCGCTGGTGTTCACCGGGCGCTGATCGAATGGCCTGGCATCGTTCGCCAGGGAGGAAAAGGTCATGACCAGCACCGATATACAGGCCGGCGAAGCGGCCACGCATCGCGCGGAAACGAGTACGCCCGACCCGACGGCCGCGTCCCGTGTCCACGAGCTGACCACGGTTTTCGAGCGTGGGTTACAGGAGAACCTGGGCGTGGGCGCGTCGCTCGGCATTCGTTTGGAAGCAGCGGGCGCGGGATACACGCGCTATTACCTCGATCCGAATCCGGCCACCATCAACGCGATGTTCACCGTGCACGGCGGGGTCATCGCGACCCTGATGGATACCGCGATGGGCAGCGCTGTGTTCACGAAACTCGGTGATGGTGTTGCCTATACGACGCTGGAGCTGAAGGTGAACTTCATCCGGGCGGTCACGCTGGACGGCTCCCGGCTCACCTGTGTGGCCAACGCGGTGCACGTCGGCAGGCGGACCGCGACGGCCGAAGGCCGCATCGTCGACGCGAACGGCAAGCTGATCGCGCACGGTTCGACCACGGTGCTGGTGTTGCAGCCGGACAGGTGAACTGCCGAATGGCCCTGCCCCCAGGAGCATTCGGGGGCAGGGCCAGTTGGCTGCCGAAGTTCAGACCACGGTGCGGCATTCGTCGATGAAGTGCACCAGCTCGTCCAGCCGATCGGTGCGAGCGTCCACCGCGCGGTCGATCACCTTGATCAGATGTTCGTAGGCTTCGGTGTGGTCGTAAGCGGCCACGTCGGCGATCCGCAACGCCCAGCGCCAGTAGCCACGCATGGTGTCGGCCAACGGCATTCGGAAGTTGGCGATCACGTCGCGGATCGGCTGCACCGTCGCGTCGCCGTGCACCCGTAGATAGCGCCCGACCACGTCGGCCATGAAGCTGAAGTGCCTTGCCTCGTCCCTGGCCAGCCGCGTCAGCACCGCGGCGAGCACGGGATCGGCGGCGACGTCCCGCAGGTGCTGGTAGTACATCTGGGTGGCCTTTTCCTGCACCAGCGCGTAGGCGAAGAACTGCACCGGGTGCTCGTACGGCAGGTCGAACGGCTTCTGGCCCTCGACCGCCAGTTCCGTGCGCAGCGCGCCTCGTTCGGCGAGGCCGGACGCCTCCTGGTACCGGGCGAGCGCCCTGGCGTGCGTGTCCTCCTCGAGCGCCCAGCGCACGGTGAAGTGATAGAGCTCGCGGTTGTGCACGAAGGTGTCCCGGTCGACGCTGTCGTCCACCGGGAAATAGCGGTGGTACACCTCGAAATAGCCGGGCAGGTGATCTTCGATCAGGGTGACGAACTGCACTGCCGATCGCTGGCCCTCGGTGAGCCGGCCGGCGTCGGCGCGGGACCAGTCGAAGGCGGTCTCCACATCCCACGCCCGTGCGGCGGGAGAGGCGGCCAGGAAGCCGTCGACCGCCGCCGCGACCTCGTCGACCGGGATGCGTGCGGACTCGATATCCATCTGTCTCTCCTGCCCCGTCAGCGGGCGTTGCGGCAGGTCAGCGCGTAGTGCTTGGTCGTGTAACCCCAGCCCGCGTTGGCGATCTCCAGGTAGTGCCGCAGTTTCGCGGACAGTCCGGGCCCGTGCGCGTCGATGCGCGCCGCGGCCGCGTCCACGTTGCCGATCCAGTCGTCGATGGTGCGGCGGTAGTGGTCGGTGAGGTCGTCCACCGCGACGATCGAGAAGCCCGCGTCTTCGGCGGCTGTCACCAGATCCGACAGCGGCCGCAGCGCACCCCATCCGAAGATGTCCGCCCGGACGAACTCGGTGCCGTCCTTCGTGTCGAAGGCCCGGTGCGCCGCGGCGTTTCGGAAGCAGCTCTCCGAAACGTACAGGGTGCCACCGCGGCGCAGCACGGCGCGGGCCCGGCGGAAGACCTCGTCGAGATCTGGCATGTGCACGATGGAACCGAGCAGGGTGACGGCGTCGACGCTGCGGGGCGGCAGGTCCATTCGCTCGAAATGGCCGACCCTGGTCTGCACCAGTTCGCCGACGCCACGCGCCGCGGCCTGTTCCGCGATGTAAGCGTGCTGACGCGGTGCCGGGCTGACACCCATTGTGCGGCAACCGAATTCCTCGGCCATGAACAGGATCAGCGAGCCCCAGCCGCAGCCGACGTCGAGCAGTGCTTCGCCGCCGCGCAAGCCGAGCCGGTTCGCGACGAAGTGGAGCTTGGTGCGCTGCGCCTGTGCCAGGGTGTCGTCCGTGGCGGTGTAGAGCGCGGAGCTGTACTTGCGCAGCGGATCCAGGAACTGGCCGAAGATATCCGGATCCAAGTCGTAGTGCTGGTTGGTATCGGCGATGCCGGCCCGGGGCCCGGCCGGCTGTTCGACGGCGGTCACGCCGCGGCCTCGCGCAACGCCCGTTCGACGACCGTGACCACGTCGTTCAATGTGGACAGTCCGAAGACGTCCTGGTCCTCGAGCTCGATGTCGTAGGTCTTCTCGATCTTGGCGACCATGCGCAGCACCCGCACGGAATCGACGCCCGACATGCCGCGCAGGTCGACGTCGGGCCGCAGATCCGGTGCGGCGAGACCGGTTTCGGCGGCGGCGATCGCGGTGACGGTGGTCAGGATGTCGGCGGGGGCGGTCATGAGTGAACTCCGTTCGTCGAGAAGGTATTCGTGGCGGACAGAGCCGCGCAGAGCACGGCGACCTCGTCGTCGCCGAGGGTGAGCTGGTGGCGCACGTCGTCGAGTGCGAAGGGCTGGTAGGTGGCGGCGGAGGTGGCGCAGACGGTGCCGTGGCGGTCCAGGATCTCGGCCGTGGCCTGGAGCGGCCGATCCGGTGCGGACTCGGCAAGTGTTGCGACACAGGTGTATTCGTGGTCGATCAACAGGGGTGTGAGGAACCTGGTGCGCTGGGTGACGGTGAAGGCGGGCTGGTTGCGCGCGAGCACGATCAGGTTGCCCATCACCTCGTCGCAGATCACTCCGGTCAAACCGCCGTGCACCACACCGGGATACGACTCGAACCGCCGGCCGAGCCGGAACCGGGACTGCAGCCCGTCCGGATGCGGGAAGAAGCTCAGCCGCAAACCGCCGGCGTTGTGCGGCGAGCAGCCGAAACAGTGATAGTCGGGAATGACCGACCACGGCACCGCTACGGTGTCCTGGCTGGGTGCCGAAACCGGGGCAGCCATCGCGTCAGCCCAGCACGTCGGCGAGCGCACGGCGCACCTTGGCGTTGCTGGACAGGTCCAGGCCGGTCATGTTCGCGAACGTGCGACGGACCTTGTCGTGCAGCACATCCAGCTCACCCTCGGCCGCCACCTGCTCGAGGAACAGGTCGAAACCGGTGTCGATGGTCTCGTGGTCGCCGAGTTCGCTGATGCCCGCCTTGAAGGTGCTCACCGGATGCTTGATCTTCGCCTCGGAGCTGTAGACATACAGCGTTTCCAGCACCGAGGGCAGCTCCTCGGGCCGCTGCGCCAGCCGCTCGGTGGCGTAGTGGATGAACTCGCGCGCGTGCCCGGCTTCGTCACGACTCGCGTTGAGCAGCAGACCTTTCAGCACCGGCTCTTGTACCCAGGCCGCGACCGCCCGGTAGATGTGATTCACCGTGAGCTCGGAGATGATGTTGGTCGCGAGCGTCGCCGACGGGGTGCTGCCCGGTGCGTACGGCTCGCGCATCGAGTCGACCGCCTTCTCGTCCACGCTCTCGCCGATCGCGCCGAGCCAGGACCGGAAGGCGTAGTGGTGCTGCACTTCCTGGTAGCCCCACACCACCGCGAAGGTGGAGAAGTCGTAGTCGTCGACGAATTCGTTCATGAAGCCGTGGACGGCGGCGATCACGTTGGACTCGCCCATCGTCGCGCTCTTGGCCAGCGTCACGTACTCGGGACGGACCAGCGTGCGGTCGACCGCGTCGAGCTCGAGGTCGGCCAGCTTCCAGTGCAGGCGCTCGTAGTGGCGGAAGACGTCATAGCTGTGCACAGGGGACTCCTGTTCGTCGGTGCCGGGAGGGTGGTCGTAGTGGTGTCAGCGGGTCGCAGCGATGAGGCCGCGCGCGGCCAGCCGCTGGAGTTTGCCGCTGCTGGTACGCGGAATGGTCCGAGGCGCAACGAGGTACACGTCCACGGCGGCCAGTCCGAGGCGGGCCGTGACCTGAGCCCGGATCCGCTCGCCGAGCGCGTCGGCGGCCGGGCCGGTGAGCTCGGTTTCCGCGATGAGCGCGATCACGTCCGTGCCGTCCGGATCGATGGCGGCGGTGCAGCGGCCCTTGTAGACGCCGTCGAGATCGTGCACGGCCGCCTCGACGTCTTGGGCGTAGTAGTTCACGCCGCGCACGGTGATCATGTCCTTGCACCGGCCGGTGACGAAAAGCTCACCGCCGCGCAGATATCCGAGGTCCCCGGTGCGCAGCCAGCCGTCCGCGGTGTGCAGGCCCGCGACGGATTCGGGCGCGGTGGTCAGGTAGCCGTCGGTGACCGAGGCGCCCTGGATGAGGATCTCGCCGACGACGCCGTCGGGCAGTTCGCGGTCGTCGTCCGGGTCGACGATGCGCAATCGCAGGCCGGGCACGGCCGAACCCACGGACGCCACGGCACGCGCGCCGGGCGTGCGCGCGGAAACCTGTTGCGCCCGTGCGTTGTCGGAGAGCGCCGCGCGATCCACCCAGTCGAACACCGGGGCCCGGCCCAGCGGCGGGAACGCGACCGCGAGGGTCGCCTCGGCCATGCCGTAGACGCCGAACATGGTGGACGGCGCGAATCCGGCGGGCGCGAACCGGGCGCAGAACGCGGCGACCACGTCCAGTGAGATCGGCTCGGAACCGTTGAAGGCGATCCGCCAGTGCCGCAGGTCGAACTCGGCGGCCTGTTCCGGTGGCACCGCGGCGAGCAGGGCCTGATAACCGAAGTTCGGCATGGCGGTGATCGTGGTGCCGCTGGCGGCGAATTCGGCCAGCCAGCGCGCGGGATCCTTGACGAAGGCCACCGGTGACCAGATATGGGCCGGTATGCCGCGCAGGATCGCCGACAGCGTGCCGAACAGGCCCATGTCGTGGAACAGCGGCAGCCAGAAGCCGCCGCGGTCGTCGAGGCTCAGCGCGATCCCGGTGCGGATCGCGGCCAGGCCGCTGAGCACGTTGCGGTGGGTCAGTCGCACGCCCTTGGGCGCCGCGGTGCTGCCGGAGGTGAATTGCACGATCGCGAGATCGTCGGGAGTGAGGGCGGGCAGCGTCCGGTCTTCGTCCGCGTCGGCGGCGAACAATGTTGCGGTATCGAGCAATTCGACGTCGACCGCGGTGCCGAGCAGTGCCGTCAGGTCCGCGAATCGAGGCGATACCAGGACGGTGCGCATGCCCGCCGCCGCGACGATCGCCGCGAGTTTGCGCGGATAGCCGTCCATCTGGCGCGCGCCCGCGGGCAGCGGCAGCGGCGTGGCCGCGCCGCCCGCTGCCGCGATACCGAACAGACTGACCAGGAACTCGGGAGCATTGGGGCACAGGATGCCCACCGGCTCGCCGCGGGTGATTCCGTGCCGTACGAGTGCGGCGGCGGCCGTCCGGGCGCGCCGGTCGAGTTCGGCGTAGTCCACGGTTTCCGATACCGACCAGAACGTGGCCGACACCCCGGGGTGTCCGGCCGCGATCTCGGCCAGCGCGCCGTGCAGGGTTTCGACCGATTCCGCAGAATTCATGGCTGCCACGACAACAGCGAATTGTGACGGTGCCTTGAACTGACTGTGAATTGCCGTGTGCGATAAACAGGGTCGATCAACCAATCGCGGTGCGCGATAAAGGATTTCCACTATGGCGCGATAGGAACGGATGATCGCCGCAGCGCGGAAGTGTCGGTGACCACGACGATTCATTACGCACCGCTATTGCGATGACGCGCCTACTTTTCGACAATTCAGGAGTTACCGGTGAGTTCCGAGCATTCGGCGGTCGAGGAATTGACCCCGGTTCAACTGGCGGTGATCGAGAGCGTCGCACCGCATATGCGTCACGACCCGTACGGCAGTTACGCGGTGCTGCGCGGTGCCGGACCGTTCGTGCCGGGACCGCACGACATGCACCTGGTGACGGGTCACCACGAAGCACAGACGATCATGCAGGATCCGCGCTGGAGTCACGCCGAGGAGCCGAAGCTGCTGCACGGCGACAGCGACGTCGAACTGCCCGGCTCGTTTCTGTGGATGGAGCCGCCGGACCACACCCGGCTGCGCGGACTGGTGAGCAAGGCGTTCACCGCGCGCACCATCGGCGGCATGCGCGAGCGCGCCGAACGACTCGTGGCGGACCGGATGGACGAGATGCTCGCCGCGCGCGAGGTGGACCTGCTGGACGCGCTGGCGTATCCGCTGCCGCTGACCATGGTGTGTGAAATGCTCGGCGTGCCCGCCGACGCGCACGAGCACGTGCGGGAGATCTCCACGGCCATTGCCCGCGGTCTCGACCCGGATGTGCTGCTGTCGCCGGACGAATTGGCCGCCCGGACCGCCGCCGTCTACGCGTTCCTCGACTTCTTCGGTGAACTGGTGGCGCGGCGGCGCAGGGACCCGCGCGACGATCTGATCACCGCGCTGGTGCAGGCCGACGACGCGGGCGCGCAGCTCACGTCGAACGAATTGCTGGGCACGCTACTGATTCTCGTGGTCGCCGGGCACGAGACGACGGTGAATCTGATCGGCAACGGTGTCCTGGCGCTCATCCGCAACCCCGGCGAATTCGAGCGGCTGCGCAGCTGTCCCGAGCTGTGCGAGCCCGCCGTGGACGAGGTGCTGCGCTACGACGCACCGGTGCACCTGACCACCCGGACCGCGCACGAGGTGATCACCGTCTCCGGGCGCACGTTCGCGCCGGGCGACGCGGTGATCGTGCTGCTCGCCTCCGCCAACCGCGACCCGCGGGCCTTTCCCGACGCGGACCGGTTCGATATCGCCCGCTACGCCCGTGGTCGGAAAGCGGAGCGGCACTTGTCCTTCGGGCTCGGGCTGCACTACTGCCTCGGCGCGCCACTGGCGCGGCTCGAGATGCAGGCGGTGCTGCGCGCGATCGCTGCCCGGGTCGATGCGATGACTCTGCTCGAGGAACCGCCGTACCGGCCGAACGTGGTCGTCCGCGGCATGTCGCGACTCCGGGTCCGGCTGGACGGCCGATGACCTCGCGCGCACGGAAACAGGAGCAATGATGAGCACAGCCGTTCCCGCCGACATCACCTTCGACGCCTTCGATCCGAGCGAGCGGGCCGATCCCTACCCGGCCTATCGCCGGGTGCGCGATGCGGCCCCGCTTTTCCCCTACGCCTTCGGTGATGTCCCGGTCACCCTCGTCACCAGATATGAAGAGTGCGCGGCGATCCTGACCGGCAGCGACTGGGGGCACGGTTACGCCGCGGGCATCAGCCCGTTCCGCGACACCACCGCCGCGATCCCCGGCTCGTTCGTGCGGATGGACCCGCCCGAGCACGGCCGTTACCGCAAACTGGTGGCCAAGGCGTTCACGCCGCGCATGATGGCCGAGATGGTGCCCCTGGCCGGGCAGGTCGTGGCGGATCTGGTCGCGGCGGCGCTGCGTCGGGGCGAACTGGACGTGCTGAACGGACTGGCCGTGCCGCTGGCGGTGGCGATGGTCCCGGTGCGGCTGCTCGGCGCCGATCCTGGCGACGGTGCGCTGTTTCGGCAGTGGCAGTTGGCGATCGCGCGGGGCAGCGACCCGGATTCGCTGTTGGGCGCGGCCGACGTCGTGGCGCGCGGGGCGGCGGCGATCGAGTGCATGGGCTACTTCGGCAGGTTGGCGCAGCAGAAGAAGACGCACCCGACGCCGGATCTGCTGAGCGCCTTGATGTCCGCCGCGGGTGCGGGTCTGATCACCGAGTCCGAGGTGATCGGCATCTCGCTGCTGACCTTGGTCGCGGGCATGGAGACCTCGATCAACCTGATCGGCAACGGCATGCTCGCGCTGCTGCGCAACCCGCAACAGCTTGCGCTGCTTCGAGACAACCCCGCACTGATCGGCCCCGCGCTGGAGGAGATGCTGCGCTACGACGCGCCGACCCAGTTCACCATCCGGGTCGCGCTGGCGGATACGACGGTGGGCGAGCACGAATTCCGGCGCGGCGACGGCGTCGTGGTGCTCACCGCGTCGGCCAGCCGGGACGACCGGGTCTATCCGGACGCGGATGTCTTCGACGTCACTCGCTATGCCGGAAACCGGCCCGCGCGTAAGCATCTCGGCTTCAGCCTGGGCATCCACTACTGCGTCGGCGCGCCGCTGGCCCGGATCGAAGCGGAGCAGGCGATCGGCCGATTGCTGAGCGAGGCACCGAGACTCGCATTGGCCGCCGATTCGATCGAGTACCAGCCGAGCCTGATCCACCGGGGGATCCGTGCGCTACCGGTGATGCTGTGAACGCGCGCGGGCACGCCGTCGTACTGGGCGCCGGAATCGCCGGATTGCTCGCCGCGCGGGTGCTTTCCGAGCATTTCGAGCAGGTCACGATCATCGAGCGGGACGGCGACGCGGACGGTGCGCCGCGGCGTGGGGTACCGCAGGCCCGGCATCTGCACGGGCTGCTGGATCGCGGGCGGACGATCATCGAGCAGCTGTATCCCGGATTCACCAGCGAGATGGCGGCGCGGGGCGCGAGCACCGCCGAGGCGCTCGTCGGAACCCGCTGGTACGTCGGTGGTGGCCGGGTCGTGCCGACCTCGACCGGACTGACCTCGGTGATGGCGACCCGGCCGCTGCTGGAATCGGTGTTGCGGCAACGGACGCTGGCCGCACCCGGTGTCCGGTTGAGCGAGGGGACGGCGCGCGGACTGATCGGCGACGCGCACCGGGTGCGCGCGGTCTCGGTGGCCGGCGCGTACGGCGCGCAGGCGCAGGACGCGGATCTGGTGGTCGACGCGACCGGACGCGGTTCCCGAGCGCCGATGTGGCTCAACGCCATCGGTGCGGAAGCACCGGCGCAGGACCGGCTCGAGGTCGACCTCGGCTACGCCTCACGGATGTTCCGGCGCACGCCCGGGCAATTGGACGATCACTCGTCGGTGATCATCTCGACCGGATCGAACGGCCGCGGCGGCGGGGCGATCCGGGTCGAGGGCGATCGCTGGCACGTGACGTTGGCCGGGATGCTGGGCGACCATCCGCCGACCGATCCCGCGGGCTTCGCGGCCTTCGCCGCGACGGTCGCGGCACCGGATATTCACGAGCTGGTCACCGGCGCGGAGCCGCTCGACGACGCGGTACCGCACCGGTTCCGGTCACCGATGCGGCGGCGGTTCGAGCGGCTGAACCGAGCCCCGCAGGGGTTCTTGGTGCTGGGCGATGCGCTGTGCAGCTTCAATCCGCTCTACGCCCAAGGTATGGCCGTGGCCGCGCAGCAGGCCCTGGCGCTGCGCGAATGCCTCGGGGCGGGTGCGGTTTCCGCGGACCTGCCCGGCCGGTTCTACGCCGCCGCCGCGGGTGTGGTGGACGTGGCCTGGCAGCTCGCGTCCGGAGCGGATCTCGGGCACCCCGGTGTGGTCGGCCCGCGCAGTCCACGAACTCGGCTCGCCAACGCCTACGTGTCGCGGGTACAACGCGCGGCGCAGGTGGATCCCGTGGTCGCGCGCACGTTCCTGCGGGTGGCCAATCTCGTCGAACCGCCTGCCGCACTGCTGCGGCCGCAGCTCGCCGCACGAGAGCTGCTGCGCGGCAAGGCGAGTGACACCGAACCGCGGGCCGTACTCGCATCCGGGGCGGCGACGTCCACCGATCTCGTACCCACCGCAGCCACGCGGCTGCCCTGAGCGAACAGCCCTCATCCGCATTTCGAACGTAAGCCGCGATCCGGGACAGGTGCTGCCGCCCGGTGCGCGGAGAAGGGACTACTCGACATGGACTCGTCGCACGCGACCACGGCTGTGGCGGAACAGGATTCCACGGTGCAGACCGCCATTGCCCACTTGTTCGGCCCGGACGGCAGGGCCGATCCGTATACCCCGGCGCGGGTGTTGCGGGAGGCTGGGCGGCTGCACCGGACGCCGCTGGGCCACCACCTGCTGACCCACTACGACGACTGCGTCGCGGTGCTCTCCACCACCGCGTGGAGCCACGCGGAAGAAGCCGCGATGATGCACCCCACGGTGTCGCCCGAGGACGCGCCCGAGGAG